>DAOKZW010000015.1:0-56564 GCA_035325445.1 Flavobacteriales bacterium
GCAGCCATTAGCAAAATAGCGCCCACCAACGGGAGGTAGTTGGCCGGGCGCTTACTCCGCAACCACGAAGCATGGGCCCGTATTGCCAAATACATTCAGGACAATCCGAAGAATTGGCGATGACGGGAGCCTACACCTGCAACACCCCCATATTGAACACCTTCTCCGCCGGTGCCTGGTTGGCTGCCTCGATGCCCATGCTGATCCATTGGCGGGTCTCCAGCGGGTCGATTACGGCATCCAGCCAGAGGCGGGCCGCCGCGTAGTAGGGGCTGGTGCTGTCGTGGTACTTCTTGCGGATCTTGCCCAGGATCTCCTCTTCCCGTTCCTTACTGATCTCCTCGCCGCGGCCCTTCAGGGCGGCCACCTCAATCTGCAGCAGCACCTTGGCGGCCTGGTCGCCGCCCATCACGGCCACGTTGGCGCTGGGCCAGCCCACGATCAGGCGCGGGTCGTAGGCCTTGCCGCACATGGCGTAGTTGCCGGCGCCGTAGCTGTTGCCCACCACGATGGTGAACTTGGGCACCACGCTGTTGCTCACGGCGTTCACCATCTTGGCGCCGTCCTTGATGATGCCGCCGTGCTCGCTGCGGCTGCCCACCATGAAGCCGGTGACGTCCTGCAGGAACACCAGCGGGATGTTCTTCTGGTTGCAGTTGGCGATGAAGCGCGTGGCCTTGTCGGCGCTGTCGCTGTATATCACCCCGCCGAACTGCATCTCGCCTCCCGCAGCATTGCGGGACTTGCTCTTCACCACCTTGCGCTGGTTGGCCACGATGCCCACGGCCCAGCCGTCGATGCGGGCATAGGCGGTGATGATGCTCTGGCCATAGCCTTGCTTGTATTCGGTGAACTCGCTGTTGTCCACCAGCCGGGCGATCAGCTCGCGCATGTCGTAGGGCTTGGCGCGCTCATCGGGCAGGATGCCATAGATCTCCTTCGGGTCGGCCTTGGGTTTGGCGGGCTTTTCGCGGCTGAAGCCGGCATCCTTGGGCTTGCCCATCTTGTCCATGATGGCGCGGATCTTCTGCAGGCAGTCGGCGTCGTCCTTGCATTGGTAGTCGGTCACCCCGCTGATCTGGCTGTGGGTGGTGGCCCCGCCGAGCGTCTCGTTGTCGATGTCCTCGCCGATGGCTGCCTTCACCAGGTAGCTGCCGGCCAGGAAGATGCTGCCGGTCTTCTCCACGATCAGCGCTTCGTCGCTCATGATCGGCAGGTAGGCGCCGCCCGCCACGCAGCTGCCCATCACGGCCGCGATCTGCGTGATGCCCATGCTGCTCATCACCGCGTTGTTGCGGAAGATGCGGCCGAAGTGCTCCTTGTCGGGGAAGATCTCGTCCTGCATGGGCAGGAACACGCCGGCGCTGTCCACCAGGTAGATGATGGGCAGGCGGTTCTCGATGGCGATCTCCTGGGCGCGCAGGTTCTTCTTGCCGGTCATGGGAAACCAGGCGCCGGCCTTCACAGTGGCATCGTTGGCCACCACGATGCATTGGCGTTTGCTCACGTAGCCGATCACCACCACCACGCCGGCACTGGGCGCACCGCCGTATTCGGCGTATAGGCCATCGGCAGCGAAAGCACCAATCTCGATGCGTGGGCTCTTGGGGTCCAGTAGGGCATCGATGCGCTCACGGGCGGTCATCTTGCCTTTGGCCTTGTGCTTAGCGATGTGCTTCTCGCCGCCGCCCTTGTACACCTCCTTCAGCCGCCGGTTCAGCTCGGAAACGCTGAGCTTATTGTGGTCCTCGTTCTTGGATGCCTCGATGTCGATCTTCTCTGCCATGCGTGGGGTGCCGTGCCGGTTTATGTCCGGCGGCGGCTGGCTGCGAAGGTAGGAGGAAGGCCAAAGGAACGCCCGGCCCGTGCCCGCCTATTGCACGAGGATCATATAGAGGCACCGGCTATGCCATCAGGGTTCTTCTCGGGAAGCCAAGCGGTACCGCACGATCCGCGGCACCCCGTCCTTCCCCTCTGTAGCGATGAGCATATCTCCGTTTGGCAGGAAGGTGATGCCCTCCGGTTGGGGCAGCAGCTTTGGGTCCAGCAGATGAAGTGCCACGTAGCCACCGCTGCGGTCCAGCACCAAGAGGGCCTGGTCCGTGGCCGAAAGGATGAAGTACTGACCGGTGGCGGGCTGCACGGCAATGGCCGACATGTGCAACTTGACCAGCGGCACGGGCTTGCCCTTGCCGGTGGTGCGCATCGGGATCTTCACGCCTTGGGCTTGGGCGCTCCGCAGCACCTGGTTCACGGAGAAGGTCAGCACCGGCGTCATCTGCAGCGCGGAAGTGGCGGGATCGAAGGCGAACACTTCGCGTTTGTCGCGCACGCTTGGCCCGCCTTTCTGTGGGTCTTTCGGGGCTACGAGCACGCGGCCGTCGATGGGGTCGTAGCCAAGCCCTTCGATGTTGCGGTAGGGCAGCATCAGGCGGAAGCTGTCCACGGCTGCGTAGCGGCCTTGGCGGGCAGCAATGCGATAGACGAGCCCGTCGCTGCGCAGGGCGAAGAACGCGTCGCCCATGCGTGTGAGCCCTTCCAGGTCGCCCGGTGGGCCGAAGGGATGGCGCGCGGTGATGCGTCCGTCGGACAGGTCCACGAAGTACAGCGTTGCCGCTTCGTCGTGCAGGCAGGCCGCCGATTCGTCGTTTAAGGCGGTGAGGGCGCTCACCTCGTGCAGTTCAGGCGGAAGCTCGACCACGGACACGGGCATGGGCAGCGAGGCTTGGCACCACCCCAATGCGGCCCATAACACGGGGAGCGCCGTGAAGGTGGCGCGCCGCAGCAAACCACAGTCGGAGGGTGTAGGGGAGGCCCAAGCCATCATGAGATCATTCCAAGTGGAAGGTGGACAAGTCCAGGGCCGGTTTCCATGGTGGCCCTTCCATTGTTGGGGAAACGAAATTACCCGATGACCATCGGTTCCTGTAGAAAGTGAACGGTTAAATACAGAACGGGCCGTGCAGACATGCACGGCCCGTTTTTCCGAATGGTCGGGGATGATCAGCGGGTGGCCAGCTTGATCACGTTCCGCTTGTCGTACACATACACGAAGTTGCCATCGGTGCTCATGGAGGTGGTGGCCTCGTTGCGCGCCCTGTATTCCTGGAAGGTGCAGTCGTTCAGGTTGAAGCAGGCAATGTCAGCCTTGGCGGTCTTCATGATCAGGCGATCACCTTCCACGGCCTCCACCTCGCTCTTTTTGTACTTGCCCATGGCCACGGGCTCGCCGGTGGTCATGTTGAAGGTGCTCACGCCCTTGTCACCCACCACTACCACTTTGTCCTGGAAGGCCATGATCTGTTGGGCCAGCCCCACGCCGCCCTTGCTCACCGGCACGGTGAAGGCCTCGGCCCCGGTGGCCATGTCCATGCGGTACAGTTCCTTGCCGCTGCACACGATCAGGTTGTTGTCCATCATCAAGGCATTGGTGATGCCTTTCTTGAAGCGTTCGCTCTCCCAGGCAAAGCTGCCGTCGTTGGTATTGAACGCCTGGATCCCGCAGGGCTTCACGATCGGGTGCCAGACCCTCCACTCCTGGACGATCTTCCAGCCGCCTTGCCCATCGGGTTCGCGCTTGTAGATGTAGGCTTGTGCTTCCACGGCCCCGCCGACCTGCAGCACCACCTTGTCGCCGGATACGAACATGTTGGGGATGGCCCTGGCGCCGCCCTTGATCTCGGGGCTGGTCCAGAGCAGTTTCCCGCTGTTCCGGTCGTACTTCTTGATGTACTGGCTCTTGCGGTTGCTCATGTCCAGCACGTACATGTCGTCGCCCACCACCACGGGATCGGCAACAGCGTGGTACACGCCGAACTTCCTGGCGCCCGAGGGGGCTCCCACCACGCCGTCGGGGGTGTAGTCGAAGGCGGCGCTCCACAGGTTGGCGCCGGTGTTGAGGTCATACACCTGCAGGCCGTTCATGCGCAGGACCACCTTGTCATCGGCCACGTCCAGGTTGTAGATGAAGTCGCGGCTGATCACCTTGCGTTCGGCGCGGCCCACATAGGTGTTCTCCCAGATGATGTTGCCGTTGCTGAGGTCGATGCGGACGATCTGGTTCTTGTATCCGCTCAGCAGGGCCTTCAGGCCTTCGGGCTGGAAGTTCACCATCACCAGCTCCTTGTTGCCGATGACCACGTAGCGGCCCACGGTGCCCTTGAACTTGCTGGTGCTCCACTTTTCCTCGCCGGTCTTGGCCATCACCCATACCAATTTGTCCTTGAGCGTGATGGCGAAGGCATCCTCCTCCGGCACGTACACAATGCTTTCCTCGCTCACGTTCTGGTAGGTCTCCGTGTTCCAAAGCAGCTTCCCGGTGGCCATGTCCAGCACAGCGAGTTGGTCCTTTCCTGTCTTGCGGTCGAAGAGGAAGAGTGCATCACTTTCCCAGAAGGGGATGAGCTCATCGATCTTGCGCATTTTGGGCACCAGGTCCTTCCACCGGCCGGTCCATTTGGTGGCACCTGTGGCGTTGTCGAACACGGTGATCTCCTTGTCCGTGGCGGAGTAGCTGTAGCCGCGCTCCTCGGTGCCGGTGCCGGAGAATTCCACCTTGTGGCCCAGCTTGGTCTCCCACACGGTGCGCATTTCCTTCTGTGCGCTCGCGGCCAGCACGATCAGGCCGCAGGCGATCACGGTTGTTGCACGTAGTTTCATGATCGTTCTATTGTTGGTTGTTGTTTTGGTTGTTCAGGAGAAGCGCATCGAGGTCGAACGTTTGAACGATGCGGTACTGTTTGCCCTTTGGCGTTTTGAATCCGTTGAGGCGGAGCTCATGGACGAGCTGCCGGAACCTGTTCTGTGAGGGTATGTCGCCGCCCCTCCGTTCCAGTACCTGCACGCTCAACATCTCGCCCTTGTCGCCGAAACTGATCTGCAGGTCGTAACTGCCCGTGAGGTGCTCCTTCATCACGGCCTTGTACAGCACGCCTTCCGGTTGGAGGGCGGCTGCCATTTGGCCGATGGCGCGGCGCTGTATCTCATCCTTGTCCTCCAGGTATTCACGCTTTTGTGCGCTTGCCTGAAGGGCCAGACCCAAGGCGGCCAATATGATGATCGCCCTCTTCATGATTTGTAGGTCCATTCCACCAGGCGGGTGCCGAACGTCATCAGGATGCGCTTGCCATCGGGCAGGAACACGAAAGAGATCCGGCCATCTGCGCCGAACTCGCCATCAGCCACAGGGGTGGCTTCCCGGAAACGATAGCTGAGCTCGAATCGGTCCACCATGCGGCCGGTCGCCCGGTCGTAGAGGTGGATCTCCATGAACTTGCTCCCTTTGCTGGCGATCGCGAACAGCTTGCCATCGGGACTGATCCGGAAATCGGGATCGTACGGATATTGGGAGGGGAAGGCCGTACGGCGCATCCCGCCCGTGGCGGCATCGGCCACGCTCACATAGCGTTGGTTGATGTTGAGTGAACTGCCCCTTCGTGTGTTGGGCTTGGCGAGGATCCACAGGTCGCTCCCATCGGGGCTGTACTCCAAGCGGAAGACCTTGTCGAAAGGTTCGTCCAGCGTGTGCAGCGGCTCCAAGGTGGCCGCGTCATACACCACCACCAGTTCGCCTTGCTTCATCAAGTTCTTCAGGGCGTCCTTGTCGTTGCGCACGGAGGGCATGGCGGCCAGCTCTGTCTTGGTGGGCTTGTGCGAAACAGCGAGGCGTTGCCCATCGTGGCTCACGGCGACCGCATAGCCCAAGCGGTCCAAGTGCTTTACGCGATCTTCCTCGCCTGTGAGGAGGTCCATCACGCGCAGGCCGGAGGGGCCGATGGCGTAGAGGGTGTGTTCATCGGGAGCGAGGACGGCGTTATAGGTGCCTTCCAGCCGATGCACAAGCTTGCCGGTTGCCGCTTCGCGGATCTCGAACTTCACCGGGCGCACCTTGTTCGGTGCCCAGTCCACATAGAAGATCTGTTCCAGAAGTAAATAGGTCCCCTTGGTGCTGAAGGAAGTGCGGGCACCGCCGTACCAGTTGCCGCCATCAAATTCCCGGGTGATCCTCCCTTCGTCGATGTCATACATTCGGAACGGGAAGGATTGGGTAGGGGCGATGGCCAGGGTATGCCCATCGGGCGAGAGGTCAAGCCACGAATGGATGTGGCGGGTGGCATGGGACTCATCCCGGATGTTCAGCACACGGAATTGTTGTCCGTCCTCCTGCGCGTTCAATTGCAGGCAAGGCGCCAAAAGGGCGGCCATCAGCAGGCTCAGACCCGTTCGATATGTGTCGGATGCCGTCACTGTGGCACGGTGCTTTTGAACCGGGCCTTGTTACGGGATAGATATGCTCCTGTTGTACGGGATTCGCCGTAATTACCAGTAAAATCAGGGGAAACCCGTAGGTGGTCTCCGATTTGAAGGCTACGCCGGATCGGGAAGAACGCAACAGGCCGGTGCAATGGGTTGCACCGGCCTGCAAATTTGATGGAGGACCTTAGGCCTTCTTCACCCGCACGGCATTCATGCCACGGGGTCCACGCTCGAGCTCGAAGCTCACCTTTTCCCCCTCCTTGATCTCTTCCTGAATGTTCGAGATGTGTACGAAGTATCGGCCTTGTCCTCCGGTTTCGTTGATGAATCCAAAGCCCTTCGAGTAATCGAAGAAGTCGAGCTTGCCGGTCCTCACGGGATCTTCTTCCACTTCTTCCTTGGGCGGTATGCCCAATACAATTTCGCTGGCATCGATCTCCACCCGTGCGTTGGGGTCGGGGGGGGTATCCGTGATCATGCCGTTCTCGTCCACGTATGCCATCATGGACTCCAAGGTGCCATCAGACCCTTGTGATTTGCGCTCATCCTTTCGGCGCTGCTTCTCCAGCTTTTTCTGCTGGCGCTTCTTTTCCTTCTCTCTTTTTGCGAATGTTGACATGTGCCTACCCGCATGGTTTGCCCACCCGGGTTTGAACATGGAACGGATAGCAGCGGTGAGGCTTCCTTCTCAGTTGAGGGGGTGAATGCGGATGGACGAAGATACGAACGGGCGGCGAGAACAGCTGAACAACACGCAGGGTGCGGCATGGTTCGGGGCCCTCGTAAGATGTTCAAGGAGCCGCTACGGCCCCGGTAGGCGATGGGAGAGTACGGCCTGTGACGCTGCAGGCGCACCCCAACGTCGCTGCGAGGAGGAACGACGAAGCAGCCTTTGATCGCGGGAGGCGTGTGCGCGGTTGGGGGCTTCGGTCGCTGGCGCTCCTTCGCGATGGCGTGCCACGGGCGCGGATGAAGGATCGCTTCGCGCTTACAGCGCTCGCGATGACGTGCCACGGGCGCGTCGGTACGCAAAAGGGCCGCTCCTCGGAGCGGCCCTTTTGCATGGGATGAGGTCCTGCGCTTAGCGCACGATGCTCAGTCGCTTGGTGGTCACTTCACCGTTGATGGTGATGTTCACCAGGTACATGCCGGTGGCGATGTCGCCGGGCAGGCTCAGCACGGTGTTGAAGCGGTCGCCGCTGTTGCCGAACTCCTGACCGTACACGTGCTGGCCATAGATGTCCGTCACATCAACGGTGATGTGCTGGTCGGCGGCGGTGATGCCCTCGATGTTGAGGTTCACCTGCCCGTCGCGCACGGGGTTGGGCCACAGGGTGGCTTCGCCCATGGCCACTTCGGTCATGCGGTTGCCGGGGTTGCTAATGGTGATGGAGCACACATTGGCGGTGCAGAATCCGCTCCACACGCCGTTCACCTTCACGTTGATCTCCACCAGGTAGGTGTAGCCGTTCACCAGCGGGGGCGCCACGTTGCTGTTCCACTTCAGTTGCAGGATGTAGGTGCTGCGGGTGAAGGTCTCATCGTATCCTTCGCCGGTGTTGTAGATGCGGAACTGGTACTCGGTACCGCCCACCACAGGCTTGGCGTAGATGAAGCTGTTGTTGGTGTTGAAGCTGCGGGTCTCGTTGCAGGAATGCCCGTAGGCGGGCGCCTGGATGAGGCCGGAGCATCCGAGCACCTGGGTGCTGATGCCCATTTCGCAGCCGCTGCCCCAGTGTGCGCTGGCCATGGGGCCGTTCTTGTCGGTGCGCACGCGTGCGAAGTACTTCACGCCCGGAGTGAGCGGGTTGGTCACCATGTCGCCGAAGGCCACATAGTTGTATGGCCTTGCGATGCGGCGGATGAACCCTGCATCGGGGTCGGAGAACTCGAACTGGTAGTTCGCCGCTCCGGTGACCTTGTTGCAGTACACCTTGTTGCCGAGGAGGTTGTCGAAGATGTTGCACTCATTGGCTGCGATGTCGGCCGGCCCGAGGGGCAGGGCGAAGCTGTGGGCGCTGCCGTAGGCAGGGCTGGCCGGTGTGGCGGGCGAGATATAGCCACCGTCGAAGTTGTCGCGGAGGATCAGTTTGCCACCCACGGTGCGGAGTTCCCATCCGCCGCCGGTGATGCCGTCACCGAAGTTGTCGTACAAGCGGAAGCCGTACCAAGCCGGACCGGCTGCTGCGCTCAGGCATACGGTTTCCTGGTTGGTGGCATTGGCCGTGGAGGGTGTGCCGAAGGCCAGCGTGTTGTTGGCGGCATCGAGGATTTCCCAGGAGATGTCACCGGGGTTGTTGTCGGTGGCGATCCGTACCACAACGGTGTTGCCCGCACAGGCGGCCGTGGTCACCGACATGGTGTTGGAGTTGTCGGAGGCGCATGAGGCGGCGACGGCACGGATGCGGTAGTAGTACGTGGTGCTGCTGTTCAGGCCCGTCACGTTGTGCGAGGTGCCGGCCACGGCCAGGTCCTCATATCCGGCGACGAACGACGGGATGAAGGATTCAGCACGGGTGAAGGACAGGTTGTCGATGGCTGGCCGTGCCAAAGCGTTGTTTTCCACCACGATCTTCACCGGCCCGGTGATCGGGGTGAAGCTTTCGTCGAACAAGGATTGCGTGGACGAGTATGGATGGGTGCCGATCGTGGTGGTGGTGGCGAACCCGGCGCCGGACAGCACCTTCACGGTCAGCACGCCGCCGTTGCCGGAGAACATCTGCATTACATCGAAGCTGATGTGGCCCACACCGCCCTCGATCTCGCCAGACTCGAGATAGCTGTTTGTCTCATTCCGGAGGGTGATGGCCTCGTCGCCGGTATTGATCTCCATGTCCGTGCGTGCCTTGTAGGCGGTCCATTCCACCCCATCAACGCCGGTCCAGCTGCGGGTCAGATATGACCCGGTAATGCCGCCACCCACGGCGGCGAAGGTTTCGGTGGTGGTGGCCCCCGGCGTGAGCGTGGTGCCAAACGTGGGGCTGGTGCTCACGTCCAGGAAGTAGCCGGTGGCCCCTGCAACGGCGTTCCAGTTGGCGGTGAAGCCGTCCGTCAGCACGGCGGTGGCGGCGGTGGCCAAGGGTGCGCCCAAGGGTGCCGTTTCAAACGTGTCCTCGCTGCCGTAGGTCGTTCCACCGTTGTTGGTGGCATAGGCGCGGAAGTAGTAGGTGGTGCACGTGGCGAGTCCGGTCAGGGTGCTGGAGAAGTCGCCGTTGGCCAGGTTGGAGGCCGCCACCTGGGTGCCGGTGCCTGGCGTGAACCCTTGGGTGGTGCTGTATTCGATGCCGTATGCGGTGGCGGCGGAGCATCCTTCGTCATCGATGCTGCCGGCCACGGTGGCCCCGTTGGACGTAATGCCGGACGCGCTGCCGGAGGAGACCGTGGGGGCCGTGTTGATGCCGGAACCCGTTACGGCCACAAGCAGGTCGGCCGCACCACCGCCTCCTACCACGATGTCGTCATCATAGCTCTGCGCGGCCGTGGGGGTAAAGATCACCCAGATGTCCTGGGAGAAGCTGCCGCCCGGTTGGGGGATGGCAAGGGAAGATGAGTAGGTGCCGAATTCACTGGTGGAGAAAGTGAAGCCCGCGAGCGCGGACACCGTCACGTCGTTACCGGTGAGGTTGGCCCCGCTCACAGTGAAGCTCTGGGGGATGCTGGAGGCGTTCAGGCAGAGGTCGCCGAAGCCGCTCAGCCCTGCTCCCAAGGTCAGCACCGGGCTCATGCCCATGGTGGTGGTCACATTGATGGTATTGCTGTTGTTGCCGGTGGAGCAGCCGCCGGCGGAGCGTACCCGGTAGTAATAGGTGGTGGCGGCGTTCAGCCCGGTCACATTCTCCGAGGTGCCGTTCACGAACAGGTTGTTATACCCGGGGACGAAGGAGGAGGAGGAGGCAGCATCCACGGAAATGTCATCGATCCGGCTGGTTCCGGTGTTGACCACGGTCGCGTTGCCCACCGAGGTGTTCGAGGTCATGATCCAGCGGAGCTTCAGGCTGGACTGGTTGTCGCATGCGGCGGGCAGGGGCAGGTCGTTCAGCACGCCGGTGGTCATGTTGTTCGCCACGGTCACGGCGCTTCCCGGCACATCCGTCCAAGTGGCGCCACCATCGATGCTGTACTGCACCTTGAAATCCTTGGGACCGGTGTTGGAGCTCTGTTGCTTCGAGGACAGGGTGAGGTCACTGAAGCCGAAGGACGACAGTTCGATCAGCCACCACTTCGCGTTGGCGCCATTGTTCCAATCCACGGTTGAGATGGCGATGTTGGCGCCGCCGGGATAGGTGTACGCGGCGCCGGTGTTGGCGGTGATCATTTGGCCCGCGTTCGCCGGTGTCCCGCTGTCGGCGGTTTGGTCTGAATCCGCGAAATCCCATCCGGCCAGGTGCGTGCCGGCCCCGCCAAAGGTGGGGGAAGTGCTTACGTCCAGGTAGTAGCCGGTGGCGCCGCTCACGGCATCCCAATTGGCTGTAAAGCTGTTGTCATCCACGTTGGTGGCGGCGGTGGCCGTCGGGTCCACGGGGCTTTCGTCGTCTTCCACGGTGAGCACATACGTGTTATTGCCGCCGATGAAAGGCGTGCCGCTCCCGCCGGAAATGCCCGTGATGGTGAAGGTGACATCTTCGTTGCCGTTGCAGAGGGCATCATCATTCAGGGTGACCACCACGTTCTCATTGGCACCGCTTCCGGCGGGGAATGTCACGGTGGCGGAATAGCCGGTAATGCGGCCGGTGGCCCCGGAAGCTCCTATGGTCACCGAGGTGGCGTTGGAGGCGTCGGGGTTGGTGATGGCCAGCGCCAGATTGGTGCTGCCAGCCCCTTCGCCCACTTGTCCGGTCGTGTTCACGAAGGCCACCGTGGTATTGGCCACGGCCGGTGCGTTCCATGACAGCACAAAATCATCTATGCCGGTGGTTGGCCGGTTGCCTGAGCCGGAGGAGGCAACGATGGTGGCCACGCGGATCCATACCGGTCCGCTTTGGTTGTTCAACGCGTTGCTGAAGTTCACCGACACGGACTGGTTGGTAAAGGCATTGCCCCCTGTGGTGATGGTGGCTGGCGTGGTGGTGACCGCCGTGAAACTGGTGGGGGTGGCGCCGAATCCGTAGTCCACTCGCCATGTGGTCGTCCGGGGAGTGGTTTGGTCCAAGGATTGCAGCTTGAAAGTGAGGTTGAAGTCGGTGAGGCCGACCGTATTGTCGATCTCCAGCACGAACGCCGCATTCGGGTCGCCGAATGTGCCTGTTTGTCTCACGGCCAAGGCGCGGTCTGTGCTGGCGTTCTGGGTGGCATTGTTTTCGGTGCCGGTCATGCCGTCCGCGGAGGCGGCATTTCGGAAGTTGCCGGTCGTGGTGGCCCAAGGGGTGGTTGCCGATGCATAGGTTGCGTTGCTCCCAAGGGCAGATGCTGTGGCCCCGGTACGTACGGTCCAGCCGGTGGGCAGTCCGCTGCCGATGGCATCGAAGTTTTCAGTGTAGGATGTACCCGTAAGGGTGATCTGTGCACCTGCGACCAAGGGCAATAGGCCCGCGAGCAAGCCTAAATTCCGCAGATGGGATCGCGTGAAAGGTATTTTCATGGTCATGTATTTTGGGTTGATCTCCCTCGAAGAGGCGTTTGGTCGTGGCCTTTCCGAGTTTCGGCATCGAAATTAAGGCCGGGTGGGCAGGGGGCAATGTGGACTTGTTAACGGTTGTTGAAAAGCCGGATTTTCTGTGGAAAAGCCTTGATTGGAAAAAGAATGGGGGACCGAAGCCCCCCATTCCTTCCTGATAAAACACCTTGCTATTGCTTCACGAAGCGGGTGCGGGCCAAGGCATTGCCCTTTTCATCCACCATGAGCAAGCTGTACGTGCCCGGTGCCAGATGGCCCACGTCCAAGCGCGAAACTTGGTTCTTTTCCATCAACAATTGGCCCAGCATGTCGAACACTTTCACATGCACCGGCCGGCCGTTGGCGGTGGTGATGAACAGTTCGGTGCTGGCCGGGTTCGGGTGCACGGCGATGCCTTCACGTGCCGCCAGCTCCCCGATGCCCACGTTCTCCACGCAAACACAGCTATTGCTCCATACGCCGCCATAGCCGCTGGCGGCTGTGCAAGGTGTTCCCGGCATGGCGGGGCCATTCTCCACGCCCTCGCAATCCATTACGCCGCTCGCCGCCGATACTTCCACCGTGTAATCTTCAGCCTCACCGTAGGTCTGCGAAATGCAGGGGTCGGGCGTGGCCAGCGCATAGCCCACCATCACGCGCATCCGGGTGTTGCCCAAGGCTGCGTTGGCCGGCACCGTGATTGCCTGTGTGAAGGGACCGGCGGCCTCCGCGCTGGTGGCCAAGGTGTACACTTCGCCGGCATCATTCAGGATACCGTTGTGGTTCCAATCGATGAAGGCGTACACGTACTCGTTGAAGTCGGCCATGATGGTAACGGACAGGGTGTTGGTGCCGCCTTGTTGTACCTGCGCCACTTGGCTGGTGTAGTCCACAGGTCCTCCGATCTGGCCTCCGCTCTGGTTGCTGATGCCCGCGTAGGTCACTTGGGTGACATGCTCATAGGTTGCATCGCTGAAGTTGGAGGAGCAGTAGCAATCCCCGGGATCGTTCACGGTTACCTGCAGCGGGGTGCTGGTTGCCGTGCCTCCGCCGGTGCAGGTCATTTCCACCCGGTACCAGGTATCGGCATCCAGGGTGGTGGTATAGGTGGTCCCTGTGCTGTTGCCTGTTGCATTGGCCCACGTAGATCCGTCGCTGGAGCTCTGCCATTGGTAGGAGTAGCCCCCGATTTGGCCGGGGTCGTTGGCGAAGGCCAGTGTGAACGGAATGCCGGCGCAAATGCTGGCGGGGCCGGTGGTGGCTCCCGGGTCGGGAGTGCCCGAGCAGGTGCTCAGCTCCACTACCGAGATGTCATCCAGGTACAGGTAGTACTGGTTGGCGATGGAGTAGCACTTGAAGCCGATGTAGTACACCCCGTCCGTCAGGGGGGTGAAGTCCACGACGTTGGTGTTCGCCGCGTTGTTGTTGATGGAGGGATGGTCGGCCAGCAGGGTGGTCATGCTCGCGGCATTGGCGCCCGGCCCATAGGCCACGGCCATGGCCTCGGTGTAGGTGGTGAGGTAGTTGGCGTACTTGTAGGTGAGCCGGTACGGGGTGCCGCCTGTGAGTTCCAGCCCTTGGGTATACAGCCAGCTATCCATGGCAGGGCTGCCGCTGAAGGTGTAGGATACGCGTGCGGCCTTGCCCGTGAATCCGGCGGTGAAAGGTTGGTCCACCGTGGTCCACGGATTCCCGCTGATGGTTTCGATGCTCATGCAGTTGGGTATCTGCGGGGTGGTCACCGCTTCGAAGTCCTCCGTGTACGGCACGGTGGTGGATAGGCACAGGGTGTGGAAGAGGAGTGCTTCTTCGGTCCAGGCGCTGATATCGCCCCCTCCGCAGTTGGCCCTCACATATACCCGGTACGGTGTATCGGAGTTGAGGCCGCTGGCACTGGCGGTGGTCACGCCTGCGCCCACACTTCCGCTGGCGGCCGGGTTGGGGTCGCCCGGATTGCCGGTTTCGCGCACTTCCCATTCATAGCCATCGGCCGGGTCGGATGCGCTGGCCATCCAGGAGAAGTCCACCGCGTCGGCATAAGCCTGCACCAAGGCGGTCCCATACGGTTGTTCGCAGGTGGGCGAAACCACCACCCGGATGTCGTCCAGGTAAAGGCTCAACTGGTTGGCTTCCGAATAGCAGAGGAAGCCGATGTAGTACACGCCTGTAACGGTCGGGATGAAATCCACGGTGTCCACCAGCACGTTGGGGGTCTGCACCACATCGTGGTAGCGGAGGAAGGTGGTCATGCCGGTTCCCGAGGCGCTCATGCCGTAGGCGGATGCCAAACGCTCGGTGTAGAAGGTGGATGAGTTGGTGTACTTGTAGGTCAGGCGGTAGGAGGTGCCGGCATCCAGTTGCAGGCCTTGGGTAAACAGCCAGCTGTCCATGTCGGGGCTGCCGGCCTGGGTCCAGCTCACTTGTGCGGCGTTGCCGGTCATGCCTGCAGGCGGGAAGGCACCGGTTTTCCAGGCATTGCCGGCGTTTGTCTCCACGCTCAGGCAGTTGGGCAGTCCGGGCGGGGTTGCCGCGTTGAAGTCCTCGAAATAGGGTACGGTGGTTGCACCGCAAAGGGTGGTGAAAGCCACGCCGGGGCTCCACCCGCTGTACTCACCGTTGCCGCATTCCGCGCGCACGAATGCCATATAAACGGTGTTGGGGTCCAGGCCAGCGGCGGTGGTGTTGCTGCCATTGCCCGAGGCCACCGCATTGCTGCCATCGGGTTCAGCACCCGTGGTGATCACCCATTGGTACCCGGAGCTGCCGTTGTCCGTCCAGGAAAGGTGTACGCCCGAGGTGGTGGCGTTGGCAGCCGCCAGGCCGGGGGGGAAGATGCAGTCCATCCCTTCCAGCACAATGTGGTCCACGGCCCAAAACCAGGCCCAGTCGCCCGTATAGCGGAAACGGAACCGGGCCTCAGTGCTCCCGCCGGTGGCGGCGGTGATGTCAATGCTGGTGGCCACCGCCGGGTTGGGGTCGCCCACGTTACTGCCCACAGGGCTGTACACTTGGGTCCAGGCGCTGCCGTCCCAAACGTCCACCCCGGCCTCGGTGCCGGAAAGGTCTCGGTATACCTGGCTGAAACTCAGCAAGACCACGTTCACGCCGGAAGCGTCAAACTCGGGCGAGATCAGATAGGCCTGTGACAGACCACCGTCCCATCCGCAATAGTCACTGTCGAATATGGCGAAGTCCGTGTCGAAGCCGGCACCGGAGAAGTTCCATTCGCCCGGGTTGTTGAAGTACCAGGAACAGGTGCCCGCTATCTGTTCCACGGTGAACCCGGTTTGGCTGGCGCCCCCGTTGAAATCTTCCGTTAGCAGGGCCTGGGCCGAGGCGGCACCGGGCCCCAAGGCCGCCAGCAGCAGCCCGCCCAGGCCGGCTGCCAGTTGGGATCGTATCGAGGATTTATTTTTCATATTGAAAAGGGTTTAGGGGTTTTGACGGAATGCATGATGGGACCAGGTCCTGGTGTTGCATCATGGTCATCGAAGGTACAGGCTTCAGGAAGCCATGCAAGGGAAAAATGGTTTGGGCGGTCCCCGACGTTCTCCGTGGGCCTCCAAGGATCGGCACCAATGGCGCCATGAAGAACTCGAACCGATGGCACAAGCACTAATCGTTGGCGCCAGCCAAGGGCCGACGACAGGAAGTTGCCCGTAGGGAGCTGCCTGAACGGGCACATGCCGGCTTGGCGTGAGCGGGATGGGCGAACGGTGCCCGATATGTATCGGACGCTTGCCCGCAGGGCGGCGCGAAGAGCGGATGATGGGGGAGCGGGGTTCACGGAGGTGCCCTCCTGTTTCCGGCCCGCGGATAAGGCGGCCATCGCGTCCGCAAGGCTCGTTGGCGCTCCATGTCACGATCGATCGTGAACAATTGGCGGAATGGACCTTGCAGATGGCCCCGCTTCGTCGTCCACATTTGGGAAACCCCCTTACCCATTCAAGCACATGAAGAAGAAGGACAGGAAGATCTTCGTGCTGGACACCTCGGTGATCCTTTACGACCATTCGGCCATTCGGAATTTCCAGGAGCACGATGTGGCCATTCCCATTCAGGTGCTGGAGGAGCTGGATACGTTCAAGAAAGGGAATGACACGATCAACTTCGAGGCGCGGGAGTTCATCCGGCACTTGGATGGTATCGCGCATGACGACCTGCTTACGGACTGGGTGCCTTTGAACGGGCCCACGAAGGGGAAGCTGAAGGTGGTGGCCAAGCACGACCTCAACGGGGTTGATGCCACCAAGGTCTTTCAGGATGGCAAGAACGACCACCAGATCCTGAATGCGGCACTCACCCTGCAACGCCAGAACAAGGACCGCAAGGTTGTGCTGGTGAGCAAGGATGTGGCGCTTCGGTTAAAGGCCAAGAGCCTCAACATCATTGCCGAGGACTACCTCACGGGCAAGGTGCAGGACCTCGGGCGCAAGCTGTTCACGGGCCTCACGGTGGAGGATAAGGCGGAGGAGCAGGTCGTGGATGACCTGTTCATGCATGGCACGGTTGACGTGGCGCGCTTGGGGAAGGAGCCCGAAGGGAATCATTTCTTCATGCTCAAGAGCGGCAAGAAATCGGTGTTGGCCAAGTACGACCCGCGCACGCGCCAAGTGGCGCGGGTTGAGAGGCAGACGGTGTTCGGCATCATGCCGAAGAATGCGGAGCAGGCATTGGCCATCAGCGCACTGATGGACCCGCGGATACCGTTGGTCACCATGCAAGGGGCGGCCGGCACCGGCAAGACATTGTTGGCCTTGGCCTGCGCCATGGAACAGCGCCGCGATTACCGGCAGATCTTCATTACCCGGCCCGTGGTGCCGCTCAGCAACAAGGACATCGGTTACCTGCCCGGCGACATACAGAGCAAGATGGATCCCTACATGCAGCCCATTTGGGATAACCTCAAGCTCATCCGCAGCAACTTCGAGAAACACGATGGAACCCAGAAGCGCATCGATGAGATGATCGCCAACGAGAAGATCACCATTGCACCGCTCGCCTACATCCGCGGCCGCAGCCTGAGCAACATCTTCTTCATCGTGGACGAGGCCCAGAACCTGACGCCCTTGGAGGTGAAGACAGTGATCAGCCGCGCGGGTGAAGGGACCAAGATCGTCTTCACCGGCGATGTCCACCAGATCGATACACCGTACTTGGACTCGGAGAGCAATGGGCTCAGTTATCTGATCAGCAAGGCCAAGGGCGATCCGCTGTTCGCCCACATCACCTTGGAGAAGGGAGAGCGTAGTGCCTTGGCCAACCTGGCCAACGAAAGGTTGTAGTGCCGCACATCGGCAGGACCCTGTAACGAAGAAGGGCCGGTCCAAGTGGACCGGCCCTTCCTGTTTGCTTTTGTGATGGTGGATCAACGGACCACCAGGCGCTCCACGCGTTGGCCGTTGTCGTGCTTCAGGCGCACGAGGTACATGCCGCTGGTGATGCCCATGCGGCCCAGGTCCACCTCCACATGGTCAACGCCTGCCTGTACGGACTGCTCGTACACCGCGCGGCCGGTCATGTCCATGAAGGTGAGGGTGCCGTTGGAAGATCCCGCCAGGTCCATTTGTACCGTAACGCTGTTGGTGGCGGGGTTGGGTACCAGGCCCAGGAATCCGCCCTGCTCCACCTCGGCCACGCCCACGTTGGTGGCGTTGATCTGGAGGTCGTCGATGAACAGGTCGTTGGAGTAGGGGCTCGAGGTGTACTCAAACTTCAGGCGCACGTTCGGCGTGGCGAACAAGGAGGGCAGGGTGAAGGTGGCCTCGCGCCATTCGTTGGCCGTGGGCACGTACCCGGCCGAGTGCACGCCGCCGGTCACCAGGGCGGCACCGCTGAGGGTGTGGCGCAGCAACCAGGTCTCGCCGCAGTTGGAGGAGGCATAGACCTTCAGGGTTTCGGTCACATCGGCGGTGTTGCTGGTCTGGGTGCTGTATGCGTACCAGAAGCTCACGGTGATGTTGTTGTGGAAGCCCAAGGCCAGGCTCGGCGTGATCAGGTTGTCCACGTCGTGCAGGTACTCCGTGGGTGTGGAAAAGAGGTCCTGCGTCAGGTTGTAGGTGTTGGACGCGTTCAGCTTGGCGGCCCCGACCCCGTTGTGGCCGGTTTGGTTGGACCAGTGCCAGTAGCTGTTGTTGCGCTCCAAGTTCTGCGTCACCCAGCGGTTGAAGTCGTTCGTGTTGTTGAAAGGCTCGTACAGGCCATTGGCCATATCGGTGTAGTTGCCTCCCACGATCACCGCATCCCACTTGGAGATGGTGTTGGAGCCTTGGTCGTTGCTCACGGTGAGGGTCACATTGTGGGCACCGGGCTCACTGAAGGTCACGGTGGGGTTCTCCTGGGTGGAGGTGGCCGGGTTGCCGCCGTCGAAGGTCCACTGCCAGGAAGTGGCGGTGGCGCGCTTCACGTTGGCCTTGAATTGCACGGGGGAGTTGGCGCATACCAAGGGGGTGCGGGTGTAGAAATCGGCTTGGGGCGCGCAGTTCACTTGGTGGCCGTTGACACCGGTGTACACGTGGTTTTCGGGGCTCCACAGGTTGCTGCGTCCGCTCACGGGCATGTTCAGGGTGGCGCGCATGCGTTCCACCTGGCCCTTGGTGAACATTTCGTTGGCGCAGCTGGAGTAGTCCATATAGTTCTGCGTGTTCTCGATCTTCCCGTATTTGCCGGTGAGCTGCACATCGGAAACGCGGAAATACCCGTTGGCATCCTCCGCGTTCCAGGCATAGATACGGAAGGTGATGGGGTCCACGCGGTTGACGTAGGAAGCATTGAACTTGGCGGTGGCCACCAGGCCCGAGGTGTCGTGGCGGAAGTGGATGGTGTTGCCACCGGTCACGGCGAGCACGAGGGTATCGCTGCCGCTAACGCTGGCGTTCAGGTTGCTGCCGAAGCTATTCACGCTGGAACGCACCGCGAAGCTGCGCGGGCCGTCATCGGAACGGTCCACCTTGAAGGTGATGCCGGTGATGGGCATGGAGTAGCCCAGTTGGGGCGTCACGGTGAATTCGTAGTAGCGTCCGGCATCCAAGGATCCGGTGAAGTGCTGGATGGAGTCGCCGTCCTCGGAACCGGTTCCCCAATCCGTGAAGGCGAACTGGCCGTTCATCGCGCTGTTCCCCGAAACGCCGTTGGCGCGGAATGGGGAGAGGATGGCGGCAGGTACTCCGGTAGTGTCGGGCGGATACATCAGGGCGGGGGCCGGGGTGGGGTCCTGCGTGCCGGACGTGGTGGTCACATCGGCGAAGGTGTACCTGTTCACCAGGTCGGTGCTGTTGCAGGTGCAGTCATACAGGTCGGCCGGTATGGCGCAGCTCAGGTTGTGGCCCTTGGTCATCGGGGTGTCGTCCACGCCATCGTCGCCGCAAGAGATGCCCGGGCTGTTGTCGTTGCCCCACGTGTGTGACAGGTTGAGGTAGTGGCCCAGCTCGTGGGTGAGGGTGGTGCCCTCGTTGCTTCCCGAGGTCAGCGAGCTGGAGATCATGATCACGCCGTCGCGCAGGGCGCCGGTGCCATCCTGCACGTCAGCGGGGAACTGGGAGAAGCCTGCGAGCACCCCTCCGCCGGTGATGGGGGGGAACTTGTTGATCACCCACACGTTGATGTAATGCTCGCGGGGCCAGGGGTTCAGCTTGGCGAAGTTGCCCGCGTTGGTGGAACGCAGCGAGGTGATGCGCTCGATACCGTTGGTGCAGTTGCCGAAGGGGTCCTTGGTGGCCAGTTCGAACCGGATGCGGGCGTTGCCGATAATGGAGTTGAACCCGCAGCAGATGTTGGCCAGCCCCGTGTTGGAGGCTGAATAGTTGATGTTCAGCATGGCCACCTCGTCGCGGATGCGCTGGTCGCTCACGTTGTGGCCATCGGTGGCCTGGGTGGGGTCGTACAGGATATGGAACACCAACGGCAGTAAATATACCGTGGTGTCATCCTCGCGTTCCCCGGCTTTGGCCTGCAGGTACTCGCGAAGGCCCAGCTCATACTCCGCCTCCAGGCGGAGCAAGTCCGGGTTCTCGGCGATCATGGCCTTTCGGACCTCGTCCGTGGAGCATGAGTGGACGTTTTGGGCGTTCAGCGTGCCGGCGGTGCCCAGCACGGCAAGCGCCGCCAAGGGAAGAACACGTGGAAAGATTTTCATGGGAAAGGTTCAGTGCGTGCGAAATTAAGACAGGGAAGCCAGTTTCCTTATCCTTTTTCAAGGACCGGCCTTGGCGAACGCCCTCCCGGTCGATGCCTTTTGACCAACGGGGAGGACCAACAACCATCGCTTCAGGTAGTGGTCCGTGAAATAGAAGGTACTGACCGGGCGAAAATAGGCCAACAAAGCCGATCGCGGCCGCCTCCGCCCGCCCCCCTCCGCCCGGCGGCGGTTTTATGGCCATGGCGGACGGGGCCGTACTTTTGCGCCCCGAAATCCGGCAAACGACACCGGAACCGAAGAATGACATGGGATTGAAGTGCGGTATCGTGGGCTTGCCCAACGTGGGGAAGAGCACCTTGTTCAATTGTCTTAGCAGCGCCAAGGCCCAAGCGGCCAACTTTCCGTTCTGCACCATTGAGCCCAATACGGGCATCATCACCGTGCCTGATGAACGGCTGAACGCCTTGGCCGCCATCGTGAACCCCGAACGGGTCGTGCCCACCACGGTGGAGATCACCGACATCGCGGGGTTGGTCAAGGGAGCCAGCAAGGGAGAGGGGTTGGGCAACCAGTTCCTGGCCAATATCCGCGAATGCGATGCCATTCTGCACGTGCTGCGCTGCTTCGATGATCCCAATGTGGTGCACGTGGACGGCAGCGTGAACCCCGTCCGCGACAAGGAGGTCATCGACATTGAACTGCAACTGAAGGACCTGGAGACTGTGGAAGCACGGATCAAGAAGGTGGAAAAACAGGCCGCCACGGGCGACAAGGAGGCCAAGCGGCGCCACGACCTGCTTGTGCGGATCAAGGAAGCCCTGTTGAAAGGGCAAAGCGCGCGCGCCGTGATCACCGCCACCGACGACCCGGCCTTGGTGAACGAGTTCCAGCTGCTCACCACCAAGCCCGTGCTGTACGTGTGCAACGTAGAGGAGAAAAGCGCGGTGACGGGCAATGCCCATGTGGAGGCCGTGCGCCAAGCGGTGGCCGGTGAAGATGCCGAGGTCATTTTCGTGACGGCGGCCATCGAGGCGGAGATCGCCAGCATGGACACGGCGGAGGAGCGCGACATGTTCCTGCAAGACCTGGGATTGAAGGAGCCGGGAGTAAACCGCTTGATCCGGGCGGCATACAAGTTGCTCAACTTGGCCACCTATTTTACCGCAGGGGTGAAGGAGGTGCGCGCCTGGACCATCCACCAAGGCATGACGGCCCCGCAGGCCGCAGGTGTGATCCATACGGATTTCGAGAAGGGCTTCATCAGGGCCGAGGTCATTGGTTACGATGATTACATCCAGTATAAAGGAGAAGCCGGGGCCAAGGCCGTTGGCAAATTGCGTTCAGAGGGAAAGGAGTATTTGGTGAAAGACGGTGATGTGATGCACTTCCTTTTCAACGTATGAGGCAGATTGTCCATCTGGGCTTGGTGCTGGCACTGGCCATGGCCACAGGCTTGGGCCATGTGGCCTTGGCCGCGGAGCCCCAGGCAGAGCAGGCCCGCACGGTGGTCCACATGTTGGATTACGTAGGGGCCGATTACCCCGAATTCGTGCAGGGCGGGGTGGTGCTGGACAGCGCGGAGTACGCCGAGCAGCTGGAGTTCGCCATGCAGGTGCGCGACATCTTGGGGGCATTGCCCCGTGTGGAAGGGGCCGCGGACCTGTTGGCCATGGCACGCAAGCTGGAGGAGCGCATACAAGGGAAGGCGGAAGGGGTGGACGTGAGTGCCTTGGCGAAGGCGCTGCGCAACGAGGTCATCGCCATGTACGAAGTGACCATGGCCCCTCCCCGGCCGCCGGACCGGGCCCAAGGCTCCCTGCTGTACAACGCCCATTGCGCCAGTTGCCATGGCGACACCGGCCATGGTGACGGGCTGCAAGGCGAAGGCCTGGAGCCCGCACCAAGGGATTTCCACGACCAGGCCGCCATGGCCGTCCGAAGCCCCTTCGGCCTGTACAATACCATCACCTTGGGGGTGCCCGGCACGTCCATGCAGGCGTACAGCGCATTGTCGGATGAGGAGCGGTGGGCCTTGGCCTTCCATTCCGCAGGATTGCGCGCCACCCCGGAAGAATTGCAGCGCGGCGAGGCGCTATGGAAACAAGGGAAGGGCAAGGAGCTCTTTGCCAACCTCACCGCCTTGGTGAACACCACGCCGGAGGAAGCCGTGCAGGCCCTGGGCCCCGACGGGGCGGCCATCATGGCCTGGCTGGTGGCCCACCCCGACGCCGTGTTGTCCGCCGCGCCGTCGCCGCTGAACGTGTCGCGGGCCCGCCTGCAGGAAGCGTTGGAGGCCTATCGGCAGCAGGACATGGCCGGCGCCCGCCGCCTGTCCATCGCCGCATATTTGGAGGGCTTTGAACTGGTGGAGGCCGCTTTGGACAATGTGGATGCCCCGCTCCGGAAACGGACTGAAAGGGAGATGATGACGTTGCGTTCACTCATTTCCGCCCAAGCCCCGGCCGACTCCGTGGCCGCCTCCGTGGGCCGCATCCAGGGCCTGCTCGACCAGGCCGAGGCCACACTGTCGGCAGGCGGGCTGAGCCCGGCAGCCATTTTCTTCAGCTCGCTGCTCATCCTCTTCCGCGAAGGCTTGGAGGCCATCCTGGTGCTGGCGGCCATCATCGCATTCGTGCTGAAGACCGGCCGCCGCGATGCCCTGCCGTACATCCATGCGGGGTGGATGGCCGCCGTGCTCTTGGGGGTTGGCACATGGCTCTTGGCGCGTTATGCCATCAACATCTCCGGGGCGGGCCGCGAGCTCACCGAAGGGATCACCGCCCTGCTGGCAGCCCTGATGCTCCTCTATGTGGGCTACTGGCTGCACAACAAATCCAATGCACAGGCCTGGCAGCATTTCGTGCGGGACAAAGTGGGGGCTGCCTTGGGCAAGAAAACCATGTGGACCTTGGCGGGCATCTCCTTCTTTGCGGTTTACCGCGAGCTGTTCGAGATCATCCTGTTCTACGAAACACTGTTCAGCCAAGCGGGCCCCGGAAACGGCCAAGCCCTGCTGGGCGGCATCGGGGCCGCAGCGGTGCTGCTGGTGGTCATCGGGGCCGCCATCCTTAAGTACAGCGTGCGCCTGCCCTTGGGCCCCTTCTTCGCGGTCACCGGGATCATCCTCGCGCTCATGGCGGTGGTCTTTGTGGGCAATGGGGTGGCCGCGTTGCAGGAAGCCGGGGTCTTCGATGCCACGTTCGTGCGTTTCATCACCGTGCCGGTGCTGGGCATCCATCCGACGTTGCAAAGCTTGGTGGCGCAAGGAACGGTGCTGCTGCTGGTGGCCTTCGCCGCCTTGTGGGGCCGCATGCATGCCGTGCGGGTCGGCAAGGCATGACCGGTGCGTGGCCACCATCCGGAATGGGACCGGGCCGCCCAACGGGCGCAGAAGCCATCCGTCACACCGCTGAAGGTCGTGGTGGCCGGGCCACTACATTCGCCTTTTCAACACAGAACGCCGATGAACCAATCCGTGGCCGCCTTGTCCATACTCCTGATCGCCGCATCCTGTGGATCGGGTGAATCTTCAAACACACCCATGCAACCAAACGAAACCAGGGCCGCCAACCCGTTCAGCCAAGCCAGCCCTTTGTATTTGCAGGCGCCGGACTTCACCGTCATCCGCAACGCCGACTTCCAACCGGCGCTGGAGGAAGGCATGCGCAAGCATTTGGCCGAGGTGAAGGCCGTTGCCGACAACCCCGAGGCACCCACCTTCGCCAACACCATCGAGGCGTTGGAGAAAAGCGGCCAGGAGCTCGGCCGGGTCAGCAAGGTGTTCTTCAACCTTATTTCCTCGAACACCAACGACACCTTGGAGGCCATCAACACCGAGATGGCGCCCAAGCTCGCCGCCCACGATGATGCCATCACCATGGACGCCAAGCTCTTCGCCCGCATCAAGGCGGTGCACGAGGAAAGGGGCGATGCAGGCCTGGACAGCGTATCGCAATACTTGGTGGAGCGCTACTATACCCGCTTCGTGCGCGCCGGTGCCTTGTTGAATGCCGAGGACCAGAAGGCCATGCGCAAGCTGAACGAGGAGGAGTCCAAGCTCACCACCCTTTTCAGCAACAACCTGCTCAAGCAAGTAAACAACGCGGCGGTGCTGGTGGGCGACCGGGCCCAGCTGGAAGGTATGGCCGAGGCCGATATCCAAGCGGCCGCCGATGCAGCCAAGGAGAAGGGGCATGAAGGCCAGTGGCTCATCACCCTGCAGAACACCACCATGCAGCCGGCGCTTGCCTCGTTGAAGGACCGCGCGCTGCGCGAACGCATCTTCAAGGCATCCATCAACCGCGGCACCCTGGGCGACTCCTCCGACCAGCGCGCCACCGTGAGCCGACTGGCCCAGCTGCGCGCGCAAAAGGCCAAGCTCCTCGGTTACCCGAATTACGCATCCTATTCCTTGGCCGACCAGATGGCCAAGACACCCGATGAGGCGGTGAAGCTCCTCACCGGCATGGTGCCCGCCGCCGTGAAGAACGTGAAGGCCGAGGCCGCCAAGCTGCAGGCCATGATCGACAAGGAGAAAGGCGGGTTCACCCTGGAGCCTTGGGACTGGGACTTCTATGCCGAGAAGGTGCGCAAGGCCGAATACGACCTGGACGAAAACCAGATCAAACCCTACTTCGAACTGGAGCATGTGCTGCAGGACGGGGTATTCTTTGCGGCCAACAAGCTCTATGGCCTGTCCTTCAAGGAGCGCAAGGACCTGCCGGTCTACCGGCCCGAGGTCCGCGTGTTCGAGGTGTTCGGCCCTGACAATGCCACGGTCGGCCTGGTCTATTTCGATTGCTGGGCGCGGGAGAACAAACAGGGCGGCGCCTGGATGAGCAGCTATATGGACCAGAGTACCCTGTTGGACGAGAAACCCTTGGTTACACAGGACCTGAACGTGGCCAAGCCTGCGGAAGGCCAGCCTGCATTGCTCAGTTTTGATGAGGTTACCACCGCCTTCCACGAGTTCGGCCATGCCCTGCACGGCCTGCTGAGCCATCAGAAGTATCCTTACTTCTCCGGCACCAACGTGCCGCGTGACTTCGTTGAACTGCCCAGCCAGTTCAACGAGAACTGGGCCATGGAGACCACGGTGTTCACCAACTATGCCAAGCACTGGAAGACGGGCGAGGCCATGCCGAAGGAACTGGTGGACAAGATCAAGAAATCCAGCCAGTTCAATCAAGGCTTCATGACCACGGAATACCTGGCGGCGGCCCTGTTGGACCTGCAATGGCACATGCTACCGGCCGAGGCCCCGTTGCAGGACCCGGAGAAGTTCGAGAAGGCGGCCCTGGCCAATTACGGACTGGACCTGCCCATGGTGCTGCCGCGTTACCGCACGGGCTACTTCAGCCATATATGGGGCGGGGGCTATGCAGCAGGCTACTACGCCTACATGTGGGCCGAGGTGCTGGAGGCCGACGCCTTCCAATGGTTCAAGGAACACGGAGGCATGACCCGTACCAACGGCGACCACTTTGAGCAGACCGTGCTCTCCATGGGTGGCAGCAAGCCCGCCGATGTGCTCTACCGCGATTTCCGTGGCCGCGATGCCCAAGTGGGGCCGCTGCTGGAGAAGCGGGGACTGAAGTAGATCGGTCCCGGGGATCTTGGCCAGATCACCCTCGCCCGGTCATTGGAGGCAAGCAACGCACCGGCCCGGAACACGTCCTATCTTGTACGGGACATGGGCACACGGCATGTCATCGGTTTGGCACTGGCCGTCACCAGCTTGGTGGGGAAGGCGCAGCTTGTGGTCTGGGCGGAGGAGTTTGAGAATGGATGCAGCTCCGGTTGCTACGCCACGGCCTATACCACCGGCCCCAACGGCGCATGGACGGTGACCAATACCGGCACGAACGGCGCCTGTGCCAACCGGTGGTTCATCAGTTGCGCCGAGAATGGGAATGCCGTGGGCGCCTGCGGTTCGGGCTGCGCGGGGAGCGGCAACCGGACGCTGCATGTGGCCAACGACATCGGCTGCGTATCGCCCAATGGCTGCTTCTTCTGCCCTGCCGGTGATTGCGGCGCCGCCTACGATGCCAGTTGCCCGCCGTCCTTGTGTTCCTTCTGTTGTTCGTGCAACTCATCCCAGACCGACCAGCGGGTGGAGTCGCCGATGATCAACTTGACCGGACGTAGTTCCATCACCGTCTCCTTCAAGTACATGGAAGGCGGACAGGGGGCGAGCGACAATGCCACGCTTTGGTATTACAACGGTGCCACCTGGAGCCAACTGGCAGACATGGGCAAGACACCGAAGGGCTGTGGTGGCCAAGGTATCTGGACGGCCTATAGCGTGGCCCTGCCGGCCTCGGCGGACAACAACCCGAACGTGCGCATCGGTTTCCGCTGGGTGAACAACAACGATGGCAGCGGGGCCGATCCCAGCTTTGCCGTGGACGACATCCAGCTGAGCGTGCCTTATGTGCCCGACTGCATGGGCCCCTTGGTGAACGAGGTCAGCAACGGTCCTGCCGGGGCCAAGGAATACGTGGAACTGCTGGTGTGCGGCCCGCCATGCAGCACCGTGGACCTGCGCGGCTGGAAGGTGGACGACAACAACGGGGTGCTGTTCAACGCCTTCGGCAACGCCTTGGCCGGGACAGGCACGGCGGCCGGCCACCTGCGCTTCAGCCAAGCGGCCCAGTGGGCGGCCGTGCCCTCGGGGGCCCTCATCGTCATTTACAACAACGCCGACCCCAACGTGCTGCTGCCCCCCGACGACCCCTCGGACACGGCACCGAACGACAGTGTGTACGTGCTCGCGGCCAACAACCCCCTGTTGCAAGGCTGCGGCACCCTGCCCAATCCCTCATCCACTTCCAGCTACGGCACCACCTGCACCTTCGGTGCGGGCAACTGGAACTACATCTCCCTGCGCAACGAGGGGGATGCCATGCAGGTGCGCCGGCCCGACGGCACCTATTTCCATGGGATCAGTTATGGCAGCAATGCCAACAATATGAACAACGGCGGGCTCGACCTGTTGCGCATCAGCACCTTGGCCCATACGGGGCGGGTCATCTTCTTCGACGGCGCCGACCCGCGCCAGCCTGCCGATTTCATCAGCGCCACGGTGGCGGGGAACGAAAGCCCCGGAGCCCCCAACGGTGCGGCCAACGCGGCCTTCATCGCGGCCCTGCGGTGCAGCAGCACCCTCCCCATCAGGCTGGTGTCCTTCACCGCCGTGCCCGAAGGTTCCGCCATTCTCACCCAGTGGACCACGGCCTCCGAGGAGGACAACGCCTTCTTCACCGTGGAGCGAAGCAGCGATGGCCGTTCCTTTCAGTCTTTGGGCACGATCCCCGGTGCGGGCAATTCCATAGCCATGCTGCATTATGCCTGGCGCGACGAGCACCCCTTGCAGGGCATGGTGGGCTACTACCGGCTGCGGCAAACGGATACCAACGGCGCCAGCACCTTGTCCCCGGTGGTGGCCGTGGTGCCCGCGACGGGCATCAGCGTGGTGCCGCAAGGGGGGGTGCTGGCCATCAGCATCCCGGCCGGTGGCGAGTGGGAACTGATTGACCCGTTGGGGCGGACGGTGGGGCGCGGAACGATCGCGGCGGGCCAAGGCGCGGAACTGCGGCCTGATGCCGGCGCCCCGATACGTTTCCTCCGGATCCGTACGGGGCAGGCGTGCAGGACGTATCGAATACTGTCCGGCCATGGTGGGGTACACGCCAGTCCCGTGCGGTGAAGAAGGGAGCCGTTGGGAGGCATGCCCTGTTGAAAACCTGCCCCTGATCGTTGATAACGCGGCCTTTTGCCGACTGAAGCCCCGCGCCCCGTGCGGATTACCTTTGGGCCACCGCGTGAAAACCCCCATCGTTGTTGGGGTTCCATGGAATTGATGAGCGAGACGACGAACTACGGCGAAGAGCATATCCGGTCGCTTGACTGGAAGGAACACATCCGGCTGCGGCCGGGCATGTACATCGGCAAGCTGGGCGATGGCAGCAGCTACGACGACGGCATCTACATCCTGCTGAAGGAGGTGCTGGACAACTGCATCGACGAATTCGTGATGGGCCACGGCAAGAAGGTGGAGGTCACCATCGAGGGCCCGCGCGTGGAAGTGCGCGACTACGGGCGGGGCGTGCCCTTGGGCAAGGTGATCGACGTGGTGAGCAAGATCAACACCGGCGCCAAGTACGACAGCAAGGCCTTCAAGAAGAGCGTGGGCCTGAACGGCGTGGGTACCAAGGCGGTGAACGCCCTGAGCACCTACTTCAAGATCGAGAGCGTAAGGGACGGACAGCTCAAGCGCGCCGAGTTCGATCGCGGCGTGCTGCGCAAGGATGAGAAACTGGTGAAAAGCGAGGAGGCCAACGGCACACGCGTCACCTTCGAGCCGGATGAGCAAATGTTCCGCCAGTTCCAGTTCCGCGAGCAGCACATCGAGCGCCTGCTGTGGAACTACTGCTACCTGAACACGGGCCTTACCATCGTGTACAACGGCAAGCGCTTCCAGAGCAAGAACGGCCTTTTGGACCTGCTGGAGACCAAGATGGACGGCGAGCCGCTGTATCCCATCATCCACCTGCGGGGCGACGACATCGAGGTGGCCATCACCCACGCCAACCACTATGGCGAGGAATACTACAGCTTCGTGAACGGCCAGCACACCACGCAGGGCGGCACGCACCAGGGTGCCTTCCGCGAGGCCGTGGCGAAGACCATCAAGGAATTCTTCAAGAAGGACTGGGAAGCGGGCGATTGCCGCACGGGCATCGTGGCCGCCATCAGCGTGAAGGTGGTGGAGCCCGTGTTCGAGAGCCAGACCAAGACCAAGCTGGGCAGCCTGGAGGTGGAGCCCGGCGGGCAGAGCATGCGCAGCTTCGTGGGCGACTTCCTGGGCCGCGAACTGGACAACTTCCTGCACAAGAACCCGGCGGTGGCCGAGGTGTTGCAGGCGCGCATCCTGCAGAACGAGCGCGAACGCAAGGAGCTCAGCGGCATCCGCAAGCTAGCCCGCGAGCGTGCCAAGAAGGCCAGCCTGCACAACCGCAAGCTGCGCGACTGCCGCATCCACCTCAGCGATGCACCCAAGAAAGACGACCGGCGCGAAGAGAGCACCCTGTTCATCACCGAGGGCGACAGCGCCAGCGGCAGCATCACCAAAAGCCGCGACGTGAACACCCAGGCCGTGTTCAGCCTCAAGGGCAAGCCCCTCAACAGCTACGGCCTCACCAAGAAGGTGGTGTACGAGAACGAGGAGTTCAACCTCATCCAAGCCGCGCTGGACATCGAGGACGGCATGGACGGCCTGCGCTACAACAAGATCGTCATCGCCACCGATGCCGACGTGGACGGCATGCACATCCGCCTGCTGCTGATGACCTTCTTCCTCCAATTCTTCCCCGACCTGGTGAAGAACGACCACCTCTACATCCTGCAAACGCCGCTGTTCCGCGTGCGCAACAAGAAGGAGACACTCTACTGCTACAGCGACGAGGAGCGGCAGCGCGCCATCGCCAAGCTGGGCAAGAGCGCGGAGATCACGCGCTTCAAAGGCCTGGGTGAGATCAGCCCCGACGAGTTCAAGCACTTCATCGGGCCGGACATCCGCCTGGAACCGGTGATGATCACCAAGGATGCCAAGGTGGGCGACCTGCTGGGCTTCTACATGGGCAAGAACACGCCCAGCCGGCAGGATTTCATCATCGGCAACCTCAAGGTGGAGAAGGACCTGGTGCAGGAAAGCGCCGGGGAGGCCGCAGCGGCCAGCGTGCGGGCCATTGCGCGGAAATTGGAGGAGAACGAAGTAGAAGCATGACCATGACGGGCCGGGGCATCATCCTGTTGCTGCTGGCCGCCCAGGCCATGGCCGCAGGTGCCCAGCGCACCGGCACGCTACGCCTGAGGCTGGATCCCGCCGATGCCACCTACCGCCTCGACCACCAATTTTCCTTGTCCCGCCCCGAGATCGAGCTCATGGAGGGTGCCCACCACTTCAGCTTCTGGGCCCCGCAGCGCCGCCTGGTGGACACCACGCTCACCATCATCCCGGGCAAGACCACTGAATTTACCCTGCGGCTGCCCTACAGCACGGAGTACTTGGTGTACCAGCGTGACCTGGATGCGTGGACCAAGGAGCGCCGCCTTGTGCGCCTGGTGCCCGCTGTCGCTACCGGCGGCGTTTTGCTTTGGACTGCCTTGGCCTACGGCGGGATGAAGAAAGCGCACGATCGGTTGGACGAGGACCGAACGGCCTACGGGGAGGCGGGCTCGCCGCAAGCGGTCACCGTGCTGAAGGAGCAGGACATACCCGCTCACAAGGACGAATTCGCCAAGGCGCGCGGTCAATTCCGAGTGGCGGCGGGCGTTGCCGTGCTCTGCGCCGGGGCCACGGCCTGGCTCTACCTGCGCTCTGCCCACAGGCCCAAGCCGGTTTTTGAGGACAAAGAGAAATTGCGCTTCGAGGGATTGAGCTGGGCGCCGGGTGACCACGGCGGACAGTGGACGGGCGGCCTCACCTGGAATTTCGCCCGATGAGACGCGCCCTGCTTTTCATGCTGCCCATGGTGCTGGGCCTTTCCGCCTGCCTGAAGGACGACCTTGATCCCACTGCGCTCACCACCAACCCGCTGGACCCGGACTACACCGGCCCGGCACTGATCGAGTTGGTCTCGGACACCACGCGCATCGTGTACACCGGCGGCGCACCCGTGGACACCGTGGTGGAGCAGGTGGTGCAGGTGCGCACGGACCTGCTGCCGCCCGGTACCGACTGGAAACTCTACGCCACCCTGGTGAACACCGGCGAAGTGTTCGATTACTCCAGCGAGACCCCGATACCCGAGGACCGGCCCTATCACCACGTGGTGCCGGGCACGTCCTATTGCTTCGACTACCAACTGAAAGTGCAATTCTCGCTGACGAAGGCGTGGCGGTATTGCACGGTGGCGGAGCCATGAATTTCCGCATGGCGCCTTGAGCAACTCTTTCCTCCCGCAGGGTCTCCGCCTCGGGACCCTGCGGTCCAGGCACCTTCACTGTTTTTCCCCGTACCCGTGGTGTACGTACACATCCCCGCTGGTCTGGTAGAAGAGGTGCGTGCCGCTGAAGGTGCCGTTGCCGCTCACGTTGTACGGGCCGCTCACGTTCTGCGAGGGGAAGGCGAAGAAGTTGTTGGCGAGAATGGCGTAGTATCCCGTGCCGTCATTCCATAGGTTGTTGAACCACAGCGTGTCCGAGGCCGTGCCGCCCGTGGTGATGCTGAGCACGTAGGTCTCTTGGTCCTCCCGCAGGGTCTCCGCCTCGGGACCCTGCGACCAACGTGCTCAACTTGATCTCACTGGTCATCCCGCAAGGCCGATTGGTAGTGTTGCACAGGTGCTGGTGAAACGTCACCCCGCTCGTAATAGCCCGCACTGGAATGCGGGTAATCAAGAAAGTTCTCTGCCAGTTGCCACTTCCCCTTTACCGGGTTGGCGTGGATGTAATCCAGCTTCTGTTGGATCATGGCCTCATCAAAGCATTCACGGATGTCAGACGAAGGCATGAAGACGCGATACAACTGGCCACGGGCCGCATCGCAGGCGCGAACGGCGGCCCGGAGTCTGGCAAGCATCCCATGCTCTCCGGAAGTAATCAACCGCTTGCGGATCTCATAAGCCAGGAACCGCTTTGCATTGGCCAGCAACGCGTTGACGGACAAGCCCGCCGGTGCATGAATGACCATGTGCGCATGGTTCGGCATGATTACGTACCCCAAGATGCGAACCCCCTTCGACCTTGCTATGTGCATCCAATCGTAAATGTGCCCGTAGGCGTTTGAGCGCTCGATGAGGGGCAGCCACTGCCAGCAGGTGAACGTGCAGTAGAACGTAGCACCATCCATGCGCTGAAGTGTGCGAACGGACATGATGGTGAAAATACTGAAAAGTTGGTGCCGCAGGGTCTCCGAGGCGGAAGACCCTGCGGGAGGAAGAAAGGGGCCTTCCGCGAGGCCGTGGCCAAGACCATCAAGGAATTCTTCAAGAAGGACTGGGAGGCCGGCGACTGCCGCACGGGCATCGTGGCCGCCATCAGCGTGAAGGTGGTGGAGCCGGTGTTCGAGAGCCAGACCAAGACCAAGCTCGGCAGCCTGGAAGTGGAGCCCGGCGGACAGAGCATGCGCAGCTTCGTGGGCGACTTCCTGGGCCGCGAACTGGACAACTTCCTGCACAAGAACCCGGCGGTGGCCGAGGTGTTGCAGGCGCGCATCCTGCAGAACGAGCGCGAACGCAAGGAGCTCAGCGGCATCCGCAAGCTAGCCCGCGAGCGTGCCAAGAAGGCCAGCCTGCACAACCGCAAGCTGCGCGACTGCCGCATCCACCTCAGCGATGCACCCAAGAAAGACGACCGGCGCGAAGAGAGCACCCTGTTCATCACCGAGGGCGACAGCGCCAGCGGCAGCATCACCAAAAGCCGCGACGTGAACACCCAGGCCGTGTTCAGCCTCAAGGGCAAGCCCCTCAACAGCTACGGCCTCACCAAGAAGGTGGTGTACGAGAACGAGGAGTTCAACCTCATCCAAGCCGCGCTGGACATCGAGGACGGCATGGACGGCCTGCGCTACAACAAGATCGTCATCGCCACCGATGCCGACGTGGACGGCATGCACATCCGCCTGCTGCTGATGACCTTCTTCCTCCAGTTCTTCCCCGACCTGGTGAAGAACGACCACCTCTACATCCTCCAAACGCCGCTCTTCCGCGTGCGCAACAAGAAGGAAACCATCTACTGCTACAGCGACGAGGAGCGGCAGCGCGCCATCGCCAAGCTGGGCAAGGGCGCCGAGATCACCCGCTTCAAGGGCTTGGGCGAGATCAGCCCCGACGAGTTCAAGCACTTCATCGGGCCGGACATCCGCTTGGAGCCCGTGATGATCACCAAGGACGCCAAGGTGGGCGACCTGCTGGGCTTCTACATGGGCAAGAACACGCCCAGCCGGCAGGATTTCATCATCGGCAACCTGAAGGTGGAAAAGGACCTGGCGGAAGAAAGCGCCGAAGAGGCCGCCGCCGCCAGCGTGCGGGCCATCGCGCGGAAACTGGAGGAAAACGAAGTGGAGGCCTGAGCATGTGGAAGCGCTGCGGCACGGTCCTGGGGTTGGCCTTGGCGGCGCAATGCGCCCTGGCCCAGGGCACCGGGAAGCTGCGCCTGCAGATCGATCCCGCGAACAGCTTTGTCTTCCGCCTCGACCACCAGTTCACACTGCGCCAAGCGGAGATTGAATTGCTGGAGGGCAGCCACCACCTGAGCATCTGGGCCCCCGAGCGCCGCATCGTGGACACCACGCTCACCATCACCAACGGGCAGCAAAGCCTGCTGCAATTGCGGCTGCCCTTCTCCACGGAATACCTGGTCTATCAGCGCGACCTGGGGAATTGGACCAAGGCCCGGCGCATGCAGCGCCTGGTGCCGGCGGCGGCCACGGCGCTATCGCTGGCATGGACGGTGGCCAGCTACGCGCACCTGAAAAAGGCCCACGACCAATTGGACCAGGACCGGGCCGCGTACGAGGCGGCCGGCGCCCCCCACGCCATCACCGTGCTGAAGCAGCAGACCATGCCCGCGCACAAGGACGATTTGGCCCGGGCAAGGAGCCGGTTCGGCGTGGCCGCCGGCATTACCGCGCTCTGCGCCGGCGCCACGGCATACCTCTACTGGCGCACGGCGAAAGATCCCAAACCGGTCTTCAAGGATGCCGAGAAGCTGCGCTTTGAGGGATTGAGCTGGACGCCCGGCCCGGACGGCGGCCAATGGGCGGGCGGCCTCACCTGGAATTTTGCCCGATGAAACGCGCCCTGCTTTTCATGCTGCCCATGGTGCTTGGCCTTTCCGCCTGCCTGAAGGACGACCTCGATCCCGCCGCGCTCACCACCAACCCGCTGGACCCGGACTACACCGGCCCGGCACTGATCGAATTGGTGTCGGACACCACGCGCATCGTGTACCAGGGCGGCATGCCCACGGACACCGTGGTGGAGCAAACGGTGCAGGTGCGCACGGACCTGCTTCCGCCCGGCACGGACTGGAAGCTGTACGTCACCCTGGTGAACACGGGCGAGGTGTTTGATTACGGCAGCGAGCTGCCCACGCCCGAGGAACGACCGTACCACCACGTGGTGCCGGGCACGTCCTATTGCTTCGACTACCAACTGAAGGTGCAATTCTCGCTGACGAAGGCGTGGCGGTATTGCACGGTGGCCGAACCATGAATTTCCGCAGGGCGCCTCTTTCCTCCCGCAGGGTCTCCGCCTCGGGCCCCTGCGGTCCAGGCACCTTCACTGTTTTTCCCCGTACCCGTGGTGTACGTACACATCCCCGCTGGTCTGGTAGAAGAGGTGCGTGCCGCTGAAGGTGCCGTTGCCGCTCACGTTGTACGGGCCGCTCACGTTCTGCGAGGGGAAGGCGAAGAAGTTGTTGGCGAGAATGGCGTAGTATCCCGTGCCGTCATTCCATAGGTTGTTGAACCACAGCGTGTCCGAAACCGTGCCGCCCGTGGTGATGCTGAGCACGTAGGTCTCGAAGGGCGGGTCGTACGGCATGCCGTCCAACCAGAGCGAATCCGTGACCAGCCACGTGCCGGTGTAGGCCGTGCGGGGATCCGTGGGCGGGGTGGTCTGGCCTCCCGAAGGGGAGCTGGGCTCGTCATCATCCTTCTTGCAAGCGGTGAAGGCGATGGCCAGCCCGAGGGCGGCGAAGAGCATGGTGCGTGTGAGCGGGGTTTTCATGATTTGAGGTATTTGGCGGTTGTGCTTCAGGCATGGAAGGTGCAGAAGAACGTGGCACCATCGGTTCGTTGCTGGGTGCGGACGGCCATCGCGGTGAATGTACGGGGCGGGAGTCAGGAAACCGCAGATTCCGCGGCGGCCTTCGCAAGGCTCCGGCATGCGATGCGGAAGACCCTGCGGGAGGAGAAAGCCGACCACCTCATGATAACAAGTTTCGTAGAAGACTTGAACTCCTTCATCGTCCAAGTCTGTCAATTCGATTCTTCAACTCGTCGATGAAGTCCTTGAGATTTTCCTCTGCCTGCTTCATTGCGACGTATTTCAACATTGTGCCACTGCCTGCGGTGCTTCGCGTCGGATGATTATCTCCTTTATCGGGCAACATTCTGTGACCTCAGCAATGGGAACCTTCGACGTGCTAAGGCCTCATGAACGCTATACCGTAGAACATCCATGCAAGAACAGCCTCATATGCAAGGGCCGCTAAAAGAATCATTAAACTGATGATCCATGCCCATTTGCGCGAGTGCAATGCTCGGAATAGAGCAACGAGCAGTGCAAGAGTATTTACCCCAAGAAGCAGATAGCCGATATACATATAGCCCTTCATGGTCATGACCGTCGCCGCGCCATCGGAATGCGAATAGCCGTAAATAACCGCGCCAATCCAGAACCCAACATTGCCTAACACATTCAGGGTACTGGTGATGACCACCAATTTCAACGGCGACCTGAAGTCTTTCATCGCCAAAGCCGATCAATGCGATCCTTCACCTCGTCGATGTACTCCATGAGCTTCTCTTCCGCCTTCTTCATCGCTACATATTTCAGCAATGGCTTGGTAGGTGGTTGTGGGTCTGGGTCGATACCTACCGGTGTAAGTGGCAAGCCCGGAGTTCCCATGCAAAGCTTCAGCATTTGGAAGAAGATCGATGTCACTTCAATGGCCGCAGGCAGGAAGTGCTTTGACGCGTTCAAAGCACGATCGACATCCAGCTTGTTCTCGCCATAGAACCATTGCACCATATAGAGGTCAGCGAATTCAAAAATCTTGTTGGCGACGATCAGCCGAACGTCCTTCTCATTGGTGATACTGCCGGTCTGATCAAACTCGCAGCCTAGTGCGAGCAACATCTGCTTCGCCCTTTCTACTTTGAAGTTGTTCTCGTTCGAGTTCAGGAGATATTCTTCCAATACACTGCTCAACCTCTTGTCCGGATCCAAGTCCAGCGATTTAGCTCCTTCCGCACCACCAACAGCACTGGCTACCAGATACGCCGCAGCGTCGCCTTCGATGTTCACCCATGACCCATAGCTATGCCCGTTTCTCGGGAACATTTTGATCGCCCTATGGGTCGGATCGCCCGCAGCGCGTTTCATGGCGAGCATGCTCGCTCCACCGCCCAGATCGCCTAACCAAGTGCATACTTCGAAACCAGTCCCTCCGCCATGTCCGGGCCAAGCAGAATTCCGGGACATGAATGAATTACGGGCATCAAGACCGATAATGCAATGACCAAAATCGAAGCGGTCGGTTGGCGTATCGTGCACTTCTGCACACTGGCGGAGTTCGTTGAACAATGTGGTGCCCAAAAGCGGCCGTGGATCAATGGGCTCAGAACTGTATGTATAGATGTTGAAAGCGGTGTTGCGCTTGTCGCTCTTCCGATCGTCATAGTCCACGCTCCAAGTGGTGCCGTAGAATAAGCCACGCACGATGTGGATGTGTTCGGTCGTGTCTTCAATCTTGTTCTCGACAAATATCTGTTCAGCCTCCTTGATCAATTCGATGAACGCCTTGTATCCACGCGTGAACACGAACTGCGGCTTTGGAGGACTCTCACCCCTTATGGGAACATAAAGCTCGGCCATCACGTGTGTGGGGAAATTGAAAACTCAAGCAGCCCTTACAACGGCAAGTCCGCACTATAGTCCGGCAGATCGCTCGGCGAACCTTGGTGTTCAAGATACACCAAGCTGGTGGGCACCTTGCTCAGCCACGGTTCACCTTCCTCCGTGCCGCCCTCGAAGTCGCCATTGGCTTCTTGGATCTCGTCAATGATGCTCACGTAGAGCGGATCGTTTGGCGCGGGCACGTCCTCACCGTTCCAGATCTCGCCGCCGGTGTTGAGGTAGTGCAGGATGGCCTTTTCATAACCGGGCCGTACGGGCACCAGCACACGGGCGGCCCCGGCCTGCAGGAAGTTCATGAAGAGCGGGTCGTTCTCATCGCGCTTCAGGATGTTCACCCATTCCTTCTTGCGGGCCCAGTAGTACGGATAGAACCAGTAGGTCATCTGCTCCCACTCGAAGCCTTGCTCGAAGAACTGGATGTAGCGGCCTTCCGCGGCGGCCTCGCTGAAGGAGAACTCCGGGTAGCCGTACGGGGCCACGTTGTTGCGCAGGGCATCGAAGCTTTCGAAGCGCTGGCCGCTGATGAACTCGATGCAGTGCTTCTTGAGTTCCTTGCGCTCCGTCTGCCGGTTCTGGTCGGGGTTGGTGCCGTATTGAGAAGTCAGATATGCCTGCTGGTTAAGCCAGCGGTTGTAGTCGTTCACCTTTTGGTCGTAGGCCGTCTTCAGCGCGGCGTAAGTGTCGATCTGCCACTGCTGGAACGTTTGGGCGGAGGGGGTGCAGAACAATTCCACGGCCAGCGCGAAGTGGTCGCTGTGGCAGCGCATGTTCACCGGCACATCCCCGCCTGCCACGGCGGGGATGTCCGTGATGTCCACCACTTCTGAATGGTAGCGAGTAACGGGTGCCGAGGTGCCCACGCACACGGTGATGTAATAGTCGCTCCCGCCGCTCAACAGGATGGACACCCGTGCGCTGGCCACGGTATAGCCGTCCGGCACGGTCAGTTGCGTGGTCCAAGTGGTCCACGTCACATCGCCGCTGCCTACATAGTCATGCCCTTTGGTAGCCTGCACCGATACAATGCCCTGCGGGGGCGGCTTGGTGCCGGTGGCGCCGTAGAGGACGGCATATTCATCGTAGGTCTCCGGGGTGATCTCCTCAAAGGAAGTGATGGCGAAGGGGGGAGGCACTTCCTTGGCCTCGTCGCTTCTCGCCTTGGCCAGCTTGCTGAACAAGTAGAACGCCGCCGGTTCAGGCACGATGAACTCGAACATCATCCGCCTGCCATAGTTCACCACTTGGTTGTAGTAGATCTTGTCCAGCCATCGGTACACCCCGGCAATGTTCTCTGTGCCTCCCGCGCCCAAAGCGGTATTGTCAAAGCTATGTTCGGTGGTCTCCTCGTTCTCCACGATGGTGGTGACCGAACGCCGGGTGCGCGTACGTTCCACCACGCGTTGCAAGGCCCGCTCCATCACTTCCTTGGCATAATCGGTGGCCTGTGTCGTGGCCTGCATCTGGCTGGTGCTGCTGCTGGTGCCCGCGCTGAGCGTGCCGGAGCCCATGGGCCCGTATGAAATGGAGGCGGAGACACCGACCTGGTTGGCCTGGTCCTGCTGCACCACGTTATTGGCCTCCTGCTGCAGCTCGAACCGTTCAGTGGTCTGGCTTTCGTGCTCGTTCTCCTTGGTGGTTTCCTGTTCCTCTTCCAGCGTGCTTTCCTGGCGGTACAGGTCCCGGAAGGAGCGCGTCCGTTTTTCCCCGCGCAGGATGTTCTCCACGTGGGCCACCTCGCCCTGTTCGTACTTGTATAGCTGGGAACGCACTACTTTCAGGTCGGCGATGCCGATGGGCCTGATGTGGCCCGCACCACCCGGCCATGGTGCAAATACGTACGGCTTGCAGGGGGCTTCCAAGGTGGCGTTCACGCACTCGTTGCCCATCATGATCAATGAGCTGTCCACCCGGGCCACCATGGTTTTCCCCTTATTGGCATTCACCAACCTGCCCGTTCGCCGTATCTCGCCGCCAAACACTTCTTCCATGCGGGGCATGTACACAAAGCCCGTCCGAATGCCGTATTTGTCCAGGGTATCCCGGGTCTTCTGGTCCAACCCGGCGGCCCGGGCAGGGTCCAATGCCAAGGGATCATGCCCGATGACATTGGGCTGCTTTGAATCATCGGGATCATCTTCCTTGCGCGGCGGATACTTCTTCTGCTTGTACTCATACACTTGTTGATCGAACGCCATCTTGACGTTCGCATACGCATACCGCAAGTCATCCAGTTCGGCCTGAAGGCCCGCAGTAGGGTCCGTTGGCAGGGGCCTCGTTTCCGGTTCCGTTGGCAATGGGACGTCCGGCAACGGGAATACATCGCCGGGCACCAGCACCGTGGCCATGTACAGGCCGAAGATGCCCGCGCCGGTGTTCAGCGCCGGGTCATTCGCGGCGATGCGCTCAATGATGTTCAGCAGCCGCAGGATGCGCGTAAGTTCCGTCCGCAATGCCGCGCTCTCCCCGAGGATGCATTGCGCCATCAGGTTGTCCCATATCTTGGACTTGAGCGCCCCGTAGCCAGCTGCGCCGATGTACGCGGCGGCTGTCTTGTTCAGCACGCTTGGTCCTTCAACGAGGGTCTTCAGGTCGGCCTTCACGGCATCCTTCTGCTCGGTCCGCAGATAGTCGTCCACCAATTGGAAGCCCGGGAAAAGCGCATACAGGCCGTCCACGGTGGCGATGTAGGCACCTGTGCCCTTGTACGTAGTAGCGGTGGCCTTCATGGTGGCTCGGGCGTTCGCCCCCGTCCGCTGCGTGGCCAACGTTTGGTGGAGGGTGCTCTCCGAGGCATACGGAACGGTATGCAGGACGGTGCTGGCCGCCGTGGGCTTGCGGGGTGCGCGTACCGTGGCCAATTTGAAGATGTCCGAGGGTCTTGGGGCTGACATGGTCCTGATGAGTTTGGGGATGACGAATATAGAACGATTCCCGCGAAAGGGTGCGGGCCAAGCCAGGGCTATCGGGTCTTATTCATGCGCCTGACGGCGCATCTGACAGAATGCCTGAAACCACGGATTCACACGGGTGGACACGGATAAAGGCCGATGGTACGGCCAACCCCGGTGATTAGGCCAAACATTCCATGGGACAGTCCCATCCGTGTGAATCCGTGTGAATCCGTGGTTCCCGTTCAGAAAGCCACACGCCCAAAGGGCGTGCAAGACCCGATAGCCCTGCGGGCCAAGCGGATATATGGTGAAGTGGAATTCCTCACGGAGAAGGGGGCGATGGCGGAGGCCAGTCACTTGAACGCCGCCGAGCGGCGATCAAGCATCACTTGGAAAACGCTCCATACGTCCACCTGAAATTGCATGGATCTCTGCTGGCCGCAGGGGGCTCTGCGGTGGAATAACCTGCGGGAGTGAGGATGGAACTCCGCGGAACATGTCGGTGGCTACTTTTACGGCTTGATTCGCCTCAAATCATTCCACATGGAATATACCAACCAAGGAAAATGGGAGGTCTTCGGCTCAACCCGTTCAAATGACCGGAATGCATTGTGAGGATTTCCTGACCATCCCATTCCGCCGACAGCGGGACGACCATGAGTGACGAACCGGAAGAACAATTGAACGAAGACGCGGAGGATGCGTCCTTGAACGGCAATGCCGCCCCCGGCGGCGTGCCCGCCTCAGGCCAGGCGGGCAGCTTCAGCGTGAGCGGCATGTACCGCGAATGGTTCCTGGACTACGCCAGCTACGTGATCCTGGAACGCGCCGTGCCCGCGCTGTACGACGGCCTGAAGCCCGTGCAACGCCGCATCCTCCACAGCATGAAGGTGCTGGACGACGGCCGCTACAACAAGGTGGCCAACATCATCGGCCACACCATGCAGTACCACCCGCACGGCGACGCCAGCATCGGCGACGCGCTGGTGCAGTTGGGGCAGAAGGACCTGCTGATCGACACCCAGGGCAACTGGGGCAACACCCTCACCGGCGACAGCGCCGCCGCGCCCCGCTACATCGAGGCGCGCCTCAGCAAGTTCGCCTTGGACGTGGTGTTCAACCCGAAGACCACCGAATGGCAGAGCAGCTACGACGGGCGCAACAAGGAGCCGGTGTTCCTGCCGGTGAAGTTCCCGCTGCTGCTGGCGCAGGGCGGCGAGGGCATCGCCGTGGGCCTGAGCTGCAAGGTGCTGCCGCACAACTTCAACGAGCTGATCGACGCCAGCATCGCCGTGCTGCGCGGCAAGAACCCCAAGCTGCTGCCGGACTTCCCCACAGGCGGCCTGGCCGATGCCGACAATTATGACGAAGGGCGGCGCGGTGGCCGCATCCGTTGCCGGGCGCGCATCCGAAAGGAGGACAACAAGACGCTGGTGATCTCCGAGATTCCCTTCGGCACCACCACGGCCAGCCTGATCGAGAGCATCATCAAGGCCAACGACAAAGGCAAGATCAAGGTGCGCCACATCGAGGACAATACGGCGGCCAACGCGGAGATCGTGATCCACCTGGCCAGCGGCGTTTCGCCGGACAACACCATCGACGCACTTTTTGCCTTCACCGACTGCGAGCTGAGCATCGCGCCCAACGCCGTGGTGATCGAGAACGACAAGCCCCGCTTCGTGGGCGTGAACGAGCTGCTGAAGATCAGCACGCAGAACACGCTGCGCCTGCTGGAGCTGGAACTGCAGATCAAGAAGGCCGAGTTGCAGGAGCAATGGCACTTCGCCTCCCTCGAACGCATCTTCATCGAGAAGAAGGTATACCGCAAGATCGAGGAGGCCGAGACCTGGGAGCAGGTGATCGAGTTCATCGACAAGGGACTGAAACCCCATGTGAAGCACCTGCGCCGGGCGGTCACCGAAGAGGACATTGTGCGGCTCACCGAGATCAAGATCAAGCGCATCAGCAAGTACGACAGCTTCAAGGCCGACGAGCACATCAAGGGGTTGGAAGATCAGCTGGCCGACGTACAGGCCAAGCTGGACGCGCTGGTGGACTATGCCGTGGACTACTTCAAGGAGCTGAAGCGCAAGTACGGCGCGGGCCGCGAGCGCAAGACCGAACTGCGTGCCTTCGACACCATCGTGGCCACGGCCGTGGCGGTGGCCAACCGCAAGCTGTACCTTGACCGCGAGGAAGGCTTCATGGGCTGGGGCCTCCGCGGTTTCGAGCAGGTGGACGAATGCTCGGAGATCGATGACATCATCGTGTTCCGCGCAGATGGTACCATGCTTGTGACCAAGGTGGCCGACAAGAAATTCATCGGCAAGGGCGTGCTGCATGTCGCTGTTTGGAAGAAGGGCGATGAACGCACCATCTACCACATGGTGTACCAGGACGGCTCACAAGGGCCGAGCTACATGAAACGCTTCGCTGTCACCGGCATCACCCGCGACAAGGATTACGACCTTACCAATGGCACCAAGGGCAGCAAGGTGCTCTACTTCACGGCCAACCCCGATGGGGCCTCGGAGGTGGTGCGCGTGAACCTGCGGCCCCGGCCCAACCTGCGCAAGGCCCAGTTCGATGTGGACTTCGGCGCGTTGGCGGTGAAAGGCCGCGGTAGCAAGGGCAACCTGCTCACCCGCAACATGGTGCAAAAGGTGGTGCAGAAGGAGCGCGGGGGAAGCACCTTGGGCGCCATACCCATCTGGTTCGATGAAACCGTGCGCCGCCTCAACGAGGCCGGCCACGGCCGATACCTGGGCCGCTTCAGCGGCGAGGACAAGATCCTGGCCATCCTCTCCACCGGCCACTATCAGTTCTTCCCATTTGCCCTGGGCACGCACTTCCCCGACGAGGCCGTCACCATCGTCAAGTGGGACCCCGAGGCACCGGTGGCCGCCGTGTATTGGGAAGGAGAGAAGCAACAGTACAATGTGAAGCGTTTCTTGCCCGAACCCGCCCGCGACCCGGTGTCCTTCATCACCGATCACCCGGACAGCAAGTTGGTGCTGCACACCTTGGTGCCGTCCACGGGGTTGTCCATCAGCTTCGACAAACGCAGCAATGACCGGCCCGACGAGGAGGTCGTTCTATCCGAGTTCATCGCTGTGAAAGGGGTGAAGGCGTTGGGCAATAGGCTTACGCCATACAAGGTGAAGGACCTGCAGCTGACGGGCGATGTGTTTACCGTGATGACCCCGGAACTGGAGGAGGAGATGAACATGCTTATCTCCGCTGAGGAGGTCGGTCATCTGGTCCCTCCCGAGGAGGAGGGCTTGGAACGGTCGCCCATGGAGGAATTCCGCCGCACGCACAAGGTGGTGCCCAAGGAGGACAAGCCGGATGAGCCCATCATAGGCAGCAAGCCGGGCAAGCAGATGGACCTGGAGTGGGATTGAGCACCATGGCCAGGTCGGGGCTGTGGTGCTGGCCCGGTGCGGGGCGCAGGCGTTCAGGAGCCCGAACGATCTTGGGTGGGTTGCGTGTTGCCCAGCGCTACGGGTGGCTGCAACCTTGTCCGGCACCCGGCATGGCCGTTCTTTTCATCATGTAGACGGGCCGACCCGGCGATATCGTGCAGCCATGGGCCGTAAAGGCTTTCGGGATGGTGACCCGGGCGGTTCGCTACGGGCTCGGGCCCTTGCGCCGTTACACCGCGCACAGCACGGGGATTCCCACCTCGTTGGTGATCATCTCCTGCTTCTCCTTGTCCGCGATCTTCTTGTGCTCGCCACTGGCATGCGCCATGATGGCGATGCAATCCACCGCATTGTTGCGGGCGTACCGTACCGTCCGCAGCACGAAGCCTTCGTAGAATTTCTCAACGGGCTCGTTCACTTCGGTGTGCTTGATGCCCTCGTCGGCCAATCGCTCCAGCATCTTCACCTTGTTGAGCAGCAATTGGTTGCTGGTGCTCTGGCCTTCCACCAGCTGTTGGTACACCTCCACGTGGGCGTTGAAGGGCTTGGCCAGCAGGCACACGGCATCCAGCAGCGGGGTGATGTCTTCATGGGCGGCCACCGGCATCAGGATCCGGTCCACCTTCACGGTGCGCGGTGAATAGGGTTGCACCACCATGGTGGGTATCGCCACGGTACGTACCAGTTTCAGCATGTCGGAGCCCAACAGCTCCTGCCGCAGGCCCCGTACGCCATGCGTGCCGGCCACCATCAAGGCGTGGTCCTTGGTGGATTCTTCCACAACCTCCTTCATGTAGGCCCCTTCCCGCAGCACGGGCACCACCTTCACGCCGGCCGCAGCCCAGTGCCCGAGGTTGGCGGCATGGGCCTTTTTCAGTTCTTTGGTGCTTTCCGCCGCATCCTTTTTGGAAATGGCGTGAAACAGGGTCACTTTGCTGGATGCCTGCTTGGCGATCTGGCCTGCGTAGGTCAATGCGATATCGGCCGCTTGCGTGAAATCCGTTGGGCAAAGTACATTCATCTTGATCTGCTCGATTCTCGGCCAATAGTACACAATTCCGTGGAGTGCTTACGGATAGGTGCTGCTTTCGCTTAACGCTTTTTCTCGATCCCCTCGCAGTGCTGTTTCACCAAGGCATCCACCTCGGGGGCGCCCCCCATGGCCTTGGCCAAGGTGAGGTCATTGCAGGCCTTATTGCGGTCGCCTTTCCGCAAGTACAACAAGGCGCGGGTGCGCAAGGCATAAGGGTTTGACCGGTCGGCCTTCAGGCTCCGGTTCACGGTGCTCAGCGCCTCGGTGTCGCGGCCCAGCTTGAACAGCGAGTAGGCCTTGTTGCTCAATACCACCGGTTCATCCTTGTCCAGTTGCAGGGCCCGGTCAAGCACTTGAATGGCCTCTTCGTACCGTTCGAGGCGGTTGAGCTCAAAACCGCGGTTGCTCCAATTGCCGATGTCCAACGGTTGCAGCTCACAGAGTTTTTCCAGGGTGGCCAGGCTCGCGGCCGGGTCATTGGCGGCGTCTTGCAGGCGGGCCAATGTTTTCATGGCATCCACCTGCCCGGTGTCACCCATCAGCCCTTCGGCGAGGTCGGCGATGGCGGGCTGGGTGGCCCCGTTGGCGGCCCTGGCCTCACCGCGCACCACCAAGGCGTGGCGGCGCAGGTCAGGGTCCGGTCCGGCGTCGAGGACCGTGGTGGCGGCGCGGATCGCCCCTGCGTTGTCGCCGGCGCGCAGGGCATACAGGGCGCGCTGGTAATTGGCCTTGCCATGCAGGCTGTCCTTTTCGAGCGCCGTGTTTACATCCGCCAGGAACTTGTCGTACTTGCCCAGCGCATACCAGGCGCGGGCGCGCCCAGCATAGGCATCCGCGGTATGGCCCGCCTCGACCGCCGCGTTGTACTTGTCCAAGGCCTTGCTGGCGGCGTTCTGCACGAGAAGGCTGTCGCCCTGCCCGATCAGCAAGGCGGCATTTTGTGCCCCGGCATGATGGGCCAGGAACAGCCCCCCCATGAGCAGCGTGGTGTAAAGCAGCATGCGCATGGCCACGAAGTTACAGAGCTGGCGCAATAAATGGGGCCGGGCGGCTTGGCAGCGTGCAGGGGGGCGGTCAGTGGATGCGCGGCAGGGGCACCACGTCCAATGGGGCGATGCGGCCGGCCTCCAGCAGGTACTTGCCGGCCATGGCGATCATGGCGGCATTGTCGGTACAGTAGGCCATGGGCGGCAGGAAGACCTCCACTCCTTCGCGCCGGCCCAGTTCGAGCAGGCGCTGCCTCAGCCCGCCATTGGCCGCCACCCCTCCGGCGATGCCGATGTGGGCCACTTGGTACTCCTTGATCGCCCGTCGCAGCTTGGCCACCAGATGGTCCACGATGGCTCCTTGGAGGCTGGCGCTGAGGTTGCTGCATTCTCGTTCCTTGAAGCCCGGCTCCTTGTGTTCCTCCCTGTTGACCAAGGCCACGAAAGCGGTCTTGATCCCGCTGAAGGTCAGGTCGAGCCCCGGGATGGCGGGCTTGGGCAACGGGTATCGCCCGGGGTCCCCCGCCTTGGCGTGGCGGTCGATCAGCGGGCCGCCGGGGTAGGGCAGGCCCAGCACCTTGGCTCCCTTGTCGAAGGCTTCGCCTGCGGCATCGTCCAGGGTGGTGCCGATCACCTCCATGTCCAACGGCGAACGCACCAGCACCAGTTGCGAGTGTCCCCCGCTGACGGTGAGGTTCAGGAACGGGAAGGCGGGCCGGGGCCTCGGTTGGCCATCTTCGATGAAATGCGCCATCACATGGGCCTGCACGTGGTCCACGGCCAGCAAGGGGATATTGAGCGCTTGGGCCATCGATCGGGCGAAGCAGGCCCCCACCAACAAGGCCCCGATGAGCCCGGGTCCCCGGGTGAAGGCCACGGCGTGAAGGTCCCCCTTGTTGATGCCGGCGGCTTCCAGGGCCTCCTTCACCACGGGCACGATATGCTCCTGGTGTGCCCTGCTGGCCAATTCGGGCACCACGCCGCCCCATTTGGCGTGCACCTCTTGGGAGGCCACCACGTTGGAGCGAAGGATGCCGTCCACCAGCACGGCGGCGGCGGTTTCATCACAAGAACTCTCAATACCGAGTATGACCTGTTGCACGGGGCTTGTACGGGCGGGTTAATTTGGCCGCGATCGGGCACGAAGATCGCTATGGAGGCCGGTATCTGAACAGCGAAATGGAAGGGAAGCGGGCAAAGCCGGTAAGGCCATGGCGCGCCAGCAGGCGGGTGATCCGGGTGCTGTTGGCCATGGCCCTGCTGCTGCTGGGCCTAACGGTGGCGCTGCTGGTACCCGCCGTGCAAACGGCCTTGGCGCACCGCTTGGCGGTGTGGTTGAGCACCGGGCTGGGGGCGGAACTGCGCGTGGACCGCGTTGAACTGAGGCCGTTCGGCCCCATCCGGCTGCATGGGGTGTACATCGCCGACCTGAAGGGGGATACGCTGGTGGCCGTGGATGAACTGTGGGTGCGCGGCCTGAAGGTGCACCCGAGGTCGCATCGGTTGCATGCACGCCGCCTGGAATTGCACCGGGCACGGTTTGCGCTCACCAGGGGCGCCGACGACCCCCACACCAACCTCACGGAATGGCTGGATAAGTTGTCGGGGCCGCCCAAGGAACAGGCCGCACCCGCCGCCCCATGGACCATCAGCTGCGGGCAGGTCGATATCAGGGCCTTGCATTTCAGCCACCAGGACGACCACTACGCACAGCTTCCGTACGGGGTGGACGTGAGCCATGTGGACATTCCTTCGGCCGACATCATCGGCAAGGATTTCTTCATGGCGGGTGATTCCGTCCTGTTCCAGTTCGAGCGGGTCTCCTTGACCGAGCGGAGCGGCTTGGGCATCGGGCAATTCAGCGGCTCGGCGCGCGTGGCCGACCGCGGCGTCAGTGTGCGCAACCTTCACCTGGTAACCACCCCCCATCATGAAAAAGGGACCGGGTCCGACATCCGCGGTGATATCGATCTGCGCACGCGCGACCTGGATGACCTGGAGGAGTTCACCACCCGTGTTTTCATGAATGCGCGGCTGGACAGTTCGCAGATCCAGTTTGCCGATGTGGCCCTCTTCGCCCCGGAGCTGAAGGGCATCGATTACACCGTGTTTGCCAGCGGCACCGTGCAGGGCCAAGTGAACGAGTTGAAGGGGCGGCGCCTGGTGCTGCGCTTCGGCGACCGGTCCGAGTTCCATGGCGATGTGGAAATGACCGGCCTGCCGGAGATCTCCAACACGTTTATCCTGCTCGATGCGGACCGCCTGGTGCTGCATCCCGCCGACCTGGCCCGGCTGCCCGTGCCGCCCTTCACTTCCGGGGAGAAATTGAAACTGCCTACCGAGGTGTCGCGCTTGGGCGACATCTCCTTCCGGGGAAATTTCACGGGCTTCATCAACTCCTTCACCACCTATGGCAGCGCCAGCACCGCGGCGGGGGCCTTGCGCAGCGACCTGTCCTACGAGCGCGATACGGTCACCGGGGTCTTCAACCTGAACGGAAGATTGGCCACCACCGGCTTTGACCTGGGGATGGTGCTGGGCAGCACCGCCGTGGGGCGTATCGCCACCGACGCCAAGGTGTCTGCCCAAGGGCGCGACCTGGCCTCCCTGGTGGCGGTGATCGAGGGCTCCGTGCCGGAGCTGGGCCTGGAGCATTACACCATCCGCAACATCGTGCTCAACGGCAAGCTGGAAAGAAACCTGTTCAATGGGGAGCTTCATTGCAACGACCCCAAGGTGGCATTGGATTTCAACGGCTTGGCCGACCTGCGTGGGCGTTGGCCCGATGTGGACTTTTCGGCGGACGTACACCGGCTGGACCTTCGGGCGTTGGGCGTGCTGGGCGGCGAAGGGTACAGCGACCTGCAGTTGCAGGTGAGCGCCAAGGGGCGGTTGGCCCCCGACAGCCTGCAAGGGGTGGTGCGCCTGAATCATGTGACCTATTGCCAGGATTCGGTGGACCTGGACTTCGGCGCCATCGCCTTGGATGCCTGGCATGAGGAAGGCATGCCCATGTTGAAGCTGGAAAGCAGCATGGCCGATGCCTTGGTGAAAGGCACCTTTTATCCCACCTTGCTGCAAGACGCCATGCGCAGCGTGGTCTTCAGCATCTTCCCTTCCTTGCAGGATGCCGTGCGGTACGAACAGGACGCGCAAGACTTCACCTATCAGGCCACCATCAAGGACGCCCAACCCCTGTTGGACGTGCTGCTGCCGGGCCTGTCCATGGGCAACGGGGCGCAATTCAGCGGCAGCTTCAGCAGCCGCACCTTCGACCTGGGCATGGATGCCCGGTTGCCCGCCGTGGGCTACAACGGGTACTATGCCGACGGGCTGCACATTGTGCTGGGTAAAACCATGGACCTGCTGGCCTTCAGCGTGCAGGGCGAGGGAGAGATGCGCAAGGATAGCCTGGTGCTGAAGGATGTATATGTCACAGGCAAAGCCTACCAGGACGAAATTGGATTGGCCGCGGACTGGGCCGCCAAGGAAGACCGTGCCAACGGCAGGATAAGCTTGAACGCGTTGGTGAAAGGCCCGTCCTCGATATGGGTGAACCTGGAGCCCAGCAGCGTGGACCTGGGGCAGGGGGCCTGGTATAACGACCGCGTCGCCAGCATCTACATCGATACCGGCACCGTCCGCATCGATACGCTGATGATGCACAATGGCGACCAATACATCCATTTGGGAGGCATCATCAGCAAGGACCCCTCCCTGCCCTTGGCCTTCGAGCTGTTCGAGGTCCGCACCGAGAACTTCAAGCCGCTGTACGATGGCCCGCTCGTGCATGGGGCCATCAGTGGCGATGGGCGCATCTTCAACACGTACGACAAGCCCTATTTGATCAGCTACCTGTGCGTGGACAGCGTGGCCATTGAGGACAAGCCCGTCGGCGACCTGCGCTTTGCCGCCACCTACAATGAGGGCGAAGACCTGGTGCGCGTGGACGGTTCATTGCAGCGCGACTCGTTGCGGGCCTTCGATTTCACCGGGACCATCAGCCCCGGCCAGGAGCAGGAACTGGACCTGCAACTGCGGCTGGACCGTTTCGATGTGCGTTTCCTCAACCCTTATTTGCCCGATGCCATCAGCAATATCCAGGGGAAGGTCTCCGGCGAAGCCTCCATCAAAGGCACCTTCGCCGTTCCCGAATTCAACGGCTATGCAGACCTGGAGAACGCCGGCCTGCGGATCGATTACCTCAACACCTTCTACAGCTTCAGCCAGCGCGTGCTCATCCGCCCCACGATGTTCGCGGTGGACCAGGCGAAGGTGCGCGACGATGAGGGGCACTACGGTGTTGCCAACGCCACCATCATCCATCACGGGCTGAAGGACTGGAACTTCGACGTGAGCATGGACATGAAGGGGCTGAAGGTGCTGGACACCGATGCCAACAACAACGAACTGTACTACGGCAAGGCATACGCCACCGGTTCCTTGGGCATCAGCGGCTATGCGGACAACCTGGAGGTGAACGTGGATGCGGCCACGGCGGAGGGCACGGACATCCATTTCCCGCTGGGAAGCAGCACGGAGGTGGGGGGCATCCCCTTTGTGCGCTTCGCGAGCATTGGCCAAGAGCACGACCATGAGGAGGATGTGGACCTGAGCGGGATCCACTTGGACCTGAAGGTGGCGGTCACCCCGGAAGCCCGCTTCGAGCTCATCTTCGACCCCACGGTGGGCGACATCATGCGGGGGAGGGGGAGCGGCAATATCGCCATGTCGGTCACCCAGGCCGGCGATTTCAGCATGAAGGGCGATGTGGAGCTGGTGGACGGCGACTACCTGTTCACCTTGCGCAACCTGGTGAACAAGCGGTTCGGCGTGGAGCCCGGCGGGCGGATCACCTGGTACGGCGACCCCTTCGATGCCATCATCAACGTGGATGCGGTGTACCGCTTGCGGGCCAGCCTGTACGATGTGATGCCGCCGGCCTTGCGCACGGAGGCGTACAAGAAGCGGTTCCCGGTGGAAGTGCTCATGCACCTGTCCCAAAACCTGATGAACCCCGAGATCGGGTTTGACGTGAAATTGCCTTCGGTGGATGAGTCGGTGCGCACACAGGCGAGGAGCGCCTTGGGCACCACGGACGACCTGAACAAGCAGGTCTTTGCGCTGATCGTGCTGAACCGTTTCCTGCCGAACGATGCGGCGGGCGCGCCGGGCGAGAGCTCGGGCCTGGGTGGGGCCACCTCGGCCACGGGCACCGAACTGTTGAGCAACCAGTTGAGCAATTGGCTCAGTTCCTTCAGCAGCAACCTGGACCTGGGGGTGAACTGGCGCACGGGCGATATGATCTCCCAAGATGAGGTGGAGCTGGCGGTCAGCACGGCCATCTTCAACCAGCGGCTGCTGTTGACCACCAACGTGGGCATGGCCTACGGCTCGGGTGGCAAGGAGCAGGGGGCCAATACGCTGATCGGCGATTTTTCCGCCGAATACATCCTGACCCAGGATGGCAAGCTGCGCTTCAAGGCCTTCAGCCAAAGCAACGACCGCAACCTGAACCAGGTGGACCAGGCACAGACCACGCAGGGCGCGGGCTTGGCCTATCGGGAGGAATTCGATACCCTGGGAGAGTTCTTCCGGAAGCTGGCAGGCCTGTTCAAGCGCAAGCCCGCACCAGAGGCGCCCTGATCGTGTTGATGGGGGCGGGCTTACTCCTTGATGTCAAGGTGGTGCCCCATCTTCAGCTTCTTCGTAAGCAGGTACTTGTGGTTGTAGGGGTTGGAGGGGATCTGGATGGGCACGTTCTCCACGATCTCCAGCCCATAGCCCACCAGGCCGGTGCGCTTGCGCGGGTTATTGGTGAGCAGGCGCATGCGGCGGATGCCCAGGTCATGCAGGATCTGGGCCCCCACACCGTAATCCCTTGCGTCCATCTGGAAGCCGAGCATCAGGTTGGCTTCCACGGTATCGGCGCCTTCCTCCTGCAGTTTGTAGGCCTTCAGTTTGTTCATCAGGCCGATGCCGCGCCCTTCCTGCTGCATGTACAGCACCACGCCCTTGCCTTCGTGCTGCACCATTTCCATGGCGGCATGCAGCTGGGGGCCGCAGTCGCAGCGGCGGCTGCCGAAGATGTCGCCGGTAAGGCAACTGCTGTGCACGCGCACAAGCACGGGCTCGTCCTTCTCCCAAGTTCCTTTCACCAGGGCCAGGTGCTCATCGCCGGTGTCCTGGTGGCGGTAGGCGATAAGCCTGAACTCGCCAAAGTCGGTGGGCATGTTCACTTCCACCACGCGTTCCACGGAACGCTCGGTGCGCATGCGGTAGGCCACCAGGTCTTCAATACTGATCAGTTTCAGGTTGAATCGTTTGGCCACTTCCCGCAATTGGGGCAGGCGTGCCATGGTGCCGTCCTCGTTCATGATCTCCACCAGCACGCCGGCGGGTTCCATGCCGGCCAAGCGCGCCAGGTCCACGGCGGCCTCGGTATGCCCCGTGCGGCGGAGCACGCCGCCGTTGCGGGCCTTCAGGGGGAAGATGTGGCCCGGCCTTCCGAGGTCGGAGGGCCTGGTGGCGGGGTCGATCAGCGAAAGGATGGTTTTGCTGCGGTCGCTGGCGCTGATGCCGGTGGTGGTGCCATGGCCCCGCAGGTCGATGCTCACGGTGAACGGTGTTTCGTGGAGCGCGGTGTTGTCGCGCACCATCAGTTCAAGGCCCAGTTCGTTGCAGCGTTCCTCGGTAAGGGGTGTGCAGATCAGCCCCCGGCCATGGGTGGCCATGAAGTTCACCACCTCGGGGGTGGCATTGCGCGCCGCGGTGATGAAGTCGCCCTCGTTCTCGCGGTCCTCATCATCCACCACGATCACCAGTTTGCCGGCCTTGATGTCGGCAATGGCGCTTTCGATGCTATCAAACTGCGGGTTGTTGTCCTCCATGGGAAAGGGCCGTATGGCCATGTGATGGGTGCAAATTTACGTCGGCCGTACGCAGGAGGGGCGGCGGCGCCGGGCAGGGTTGGTCAGGCCAGCGGCACGGTTGCCGCCATCAGCTTTCCAAGGCGGCCCGCCGCAGCGTCCCAGTCGAAGTTGTTGCGCACGAACCGATTGCCTTCGCGTGCCAGCCTTTCGCGGTCGGTGGCGTGGTCCAGCAGGTGCAGGATGTGCTTGGCATATTCCTCCGGTTCGTGGCCGATGAGGATGGCTTCCCCCGGGGTGGCGCCGATGGCGTTGTTGGCCAGGTGGGAGGTAACACAGGGCATCTCCATGGCCATGGCCTCCAGGAGTTTGTTCTGCAGTCCGGTGCCGATCTGCATGGGGGCCACGAAGATGTGGGCGGAGGCATAGGCGGTGCGGATATCCTTCACCCACCCGCTCACGGTCACTTGTGCGTTGTGTGCGGCCAGTCGGCGCACGCGCTGGTCGGGGTCCACCCCGGCGATGAGCAGGGTTGTCTCGGGCCGCACGGCCTGCACCAGGGGCAGCACCCGGTGCACCAGGTAGTGGGCGCTGTCGATGTTGGGCGGGTAATTCATGTTGCCGGTGAACAGCAGGTCGTACTCCTTCTCCTGGACACGTGGTTGGAAGTACTCGGTGTCCACGCCATTGGGCACCACGACCATCCGGTCGCGGTCGGGATGGTAGAGCAGGTCGCGGTCCTGGGCGCTGATGATCACTTGGTTGTCGAACAGGTCGAACATCAGGTTTTCGTAACGGATCAATCGCCGGGTCTCGGCCTTGAGCAGGTGCTTGAAGGGGAAGAAGGCGTTGCCGGCCCTTCGTTCCACGCCCTTGCTCAGGGTGTCCATGTAGTCCAATGTCTTGGGCAGCCCATAGCGGTGCCTCACGTATTCGGTGGTGCGCACCAGCTGGCACAGCACGTGGTCCGGGCCGAAGGTGGCCATGACTTGGTCGATGGCTTGTTGGGCATGGCCGTGATGGAAATAGCTTACTTGGAACGGCAGCCTCGAAAAGGGTGCCGTTACCAGGCGCAGGAGTATGCGCCACCACGGTATGCGCACCACCTGCAGGTGCGAGCAGAATTCGCGGAGATGCTCCTCGTGTTCGGGCCGGGTGCGCCGGTCGCTCAGGCAGAACAGGTACACTTCATTGTTTTCCGCCAGCCTTTTCACCAAGTGGTAGGCCCTAAGCTTATCGCCTTTTTCCAAGGGATAGGGCATGCGTGAAAGGACCACCAGCAGTTTCATGACCCCATCAGGCTTTCGTAGAAGGCGATGAGGTCCTTCATGATGATGGGGTTCGCGTAGTTGGCCATCACCAGCTCCAAGGCGTTGGTGCCGATGGCATCGGCCATTCCGGGGCTGGTGATCACGCGTTCGATCTGCTCCACGAAGGCGGCGGCAGTATCGGCGATCAGGATGTTCTTCCCGGCTTCATACTGTATGCCTTCGGCCCCCATGGTGGTGCTGATGATGCATTTGCCCATGGCCATGCCCTCGATGATCTTCACGCGCATGCCACCGGCGCTGAAGAGCGGCACCAGCATGACATGTCGCTGCGCGATGTATTTGGCGGCATCGGGCACGCGCCCCTTCACGGAAGTGCCGGGGAGCTTGGCCCTGATCATGTCCTTGGGCATGCGGTTGCCCGCCAGGTGGAGCTGTGCACCGGGGTGTTTGCCGATCACGCGGGGCCATACGTTGCGGAGCAACCAGCGGATGCCTTCCTCGTTGGGCAGCCAATCCATGCTGCCCAAGTGGAAGAAGATGGGGTCGCCGGGCGGCCGGGTGCAGGCATATTCGCCGGGCCAGATGCCGAAGGGGATGGTAACGATGGGTGCCTTGCCGTTGCCCGCCTTCATGTGGGCGGCATCGGCGGCGGTGATGGCGGCCACACCGTCGACTTCCTTGAGCACACGGCGCTCGTAGCCGGCCAGTTGCTTGGCGAGGAACTTCCGGTATGGTTTCTTGAGCAGGTTGCGCTCACCTTGGGCGATGCGCTCCTGGATCACGTGTTCCAAGTTGTGGGAGCGCAGCACGATGGGGGCCTTGGAGTAGCGCCGGAGGGTAGGTATGTACGGCGTTACGAACAGGCTTTCCAAGTGAATGATGTCGAACTCTTCCTGCGACAGCAGCTGGATGAGCCGGATGTCCATGTCCGGCGAGAAGAAGCGGCTGATGTTGTAGTTGTCTGCGGTCACCAGGTCGGTGAAGGCGTCCACCACGTTCAGCGAGGTGTCCACAAACACCCCTTCGATGCGCGTTTGGTTCCGGTATTCCTCGGGGATGGCGTTGACCTTCAATGGGTGCTTGGCGGTGCTGATGCAGACCACCTTCACCTGATGGCCGGCCTCGAGCAGGCCTCGCGTGATGTTGTGCATGGCCTTGGTGCCGCCATCGATGGGCGGGTAGGGCGGCTTATGGCACAGTTGGAGGATCCGCATGACGTGTGGTCAGGAGCTGGCGTACCCGGTTCCAGGCGCGATCATACGCATCACGGTCGAACAGGGGGCTGTCGGTTGCTGCTTTCCAGGTAAGGAAGAAGCCGATGGGCAACAATACCAACGTGCTTATCCACATGCCGGGCCAGGCGGGCAAGGTTCCGGTTTTCACCATTTGCTCGGTGGAATAGCTCAGTATGTGGAACACGAGGAAGAACATGATGGCGATGACCGCCGGGAGGCCCATGCCCCCCTTGCGCACGATGGCCCCCAGCGGGGCGCCGATAAAGAAGAACACCATGCAGGCAAAGGCGAGCATGAGCTTGCGGTGCCACTCCACCTGGAACTTGGCGATCTGCGCTTGGCGGTCGCTGCGTTCCTCCTCCATGCGGCCGAGCTCGTTGATGGCGCCCCGGGCCTTGTCCATGGCCAGCGGATACAGGGCCTTGTCGGAGCGGGCAAGGCCGATGGACCGCCACGCCTCCGGCCTTGGCACCGGTTGGTCGTTCCGTTCCAGGGCCGCCATCAGGCTTGTGCGAAGTTGGTCCCGCTGTTCCTGCAGGCGGGTTTGCAGTCGGGCTTGCAAGCTGTCTTCCGCATAGGCCAGTTGCCCCAGGGTGAGCATCTTGTAGTGGTCCTTGAACAGTTCCTCGTTGGTGCGTTTCATGCCCATGCCCGAGAGGTCGATGTGAAATTCCTCGCGCTGGAACTTGCCGCGCAAGAGGGGGTAACTGCCGCCTTGGCGGATGGTGGCATCCCCTTCGTCGTAGATCCTCCCGTTCTCCAGCCCCAGCACCAGGAAGCGGTTGTCGGTGCTGCGCCCCATGGTGCCCCGTTCGGCCCGCACCACCGTCTTGTTCGCTTGAAAAGGCTTGCGATGGTCGTAGATGAGCACGTCGTGCAGTTCGCCGGTCTGGTTGTTCTTCTTTCCCACGCGGATGGAGAACCCGTCCAGGCCGTTGAAGAAGACCCCGGGCTGCAGGTTCAGCGCGGGCTTCGCCCGGGTCACGTCCCACAGCAGGCTTTGGAATTTCAGGTTGGCGATGGGCAGCACATTGTTGCTGAAGTAGAAAGAGAAGGCGGAAAGGCCCATCACGAAGAACATCAGGGGAGCCAGTATGCGGAACAGGCCCAGGCCGGCCGAGCGCATGGGCGTCAGTTCGGAACGCTCGCCAAGCCCGCCCATGGTCATGATGGAACTGAGCAGTACCGCCAAGGGAAGTACGGCCGGCACGAAGGCGGAGGTGGCGTAAGCGATCAGCTTGGCCAACACGTCCCATGGCAGACCTTTCCCCATGAGGTCGTCCACCCATTTCCACAGCCATTGCATGCTGAACAGGAACAGGACGATCAGGAAGGTGACCAATAGCGGGCCCCAATAGACCCCGATGATCATGCGATGCAAACGCTTCATGCCCGTGGGGCAAAGATCGCGGTTGTGGGGGCACGGTCGTTGGCGGCTGCCGCCCGATCAAGCTCCGAGCACCCTGATGAGGGTTTGCACCTGTGCGTCCCACAGGGCCTTTTCCTCTTCCACATCCTCCGGCCAAGCGTGGTCGGTCACCACCAGGCAGGTTTCGTTGGTCATGGGGTCGATGCGGATGCGCAGCTCAAAGAATGCGCCCGGGTCCTCTTCGTTATCATCAGACCAGCGGAACCGGATGTACTCGCCGTGCCGCTGGGCCAGGCATTCCGCAGACTCGCTGTCCTCGCCCCACTTGAACGTATAGGTGTTTTCGGCCACGTCCACATCATCGCAAAACCATTCACTGAACCCGCTGGGCGTGCTGATAAGCTCGTATAGCGAGGCGGTGGAGGCCTTCAGGTAGAACTCGACCTGGAACCGTTTCTTTAATGCCATGCGGCCGGGCCTTGGGGCTGCCGGCTTCGGTACGTCCGCCCCGAGGGGGGCTTGTGCCACGGGTGCCGCCGGCATGGCCGGAGCCTCCTCTTTTAGGGCTGCAACCTTCTTGGGGGCGGCTTTCTTGGGGGTGGGCGGGGGCGTTGCCTTCTGGGGCGGAACGGCCTTCTTGGCCGCTGCCTTTTTCGGTGCCGCCTTCTTGGGTGCGGCCTTTTTCGGTGCCGTGCTCTTGCTTGTCTTATTTGAAGCGGTGCGTCCAGGGATTGCAACCTTCTTGGGTGCGGCCTTTTTCACAGTGCTCTTTCCCTTGATGCCCGCCTTGGTGGTGGGTGCCTTTGGCGTGGCTTTCTTTGGGGAGGCGGCCTTGGCCGTCTTCTTCG
>DAOKZW010000015.1:56664-95065 GCA_035325445.1 Flavobacteriales bacterium
CTGGCGCTGCCTTCTTCGCTGGCGCTGCCTTCTTCGCTGGCGCTGCCTTCTTCGCTGGCGCTGCCTTCTTCGCCGGTGCCGCCTTCTTCGCCGGTGCCGCCTTCTTTGCCGGTGCCGCCTTCTTCGCCGGTGCCGCCTTCTTTGCCGGTGCAGCTTTCTTCGCCGGTGCTGCCTTCCTCGCCGGTGCTGCCTTCTTCGCCGGTGCCGCCTTCTTTGCCGGTGCTGCCTTCTTTGCCGGTGCTGCTTTCTTCGCCGGTGCCGCCTTCTTCGCTGGTGCGGCCTTCTTGCCCGCCGCCTTCGGTTTCATGGCCGACGGCCGAGGGGTCGCGGCTTTCTTGGCGATGGCCTTGCCCGCCTTTGTGGCCTTGCTCTTGCTGTTCTTCTTCTGCGCCATTCGGAACCGGGGTTCAGGGGTTTGCGGGAAAGATAGGAATATCAGCTTTTTATGCAAGGGCATGCATAAATTTTTGGGGTTCGCGTACCATGCTATATTCGCGCCCCGATTCGGCGCGGTAGCTCAGCTGGTTAGAGCGCAGGATTCATAATCCTGAGGTCGAGAGTTCAAGTCTCTCCCGCGCTACTCGTACAGTAGCAAGCCCTCCAGCAACCCTGGGGGGCTTTGCTGTTGGTGAGGTGGCCAACCGATGGGGCGTGGCGCGGCCTTCCGGTGTGGCGGCCGTGGAAGTGTTGGATGCCGGCATGAACGGCCCTCCCGCAGGGCCGTGACGTGGGTGTGCAAGCCAGTCCGCGCCTAACTTGCGCCCATGTCCATCACGCTGGTCATCATCGTGGTTACGGTGATGATTTCAATGTCCGCATTGAACAACCGAACCCTCTTCGAGAAGCTGCTCTTCCAGCCGTCCATCATGCACGATGGGCGGAGCCGCTACCGCTTCCTTTCGCACGCTTTCGTGCACGGCAGCGGCATGCACCTGCTGGTGAACATGTATGTGCTCTGGATGTTCGGCAGCCAGGTGGAGGATGCCTACGGCATGGCCCAGGGCCGCGATCCGCTCTTGGCGTACCTGCTGCTCTATGTGGGTGGCATCATTTTCAGTGCGCTGCCCGGCTATTACAAGTACCGCGACAACCCCACCTACAGGGCGGTGGGCGCGTCGGGGGCCACCTCGGCGGTGGTGTTCGCCTTCATCCTCCTTCACCCCGACGTGAAGTTGATGCTCATCTTCCTGCCGATCCCCATGGCGGCGTGGATCTTCGGTGCGCTGTACTTGCTGTATGAATGGTACATGAGCAAGCGCGGCGGCGACAACATCGCGCACGATGCACACTACTTCGGCGCCTTGTACGGCATCGCGTTCACCGCGGTGATTGACCCGCAGGCCATCCCGCATTTCATCCGCACGGTGGGGCTCTTTTAAAGGGGATGGACAAGGGCGCTCTCTTTCTGGACCGCGACGGGGTGATCAACCGCGAACGGGGGAGCCATACCTGGCGGTTGGAGGATTTTGAGATACTGCCGGGCGTGGCCGAAGCGGTGAAGGCCGCGCATGCAGCGGGCAAACGAGTGGTGGTGGTCACCAACCAAAGTGGCATCGGGTTGGGCTTGTACGGCCATGGGGATGTGGAGGAGCTGCATGACTATCTTCACCGGCAGCTGGCCCTGCGGGGCACCTATCTGGATGCCGTGTACTACTGCCCCCACCACCCCACGCAAGGCAGGTGCCTGTGCCGCAAGCCGGGCAGCCTGCTGGTGGAGCGCGCCCTGTCGCGGTTTGGCATCGACCCGTTGCTGTCGTTGATGGTGGGTGATCGGGAGCGGGATGTGGAAGCGGCCGCCCGGGCGGGTGTCAGGGGTGTGCTCGTGGAGCCGAACCAGCCGCTGCTGCCCGTGTTGAAAAAGGAAGGAATGATCTGATGGGAACATTTGTAAACCTGAACGGACAATTGATGCCGGCCGATGAACCGGTGATCACGCTGGACAACCGGGCCTTCCATTATGGCGACGGGGTTTTTGAAACCATCCGCGTGGCGCGTGGCCGTGCCTGCTTCCTGGATGCACATTGGGCCAGGCTGATGGGCGGCCTGCGGGTCTTGCGGATCGAGATGCCGCCGGAGCTGGGCCTGGATAAGCTGGGGCACGCGATCAGCGAACTGGCTGAGCGCAACGGGATGCCGAACGCGCGGGTGCGCTTGTCGGTCTTCCGCGACTCGGCGGGCTATTACAGGCCGGAGCGCAATGCCGGGGCTTTCACGTTGGAGATGTTCCCGGTGGATCGCGAGACCTATATCCTGAATGAACGCGGTTTCACCGTGGACATCTACCCCGAGATGCGCAAGCCGGTGAACATGCTTTCCGTGCACAAGACCATGGGTTCACAGCTGTTCGTCATGGCCAGCTTGTGGAGCATCGAGCATCACTTGGACAATTGCCTGATCCAAAACGACCGGGGCAACATCATTGAAAGCGGCTCGGGCAACATGTTCATTGTGAGCAACGGGGTGTTGTACACCCCGCCGCTGAGCGATGGCTGCCTGGGGGGCGTCATGCGCATGCAGTTGATCAATGCGGCGCTGGAGAGCGGGATCAAGGTGTACGAGAGTTCGCTCAATCCGCAGAACCTCCTGGTGGCCGATGAACTGTTCTTCACCAATGTGGCCTCAGGGGTGCAATGGGTCGGTGCCTACCGCACCAAGCGGTATGGCCATCGGATGGCCTTGCGGATGCAAGACCTTATCGTGAAGCGGATGTTCGTTTAGTTGAGCGAAGGGTCTTCGGGAAAATTGGCCAAGGGCGCATAGGCTGGCCCCATGGCGCGCAGGGTATCTGCCCAGAGCCCGTCCTGCTTGGCGCGCATCACCATTTGCTTGGTGGCCGGATGGATCAGCCACGAGTGCTGGGCGATCTCTTCATTCAGTTGGTTTCCTCCCCAGCCGCTGTAGCCCACGAAGAAGCGCACGTGCTTGGCCAGCTTGGGCGCGGCGGTGAGCAAGGCCCGCAACTGCTCATAGTCTCCTCCAAGGTAAAGGTCGTCCACCACGGGAAGGCTGCCCTCGATACGCGTGCCCAGCGTGTGCAGGAAAAAGAGGTTGCCGCTTTGCACCGGCCCTCCGATGCCGACGGGCGAAGGAAGCTGCGGCATGTCATCCATCAGGTCGGCCACACCCATGTCGATGGGGCGGTTCAACACCAGGCCGAACGAACCCTGTTCATCATGCGAGCATAGCAACACGACCGCGCGCCGGAAATAGGGATCGGGCAAGAACGGTTCGCTCACCAACAAGGTGCCCGGTCCGGGGGGTATCGGATTGGGCGGGTTCAGGTCAAACGGATCGACGCTCATGGCAGTGGTCGCAAGTTATGCCAATGTGGCTTTCCGTGATCGGGGAAGTACATGGCCGGTATGGAACGTGGGGAGGCAAGGAGCGGATGCCGGTACGCTCCGCTGCGTGGCCCCGTGATGTGCGCGGACCGTGCTGCAGGTGTCCGTTCACGGCAGGTTAGGAAAGGCATCGGGCGTGGGGTGGCTCACAGAGGCCCGGCCACCATCACACCGGTTGCGCCCCATGATGTCGATGGCGGATAACTTCGCATCCATCAAACCCGATGAGCATGTCAGAGGAAAGGATCGTAAGCGAGCGGAATGAATATGAGAAGTCTGAACTGACGGAGGAAGAGGCCGGTCTTGATCCCATGCCCTTCTTTGTACGTTGGCTCGACGAAGCTGGGCGCAGCGGCCAGGGGGAGCATAACGCGATGGTGTTGTCCACCGCCGGCATGCTCAGCATCAGCAGCCGGGTGGTGTTGTTGCGGCAGGTGGATGATCGCGGGTTCATCTTTTATACCAACTACAACAGCCGGAAGGCGATGGACCTGGAACGTGATCCCCGGGCGGCACTTCTTTTCTTTTGGCAGGGCCTCGAGCGCCAGGTGCGTGTGGAAGGGAAGGTGGAGATGTTGCCTGCGCAAGAGAGTGATGCCTACTTCGCCAGCCGGCCGCGTGCCAGCCAAGTGGGTGCATGGAGCAGCGACCAAAGCCGCTTGGTGGAAGATCGCCAGGTGATGGAGGATCGGTACCGGCGTTGGAGCGATCGCTTCGCAGGGGCTGAGGTGCCGCGTCCGGAGCATTGGGGCGGCTTCGTGGTGCGCCCTGTGCGGGTCGAGTTCTGGCAAGGGCGCGCCAGCCGCCTGCACGACAGGATCGTGTTCGAGCGCTTCAGCGATGGCTCGTGGCAGCGCATGCGCTTGCAACCCTGAATGCGCGGATGGTACCGGTATAAAGCAGAAGACCCCCGATCACTCGGGGGTCTTTGCTTCTGTAGCGTTATCGCGCTTACTTCTTTTTCGGGGCAGCCTTCTTGGCGGCGGCCTTCTTCGGCGCGGCCTTCTTGGCGGCAGCCTTCTTCGGCGCGGCCTTCTTGGCTACAGCCTTGGTGGCAGCGGCCTTCTTCGGCGCGGCCTTCTTGGCAGCGGCCTTCTTCGGGGCAGCCTTCTTGGCGGCGGCCTTCTTGGCAGTGGCTACCGTGCGCTTGGCAGGACGAGCCTTGCCGGTGCTACCTGCGGTACGCTTGCCTTTCTTCGACTTCATATCACCTTTACCCATTGTGTGGAGTGTTTAGGATTTGTGCCAAATCTATCCGCGCCGTCAAACGGACTCGGCGGTCAAGCGGTTTCATTTCTCCACGATTGTATGTTGAGAACCATGGCGGTCCATGTCATGTTGTTGCATCCGACCGACGTGTGATGAAGTGGCGCGATGCTCGCAAACCCTTGGCATTACTGGTGAATTTGAATAGTGTGTAATGCGGCGAACGTGATCATCATGTGTGACGGATGCATGGTTGATGTGCGGTGGTCAACATGGTTCAATGTGGTCGGTGATGAAAAGAAATGTGTGCCGATCGATGTGGTCATCCTCCATTGAAGTGGAATGATGATCGCATCCGCGCAGGAGTGATCGCAGGTGATGCGGTGTCGTGAAGGATGAAGTGCACGATGTCGATGCTCCGTGCTACACCGCCTGCCATGGGCGGTGATCGGTCCGTGTGGAATGTGGCCGCCCATCACTGCGCATCCGCGGTGACGGGCACACATCGATCAACGCGATGCGTCGGGACCAGATGGCCCGCCGGTGCTGTTGGCAGGTGGCGGATGTTGTTCCATGCGGTGTCAGGCCTTGCCGTCGTCTGCAGCATCGGCGTCGAGGCGGGCTTCGAGGTGCTGCGCTGAGTGGACGGTCTTTCTGGCCCAGCTCAACTTGAGTGCGTCGACCTCTGCCGGGGTGAGCTGCCACGGGATGTTGCTGTTGCGCAGGCGCTGCATCACCGTGTACAACACAATGGCGGCGGATACGGAAATGTTGAAGCTTTCCGTAAAGCCGTACATCGGGATGCGCAGGTAAGTGTCCGCGGCTTCCATCATGTTGCTGCTCAAACCGGTGAGTTCCGTTCCGAAGCAAAAGGCCATGGGCTTGTCCAGCGGGATGTCCTCGGGCGTCACGCTATCTGAACGAGGTGATGTGGCCACGATGCGGTACCCCTTGTCCCGAAGGTTCTTGATGCATGCCTGGGCATTATCGGCGTGCCGGTCCCGGTAGCGGATCATATCGGTCCACTTGGAAGAGCCCAAGGTGACATCGGGGTTCACCGTGTACTTGTTCCTGTTCTCGATGATGTGGATGTCCTGCACGCCCACGAGGTCGGCCGTGCGCACCACCGCGCTGGCATTGTGCGGCTGGTAGATATCCTCGAGCACCACGGTTACGTGGCGTGTGCGCAGTAACGCTATGTGGTCGAAGAGGTCGCGCTTATTCTGCGATATGAATGCGGCGAGCTGCTCGTATCGTTGTGCGTCGGTGGCCATGGCGTTGGGTTGATGGAGGGCAAAAGAAAAGGTCCCCCTTATATGGAGGACCCTTTCCTTGTACAAAGGGGAGCTTACTTCACCTTCTTGGCGAGGTCGGCACCGGCCTTGAACTTCACTACCTTCTTGGCAGCGATCTTGATTTCCTTGCCGGTTTGGGGGTTGCGGCCCTTGCGGGCGGCACGCTTGGCCACGCTGAAGGTGCCGAAGCCAACGAGGGCAACGCGGTCGCCCTTCTTCAGTGCTTTCGTGGTGTTGTTCACGAAGGCGTCCAAGGCACGCTTGGCGTCAGCCTTGGAGATCTTCGCCTCAGCGGCGATCGAGTCGATCAGTTCTGCTTTGTTCAGGCCCATGTTGTGTGTTTGGTTTTTGAGTGTTTGTTTTTCAGGACTCGTCGCAAATGTATCCGCAAAGCCCCTGCTGTCAAGGGTTTCAGGCGGCATGCCCGGGAAATGTTGATAAATGGGGGTGTTTGTTCATAAATCATCCGTAATTGCAGTGGTGGCGGGGCTTTCCGGCGGGGTGGGGTGCCGCGTTCATGACAAAAGTCACTTCGCCCAACTGGCACCTGCGCCCCGGGGTTCAACCCACGGAAAAACTGGCGCGGCGTTGCAGGCCGCGGAGGAAGTCTGAACTGCCCATGGGCCGCTTGCCTTCCATTTGAAGTTGGGTGATCTCAATGGGGCCGTCGCCGCATTGTACTTCGATGCGTTCGTTCGCGATCAGGACCGTGCCCGGGGTAACATGGCCACCGGTCTTCGCGGGCAGCTTGGTGCCCAATACCTTCATCTGGCGCCCGGGCGTGCCCTCCTCGTGCCAGCGTGTCCATGCGCCGGGGTACGGCGAAAGGCCGCGCACATGGTTGTGCACGCGTTGCGCGTCCCAGTTCCAATCGATCATGCAGTTGGCCGGGGTGAGCTTGGGCGCTTCCCGCAACCCGGTGTCGCCGGCGACCAGCGCTTGCGGGGTCCGCGAGGAGGTGTTGTCCAGGAGGTCTTTTGCAGTGCGCACCAGCAGGTCCGCGCCAACGGTCATCAAGCGGTCGTGCAGGCTTCCCGCATTGTCCTCCGGCCGTATGTCCACCTCCTCGCGGAGCAGGATGTCGCCGGTGTCGATCTTGTCGTTGATGAAGAAGGTGGTCACCCCGGTACGGGCCTCGCCATTGATCAGTGCCCAGTTGATGGGGGCGGCACCCCGGTAGTTCGGCAGCAGTGAGGCGTGCAGGTTCACGGTGCCCCGCTGCGGCTTGCGCCACACCACCTCGGGCAGCATGCGGAATGCGACCACTATATATAAGGAAGCATCCAGCTCATCGAGCTGGGCCAGGAAGTCGGGGGCCTTCAGCTTCTCGGGTTGAAGGACGGGCAGCCCAAGCTCGAGCGCTCGTTCCTTCACGGCGCTCATGCGCAGTTGGCGTCCACGACCGGCTGGCCGATCGGGTGCGGTGACCACGGCGGCCACCTCCATGCCGGCCTCCAGGAGTGCGTTCAACGAGGCCACGGCGAAGGCCGGCGTGCCCATGAAGATGATGCGTTTGTTCATGCGAGGATCCGAGGGTCGAAAAGGAAGCGGTAGGGTAGCTGTGCATCTTCACCGGCATAGTCCACGCCGATGCGCGGGCCGATGGTGATCTCCTTGGCCGGCACCATGATGCCGCGGTCCTCGATGTAGATGAGGTTGCCGAGCAGGTCGGTGCCGTTGTATGTGGTGCGGATGCCGAGGGCCTGTGTGAGCGTGCCGGGCCCGCCGGTGGTCAGGGTTCGTGTTTTCCGCCTGCGCAGCATCAGCTCCCTGCCTTCCAGCGGATGGATGGCGCGCACCAGGACTGCATGTGCCGTGCCGGCATCATGGGTGACCACGTTGAAGAGGTGATGGATGCCATAGCATAGATAGATGTAGGCGTGTCCCGGTGCGCCGTACATGATCTGGTTGCGGGACGTCACCTTCCCGCCATACGCATGGGAGGCCTTGTCCACGGCGCCCATGTACGCCTCGGTCTCGGTGATCACGCCACTGGTGGTGGCGCCCCCGATCCGGGTTACCAGGACCTTGCCCAAGAGTTGGCGTGCCACGTCCACCACGTCGTGGCTGGCATAAAACGATCGGGGCAATTTGTTCATGGTGCGGAAGGCGGTTTCTTGGGCGCCCTGCGTTCATCAACAAGCCAACGCTGCGGTGGTTCGGCCACGAGCCCGGCTTGGGCCATGGCCTTGCAGTTGTCGCAGCGCCCGCAACGTGCGCGTGCCGGCTGCCCGAAATAGGCGAGCACGGCCTGCTCCCTGCATTCGTTCAGGTGAAAGGCATACCGGGCCATGGCCTCCATGCGTGCCTGGGCCCTTTCCTTTCGCCGCTGCAGCGCCTGGGGGTCCAAGGTGAGGGACAGGGCATCGATGCGCGGACCGAGCAAGGTGACCATGGGGGCATCGCTCCGGGGTTGGTAGAAGAGCACGTGGTCGCGCTGGAGCTCGCGCAAAAGATGCTGCACCTGCACCACGGACTTTCCGATTTGCTGGGAGATGCGTTCCTCGTCGACGATGACGGGTTCCTCGAAGAGCCCGCCGTACATGCGCAGCAAGGCCTCGAGCAAGGGCCCGCGCCGGGCATCGCCCACGCGCAGGTCATGCACGGTGCCACCGGCGGCGCGCATCATCACGCGGCTGGGGGTGCGCGCACCTTCGGAGAGGGCATGCCGCCCATCGAGCTCGAGCGCTTTCATGGAGCTGGCTACCTTGGACAAGGGGAGTTGCGTGCGTTGGGCCAGCTTGGCCAGGTCCAGCGCATACGCTTCAAACTCACCGGCACCCAAGGCGATGCGGTGCTCGTCCGCGAAGGCTTGGTACACGCGGCGCACCTCGGGCAGGGAGGGAAAGGAGGCCTCGAGTTTTTCCCGCATCCGCCCTTCGTCGGCGGGGTGCGCCAAGAGGAAGGCATAGGAGGGGAGGCCGTCGCGCCCGGCCCGGCCTGCCTCCTGGTAGTAGCTTTCCAGGTCAGGCGGCGGTTCCAAATGGACCACGCAGCGCACATCGGCCTTGTCGATGCCCATGCCGAAGGCGTTGGTGGCGGCCACATACCGGATGGCCCCCGATGTCCATTGCTTTTGCACGTTGTCGCGCTCTTCCATCGAAAGCCCGGCGTGGTAGGCCTCCGCCGGTATCCCGTGGTGCTTCAGGAACTGGGCCGTGCGCACCGTGCCCCGCCGGTCGCGCAGGTACACGATGCCGGTGCCGGGCACTTTGGATACGATGCGCAACAGGCGCCCCATCTTGTCCTCGCTGCGGCTTACCCAAAAGGTAAGCTCGGGCCTGCGGAACGAGCCCTGCAGCATGTTGGGCTTTCGGAAAGCCAGGCAGCGCATGATATCCCCGGCCACCTCCGGCGTGGCCGAGGCGGTGAGTGCCAGGACCGGCACATCCGGATGGGCCTCCCGCAGGGTGCTGATCAGCATGTAGGAAGGCCGGAAATCATAGCCCCACTGGCTGATGCAATGGGCCTCGTCCACCGCGATCAACCCCACGGGCATCCGGGGTAGCCGCGCCTTGAAAAGATCCGACCCCAAACGTTCCGGTGACACGTATAGGAAATCAAGCTTGCCGTGCAGTGCGCTCTCCAGCGCGTTGTCGATCTCGATGGGGGCCATGCCGCTGGTGACGGCCACCGCCCTTACCCCGGCGGCCTTCAGGCGTTGCACCTGGTCCTTCATCAGGGCGATCAGCGGCGACACCACGATGCACAGCTTTCCCATGGCCAAGGCGGGCACCTGGAAGCACAGGCTCTTGCCGCCACCGGTGGGCAACAGCGCCAGCGTGTCCGCGCCGCCCATCACCGAGCGGACCACCTCCTCCTGCATGGGGCGGAAGGCGGCGTAGCCCCAAACCGACCGTAGAACCTCGTGGATGTCGCGTGCCATTGGCACCACAAGGATACACCCCAACCTTTCAGGCCGTACCGGTGGGGACGGTTACCTTTGGACGCAAACCATGAAGACCATGATCAGTACCGCACCCGGGATCGATGTCAAGCGAATTGAACGCTCGCGCCTACCGGATACCGACATGCAGAACCTGAAATTTGGCCGCGTGTTCACCGACCACATGTTCGTGATGGACTATGTGGACGGGGCGTGGGGCAGGCCGCAGATCATGCCCTATGCCGACCTTGAGCTGAGCCCGGCCACCTTGGTGCTGCATTACGCGCAGACCATTTTTGAAGGGATGAAGGCCTACCGTACGGCGGATGGCGGCGTTACGCTGTTCCGGCCGGACGCGAACATCGCGCGGATGAACCGCAGCGCCGCACGCATGTGCATGCCGGAGATTCCCGCCGACGCCTTCTTGGAAGGGCTGAAGGAGCTGGTGCGCATGGATGCTGCATGGACACCGGACGGCAGCGATGCCGCCCTGTACATTCGGCCATACATGTTCGCCTCCGACGAGTACATCGGTGTAAAGCCCAGCGAGGGATACCGCTTCATGATCTTCGTATGCCCGGTGCGCGGTTACTACCAGGAGCCGCTGCGGGTGTACTTGGAGATGAAATACAGCCGGGCCTTCCCCGGCGGCACCGGCGAGGTGAAGTGCGGCGGCAACTACGCGGGTGGGCTCTATCCCACGAAACTGCGGCAGGACCAAGGCTACCACCAGCAGATCTGGACGGATGCCATGGAGCACAAGTACATCGAGGAGAGCGGCACCATGAACGTGTTCTTCATCATCGATGGTGTGCTCACCACGCCCAGCCTGGACGGGACCATCCTGCCCGGCATCACCCGCGACAGCATCCTCACCTTGGCCCGCGAGAAGGGCATGAAGGTGGAGGAGCGGAAGGTGACCGTGGAGGAAGTGGTGAAGGGCCTGAAGGAAGGACGTGTGCAGGCGGCCTTTGGCGCCGGTACCGCCGCCACCATCGCTCCGATCAAGGTGATCGGCCATGATGGGACCGACTACACCCTGCCGGACCTTGCGCCCGACAGCGAGGTGAACCAGTTGGGCAAGATGCTGGACGATATCCGCCGGGGCCGCGTGGAGGACAAGCACGGCTGGGTGGTGCGCGTGGCGTAAGAAGAGGACGATTGAAGAAGAAGGCCGTGGTGGGAGCCCATCACGGCCTTTCTCTTTTATGCAAATGGATTGTGCAGTTGGCCTCGTTGTTGCATCTTGTCAAAGGGAATGAGGGCCACCGGAATGATGCGCTTCTGGGGTTGGTGCATACTGTTGCTGTGCACCCTGACGGTCCGTGCGCAAACCATGCGGTCGGTCCGGGTGGTCGACGATACGGACCAGGAGCCGATCCCCGAGGTGGTGGTGAAGTTGGACGGCCGGGTGATGGGTGTAACGGATGGGAACGGCCGGATCATGTTCCGTTGGAATTCCGGGGAAACGGCGCGGTTTGAGCATTTGGGTTATGAACCCCGGACGATCCCCGGTGATCAGGCCCCGGGACATGGCGAATTGTTGGTGCGGCTGACCCCGAAAGAACGGCTGCTGGGGCCCGTGGATATCGGCAGGGCCAAACCGGAGGAAGTGTTCCGCAGGGAGGACCTGCATGCGGCCGACCTGCTGGTGAACGATGCCGGTTTGTGGGTGCTGGCCTATGAACGGCCGCGTCATGTGCGCGCCGAGGCCGATGCGAGCAAGGAGATCCTGAGGGATGTGCGCCTGGTGCTGTTGGACACCCTGTTCAACGAAACGGCCTCATGCCCGGTGCCGGAGGATGTGTTCGGCCTGCGCCACGACCTGCGCAACGATGTGGTGATCGAGGGCACCACGCGGGCCTTTGGCATTGGCCGCAAGGGAAAAGAGCTGGTGCTGCTTCCGTTCGGGTTGGAGGAGCTGCGCCGCTCGGTGTTGCCATGGACCGATTCCATCCCCGGGTGGATGGTGGGGTCGAACGCGGAGGATACCTATCCGGCCATGGACCACTTGGCGCTGGACCCGCTGGCCGACAGCTTGGCGCGCATCTGCACCGTGGTGGACACCTTCCTGATGGACCTGCTGCGCAGTGAATACAAATACATGAAAGGACCGGAGAAGGTGACGGCGATGAACCTGGCCGCGCAGCTGGGCGTGGACAAGGAAGTGGTGGCGGCCTACATGCGCGGCTTCAGCCGCAACGTCTGGTTCAAACCCTTGTATGCACCCTTGTTCGTGGTGGGCGACACGTTGCTTGTGTTTGATCATCCCCGCAAGCGGATCCGCAAGTTCGATCGCGCTTTCCATGAACACGGTTCCGTGCCGATCATCTACCAGGCGAAAGGGGAGGAGCGGCTGTGGGCAGGCCGTCTTTCGCAGGACCGTTCAACGGGACAGGTCTATGCCCACTTCAGAAAGGGCGGCACCACTTGGTTGCGCGCCATCGACCCGGTGACCGGACTGCTCGGTCCGAGGCACCGCTTGCAGCACGAATACCCGGAGCGCGTCCAGGTGCAAGGCGGATGGGTCTACTACATCTGGCGTCCGTATGGCTCCTTGCAAAAGCGGACGATCTATCGCGAGCGGCTTTGATCGATCAACGGGAGGGTGGCGCATCCCGCCACACCTCCGTGCCGATTCCGCCGGCCACTTCCTTCCAACTGTCCACGTGCAGGTCGATGCGCACAATGGTGCACGGGATCAGGTGCGTGCCGACACCTCCGCTCAGGTGGTCCACCAATTGGCTCACGCCCGGGTTGTGCCCCACGATCATGGCGCTCCGCAGCTCGTCCTTGAATCCGGCGATGATGCCCATGAGCGTATCCAGGCTTGCCGCGTAGAGGCTTGGTGCAGATTCGAACTTCATGTTGCCCATCGCCTCGGCGAAGGCACGGGCCGTGGCTTGGGTCCGCACCGCCGTGCTGGCGATCAGGAAGTCCAAAGGTTCCTTCCGTGCCGCGAAGCGATGTGCCATCATCGGCGCATCGGCCAAGCCGCGTTCGCTCAAGGGCCTGTCGAAATCCCGCATGCGGCCGGTGGCCGGCAGGGTGTTCGCGTGTCGCGTGATGTAGAGGATGCGCATGGTGCGCTCGTCACGCCTTCACGAACTCGCGCAGGCCGCCGGTGATGGAGTACAGCAGCACATTGGGGTCATTGGTCACCACCAAGGGCACCTCCACGGAATGGGCATCGCTGAACTGCTTCTGGCCCGGCATGGCCTTGCTGATGTGCAGGTGCAGGCTCTTGGGGTACACGCCGCTGAACAGCAGGTCGGCGGTGGCCCCGCCGCGCAGGCGCAGTTCGTAGCGTGGGTACTGGCTCACCGGGTCCTTCCACGAGGTGACCTCCTCCAGCACGTGGCCTTCCTTGCGCAGGTCGTCGGCCCACTCGTCCATCACATAGCCCAGCACGTCCTCGGCGAAAATCTCCGGGTCCTCGGGCAGCAGCACTTGCTGATGATCCATCGGTGCCAGCAGGCGGGCCTGTGTTTGGCGCAGGGCCACCAGCATTTCATCGAGTTGGGCGGTGAAGGTCATGGCGATCGGTGTTTCTGTTCACGTCGCAAGCTACCCGCCATGCGGACCTGCACGCGCGTAGGGTGCACGGGTTATGCACGATCGATCCCACGATCCGATGGCCTGGAGATGAGAAACCGCCAAGACGCAGAGGGCGCAAAGAAGGTCTCCGCGTCTCTGCGCCCTCCGCGGTTAAACCACCGGTCACAGGAAGACCTGATCTGAAGGGCCCCTTCAAGAGATCAACTGGACCACACGTGATACGACCTCATTATACTTCGAGTCTTGGATACGTCCAGCTACATAGTGGACAATCCTCCGGTCAGCCGTGAAGATCTTGTTGGGACGTATGTGGCTATCGACCGGTAATCTTCCGGAGTGGAAGTCACCTGACGCCAATGACACCTCGAGTCCATCCCGTTTGGCTTGGCTGGTTATCTGGCATAGCACAATGTCAGGCCCACCCCAATCCGCAATGACCAACGCCGGGCGTCGCTTGCTCCCTGTCAAGTCGGAGAAAGGGAAGGGGATCACCACCACATTGCCTTTCATAGATCCTTCCATGCCTCGTCCTCTTCCGGGTCATCCCAATCCCTTGACAGGCTCGGTTCGCTGGCGATGGTCACAGCGGCCGTATCATACAGTAATTCCCGCAACAGGACCCGCTTTTCCTGGGTCGTGCTGCCGTGTATCCAAGCCAAGATCTGGCTCAAGGACATGGAAGAGGATGACTCCTGGTGTTGCATGGTTCCCTTTCGGTGAAGCAAGTTACGCAACCTGTGTGAAGTGGAAGCGCGCAGGCTCTTTCTCCGCGCCTCCGCGCACTCTGCGGTTAATGCACAGAGAACGGCTCAGGCCCTATCACTCCTCTTCGTAGTAGTAGGAGTGATCGATCCCCTTCATGAACATTTCCCGGCTGTGGATCTCGTCGGTCAGGGCGCCCTTCAGTAGCTTCTTCAAAGGACGGGCATCCACGGCGCTCTGCATCATCGCGTTCATGTACTCCTTCTTGCCGATTCGGCTCCAGTCCACGCACTTCTTCAGGCGCTTCTTCAGGATCAAGTCCAGCCAGATCCGCGTGCTGCGGCCGTTGCCTTCCATGAACGGGTGGGCCACGTTCATCTCCACGTACTTGTCCACGATCGCATCGAACGTGTCCTCGGGCATTTGGTCGATCTTCTTCAGCGTGGCACCGAGGAAGTGTGATGTCGCGAATTGGAAGCCGCCCTTCGAGATGTTCTTCTGCCTGATCTGCCCGGCAAAAGGGTAGAGGCCGCCGAACAGGTAGGCATGGATCTGTTGCAGGCCCTTGGCGGTGCCCACCTCGATGCTGTCGATGAGGCCGCTTTCAAACAGGGTGTACGCCTTTTTCCGGCTTTGCCCGTCCAGGCTGTTCTCGCTGTACAGGAACCAATCGAGGAACCGGGTTGCCTTGTTGCTGGGGAAATGCTTGGCCAGCTCGATGATGCCATCGCTGTCCAGCGTGTCGGTCACGCGCCGCTTACCGTCCGGGGCAAGCAATTTCAACTGGGTAGTGGCACTAACCACTTCGCTTTTCTCCCGCTTCAGCTTGGCCTTTAGGTATTTCCAATAGTTCCGGATCTTGGCATAGTCATCCTGGTCGGTCAGCACGGCCACAACGTCCAGCACCGAGAACCACCACTTGGCATTCTCCTCATCCCATAAGGCACGCACCTCATGGTCGTTGAAAATGTCTTCATCCCGCCCCAGCGGGAAGCGGATGGAGATCTTTTGGCTCATCGGGGTAGGACGGGCCGTCCTTCAGGCGGAATGACCGGCCGCGTGGCACCGAGCGGAATGTGGGCGGTGGAAGGCATGGGACGAAGATCGGGGATCAGGGGCTCATGGAGCGATGCCAACCGTTTTCCTGACTTTGCTAAAGGGTGACCGGTGAATGGTGACCCGCCTTCGCCTGTCCTTCGCGAAGCTTCGGCCAGCGAGACCAGGCTATGGCGAGGTGAATGGTGAGAAGTGAAATGTGGCTGGGGCACAGCCACGCCACTCAATTGCACGTGCCCAGCAGCCAGTACAAGATCAGGAAGATCACCACGGTGCTGAGGCATCCACCGCCAAGCTTCTTGGCACCGTAACCAGCGATGAGGGCGCGGAAGAATTTGTTCATGGTAGAGTGGGTGTGGAGCACCGATGTTGTACGAAGGTACACGACAATCCAACCTGACCTCGTATGCTGATCCTGTTGGATCTGATGGAGTATGCTCGAAGGGTCAAGCTTTCCCTTTCAGCCGCTTAACGGCCTTGTCGAAATCGCTTTCGTGGTGCGGGCCCAAGCGATTCGCCTCCCGGTACTTGCCGTATTCGCGCAGGGCATGGCCGTCGGCCTCTTCCTTGCTCAGGTGGCCTGCGCCTTCCAGCACTTCGCGCTCGTTAAGGGTCAGGAATTGCCATCACTTCTTCCCGGCCACACGTTTCCGCTTGGCCTCGCCTTGGGTCAGTGAGAGGTAGTTCTTGCTGGTCACCACTTTCTTCCCACTCTTGGCTTCCAGGTCTCGGCGTGCTTTGCCGGCCACATTGCCGCCGGCCTTGGCAGCCTTCCTGTTCTCCGGGAAACCTTGGGCATCGCGGTTGCGGGCGATCTCGGTGGTGGCGGCCTCGCCGAGCATGGAGAAGATCAGCTCCAGGTCCGTCATGTGATCCCGCAGGTTTTCTCGCTTGAGTTGCTTGAACCGGGCATATTCGCTCGGCGTCAACCCGAAGGTGGCCTCGCTGATCTCGGCGGTGAGGATGGAGAACTCGCGTTGCTCCTTCACGCCGCGTTTCTTCCATTCATCGGTGAGTTCGTCCCGGATGGCGATGGAACGCAGGCGTTTTTCGATCCAGTCGTCGCTGTAGCCCTTGGCCTTGTACAGGGCCCGAGTGCGCTTGGTGGCGAGCTCGGGATCCTCGATCTCCTGCACCCGCTCATAGCCCACCTTTGCCAACCATCGCTTGAAGGGTTCGGCCTTGGGGCTGGGGATGGATTGAATGATGCGGAAGAGTCCTTCCGTGTTCGCGCAATTGAGCTTTTGCACGCCACCACTGGTCGGGATCGAAAGGGGGTGTACAATTTGTACCCACCCTTTGGCCAACTCCGGATCGCGTTGGCGCAACTTGTGGATGTACTGGGTCACATCCTTCGAGTCCGTCAACGCGGCCACCACGTCCGCGATCACGAACCACCATTCGTTGTTGTGCAGGGTGCGTCGCACCTCCTTCCGCTGGAAGACCGCGATGCGCGATCCGGGGGCCTTCTTCGCCATGCCTTGCGCCCTGGCGGCTTTTTCGTCATGGGCGTTTGGGCAATATAGCGGTGCGGGGCGGCTTTACCTCCGGTCAACACTACACAATCTCGACCCGCTGTTCCTCCACGATGCGCCTGAAGCTTCCCTTCACCGTGTGCATGTCGAGGAAATCCACCAGGATGGGCAGGTTGCTTAGCCATGCCAACCGAGCACCTATTTTAGCCCATGTTGGACGTCTGCCTTGACCTACCCAAACCGATATAGCGCATGACACAAGCAGCCACTGCAACGAAAGAACGCAAGTTCATAGACAAGCTCCACAACGAGAACACGGATTTCCCTAACAAGCGCATGGCAAGGAACCTTGCCAATTCCTTGGAGTCCCTGTCAAGCGACATCTTCACAGAGTACATCCGGTTCCTGTTCGAGTTGATCCAGAACGCCGATGATGCTGAAGCGCGCAACGTGGCCATACGCGTACTGCCGGAGCACATCGTGATAGCCCATGACGGTAAGGCTTTCACGGAGGCGGATGTGGAGGCGATATGCAGCATCGGCGAGGGCACCAAGAAGGCGGACAGCACCAAGACCGGCTATAAGGGTATCGGCTTCAAATCGGTGTTTGGCAAGTCCAAGCACGTTGCCGTGTTCACCGATGGCTTCCAGTTCAAGTTCACCGACACATTCCGGCATCCCTCGTTCGCCGAGACCAAGATGCCATGGCAGATCATACCGGTGTGGGCCGAGAGAGAGGAGTATCCCGATGCCGCGTTCGACCTGCCCGGAGGAACGGAGTGGCACGTCATCACGGTCATTGCGTTGAAGAGTACCGGGCAGCTGAACACCGATCTTGAAGAGCTGATCGGGAATGGGGAGTTCCTTCTCTTCCTGCGCGCATTGGAGAAGATCACCGTTGCAGGCAGCCGCCCCATGGAGATCGAACGTGTACGAGGGAAGGGGACGGAAGCGTACGATGAAGTCACCATCAAGAAGGACGGGCAGGTGACGAGCCAATGGATCCCCACACCTTCCGGGACATCGCCATAGAGGACGACGTTCGCGATGCGCTGCAGCAGGACGACAAGACCCCCAAGAAACTACAGGAGGCGGAGCGCACAGAACTCTCTATTGCTGCCAAAGTGCATAATGGGAAGATCGTTCCGCTCACCCATCAGGAAAGCCTGATCTACACCTACCTGCCCACCAAGGTCAGGGGCTTCCGTTTCCCGTTCCTCGTGAATGGCAGTTTCCTCACCAATGCCGGAAGGGAGGAACTGCACGATGACCGGAAGTGGAACGAATGGCTCATGGAGCAGGCCGGTGAGAAGATCCTCGACTGGCTGGCGTTGTTGGCCGAAACCCAAGCCTACTCCGATCAAGTCCTGTTGCTGCTGCCTGCGCATAGCGCTCTTGGAGGCAAGCTCGCACAGCATTTCTACAGGACCTTCCAGCAACACGCCCAGCAAGTGGCCTTTGTTCCCGGCAGGAGCGGCGAACTGTTGAAGCCACACGAAACCTTGGTGGACCGTACCGGTTTGTCCGAAGCCAAGTTCATTTCGCCGGAAGCGGTCGTCGAGTACTTCAACAGCACCGCACAAGGAAACAACCTCGGAGCAGGGTCCTTTATACGGTCAAGTGTACTCAACCCCGGATCGCTCAATGGCTTGGGAGCACATTTCTTCGAGCTGGACGACTTGGAGTCTTTCATTGCCAGCAAAGTCTTCCAAGAACACCACACGCCTGAGCAGAACTACGACCTCATCAAGTACTTCCACCGCAAGGCTCGGAACGACCGTGAATGGGAGCATCGCTCACGGTCCATCCCCTTCATTTATGCGGAAGGGGATGAACTACGGCCACCAGAAGCGTTGTGCTTCCCGACCATGGAGTATGAGAACGAATTCGGGGCGGGGGTTACGGTGTTGCATAAGGTCGTGTACAAAGCGGTCGAGAAGGATGTCGTCATACGGGAGTGGCTTGGGACGCTGGGCGTGAAGGAACCTTCCGACGATGCCTATCTGGAGAACGAGATCCTCGGGAACATTGCGACTTGTGTCACTAAGGAGAATCATTTGAATGTGGTCCGGTTCTTGTTCGAGCAGCATCGCAAGGGCAGGCTGACTTCAAGTCATTATGAACGACTCAAGGGGATCAAGCTCGGAACCAGCTCGGGTGAACTATGTGTGGCTAGTTCCAGCTATCTCAGTAATTGTTACGAGCCTCGCTTAAGGCTGGAGCAGGTATACCGTGATGGCCGTTATGTTTCTGAAGAATACATCCGGGGACGAGAATTGACAAGTGATTGGAAGTCGTTCTTGCTGCGGATCGGTGTCGCCGAAAGCCTCTCACTCCTGAAGGAAAGAACAAACAGAGGCGGCTGGAGTACGCCTATTCCATACCAGTATTGGAACTTGGTATATGAGGTTGCGAAGGAGAGATCCCAGAACTACCATCCGCATTTGGTAACACCTGCAAATAGCGTCACCTTATCACGTATCCAGTTCTCAGAACATGCGCGTAATCCGACTTTCGCTAAACTGTTCTGGGAACAGGTCATGGCTGAAATACAACCTTATACGATTGACCAAGAAGCTCAATTGCATTGGGGTTACTATGGTAGCACTTGGCCGGTGCCTAATTACGTTCCATGGAGCTTCAAGAACGAAGCCATCTTTCCGACCACCGCCGGCGAGTGTCTTTTGGCTTCTGATGTGTTCGCCAACCATGCGGAGATCAAGGAGGTCGTTGAAGGCGTCCTACCGGTCTTCGATTGCCCGCTACCTATCACGCAGGATTGGTTGGAGTTGATCCCGTTCAAGACCACCCTCGGGCTGGACGACCTGTTGGCCGTGCTTGAGCACATGTCCAACCAACCATGGAGTGAGATCAAGGACCGGGAACATCACGACCATCGGTTGGGCTTGGTGTACGGAAAACTCGCGAAGGAGTTGGAGCGGTATTCCGCGACGGAACGAACGAGGCTGGAAACGTGGGGTACGAGCAACAAGTTGCTGGCCAAGGGTGGGGAATACGTGGTTCCGCGAGAACTGTACTGGATAAAAAGCTCCATGCGGATCAGTGATGGCCGTACGCGAACCCTCCATGTGCCGGATAGCTGTCGCAACGTTTCTGGGTTTGAGGAGCTACTCCATATTCTTGGGGTCAAGGTCATCGACAGATTCACCTTACGGGCGGAGGACAACCGGGAAGACGATGCCTTGAAGCAACGTCTGAAGGCACTCATGCCCTTCATGGCGTTGGTCGCTTCCGTGAGGCAGGACGAGGAACTGGACAAGGTGCTTGACCGGCTGTCCAAGCGTGCCGATGGGCTTAAGCTCTACCAGTGTTCTGCGTTATCGCTGGTGTTCAAAGTGGATGGAGAGGATGTGCATGGGGAGCCGATGCGGTGCTACCGGGATGGGAGCAGCATCCATTACACGGGGTCGTGGTCTGGCAAGTCCATCGTGTACGAACTGGTACCGGAATTGGCCAAGGCATTGGGTATTCCCAAGCTGCACATGGACCTGATGCGCCTACTGCATTCCGACCCGAATGAGATCGCAGCCTTCATGGAAGAATTAGGGGCTGATGTTTCGGTGCTACCAGATGAGGTTCGCAAGGTCTCACATGATGCGTTGCAGCAAGTTGTCAGCATTGGCAGTATATCGGAGAGGGTTGAACAGGATACAGAGATCGCTCGGCTGCTCGCCGAGAAGAACATTTCTCTGGAACAGTTACGCAGGTTGATCGAGGGCATTGACAGTGAGGACCATGGCGAAGACCGACTGCCGGGCACGGTAGCAGATTTGCCTAAAAAGGACATGGAGGAACACAGCATTGAGGCTCGCAAACTCGTGCGTACAAAATTGGAGAGTGAGGGTTACCGCTTCACCAAGGGGATCGGCGAGCACTCCTTGGTGAACGGAGTTGTTAAAGACGACGTGGAATATCCTTTGGTGGTAAAGAGCTACAAGAACGCCAGTAGCAAATTGTCCATCAATCCCAATGAATGGATACAGTTAAGCAAACCGAACGCCATGTTCTGGGTGCATCGTGGAAATGGCCGATTGGAAGTTTTGGACTTGAACGGTTTGCTTTCATCCAATGCTGGTTTCCACGTTCAGTTCGAGACGGCAACGTTTGGCTTCGACGGGTTGGTGAGGTTTGCCGAGGCGTTCCGGTTCGTAAGAAATGTCCGTTTCCAGTTGGACGCACCGAACTTCCGGATGGCCGACGCGCTTGATGAGTATCGGTTCAACAGCCGCACCGACGTGAAGCTCACCAAGGGGGACGACAACGATGACCTGCTTGGCTGATGGTACACGATAGGCAGGCCCATTGGCGCTTCTTGGAGGAGGAGCTTCGCGCCCAAGTGGAGGCGTATAAGCAGAAGCTGGATACCGCCGCGACCACGCTGCTTCTCGACCGGGAGGAACTGTTCGTGGCCCGCTACCTTATGTTGAAGGAGGGCGAGTTGATCCTGAAATTCTCCAACGCCCGCAGCCTGCCAAGACAGGGCGAGTACCTGTACTGCTTCACGCTGCCTGAAGAGCTTCGCGACCACCGCCATTGGGACAACAGGACGTATGGCGATCTGGTCAAGGCCAAGCTGAACTATTCCGAAGTGGTCTGCATCTGGCAGGCACCGTCCAATGAGGTGGGGTTCAGCATCGCCGGGTTCCGTGGCGTCGAATCGGCATTCGCACAGCATCTGGAAGGGGCCGAAGGAGCGATCGTGTTCCTTGGGCCGCACAAGCCACCGTTCGAGTATCTGGTCAATCTCCAGTCCGTGGTGCGGAACCAAGGCCGCGAACGGCTTGCCGGGATCTTGGACCAAGACTTTCAGGATGCTGAGTGGACGCCCGCACTATTGGATGCCAAGAAGGACATCCCGGAGTTCCTGCTGGCACAGCTTGCGTTGGAGGATACGGTGATCGTGCAAGGCCCGCCCGGCACCGGCAAGACCCACATGATCGCGGAACTGTGCAGGCGGTTGTGCATGGAAGGTCGGTCGGTGCTTGTAACGGCACTGACCAACAGGGCGCTGATCGAGGTTGCGGAGAAGCCCGCACTTCAAGGGTTGATGGGCGAGCAGCGGATCTTCAAGACGAAGATCTCCGTGGATGAACGCAGGCTGCTTCCTGATCTACAGGCGTTGGTGGATGTAGCCCCCATGCCGGGAAATCTTGTCCTTTCCACCTTCCATGTGTCCAGCGGAGTGGCCGCAGCGGTGGCGGGCGATCCGCCGTTCGATCATGTGATCGTGGACGAGGCCAGCCAAGCCCTGCTGGGCATGTTGGGCGCGGCACGGTTGCTGGGTGGAAAGAATCTCTGGATCGGTGATGTTCGGCAGCTTCCGCCCGTGGTGACCATGAACGAGGACAAAGTGGAGCGCGCCAAGGTGGGTCCACTTGTGGACGGCCTGCACTCTCTTTCTTCGTGCGGGTCCATCCCGGTGTTCCAGCTTACCGAAACACACCGGTTGACCGAGCGGGCGGCACGGTACACGGGATTGTTCTACTATGGCACGCTACGCTCGAAGAACACCAATGGCGCACACTATTCGGATATGCGCATCGATGTTGGCCGGTATTTCCATCCTGCTGGTGGCCCCACGCTGCTGAAGGTCGGCCTTGATGTGGGCGATCGGAGCGCCCGCAATGCGCATCCGTTCGTACTCGAGATCCTCAGCCATCTGCTTGATGTGGAGGAGCCATTGCACATCGCCGTGCTGGTGCCGTTCGTGGCAACGGCGAAGGCATTGCAGCGCACCATTTTCCAGACCTTCGGTTACCACAAGAACATCTTGGTGGAAACGATCTCCCGCGTGCAGGGCCTCACCACCGATGTCACGATCCAAGTGATCCCGAACACCTACTACAACTGGTCACTTGAACGAAGGTTGTTCAATGTGGCCACAAGCCGCGCAAGACGGCATACACTTATCCTAGCCGACAGGGATATCCTCAAAGGACCGCAAATGGATGGGCTGGTACGACAGTATTTGGCCGCCTTGGATGAAGAGTATTCATTCCAAGTTGAATTGCCTGAGCTAGGGGAGAAGATGCGGCTCACTAAAAGAACTCCCCGCAAGTTGCCGCCGGATTGAACCGAAAAGCGGGCCTGTCTTCACTGGAAACCGCCCTTCTTCAAGATAGCCCATGGCCGCACCTTGTGGAGCGTGGTGGATGTCGTTGTGGGCCCGTGGTTGGTGGTGCAGGTGTTTTCCGGCCAGCGACGGGGCACCGCGTGAGGGCCACTGCCACGGGTGATGCAACGGCCCCGTTGCCGTGGACCTGGGCGGGCATGAGGGAAGAGTGTACTTCGTGCAGATACGGCGCGGGCAGTGCAAGGGCTGGTGGGAGATCAGGTCTTGCACGTGCCTTTGGGTAAGCCCCACTTGCTGTTCCCGGCAGGTGTGGCTTTTGCCAGGGATGTTCCCGCCAATCCTGAAGGTTCCCGATATTCGTTGCGCATGGCCACGAGGAAACAACCTGCCCGGAAGCCGGTGAAGACGGCCGCCACCAAGCGTCCCGCGCCGCTGCACAAGCGGGTGCAGGCCATTTTGGAACAGGCCCGCGACACGGCGGCCCGCAGCGTGAACACCGCGCAGGTGGTGGCGAACTGGCTCGTTGGGCGGGAGATCGTGGAAGACGAGCAGCGGGGCTCGCACAAGGCGGGCTACGGCAAGCGATTGCTGCAACAACTGAGCGGCCGCCTGCAACGGGAATACGGCGGCGGATACTCCGTGGACAACTTGGAACTCTTCCGGCGGTTTTTCCTGAATTACCCGTCGTTGCTGGGAAAGGAGATTTCCGACGCGGTGCGTCGGAAATCGTTGGGGGCATCGGATGACGAGGGCGGAACGACCCATGATGCGGTGCACCATGGACCCGGGCAAGCCCCTGCGCGCAAGGCAGGGGCAATTTCCGACGCACCGCGTCGGAAATCGGGAAGCCCGCACCAGGCTTGGAAACCCGGCCGATTGAACACGGGCCTTTCATGGACGCATTACCGCACATTGCTCCGTGTGGAGGGCCCGCAGGCGCGGTCGTTCTATGAGATCGAGGCGGTGGCGAACGCATGGAGCGCACGCGAGCTGGAACGCCAGATCAACAGCCTGCTCTTCGAGCGGCTCGCGCGCAGCAAGGACAAGAAGGGGCTGATGCGCCTTGCCAAGAAGGGCCAGGAGATCATGGGGCCGGCCGATGTCTTCAAGGACCCGATGGTGATCGAATTCCTCGGTCTGCCCCGGGACACGCGGGTGCAGGAAAGCGACCTTGAGGGCCTGTTGATCACCAACCTTCAGGATTTCCTGTTGGAATTGGGCAAGGGCTTTGCGCTCGTTGCGCGGCAGGAGCGCATCACACTGGACGGCGACCACTTCTACATCGACCTCGTGTTCTACCACACGGTGCTCAAGTGCTACATCCTGTTCGACCTCAAGGTGGGCAAGCTCACGCATGAGGACCTGGGCCAGATCCAGCTCTACGTGAACTATTTCGATGAGGAGCGGCGCACCAAGGGCGATGGGCCGACATTGGGCCTGATCCTTTGCACCGACAAGAACGATGCGGTGGTGCGTTACACGCTCGGCAAGGGCCACCAGAAGATCTTCGCCAGCCGCTACAAGCTGCACCTGCCCAGTGAGGCGGAACTGCGCAAGGAGTTGCAGCGGGAGCTGAAGCAACTGCGGTCCCGGAAAGGGTGATCCGCGACGTGTCCATCATTGTGTGGGGCGGCGGCCCTTGTGCACGTCTGCCTCGCCCTTCTCTTCCAACCCTTCTTCAAGATAGCCCTTGGCCGCACGTTGTGGAACATGGTGGATGTTGTTCTGGGCCTATGGCTGGTGGGGCAGGTGTTTTCCGGCCAGCGACGGGGTGCTGCGTGAGGGCCACTGCACAGGTGATGCAACGGCCTGCGTATCTTTGGAATGATGGCCAAGCGAAAGTCCTCTTCACCCAACATGGCGGCCGAGCCGGAGGTGGCGTATGGCCAGGTGTTGCCCAAACCCCCGGTGTGGCGGTTCAAGCGGCTGAGCCCGCAAGAGTTGATGGCCGAGGCCCGCAAGCCCATGCCTATACCCTTGCTACGGCAGCGGGTGGAGGCCAACCCCTTTGCCGAACCCGCGTATGCCGAGTTGCTCCACACCACGGTGAGCGGCCTGCGCAGTCTGCTGCGCACACGCGGCGCGCTGGTGCCCGCCCAAGCGGAGCTGGTGCTGCTCTTCGACCAGGCCATGGCGCGCGGGGTGGAGGTGTTCGGCAACGAGGACAAGTTCGGGCGCTGGCTGGACCTGCAGATCCCCGCCTTGGGCGGTCGTCGGCCGGCAGACCTGATGACCACCTTCACCGGCATCCGCTTGGTGACGGATGAGCTGGAGACCATCGCTCACGGAGTGTTCGCATGAAGCTGTACCGCCTGGGCGGCGCGGCGTACGCCCATCGCTTGGATGGTGCCGGGGCCGCGATACACGGTGCCCGGTGGAATCCGCCCACGGTACCGATGATCGACACGGCGGGCAGCCGCGCACTGGCCTTGCTGGAAGTGTTGGCCCACTTCGCCGATCACCGTGTGTTGCCGGATGATACGGTGGTGGTCACCTACGAACTCATGGGGCGCAAGGGTGTGCGCTATCCCGCACGGCGGGCACTGCCTGCCGGTTGGGACAGGAAAGGGCCGCCCTACTCCCAGGCTGCACAAGCCTACGGTGCTGCATTCATTGCATCTCTGAATGTGGCGCTGCGCGTACCCTCCGCCATCGTGCCAACGGAATGGAACTACCTGTTGAACCCGCGCACACTTTCGGGCCGGGTCCGCATCGTTTCCGTTGAGCCCTTCGTTCTGGATGCGCGCATTTCCGCGTTGTTGAGGAAGCGATGAGCGGTTGTCGTTTGCCCCAAGTCCTCATCCAGATCCAACAACTCCACATAAGGCGACCAGCTCAATTGCTGGGACGCCATCTCCACAATGGGGTGGCGCTGATAACTACCTCTTGATGCATGCCGGTGAAGTGTTGGTGATGCCATCCGCACGGCGGTGATCGGGTGCCGCGTGAGGGGGCGCAGCGGCAGCTTGCCGATGGCGACGCCTTGGTGCGGCCCGATCGAGGAGGCTGCGACAGTAGGAGCAGACCCCGGAGACGGCAGCCGCACCGGCGGGGCCGAGGCAACTACAGCGGAGCACCCGGCCCCACCGGTGCGCGGGCTTCGCGGGCCGCGGTGGGGACACGCCCCCCAAACCACACAAAGCCCCCTTTCGGCGGCCCTGTGCGTTCCTGATCCCTGTTAAGCGTTACACCTCGGCGGTGTGCTGCATCTCCTCCTCGCCGTGTACCGGCACCTCGCCGTCCAGGGGCTTGCGGAAGACGATCTTCCCGTCGAAGATGTCGATCACCATGGGCTTGTTGGGCTCCACCTTGCCGGCGATGATCCAGCGGCTGAGCTCGTTGAGCAGTTCCTTTTGGATCATGCGCTTGATGGGGCGCGCGCCGAACTGCGGGTCGTAGCCCACCCGGGCGATGTGGTCCACCAGTTCCTTGCTGGGGGTGAGCAGCACGTCGCGCTCGGCCAGCTTGGCCATCAGGGCGTGCAACTGCATTTCCACGATCTCGCGCACCTCCTTGCGGCCCAGCGGCTCGAACATGATCACCTCGTCCACGCGGTTCAGGAACTCGGGCCGCACGCTTTGCTTCAGCCGCTCCATCACCTGATCGCGGGTGCGTTGCTGCACCTCCTCGTGGTTGCGCTCATCCATGTTGGCGTAGTTGTCCTGGATGATGTCCGAGCCGATGTTGCTGGTCATGATGATCAGCGTGTTCTTGAAGTTGACCACGCGCCCCTTGTTGTCGGTGAGGCGGCCGTCGTCCAACACTTGCAGCAGCACGTTCCACACGTCGGGGTGCGCCTTCTCGATCTCGTCCAGCAGCACCACGCTGTAGGGCTTGCGGCGCACGGCCTCGGTAAGCTGGCCGCCCTCGTCGTAGCCCACGTAGCCGGGGGGCGCGCCCACCAAGCGGCTCACGGTGTGGCGCTCCTGGTACTCGCTCATGTCGATGCGCGCCATGGCGTGCTCGTCGTTGAAGAGCAGCTCCGTGAGGGCCTTGGCCAGCTCGGTCTTGCCTACGCCGGTGGTGCCCAGGAAGATGAAGCTGCCGATGGGCCTGTTCTCATCGCCCATGCCTGCGCGGCTGCGGCGCACGGCGTCGGCCACGGCGCGCACGGCCTCGTCTTGGCCCACCACGCGGTGGTGCAGCTCGTCCTCCAGGCGCAGCAGCTTGCCGCGCTCGGCCTCCAGCATGCGGGTGGCGGGGATGCCCGTCCAGCGGCTCACCACGGCGGCGATCTCGTCCACGTCCACCTCCTCTTTGATCATCTTGCTGGATGACTGCACCTGCGCCAACTCCTCCTTGGCCTTGGCCAGCTGATCCTCGGTCTCCTTGATGCGGCCGTAGCGGATCTCCGCCACCTTGCCGTAGTCGCCCTCGCGCTCGGCCTGCACCGCCTCGAACTTCAGCTTCTCCAGGTGGTCCTTGGCCTCGTTCATCCGCTCCACCAGGCCGCGCTCGTTCTCCCAGCGGGCCTTCAGCGCATCGCGCTTGCCGCCCAGCTCGGCCAGTTCCTTGTTCAGGTCTTCCAGCTTGGCATCGTCGCCCTCACGCTTGATCGCCTCGCGCTCGATCTCCAGCTGCATCACGCGGCGGTCCACCTCATCCAGCTCCTCAGGCTTGCTGTTGATCTCCATGCGCAGCTTGCTGGCCGCCTCGTCGATCAGGTCAATGGCCTTGTCCGGCAGGTAGCGGTCGCTGATGTAGCGCGTGCTCAGCTCCACGGCGGCAATGATGGCGGCGTCCTTGATCAGCACCTTGTGGTGGTTCTCGTACTTCTCCTTCAGGCCGCGCAGGATGCTGATGGCGTCCTCGCGCGAGGGCTCGTCCACCATCACCTTCTGGAAGCGGCGTTCCAGCGCCTTGTCCTTCTCGAAATACTTCTGGTACTCGTTCAGCGTGGTGGCGCCGATGGCGCGCAGCTCGCCGCGCGCCAGGGCCGGCTTCAGGATGTTGGCCGCGTCCATGGCGCCCTCGCCGCCGCCGGCGCCCACCAGCGTGTGGATCTCGTCGATGAACAGCACGGTGCGTCCGTCGCTGTCGATCACCTCCTTCACCACGGCCTTCAGGCGCTCCTCGAACTCGCCCTTGTACTTGGCCCCGGCGATCAGCGCGCCCATGTCCAGCCCGAAGACCACCTTGTTCTTCAGGTCATCGGGCACGTCGCCGCTCACGATCCGCTGGGCGATGCCCTCGGCGATGGCCGTTTTGCCCACGCCGGGTTCGCCGATCAGGATCGGGTTGTTCTTCGTGCGCCGGCTCAGGATCTGCAGCACGCGGCGGATCTCCTCATCGCGGCCGATCACGGGGTCCAGCTTGTTCTCTTTCGCCAGTTGGTTCAGGTTCTTCGCGTACTTGTTCAGCGCGTTGTAGGTCTCCTCCTGGCTCTGGCTCGTCACCTTGCCGCCCTTGCGCAGCTCCTTGATCGCCGCCACCAGGTCCTTGCGCGTCATCCCGCCGTCCTTCAGCAGTTGCGCCACGCCGTCGCCGCCTTCCAGCAGCCCCAGCAGCAGGTGCTCCACGCTGGCGAACTCATCGCCGAATTCCTTCAGCGAGGCCAGTGCATTGTTCAGCACCTGGCCACTCGCCCGGCTCAGCATCATATCGCCGCCCTGCACGCGCGGGTAGCCGTTCACAATGCGGTCCAGCGCCTGTTGCAGCAGGCCCGTGTTCACGTCCAGCTTCTTCAGCAGGTGCGGCGTCACGTCCTTGTCCACTTCCAGCAGCGCCTTCAGCAGGTGACCGGTCTCCACCTGTTGCTGCCCCAGGCCGGTGGCGATCACCTGCGCCTGTTGGATCGCTTGCTGGCTGCGGATCGTGAATTTGTTCAGGTCCATATTCTTTTTGGTTTCGCGGGCGGAACAGCAAGGGGCGCGCCGCCGGTGTGAAGTGGAACAACTGTCAGCCTCCGATGTTGTGCGGATGTCAAAAAGTCCAACAAGGAAAGGGTGTACAGGACGAATTGACGGGTGCGGGAAGACGGCGGTATTCCGAATGGGAATCTTGCCGGTTGGGGGGCGGCATAGCTGGCCAAGCAGCGTTTTGGCCCCATCCGCTATCTTTATATTGGAATCAGGCTTATGGGCCAACATGCCTTCACATTGACCAAACGCATCCACCGTCGGCTTATCCTGCCTACGGTAGGCCTGTTGCTGGCCTCGGGCGCATGGGCCCAGCCCTATTGGAGTGCGGCGGTGGGTGGCCCCGGCAATGACCATGTGCGGGACGTGAAGACGGATGCCGCAGGGAACATTTACGCCACGGGCGAGTTCAGCGGGGCCGTCAGGTTCGGCGGCAACACATACGTTTCCACGGCGGGCACGGACATGTTCCTGGCCAAGCTATCCCCGGCGGGGCAGGTGCTCTGGTTCGTGCAGGGTGGCGGTCCGGGGGGCGATGGCGGCATCAAACTGGCGGTGCGCGGCGGGCGCGTGGCGGTGGTGGGCACCTTTATGCAGACGGCCACCTTCCAGGGGCAATCGCTCACCTCGGCCGGGGCGCAAGACATATTCATCGCCATGCACGATGCGGCCACGGGTGCGCTACTCTGGATCGCTGGCGGCGGTGGGCCCTTGGGAAGTGACCGGCCCTACGGCGTCTCCATCGCCTCCACGGGTAACGTGACCATGGCGGGTGAGTTCAGCGGCACCGCGCAAATCGGCGGCAGCGTGTTCACCAGCATGAACGACCCGCAGACGGGGGGGCCCAGCGTGGACGTGTTCGTGGCCACGTACTCCCCCGCAGGCACTCCGCTTTGGGCGCTGCAAGGCGCGGCCAAGTTTGCGGACCGGGCCATCGATGTGGTACACGACCCCGCCGACAACATCTATGTCACCGGCCAGTTCAGCGACACCATCCAGTTTGCGGTGCCGCACCCCAACGTGATGTACAACGCCACCTTCCTGCTGAAGCTGGACCCGGCCGGCAACGAGCTCTGGTTCCGCCGCATGGGCGGGGCGCTGTACAACCAGGTGCGGGACATGCAATGGGCCTCTACCGGCGAACTGCTGATGGTGGGCGACCTACAAGGCACCATGATCTTCCTGGACAGCGTACCGGACTTGATTTCCAGCGGCGACCCGTATGCCTACTACCTGCTGCGCGTGGACGGCAACGGCCAACTGGCCGGGGATACCGTGGTATCCTCCCTCAACCCCGTGAGCGGCCGTGCGGTGGATGAGCGCAACGGACTGGTGACCGTGCTGGGCGAGTTCAAGTGCCAGTTCACCTCGTTGGCGGACAGCGCCCACGCCGGCCTGTGGACGGCCACGGGCATCCAGGACCTGTTCATCGTGCGGCATTCGCTGGACAGCCTGTACGTGATCAAATATGCCCAACAGTTCGGCGGACGTCAGGAGAAATTGGCCGGGCAGGTGGCCTCGCTCAACAACGGAGAGCCGGTGTTCTGCGGCAGCTTCGAGGACATGATCGTCTTCCCCTGCCAAGGAAGCTTCACGGCGGACATTGCCTCCACCTTCGCGCCATACGGCCTGATGGCCCCGAACCTTGGCGGGTACTGCGACGACCCGTACTACGGCTCCTTCGCGGCCGACACCAGCAACGGGCTGAAGGACGGCTTCATCGCGCGGGGCTGCGTTGCCGGGCGCGCACCGTACGACTGGTGGGACCGGAGCGGCACCACCTGTTCCTTCCTGCCCGGCGGCTTGTGCCTAGGGGGCGGCATGGTGCCATACACCTGCGCGGACACGGTGGAATTCTGCGGGCCTGACCTCATCGGCATCAAACCCGGGTTCTCCTTTTCCATCGACCACCACGACTTCTTCGTGGGCCCTGAACTGGATTTCCTTTGGAGCACGGGCGACACCACCGACTCGCTGAAGGTGCATGCCACGGGCGATTACGCGGTCACCTGCACGGCCATCAACGGATGCCTGCAATGGACGGATTCCATCCACGTGATCATCCATCCCTTCCCCCCGCAACCGCTGCTCTCCGATGATGTGCCGGTGGCCACGGACTCGCCGTACAGCTACCAGATCAGTCTTTGCGACCCGGAGGATGGCTGGCTTTGGTGCAGCAACGTGGACACCACGACCAACTTTTTCTGGAGCGGCTCCTCGGGCGTGGTGGCCGCCGATTCCATCCTGGTGGATACCAGCGGCTCCTATTTCTTCAACATGATCAATGCGTTCGGGTGCGTTTCCCAGAACAGCGTGGTGGTGACCGACTACCCCAATGTGCCCATTCCGGAGGTGGCCGTCAGCCTGCAGATCATCTACCCGCAGGACGTGGACCTGAACGACACACTGGAACTGTGCCCCAATGTGCGCGCGCTGCTGCACGTGGTGCCGACATGGACGCTGAACGGGATGCCCTACGTGTTCAACTACACCCATCCGCCGGAATTCTATTTCGGCTATGTGATCAACGGGGATACCTCCTATTTGGACCATCCCGACCTTCTGGGCGATTTCATGCCGAACGGCGACGGCTGGTACGTGGATACCATCTCGGTGTTCATCATCAATTCGCCGTGCGGACAGGACACGCTCTCGCTACCGACCGTGGTAATCGACAGCATTTATGTCCATGTGTTCCCGTCGGCAAACCTGGGCGTGGCGATCACCGGGCCGGCGGTGATCTGCCCGTCGGACACCGCGGTGCTGGTGGCCCACTGCACCAATTGCGATGCATTGGCGTGGCAGGGAAACGGCATCCTCTCCGTGGAGGGCGACAGTGCATTCACCGGCAGCGGCCAATTCATGGCCACGGCGTCCGCAGTGGACACCAACGGGTGCACCTTCTCGGTCTCCGCCATCCATCAAGTATCCTATCCGGGCGTGCCGGAACTGGACGTGCTGCCCCCGGAAGGAATCATCTGCCCGGACTCCATCGCCGTGGTGTACACCAATGCCTTGGGCAGCTATAGCTGGTTCGGGCCGCAAGGGGAGATCGCCGTGAACAACGATTCCATCCCGGTGACCATTCCAGGGGAATACTATCTGTCCTTGGTGGACCCCAACGGATGTTATTTGGTCTCCGACCCCATCCTGATCACCGGCTATGCCACGCCGTTCATCCAGGCGCTGCCGGACGCCGTGCTGTGCATGGGCGAAGGCCCGGCCACGCTGCAGGTGATCACCACCGGTTATTCCTCGTTCGCCTGGGCCCCCCCGCTGACCGGCCAAGGCTTGACCGTGCAGGTGTCCCAGCCGGGCACTTATAGTTGCACGGTGCAGGCCTGCGGCATCGTGACGCAATTGAGCGTGGACGTGGTGGCCGGTTCCGCCACGGCGGAAGTGCTCAACCCTGGGCCCTTCGTCCTTTGCCCGGGGGACACGGTGGCGCTGGTGTCGGCCTCCTCCCCAGGCGTGCCCTTCTGGAACCCGGGCCAAGTGTTCGGCGATACGTTGCTGGTGTACCAGCCGGGCAGCTACACGCTCGCCGTGATGGACGGCAACGGCTGTGCTGACACCTCTGCGGCCGTGGTGGTGGCAGCACATGATTTCGGCGGACCGCTCACGTTGGAGGGTGTGGCCGTGTGCAGCGGAACACCGGTGACCCTGGTGGAGACCGCGCCGGGCAGCTACACCTGGTATGCGGACAGCGCATTGGCCACCGTGCTCGGCACCGGTCCGGTACTGGATCTGGGGACGCCGGGCGACAGCCTCACCGTGTACGTAGTGCGATCTGACAGCGTCTGCACCGGTCTGCCCGTACCGGTGGGCGTGGCCGTGTTGGCCCCACCTGCGGCGAACCTGCCCGATGGCCCGCTATCCTCTTGTGCCGGCGATACCCTCCTCTTGATCCCCGGCACGGGAGCCCCGTACACGGTGATGTGGGCCACGCCCGGTGGATCCGTGCTTGGGGATACGTTGGTGCTGGGCCCGCTGGCATTGCCCGACAGCGGTTGGTACGTGGCGACGGCCACCGCCCAGGGATGCACCGGCCCTGCGGACAGCGTGTATGTCATGGTGTGGCAGCCCGATGACCTGTCCATCGGCGCCGATACCACCTTCTGCCCCGGCGGGTCGCTCACCTTCACGGTGCCGCCAGGCTTCACCGACCCGGTGTGGCAGCAATCCATCCAAGCCGCGAGCTACACGGTGAGCCAAACGGCAACGGTCCATCTGGCCGCCTTGGATCTGAACGGCTGCTTGGTGCAGGACACGGTGCAGGTTACCGTGCCGGCCCCGCAATCGCCTGCCGGGGCCACCGATGTGGAGGTCTGCCTCGGCCACGACGCGGTGCTCACGGCCACCGGCAGCGGCACGCTGGCCTGGTATGCCGATCCGGGCCTTCAGGTGCCGCTGGGCATGGGCGCCACGCTGACCATCACGGCCCCGGCGGGCACGCTGGTGGTGTATCTGGTGCAAGAGGAATTCGGCTGTGCGGGGCCGCCCATGGCCGTGACCGTTAACGTGATACAAACCCCCGTGGACGTGCAACTGGCCGTTACTGCGCCCCTGTGCATCGGCCAACCTGCCGAGGTACAGGCCAACGGGCCGGCGGGGATGGATGCGGCATGGACCACGCCCGCAGGCGCGCGGACCGGCGTGGTGGTCCAGTTACCCGAGGTGGGAGCCAGCGATGGCGGTTGGTACGTGATGGTACCGTTTATGGGCGGATGCATCGGGCCGGCGGACAGCATCTTCCTTTCCCCCTTGGCGCCGGAACCCTTCGCCCTAGGCCCGGACAGCACGATCTGCCGCGGCGGTGCATTGACCATCACCCTACCGCCGGATTTCACCGATCCGGTGTGGAGCACGGGGGAAGAAGGGCCGTCCATCGTGGTGTACCAAGCGGGCACGTACACCGCCGTGGCCACCGGCGTGAACGGTTGTCCTTCCACCGCGCTGCTGGTAGTAACCGAGGAAGACTGCCAGCCCGTGGTGCCCAACGTGATCACGCCCAACGGCGATGGGGTGAACGACGCATTCACCTTGGGGGCCGTGGGGGCCGTACACGCGCTGGTGGACATATACAACCGGTGGGGGCAGGTGGTCCATCAAGGCGATGTCTTGGCCCAACCGTGGAAGGGCCTGCATGACCGCACCGGTGATCCGGTGCCGGACGGCGTGTATTACTATGTGTTGCGCTTGGAGGACCACGATGGCCGGTACAAGGAACTAACCGGCTACCTGATGGTGCGGCACTGAAGAAAGGCGGGCCGTTAGAGGAGCCACATGCGCCCGGGGTGCTATAGGCTTGCCAGCCACAACGCCACGCCCATCACCACCCCCGAACCCAGGCAGGTCAGCGCGGTGTAGCCCAGTATGTCGCGCATCTTCAGCCCGGCGATGGCCAGCACGGGCAACGCCCAGAATGGTTGCAGCATGTTCGTCCACTGGTCGCCGTAGGCCACGGCCATGATGGCGATGCTCGGGTCCACGCCCAGCTTGGCGGCCGCGTCCAGCATGATGGGCCCTTGCACGGCAAACTGACCACCGCCCGACGGCACGAAGAAGTTCACCAGCCCGGCCGAAAGCAGCGCCAGCACCCCGAACGAATGCGGCCCGGCGATGGCCACGAAGGCATTCGAGAAGATGGTGATCAACCCCGTAGAGGCCATCATGCCCATGATGCCGGCGTAGAGGGGAAACTGCAACAGGATCTCGCCCACGTGCTTGGCCGCATTCTGCGTGAGGTGGATGATCTCGAAGGGACTTCGCACCAGCAGGAGGATCAGTGCCAGGAAGGTCCAGTTCACGATGTCCAAGGTCATGGTGCCGCCTTGGCTGAAGTGGATCACCAGGTAGGCCACCAGCGCCAACCCGACAAGCATCGTGAGCACGCGGGAGGCATCCAGGCGGTCGGCGGGCGTCACCACCTCGGGTTTCCAGTCGGCCAGGGATTCGGAAGCCACGCCGGCGGGCAGCTCCACGATGCGGTCGTCGCCTTTGGGCGCCACCCACCAAAGCAGCAGGGCGCAAACCACGATCACGCCCAGGGCGGCCAGCATGTTCCACGGGGCGAACGTGGTCTCGGACACCGGGATGGTGCGTCCACCCAAGGCATCGGCCAGGAAAGAGCCCGGCGTGGCGGCCGTCAGCGGCCCGGACCCGGAGTAGCCCATGTGCCACACCACGAAGCCGCTGTACCCGGCGGCCACCAGCAGGGGGAAATGCACCTTCATCCCGCGGTCGCGGGCCTGCACGGCCGTTTCGCGCGCCAGCAGGGCGCCCACCACCAGGCCCAGGCCCCAGTTGATCAGGCTCGTCACGGCCGCCAAGGCGAACACGAACATGTAGGCCGTGGTCGTCTTGGTTGGCACGCAGGCCAGCCACACCAGCAGGCGGCGCATAGGGCGCGTGTTCGCCAGCATGTGGCCCAGCAGCAGGATCAGGCACATTTGGGTCATGAAGGCCAGCAGCCCCGAAAGGCCGTCGCCCCAGCCCTGCACCACCTGCACCGGCCCGGCCTCCGTGAGCACCAATGCCAGCAACGCCACCACCCCGGTGAGCACAATGGCGAAGGTGAGCGAAGAGGGGATCCACCGCTCCAGCACGCGGTTAAAGCCTCTGGAAGTTGACTGGGCCATGCGGTGAAAGTAAAAGGGGAGGAGAGATGCGGCAGCTCCCGGCTCGCAGAACGATCTCCGGGCATTTTCACGCAGAGGCGCAGAGACGCAGAGGCGAACTCCACGGCTCGCAGCTCAAAGCTCGTAGCTCGTGGCTCACAGCTCGCAGCTCAACTCCCCAACTTCTTCACCAGCTTCTCCACCTCAGCTTCGGTGGAACGCAGCATCTCATTGCAAAACGTGATCAGCGTTACCGCGCGCTTCACCTTGGCCGTCAGTTCGTCCACGGACACCTTGTTCTCCTGCAGGTCGTCCATGATCTGTTCCAGCTCCTGGAAAGCCTTCTCATAGGTCGGTTTCTTCTCCTTCTCCTGTTCCATGTGGTTCGATCTTCTGGACGGTGGACCACGCCTTGCCTTTGGCAAAGGTGGTCACCAGTTCGTCACCCGGCTTCAAGGTTCCGGCATCGCTCACAGCTTTCCCTTCGCTACGCGTAACGCTGAAGCCCCGCTCCAGCACCCGCTGCGGCGAAAGCAGGCCGATGGTCTCCTCCAGGCTGCCCATACGCTGCATCGCCAGTTGGAATTGGTGGCGCGCCACCGCCCCGATGGTATTGGCCATCTCCCGCAAGCGGGGCTGTTCCACCAGCCGCAGCCGGTTCAGGGGCAGCTCGGCGAGCCGCCCGCCGTGCGTGTCGAGCGAACGTTGCGAAACGGTCAGCATCGTGGTCACCTGTCGCGCAAAGTGGCTCGTGTACGTGTGCAGGCTGCCGCGTTCCGTCTGGCACTGGCTGATGGGTAGCAGGCTCGCCAAACTGGCAAATCGCGTCAGGTACTCCTTCTGATCGGCGAAGGCGGTGAGCACGTTGTTGTGGATCTCGGTGAGCATGCCGGACAGCTCCGACTCGAAGTAGAGGTTGCGGTCCACGATCCAGTCGGCCACGGCGGTGGGCGTTTTGTGGTGCCCGTGCGCGATCAGGTCGAGGACACTTATGTCCACGTCGTGGCCGATGCCGGTGAGCAGGGGGATGGGCAGGCGGGCCGCCGCGCGGGCCAGCTCCAGGTCGTTGAAGGGCTCCAGGTCCAGCCGGGAGCCGCCGCCGCGGATCACCGCCACCACGTCAAAGCCTGACGGATCGATCACCGCCAGGGCATCGCGCATTTCGTTGGCGGCGGTATCACCTTGCACCATCGTGCTGAACAGGCTGACGTGGAAGGCATAGCCGTGTTCGTTCCGCTCCAGGTGCTGCATGAAATCGGCGTAGGCCGCCGTGCCGGGTGAGGCCACCAGCGCGATGCGTTGCACCACGAGGGGCATGGGCGTTCCGCGGTTCAGGTCATACAGCCCCTCGGCCTTCAACGCGGCGATGGTTTCCTGTTTCCGCCGCTCGAGCGCGCTGATGGTATAGGTGTGGTCGATGGCCTCGATCACCAGGCTCAGCCCGTACACCAAGTGGAAGTTGGGCCTGGCAAGGAAAAGGGTCTCCACGCCTTCCTTGAGGATGTTGTGGCTGTCATCACCCAACTCGCGCATCACCCGTTCCAGCGTGCCGCCCCAGATGATGCCCTTCATCACGGCCACCTTCTCGTCGCCCTCGTGCTGCACCAGTTCCAGGTAGGCATGTCGGCTCACCTTGAACGAGGCAATCTCGGCCGTCACCCAGAAGGATGCACCCTGCGTGGCCTCGTCGATCTTGTTCTTGATCGCTGAGCCGACTTGTTTGAGAGTGTAGACCTTGCGCTCTTCCATCAGCCCGCTGGTGTGTCGGGAACAAGTGTAGGGGCTTTCGGGCGCTCCACCGGTGCCCATAAACAAACAGGCGGAAGAAGTCGCCTCCTTCCGCCTGTTCTCCAAAAGGATGGTTTACCTCTTGAAATACAGCCGGGTGATGAAAATGCCCGTGCCGTCGTCCTTGCCGGCATCGCTTTCAACGCCGCTGGTCACAAATGCCAAGATCCAACCCTCGGCGGCCATCTTGTTGATCTTGTCGGAGATCATGGCGTCGTTGCTGGCGATGTTCTGGAAGTTGATGCCCACGCCGCTATAGAAGTTCAGCAGCTTGGTCTCCTTGAAGTTGTCCACTTTCAGGTCGCCACGCTTGATGTCACCTTGGTCGCTCTTCTTGCCGTCGGTCCGTTCGGTGGTGGCATCATCCACGTTCACCACGGAGGTGCTTTCGATCATGCGGGAACGGCCGATGCCCATGGGAACGATGCTCTCCACCACGGTGATCACTTTGTATTGTTGGGCGGAAAGGTCGATGGACAAGGTCAGTGCAAAGGCAGCCAGGAGTATGGTTTTCAACATGGTCGGTTCTTTTGGTTGGCCCGAAAATAACCAAACATGCAAAGCGGGCATCTCCTTACAGGATGCGCCGGATGGAATGCAGCTGATGGCTGTGCCGCTGGTCCGCCACGTTGAAGATCCCCTTGTCATTAAGCTCGTCCACACGCACACGGCCGGAGGCATGCAGGATACGCCGTCCCTCCAACACGATGCCCACATGGATGATCCTTCCGGAGTCATTATGGAAGAAGGCCAGGTCGCCGGTGGTGGCCATTGCTAATGACTCAACGGTTCTTCCCAATTCAGCCTGTTGCCAAGCATCGCGGGGCAATTTCAGACCGCTGGCCAGGAAGAGCATCTGCGTGAGGCCTGAGCAGTCCACGCCGAAGGGGGAGCGGCCACCCCAGAGGTAGGGTGTGTTCATCCACTGGTCTTTCAGGGCAAGCATGCGCATGACGGGCGTGCCGTTGGCCGTGACGGTGGTCCGACCCGGAAAGGCCAGCTGCTCCTTCCCGATCTGGAAGCGTCCGGCGGCATAGCCGGGCAGTACCGCGCCGAAGGGTACGAGCATGGCCCCGTGCGCCGTGTTGATGTGGACGAACTGCTCCACGGACCGTACCGGCTGCGGCTCTATGTCGCCCTCGGCCAGGACGAGCTGTTTGTTGTCCACCCAGCCTTCATACCCATCGTGGTGGAAGCGCAGCCGCTTCCACTTGGGCAGCTCCTCCAAGATATCGGCGGTCTCGCCCAGCAGCCACTGGGTCACCTGTTCGGCACGGTCGTCGGCTTCCTTGCGCACAGGTACGATGCTGAGGGGGCAGATGGCATGGCTCATGCGGCGAAGGTGTACCCATGCCAATCGGGTTAGGGGCCGGGCCGGGACAAGTTTTGCTCGGTGGGGCGTTGATGGGATAGGGACCAAGGCAAAAAAGGGCCAGCGGCATTCCCGCTGGCCCCTTTCACTTTTCGTCCCTTGGATTCAACCCATAAACGCAACTGATTGCTCATGGGGTCATGCGTTCAA
>DAOKZW010000016.1:0-77147 GCA_035325445.1 Flavobacteriales bacterium
GACTACTTCGCCCCAGCCAATCCGCTTTGGACGATCCTTTAATGCGAAACGGTATTATTCCTCCGGGTTGAAGCGTTGCTTCAGGCCGGGCACGGAGCTGATGAGGCGGTTCTTCATGCGCTCGTAGTAGGATTTTTTGTCGAAGGCGCTTGCCACGAGTGAGGCGATCATGGCGGCGTACATCAATTGGAGGATGGCGCTGTGGCGATCGGTCATTTCGAGGATGATGATGGCGCTGGTGAAGGGCGATCGGGTGCCCCCCGTGAGGAAGGCGCACATGCCGCCGAGCACGAGGATGTTGAGCTGGCCGCGGTCCACGCCGAACCAATGTCCGAACAGGCCTCCGATGGAGGCTCCGGAAGAGAGTGCGGGCCCGAAGAGGATGCCGGCGCTCCCGGTGCCGGTGGAGAGGATGGACCCGGCGAGGCGGCCGGCCACGTCCTTCAGCGAAGGGGCGGGGTCGGCCCCGAAGAGATAGCGGTCGATGAGGGCCTCGCCGCTGCCCATGGCCAAGGGGCCGAAGGCGTGCACCACCCCGGCGAAGGCGAATGCGCACAGCAGCACGAACAAGGCTTGTGCGCCCCGGCTTCGGATGGCGCGGCGCACCTTGTCCACCAGCAGTACGGCCTTGCCGCTGAGCGCGCCTGCGGCGCCGGCCACGGCGCTGATGGCCAGCAGCGTGTACATGAACGAAGGACCCACGCGCTCCAGCTTGGGGTAGCCCAGCAGCAGGTAGGGGCCCAGCAGCCATTGGGCGGTCATGCCGCTGATGATGACCGAGCTGAGCACGGCGGTGCGGAACTTGCCGATGTGGGTGCGGGTGAGCTCCTCCATGGCGAACACCACCCCGCCCAAGGGGGTGTTGAAGGCCGCGCTGAGGCCGGCAGCCCCGCCGGTCACCATCATGATGCGGCGGCTCACCTTGGGCCAGAAAGGAGGCAGCATCTTGTGCACCACGCGGTAGATGCTGCCGGCCACTTGGATAATGGGCCCTTCGCGGCCGATGGCACCGCCGCCGAACACCATGGCCAAGGTGGCCCCGATGCGCACGAAGATGATGCGCACGTTGAGGAAGCGCCACGAGCCGTCGTTCTTCTCGCCGTCATCGGCCACCTCGGCCGCGGCGATCACCTGGGCCACGCCGCTGCCGCCGGCCATGGGCGAAAAGCGGGATACCAGCCACCAGCTGGCCAGGAACGCGATGGGCGCCGAAACGAAGATCCACCCGGGGTGGGCCTCCAGGAAGACGGCGTTGTGGTGTTCCAGCCACACGAAGAGCTTGGTGAAGCCCACGGCCACCAGCGCGGTGGCCACCGCGGCCACCTGGTAGGGCAGGGCCAGCATCCACAGGTCGCGTATCTGGCTGCCCACGCTCGAGCCGCGGAGCTTGCGCAGCACCGACCGCACGGCGGCCTGTGCCCGGATGAAGGGCCCGGTGGCTTCTTCCTGCTTGCTCTGGCGTTTCACGCGGCAAGGTTAGCGGCGTGCACCATGCCGTAGGCGCCCTTCGTCCGCGGTTCTTCAACAAAGGCGTGGGGAACGCCGCGTGCGTGGCCCCCGCCTCACATGAGGATGCCGGCCATGGTGGCGCTCATGTAGCTTGCCAGGGTGCCGCAGAGCAGGGCCTTCAGGCCCAGGCGGGCCAAGTCGCCGCGGCGCTCGGGCGCCAGCTCGCCGATACCGCCGATCTGCATACCCACGCTGCTGAAGTTGGCAAAGCCGCAAATGGCGATGGAAACGATCATCAGGCCCTTCTCGCTTACGATGGGCACCTGGTGCGAGGTGAGGTTCATGAAGGCCACGAACTCGTTGATGGTAAGCTTTTGGCCCAGCAGGGTGGCCACATTGGCCACATCGGCGGTGGGCACGCCCATGGCCCAGGCCATGGGGTAGAAGAGCTTGCCGAAGATCCAGTCCAGCGAGAGGTTGAGGTCGGGGCTAAAGAGGTGCCCGATGCGCACCAGCCCGTAATCGACCAGGGCGATGAGGGCGATGAAGCCGATGAGCATGGCGATCACGTTCATGGCGATGCGCCAGCCGTCGCCGGCACCGTGGCTGATGGCGTCCACGGTGTTGATGTAGGGGCTCTTCACCTCCAGCTTCACCTTGCCCATGGTCTGGCTCTCTTCGGTCTCGGGCCATACGATCTTGCTGATCACCAACGCGCCGGGCGCGGCCATCAGGCTGGCGGCGATGAGCTTCGGCGCCAGGTCCATGCCGGCCTGGGCACCCATGGCCACGTACACCACCAGGATGCTCCCCGCGATGCAGGCCAGGCTGCCGGTCATGCTGGCCAGCAGTTCGCTCTTGGTCATGCCCTTCAGGTAGGGCCGTATCATCACCTGGGCCTCCACCTGCCCCACGAAGGCGCTGGCCACGTTGCTCAGGGCCTCGGCGCCGCTCACGCGCATCACCCAGTTCATGGCCTTGGCGATCACCGATACGATGTGCTGCATGATGCCCACATGGTACAGGATGGCCACGATGATGCACACCAGGATGATCGTGGCCGTGATGTTGAAGGCGAACACGAAGCCGCCCTGGACGTAGTTGGCCACGGTGCCGTTCAGCTGTTCCACGCCGATGCCGCCGAACACGAACTCGGCACCCTTGCGGGCGAAGCCCTCGATCTTCTGCATGCCGTGGCCGATGCCTTGGAAGAAGCGGGTCACCGGCGGGATCTTCAGCACGAGGATGGCGATCAGCAGCTGCAGCCCCAGGCCGCTGAACACGGTGCGGTAGTTGATGCGCTTGCGGTTGTTGCTTGCCAGGAAGGCAATGCCGAGGATGAGGAGGATGCCGATGAGGCCTTGGAATCGTTCCATGTGTCGCGGAATGGCGGTCAATGTAGGAGGATTGCCGGGAACAATGCCATATCTCCCGCGAACAGGAATTGCCGGTGGCGGGCTCAACGTCCGGTTGCCTCCGCAGGATCGCCGTCGGCGCTGTGCACCAAGGGAGCGATCACGTTTCGGCGCACCCAGCGCGGCAGGATGATGGCGCCGATGAGGATGTAGGGGTAGTAGCTGAGCAGGCGCCACAGCAGGGCGATGGCGGGTGCCAGGCCGGGGGCCACGTACATGCCGAGGAAGTCGTTGAAGATGAATTCGGCCAGGCCGCTGCCGCCGGGGGTGGGGCTGAGCAGCACGATGATGCCCATGACCACCTGCTTGCCGTACACCACGAGGTCGCTGAAATCGATGCCGTGCGGGAAGGCGTGCAGGATGCAGTTGACGATGCTGTAGCGGGCGGTCCAGCTGGCGAAGGTGGTGGCCAGTGCGGGCCACCAGTAGCCCCAGCCCTGGTGTTTCAGTCCTTGGGCGGCGGTGATCAGCTGGTCGCCGGTGGTGACCATGGACCGCCGCCAGCGGCGCAGCACCGGCGCGGAGAAGATGCCGACCAGCGCCCTTTTGACGAACACGGGGTTGACGAACAGGGCGTAGGCCACGAAGAGCTTGTAGGCCAGGATGATGAAGTACACGGTCCAGAAGGCGACGAAGATGCTGTTGCCCAGGAAGGTGCCGGTGAACTCGGTCCCTTCGAAGAGGGCGGAGCGCCCCACCGCGAAATAGACCAGCGGTGCCATCACGGCGAGGAAGATGCCATCGAGGAAGGAGGTGAAGGTGATGACGGTGATGCTGGTGCCGGCATCGATGCCTTCGCGTGTGAGGAACCAGATGGCGAAGAAGAAGCCGCCTCCGATCATGCCGGGTGCCAAGGCACTGGCGAACTCCCACAGCATGATCACCACGAAGGAGCGCATCCAGGTGAGCTTGTGGCCGGTGAGGTGGCGGATGCGGATCATGTACATCCAGTCGCGCACCACCAGGCTGAACAAGGCGAGCAGGAGCCAGTAGCTGGTGCTCCAGGTCCAGCGTACCTGGTCGAGCGTGCCCAAGTCGGCGGTGCGCCAGATGAGCAGCGCCGTGATGCCCAGGCCGATCACCACGGGCATCAACATTTTGCCCACGGTGAAATTCTTCAGGATGTTTTGCTCATCCTTCACCATGGCTGACTGGGGGCGTGGGGCATGCATCCGGGGGAGCCTGTCGGCCACCGGGTGCAAGGTAAGCCGTCAATTGGTGCCTTCGCGCCGCTTGATCTCGTCGCGCAACTTGCTTGCCCCTTCGTAGTCCTCGGCCTCCAAGGCCTCGTGCAGCATTTGTTCCAACTCTTGGGGCGTGGCGGCCTGCAGGTCGGGCTTCCTGGTGGCAGTATCCTCGGCCTGGTGCTCGCCTTCTTCCATGGTGCCCTCCATTTCCACCCCTGCGGCCGCCAAGATGAACTCATAGGTGTAAATGGGGCATGCGAAGCGCAGGGCCAGGGCAATGGCATCGCTGCTGCGGGCATCCACCTCCGCGGTCTTTCCGTCCATTTCCAGCAGGAGCTTGGCATGGAAGATGCCCTCCACCAGGTCGGTGATCACCACTTCCTTCAGGGTGATGTCCAACTTGCTGCAGGCGTTCCTGAAGAGGTCGTGCGTGAGCGGCCGGGCCGGCTTGATGCCTTCCACATAAATGGCGATGGCCTGGGCCTCGGTGCTGCCGATCACGATCAGTATTCTTCGGCTGCCTTGCACCTCGGACAGGACCAAGGCATAGGCCCCATGGTGGGTGTGGCTGTACGAGATCTTCACGAACTTCAGCTCAACCTTTTCCATCTCACTGCATATCGGGTTGAAGATACGAAGCCGGTGGCAGCCATGACAACAGGCGGCCTCGCCGGATCAACGTTCCGTGTTGAGCTTCTTGGCGGCCTCCACCAGTTGGGGCAGCACTTGGAAGGCATCGCCGACGATGCCGTAGTCGGCAGCCTTGAAGAAAGGTGCCTCGGGGTCGTTGTTGATCACCGCGATCACCTTGCTGCCGTTCACACCGGCCAAGTGCTGGATGGCGCCGCTGATGCCGATGGCGATGTACAGGTTGGGCCGCACGGCCAGGCCGGTCTGGCCCACATGCTCGTGGTGCGGGCGCCAGCCCATGTCGGCCACGGGGCGGCTGCAGGCGGTGGCGGCGTGCAGCTCCTTGGCCAGCTCCTCCACCAGGCCCCAGTTCTCGGGCCCCTTCATGCCGCGTCCGGCGCTCACCACCACCTCGGCCTCCGGCAAGGGGATGCCCTCGCTGGCCTTGCGCACCTCCTTCACGGTGATCTTGGCCGCGCCCAGGTCGCCGCTGTACTCCTCCACGGTGGCACCGGGGCTGGCGGGCTCGATGGCGATGCTGTTGGGCATCACGCTCACCACCTTCACGTCGGTGTTCACCTTCACGTAAGCGCGTGCCTTGCCGCTGAACACGTTGCGGCGGATCAATCCCTGGTCGTCCGGCAGGGTGGAGGCGCCGGGCACTTCACCGGCCTTCAGGCGGGCGGCCACGCGGGGCGCCACGGCCTTGCCGGTATCGTCATGGCTGAAGATGATCCATTTGACCTGCTCCTTGGCGGCCACGTCGGCCACCAAGCGCGTCAGCTGCTGGCTGTCGGCATCGCTGGCGTTGCGCGCCACCACCACCTTGTTGGCGTCCAGCGCGGACAAGCGATCCTGGGGGGCGTCGCCAAAAGTCACCAAGGTCACCGTCCCGCCGTCCTTGGCGGCGATCTTGCGGCCGTAAGTCAAGGTTTCCAAGGCGTTCTTCGCCACCTTGCTGCCGCGGGTATCTGCAAATACAACTACGCTCATTGTGCTTCTTGGCGGGCCGCCCCTGATGGTGGCGGCCCCTGTTTTGTTCGGTTAAATCCCGGTTTCTGGATCTTGCTGGTGTATGCCGGGTCAGATCACCTTGGCCTCCGTGTGCAGCAGCTCGATGAGCTGGCCGGCCTGGTCGGCGGGGATCATCTTCACGGCCTGCTTCGGCGGGGGCAGTTCGAACTTCACCGAGGTGGTGAGCGCCTCGGTGGCCACGGGCGGCACCACCTGCAGGGGCTTGGTGCGTGCGGCCATGATGCCGCGCATGTTGGGGATGCGCTGCTCGGCCATGCCTTTTGCGCAACTCACCACCAGCGGCAGGGGGGCTTCCACCACCTCCACGTCGCCGCGCACCTCGCGCTCGGCGGCCGCGGTGGTGCCGGCCACGTCCAGCTTGTTGGCCAGGGAGATGAACGGCAGGTCCAGCAGCTCGGCCACCATGGCGCCCACCTGGCTGCCGTTGTGGTCGATGGTCTCTTTTCCGGCGAGCACCAGGTCGTAGCCCTTGTCCTTGGCGAAGGCCGCCACCTGTACGGCCACGTCATGGCCGTCCTTGGGCTCCACATCGATGCGCACGGCATCGTCGGCGCCGATGGCCAAGGCCTTGCGGATGGTGGGTTCGGTGGCCGTGCCTCCCACGGTGATCGTGGTGACGGTGCCGCCATGGGCCTCCTTCAGTTCCAGGCCGCGCACCAGCGCGTACCATTCGTCGTACGGGTTCACGATGAACTGCACGCCATTGGCGTCGTACGCCGTGTTGTCATTGGTGAATGCGATGCGCGCCGTGGTGTCCGGCACGTGCGAGATCAAAACCAAGATCTTCATGAATGATGCTTGAAATGGGAGCGCAAACTTAACCACCGGCGCCCGGACGGGGCCAAAAGGGGCGGAAAGGTGCATGGGACCAACCTTGCGGGGGCGGGTTCCGTAGGAAGGGCCGAAAAGGTCCCCAACCGATGAAGTATCTGAAACACGCACGCCGTGCCGCCCTTTTCCTCCCCCTGTCCGCCCTGCTGTGGGCCGGTTGTGCCAAGGAGGCGGAAAAGGAAGAGCTGATCCCGGAAGTCGCCTTCCAATTCGATTACCCGGCCATGCCGGTCACCTTGGATTCGGCCACGGTGGCCGGTCCCGGCGTGGTGCTGGCCTTGGACAGCACCACGCTGGACGGTGCCGTCGCCGCCAATCACTACCTGCCGTCGCAGCTCCATGAACTGAAGCTGACCAAGGCGCGGCTGTATTTCACCAGCCCGGTGAACAGCTTCTACAATTCCCTGAAGTCCGTCACCGTGTTCATGCAGGAGAGCGATGTGGCCGCGGTGCAGGTGGCCAAGCTGGACCCGGTGCCCAACGGGGCGCAAACGCTGCTGCTCAACCTGGGCGATGTGGACGTGCTCCAGATGGTGCGGAGCAACCATGCCCGCCTGATCCTGCGCATGGAGTTCGACGGCCCCATGGCCGCGGCCACGGGGCACGTGCTGTCCATCAGCGCCCGGGCCAAGGTGCAGTTATAGGGCAGGGGCCGGGCCCTTGGGGTCAAGCTCCCGCCGTGTGCTTGGTGCCCAGCGCCCGCAAGGTCTCTGCACGGTCGGCGGACGGCACGGCATTGCGCCCCACGGCGGGGATGTGCCACGCAGCGGGAATGGGGTCCCGCCGGTTCCAGACACGATTCTCCTGGTAGGCGTCGCGGAAATGGCTGAACGAAGCATCGGCCGTTTTCCAGGTGGGCAGGTCCAGCAACCGGTCCACCTCCAGCACCTGCTTCACGTTGATGCGCGGGGCCAGTTGCCGCCGCAGCAGGTTGAGCCGAAGGAACACGTCGGCCAGCCGGTCACCCAGCAACACGTCCTCGAACCGCATAATGGCCCACACGACTTCATCGGCGTGGTCCAAACCGCTGGCCCACCGGCCCAGGGCTACACCCAAGGCAACGTCCTTCCTCTGTTCTTCCATGTTGGTATGCTGTATCTGGCGGGAATCCCGTCAGGGGTCCCGGGGCAAAGTAGACCGCTGCAAAGCCTGCGGGCAGGGGTGCGGCCCAGGAGATTTGAACACCCGCGTATGCAATGCGGCGGGTCTTTCCCTTGGGGCGGGCCTTCCCCTTGGCCATGCAACCGGGTCGAACACCCCATCCTGTTCCTGTCCGCAACCGTTACATCAGGCACGGAGCTACCTTTGCGGCCTATTTCAAATACCGAACATGCGCACCGTACAATTCCGTGAGGCCCTGAATGAGGCGATGAGCGAGGAAATGCGTCGCGACCCCAACGTGTTCCTCATGGGTGAGGAAGTGGCCGAGTACAACGGCGCCTACAAAGTGAGCAAGGGCATGTTGGCGGAGTTCGGGCCCCAGCGGGTGATCGATACGCCCATTGCGGAGCTCGGTTTTGCGGGCATCGGGGTGGGGGCGGCCATGAACGGCCTGCGCCCCATCATCGAGTTCATGACATGGAACTTTGCGTTGCTGGCCAGCGACCAGATCATCAACTCCGCCGCCAAGATCCTGCAGATGAGCGGCGGGCAGTTCCACATCCCCATCACCTTCCGCGGCGGCAACGCCAGCGCCGGCCAGCTGGCCGCCACGCACAGCCAAAGCTACGAGAGCCTTTATGCCAACATCCCGGGGCTGAAGGTGGTGACCCCCAGCAATCCTTATGACGCCAAGGGCTTGCTGAAGTCCGCCATCCGCGACAACGACCCCGTGCTGGTGATGGAGAGCGAAAAGATGTATGGCGACAAGGGCGAGATCCCCGACGGCGAGTACCTGATCCCCATCGGCCTGGCCGATGTGAAGCGCCAAGGCACGCAGGCCACCATCGTCAGCTTCGGCAAGATGATGAAGGTGGCGCTGGGCGCCGCCGAAGCGCTGGCCAAGGAGGGCATCGACTGCGAGGTCATCGACCTGCGCACCATCCGCCCGCTGGACGAGGCCACCATCATCAACTCCGTGAAGAAGACCAACCGCCTGGTGGTGGTGGACGAGCATTTCCCGTACGGCAGCATCGCCACCGAGGTGGCCTTCCGCGTGCAGCGCCATGCCTTCGATCACCTCGACGCCCCCGTGGTGCGGGTTACCCAGGCGGATACGCCCCTGCCGTTCGCCGCGAACCTGATCGAGGAGTCGCTTCCGACCATCAAGCGGGTGGTGGAGGCCGTGAAGGGGGTGATGTATTTGAAGTAGGGAGGCCTCGTATATCGCTGGACAACGAATAGGCCCTTAACGCGCCTTCAGGAATTCCTCGGCATCCACACCGGCTTGCCTAAGAATGGCGCGCAAGGTGCCTTCCGGCATATCGCCTGAATGGTTCGGTATCGTGGTGAAGCGGCCGGTATCTGGGCAATACCAGATCTCATGGCTGCCTGCTGCTTGCCGGTGGAACTCAAAGCCGAACGAACGCAGTCGCCGCACAATGTCGCGATAGCGGAACCCGCCAAGCCTGCCCATCAGAGGCCCACCACCAAGGGGTATTCGAACCGGTCCCCGAACTCCAAGGTTTGCGGTTCCTCTCCGGGAGCTTGGGCCTCGAGCAACTTTTTCGCGATGTCCCGGGCGATCTCCAGGGTTTCAGCAATGGTGCGGCCTTGCGCCACCAAACCTTGCAATGAGTCTGAAGTGGCGAGGTAAACACCTTCCGGGAGCTTCTCGATGTGGAGGATGATCTTCCGTTCCATGCCTGACGCGTCGCAAGGTTGTGAAGAGGCGCGGACCACGAAGATACGGTCAAATGGAGCAAGGGCTGATAGCCTGACAGGTGTGTTCGGCCAACCCCGGCGCCAGCACATACCTTCGGCGCATCGCATGCATATCTTCCGTTTCCTCCCTTTCGCGCTGGCCTCCCTGCTGCCCGCCTCGCTCCCGGCGCAAGCCGTCACCATCACCTTCGCGGGCGATCTGAACGGCACGCCGATCGCCTTGGACAGCATCATGGTGCAGAACCTCGCTGCTGGCGGCGACACGCTGCTGCTCTATCCCGACACGGTGCTTGTGCTGGACTTCTCCACCGGTATCCGCGACTACATGAGCGATACGGACCCCATTCGCAGCATGCCCAATCCCTTCCATGGAGGCACCGAGATCGAAGTGGCTTCTACCGGCGGCGAGCTGTTGCTGATGGTGCATGATGCCACGGGCCGCGAAGTGGCCGCACAGCGTGTGGAAGCGGCTCCGGGGCGGCATCGGTTCCGCTACACCAGCGGCATACCGGGCCTGCATGTCGTGAGCGTGTTGCAGAACGGCCATTACCATGCACATCGCATGGTGGCGTTGGAGGGAACGGATGACCAAGGCGGCACGCTCAACTACCTCGGTGCATCAGCCCCATCCGCCCCGGCGGGAATTATCAGGTCCGATCGCTCGCTCTTCACGTGGCAGCAGGGCGATGTGTTGCGCTACATCGGCTATGCCTCCAACGACACGGCCCTGTTCAGCGGCGTTATGGAGGAAGTGCCCTTCACATCAGTCATGCGCACGTTCACGTTCCATGCGGCGGCATGCCCCGATGCGCCCATCATGACCGATGTGGATGGCAACGTATACGCCACCGTGCAAGTGGGCGGGCAATGCTGGATCACCGCCAACCTGCGCACCACGCACTACCGCGATGGCAGCACCATACCCAACGTAACGGGCAACGCCTCGTGGTCACAGATGAACACCGGCGCGCGGTGCAGCTACCAGAACAACGCCGCCCTCGATGCCACATACGGCCAACTCTACAACTGGTTTGCGGTGGCCGATCCGCGCGGCATCTGCCCGCTGGGCTGGCACGTGCCCACCCATGTGGAACTGACGCAGCTGACCGACCACTTGGGCGGTGCCAGCGTGGCGGGCGGCAGCATGAAGGCCATCACCCTGTGGAACGAACCCAACAACGGCGCGACCAATGCGAGCGGGCTTTCCGCCGTTGCCACCGGTGTGCGCAGCAATGTGGACGGCGTGTTCGGCTATCACGGCCAGCACGGCAACTGGTGGACCGCGACCGAGTACAGCGCCAACGATGCGTGGTACCGGCACCTGAGCTACCTCAATGCAGGCATCAGCGGTACCAGCGTACGGAAGCGGTCGGGGTACTGCGTGCGGTGCGTGAAGGATTGAGGGCTTCGGATGCCCTTGGGATGGCTTGCACAGGAAAAACCGCCGGGTACGGAAAACCAGAGGCCCCCTGCCCATGGCCAGGTACTGGGAAGAAACAGGGTCTCAGGAGAATGCGCGCCCGGTTCAAAACCTTCGCCTAAATTCGCGGCCCCCTTCGGGGGGCTTTCACTTGAATACGACACAACAGCAACAACAATAAATGGGAAGTCAATTGATGTATTTCATCCCCGTCATGGGCCTGATCGGCCTGGTGGTGATGATCGGCAAGGCCCTGTGGGTGAACAAGCAGGACGCCGGTGACGCGAAAATGCAGGAGCTGGCGGGCTACATCGCCCGCGGTGCCAGCGCCTTTTTGAAGGCGGAATGGCGCGTGCTGGGCGTGTTTGCGGCCATCGCGGCCGTATTGCTCGGCTGGAGCGGCACCTTGGTGGAGCACAGCGACTGGGTGATCGCCATCGCCTTCCTGATCGGGGCGTTCTTCAGCGCCTTCGCCGGCTGGATCGGCATGAACGTGGCCACCAAGGCCAACGTGCGCACCACCCAGGCCGCCCGCACAAGCCTGGCACAAGCCCTGAAGGTGAGCTTCAACGGCGGCACCGTCATGGGCCTCGGCGTGGCCGGCCTGGCCGTGGTGGGCCTCAGCTCGCTCTTCATCCTGTTCCTCGGGATGTATGTGACCGACGGTGACGCCAACGGCGAGCAGATGATGACCGCACTGGAAGTGCTGGCCGGGTTCTCGCTGGGCGCCGAGTCCATTGCGCTGTTCGCCCGTGTGGGCGGCGGCATCTATACCAAGGCCGCCGACGTGGGCGCCGACCTGGTGGGCAAGGTGGAGGCCGGCATCCCCGAGGATGACGTGCGCAACCCCGCCACCATCGCTGACAACGTGGGCGACAACGTGGGCGACGTGGCCGGCATGGGCGCCGACCTGTTCGGCAGCTACGTGGCCACCATGTTGGCCACCATGGTGCTGGGCCGTGAGGTGGTCAGTGCGGACGAATTCGGAGGCATGGCCCCGATCCTGCTGCCCATGGTGATCGCAGGCCTCGGTATCCTCTTCAGCATTATCGGCACCTTGGTGGTGAAGGTGAACAAGGACAGCGACAGCGTGATGGCCGCCTTGAACAAGGGCAACATCGGCAGCATCCTCCTCACCGCGATAGCCAGCTTCTTCGTGATTGGTTGGATGTTCCCCGAGCAGGTCACGTTCCTGCGTACCGGCGTTACCTACAGCAGCATCAACATCTTCTGGGCCATCGTGCTGGGCCTGGTGGTGGGCTTCCTGATGAGCTACATCACCGAATACTACACCGCCATGGGCCGCAAGCCGGTGGACAGCATTGTGCAGAAGAGCGGCACGGGCCACGCCACCAACGTCATCGGCGGCCTGGCCGTGGGCATGGAGAGCACCTTCCTGCCGATCCTCGTGCTGGCGGCGGGCATCTTTGGCGCGTATGAGCTGCTCGGCCTGTACGGCGTGGCCATCGCAGCGGCAGGCATGATGGCCACCACGGCCATGCAGCTGGCCATCGACGCCTTCGGCCCCATCGCCGACAACGCGGGCGGCATCGCCGAAATGAGCGGCCTGCCCGAGGAGGTGCGCGGTCGCACGGACATCCTTGACGCCACCGGCAACACCACCGCCGCCACCGGCAAAGGCTTCGCCATCGCCTCCGCGGCCCTGACGGCCCTGGCGCTCTTCGCGGCCTACGTGGGCCTCAGCGGCATCAGCGGCATCGACATCTACAAGGCCAACGTGCTGGCCATGCTCTTCGTGGGCGCCATGATCCCCTTCCTGTTCAGCTCCATGGCCATCAGCGCCGTGGGCAAGGCCGCCATGGATATGGTGAAGGAGGTGCGCCGCCAGTTCCGCGAGATCCCCGGCATCATGGAATACAAGGCCCAGCCGGAGTATGAGAAGTGCGTGGCCATCAGCACGCAGGCCTCTATCCGCGAGATGATCCTGCCCGGCGCGCTCGCGCTGCTCAGCCCGATCATCGTGGGCTTCACCTTCGGTGCCGAACCGCTGGGCGGACTGCTGGCTGGCATCACCGTGAGCGGCGTGCTCATGGGCATCTTCCAGAACAATGCCGGCGGCGCCTGGGACAATGCCAAGAAGAGCTTCGAGAAGGGCGTGGTGATCGATGGGCAGACCTACAAGAAAGGCAGCGACCCACACAAGGCCGCCGTTACCGGCGATACCGTGGGCGACCCCTTCAAGGACACCAGCGGCCCCAGCATGAACATCCTGATCAAGCTCACCAGCATCGTGGCGCTGATCATAGCCCCGCACATCAATGAGCAGGGCTATGCCGCTCCGCCCGCAACCGGCGAGGTGCGCATTGAAATGGTGGTGCCTGCCGCCCACGAAACGACTGCGGCCGTGGAGCTCCAGGCTTCCGGCGAAGGTGTTGTGGTGGTGGAGGAGGCTTCTGCCCTGGTGGTGGAGGCCGCCGGCCGCGATGGAGAGGGCACCGTGCAAACACACTGAACAGTACCGTGTACAACATGAAAAAGGGCGGCCTCGGGCCGCCCTTTTTCATGCCCGGCCACACCCCGGGGCGTGGTTTATGGGCCAGTGCGTAGGCACTCCTTGCCGGCCGCCGGCCGGGCCATTGCGGTTGAACGCTTGGCCCCGGGTTGCCTGCGCTGGAGGGCCATCGCCGGGTTGACGGGCCATTGTGGCACCTTCACGGGCACCGCATCGGGGCGGTTTGTTTCCGAATCCAAGGGCTCGGCATCGGGCGCGGAAAGGGCCATGCCCAAGCTCGTTGTGCGGCACGGGCAATGGGGGCGCCGGGGCAGCAGCCGTGTGGTTTTCGCGGGCTTCCGAATGGCGGGCCTACTTCTTCTTGGCGGCGGCCTTCTTCTTGGGCGCTGCCTTCTTGGGCGCGGCTTCCTTGGCCGCCGGCGCCTCCGCCGGGAACAGGCCGTGGATCTCGGCATCGATGGCGTTGATGATCTTCCCGAGGTCTTCGGGATTGGCATGGAAGGAATTGTCGTCCACGTCAACCACCAGCACCTTTCCTTTATCGTAGGTGCTTATCCACGCTTCGTAGCGTTCGTGCAGGCGCTTCAGGTAATCGATGCTGATGCTGTTCTCGTATTCCCTTCCCCGCTCGGCGATCTGGCTTACCAGGTTGGGCACGCTGGCGCGCAGGTAGATCAACAGGTCTGGCGGTATCACCGCGCTTTCCATGTTCTTGAACAGGCGGAAATAGTTCTCGAAGTCGCGCGTGGTCATCAGGCCCATGGCGTGCAGGTTGGGCGCGAAGATGTAGGCATCCTCATAGATGGTGCGGTCCTGCACCACGTTGCGCCCGCTGCGGTGGATGTCCAGCAATTGCTCGAAGCGCGAGTTGAGGAAGAAGATCTGGAGGTTGAAGCTCCAGCGCTGCATGTCCTTGTAGAAGTCGAACAAGTACGGGTTGTTGTCCACGGCCTCTTCCAAGCGGTCCCACTTGTAGTGTTTGGCCAAAAGCTTGGTGAGCGTTGTTTTTCCTGATCCGATGTTGCCGGCTATCGCGATATGCATGATGATGGATTCCGTTGTGACGGGTTGCGAAAATACCCCGGGCGTGCCAAGGGCGGGCAGGTTGTGGATAAGTGTTGGTGGCCTGCTTAGGGGCCCAAGGGCTCCACCTCCACGCCGGCGTTGGTTTGCCGGTAGATGCGCCCCTGCTCGATGCGTGCATCGCGCACCGGTGCGTCTGCATTTCCACCGGGCCAAGGCACCTCTTCGCTGTTGTAGGCGCGCAGGTCATAGCGTTCGAGCTTTCCCTGCCGCACATACCACAGGGATCCGTCGCGCACCTGCACGCGCTCCACGCCCGTGATGCGCAGCGTGCGGATGAAGGTTCCGAACAGGTCGAAGACCATGGTGCCATGTGCGGGGTCCACCACGTAGAGGCGCCCTTCGGCCTCTTCCATGTACGTGGGTTGCGGGGTGAAGCCGAGCAGTTGGTCCAGCCGGCCCGTGCTGGCCGTTTCGTTCATCTGGCCGTCCACGCGCTTAAGGGAAAGCTCCCGTTCGTCGAAGAGCCAGAATCGGCTTTGCACGCTGGTGCAGGCCAAGGTGATGCGGCCCGATCGCATCAGGTCGGTGGGGGGGGCTTGCAGGCTGAGGGTGTTGTCCAGCAGGGCCAGCTGCCCTTGTGCCGCCGAGAAGATCATCGGCTTCAGGGAAGAGAAGGCGTCGATGCCCGTGATGGGGCCGAAGGTGTTGAGGCTGTTCCGCGCGGAGCGCCTGCCTTGGCGGTCGTACAGTTCGAGGTCGTTGCCGCGCAGGATGTACAGGTTGCCCAGTTCATCCGTGGTGAACAGGTCCACGGGGCCTTCCACCTTCCACGGGGCGGCATCGGCTTGTGCCGTGGCGGCGGGACAGGCCGTGAGCATCAGGCCGGCGAGCAGGAGGGGCTTCATACTGAAATGCCCAGCAACAACTGGTCCAAGATCAGGCGGTCGTTGCACAGGCGCGGCACCTTGTGCTGCCCGCCGAGCTTCCCTTTTTCCTTGAGCCAATGGTGGAAGGTGCCCTTGGGCACGGCATGCACCAAGGGTTTGCCCAGCACGGTGTCGGTGCTGCGCTTGGCATCGTAGTCGCTGTTCAGCCCGCGCATGGTGGTGTCCAGCACGGCGGTGAAGCGCTCCAGGTCTTCCGGTTCCGATTCAAACTCGATCACCCACTCGTGGCCCCCGCGCGCGAGGTCGTCCATGTAAACAGGCCCCGCGGTATAGTCGCTCACCACCGCCCCGGTGGCCTCGCATGCGCATTGGATGCCGCGGTCGGCGTTCTCCACGATCAGTTCCTCGCCGAAGGCGTTGATGAAGCTGCGCGTGCGCCCGCTTACCTGGATGCGGTAGGGCTGCACGGAGGTGAAGCGCACCGTGTCGCCGGGCATGTAGCGCCACAGGCCGGCGTTGGTGCTGATCACCAGCGCGTAATCCTGGCCGGGCTCCACCTCGTGGAGCAGCTTGGTGGGCGGTTGTTCGCGGTGCAGTTCCTTCACGGGTATGAACTCGAAGAAGATGCCGTAATCCAGCATCAGCAACAGGGAGTCCGACCCGTGCTCATCGGTGATCCCGAAGAAGCCCTCGCTGGCGTTGTAGGACTCCAGGTAGTTCATGCTGGCCGAGGGAAAAAGCCGGTTGTACTGCTCGCGGTAGGGCCTGAAGCTGACCCCTCCGTGCATGAACAATTCCAGGTTGGGCCACACCTCCATGATGTTGTCCTTGCCGGTTAGTTCCAGCACGCGCTTGAGCACCACCAAGGTCCAGGAGGGCACGCCGGCGATGCTGCGCACGTCCTCGCGCATGGTTTCGCGGGCCATGCGTTCCACCTTGGCCTCCCAGTTCTCCATCAGGGCGGTCTCGATCACGGGGGTGCGGCGCACCTCCACCCATAGCGGCAGGTTGCTGATGATGATGGCGCTGAGGTCGCCCGTATAGGCATCCTGCCGCAAAGGTTCGGCGGCGCTGCTGCCGCCCACCACCATGCTCATGCCTTTGTACAGTTGGCTCTGCGGGTGCATGGCGAAGTGCAGCGCCAGCAGGTCCTTGCCGCCTTTGTAGTGGCAGTCCTCCAGGGCTTCGCGGCTCACGGGGATGAACTTGCTCTTGGCATTGGTGGTGCCGCTGCTTTTGGCGAACCAGCGGATATCCGTGGGCCACAGGAGGCTTTGCTCCCCGGCGCGCATGCGGTCCACCCACGGTTTTATGTCGGCATATTCCTGCAGGGGCACCCGTTGCCGGAACTCCTCCGGGGAAGAGATGCTGCCGTAGTCGTACCGGCGGCCCCATTCGGTGTAGCGCGCCGCCTGGACCAGCTTGTGGAAGACCTCCAGCTGGGCCTCATGCGGGTTGTCGCGGAACAGCTCGATCTGCTGGATCCGCTTCTTCATCAGGTAGCTGAACAGCGCGTTGACGGGCATGGTCGTGGGTCGGATACGCCTACTTTCGTGCGGAAGGTAATGACATGGAACAAATAACCGGCGGGGCGTTGCGGAAGATGGCGGCGCGGCTCATGGGGCCCGACGACGATGGCGGGGCCGGGGAGGTGGCGTACGAGATGGCCTTTGCCGAGGGGCGGATGCCGTTGATGGACCGTATTTCGGAACCGTTCACCCTGCGCTTCACCGGGGTGCGCACCTGTGTATCCTGCGGCCGGGAGGTGAAGAAATTCTATGGGCAGGGCCTGTGCTATCCCTGCTTCCGCGATGCGCCGGAGGCGAGCCCCTGCATCATCAGGCCCGAGCTGTGCCAGGCCCACGAGGGGCAGGGGCGTGATGTGCAATGGGAGCGGGACCACCACCTGCAAGAGCATGTGGTGTACCTGTCGTACACCGGCAACGTGAAGGTGGGAGTGACCCGGTCCACGCAGGTGCCGGTGCGTTGGATCGATCAGGGGGCCGTGTTGGCGGTGCCCATTGCACGGGTTCCGTACCGGCAGTTGGCCGGCGCCATCGAAGTGGACCTGAAGCAGCATTTTGCCGACCGTACGGATTGGCGACGTATGCTCCTGTATGGCGACCTGGCGGCAGGGGAACAGGCCTTGTTGGAGGCCCGGCAACAGGCCTTGGAACTGCTGGATCCCCCCTTGAAGCAGTATGCCTTGCCGCCCCGGCCGGTGGCGCGGTTGGCCTATCCGCTGGAAAATGTCCCGCCCAAGCTGGTGAGCGTGCAGTTGGATAAGCTTCCCGAGATCACGGGCCGCCTCTTGGGCATCAAGGGGCAATACCTCGTATGGTCGGATGGCCGGGTCTTCAATGTGCGCAATCACATCGGCTATCACGTGGAAATAACATCCGATTGACCGGTTAAAAGGACCGGCAGTCCTTTCGCGGAGCCTCGTTCAAGCCTTTGCCCGGAACAGATGGGGCCCGTTCCGGGCAAACATTTTTTCGGACGGTGGAACCGGATCGTAACCTTCCGTCGGTGCTCCCGTTGTAATACCCGGGTTTGGATTTTGGGTTATGGGTGGAAGGGCCTGGCGCGAGCCGGGCCTTTCCGATTTCGGGCTCCACCGGCCCCCCGGGTCCTTAGTAGAAGTCCAGCGCAAAAGGCATCCGGGCCTGTATGCCGGACATGTTCCGCACCTTGCGCACCTCCTCGAATTGCTGCAACATCCGTGCGTCCTCGCCGAACACGGCGTTGCTGATCCATCCCTTGGCCTTGGCATTGAGGCTGCTCTGCAGTTCCTCCATGAAACTCTTCTGCTCGGGGAACCCCACCAGGCGGTATCCGCCTTTTGCCAACCCGGCACGGTCGGCGGCATCGGCCACGGCGTCCTCGAACCCGCCCAGTTCATCCACCAGCCCGATGCGGAGTGCATCCGTGCCGGTCCACACCCGGCCTTGGCCGATACTGTCCACTTGGGCCTGCGTCAGCCCCCTGCCTTGGGCCACGCGGCTGGTGAACGTATCGTAGAAGTGGTCGATGAACCCTTGGATGATGCCCTTTTCATCGGCGGTAAGTGGCCGGTTCACGGTGAGCATGCCCGCATAGGGGTGGGTTTCAACCCCGTCGAAGGTGAGGCCCAGCTTGTTGTTGAAGAAGCCCTTCATGTTGGGGATCATGCCGAACACGCCGATGCTGCCGGTGATGGTGGTGGGCTCGGCGTAGATCTTGTCGGCCGCACAGCTGATGTAATAGCCGCCGCTGGCCGCCACGTCGCCCATGCTTACCACCACGGGCTTTTCCTGCTTGGCCAGCACGATCTCGCGCCACATGATGTCGCTGGCCAGCCCGCTGCCCCCGGGGCTGTTCACGCGCAGCACGATGGCCTTCACCGAGGTGTCCTTGCGGGCCTGGCGGATGGCGGCGCTGATGGTGGTCCCCCCAATACTGCCGTCGCTGCTCTCCCCGTCGATGATGTCGCCCTGTGCGTACACCACGGCCACTTTGGGCTGTTTCCAACCGGATGTGGCATGGTCGCCTTCGATCTGCAGCTTCGGCACATAGGCCTTGGTGTACTTGGCCAGGCTCACGGTGTTGATGTCCTTGTCCGCATCGAGCCCCATGCGTTGCTTGATCAGGTCGATCATCTGGTCGCGGTAGATCAGGCTGTCCACCAGTCCCAGGCGCACGGCATCCTCGGCCTTGCGCACCAGCATCCCGGCCGCGATGGCATTGATCTGCACCGTGTCCAGCCCGCGCTGTTGGCCCACGTCCGTGATGTAGTTGCGCCAGATGCCGTTCAGCAGGGCGCTGGTCTGCAACTTGCTTTCGGGGCTCATGTCCTTGCGGATGAAAGCTTCCCCGAAGCTCTTGAACTTGTTGTCGCTGCCGCGGATGAACTGCACCTCGATGCCGAGCTTCTCGAACAGGCCGGCATAGAACATGGTCTCGCTGCGCAGGCCGCGCAGGTCCAGGTCGCCCTGGGGCACCATGTACACCTCGTCGGCCACGCTGGCCAGGTAATAGCTTTTCTGGGTGTACACGTCGGCAAAGGCCAGCACGGGCTTACCGCTCTCGACCTTGAATTCCACCAGTTTGTCGCGGATCTCCTTCACGGTGGTGAAGCCAGCGTTCACCACCGTGATGTCCATGAACACGCCTTTGATGCGGTCGTCGCGCTTGGCCTTTTCAATGTTGGCCAGGATGTCATCCAAGCCCAGCGGTGCGGCGAACTTGAAGGGCCCGAAGTCCAGGTTCAGGGGATCTTTCTGGCCGCGGTCCACCACCTGTTGGCCCAGGTCGATGGTGAGCACGCTGTTGTTCTTCACGGTGGTGGGCTTCCCCTCCATGCTGAAGGCGCTGCCGAGGGCCGCCAGGCTGCCGATGAACAGGATGATGAGCACCGCGCCGATGATGAGCGTGCCCAACATGGAGGCGAACATGAATTTGAAGAACTCGCGCATGGGATCTGGTTTGTTGGCCAAAACTAGGTGGTGGTGCACGGTGCACCGGGGCGGATCACATGGGCGGTGCAATACGGTGCGGAGCGGAGTGGTCAGGCCCGGTGCAGGGTCAATACCGTGATCTCCGGCGGCATGCCCACCCGGCCCGGGAAGCCGATGAACCCGAAGCCCCGGTTCACGTACAGCTGCAGGCCTTCCTTCTCGTACAGGCCTGCCCACTCCTCGTACACCCATTGTGCGGGGCTGTACGTATGCCCGTTGATGGTGATGCCGAACTGGGCACCATGGGTATGGCCGGCCAGCATCAGGTCGATGCCGGTGGCGCGCACTTGGGCGTCCCAGTGCGTGGGATCATGGCTCATCAGCAGGCGGAAATCGTCGGGTGAGGTGCCGGCCACGGCCTTGCCCAGGTCTCCGTATTTCTGGAAGCGGGTGCCCCAGTTTTGCACACCGATCAAGGAAATGCGCTGGCCTTCGCGTTCCAGGGCCACATGTTCATCCAGCAGCACGTGGAACCCCGAGTCCTTCAGGTGGCCGATCAAACGGTCCACGTTGGCCCGCTTCGCGCCCTCGTCCGGCCATTGGGAATAGTCGCCATAATCGTGGTTGCCGAGCACGGCATACTTGCCCAGCCTGGCCTTCAGGCCCCGTAGCTGTTCCAGCCATGGTTCGGCCTCCTCGGCGTAGTTGTTCACCAGGTCGCCGGTGAACAGGATCAGGTCGGCGTCCTCGGCGTTGATCAGGTCCACGCCATGCTGCACCACCTCGGTGTGTTCGGGGAAGCTGCCGAGGTGCATGTCGCTGATCTGCACGATCTTCAAACCTTCGAAGGCGGGTGGCAGCTTGGGGGATCGGATGGTGATGCGCTCCACGTTGAAGTATCGCCATCCCCGTGTGAATCCGTAGAGCACCCCGGTGAAGGGGATGGTGGCCAAGGCCAGTCCCATTTGTGACAGGAAGCGCAGCCTGCCGCGGTCGGTGTCCCCGGCCGCCCCGGGCGCCATCTTGCCCCAAGCCCATCGCATCAGTTCAAGCAGGTCTTCCAGGCCATGGAAGATGATGATCAGCAACTTGGGGAGCAGCAACATCAGCAACACGCCGATGATGGTGTAGAGGTAGGAGAAGTTGCGTGGCCCGTTCAGCTTTTCCAAGCGCATGGCGCTGATCAGGACCACGGCCAACATGGCCGCGCTCACCCCCCAATAGGCCCAGCGCACGGCCCGTTGGAAGGGCGCGCTGCGCAATGCGATGGCAGTGTGTATGCCCCTCCAGGCGTACCAGTCGATCAGCAGGAGAACAAGGAGGACGGCGAGGAAACGGAGCGGGGCGGACATGCGTGGGGCAAAGGTCGGGAATACGGGATTGTCTGCCATGGCGGGCTGTACAGTATGTATGAGGACCCGAGCCATCGGCTGCGACACAATAACTTGCAGCCTGAAAATTCCAGTGGAGGTGCGCGCCAAATCATTGTTTGTTCTGTTGTTGGCAACGCTCGGCCTTGCGACCGGGGCGTTGGGTCAGAATACTTGGCGGATCGCATACGGAGCGTACGGGCCGGATGAGGGGCGACGCGTGCGAATGGCCACTGACGGGTCGATGGTGGTGGCGGGGTCAACCGGAAGTTTCGGCGGCGGTGCCTCGGATATCTACCTGCTGAACATCGATGGCGCGGGGGCAGTATTATGGACCAGGACCATCGGTGGGCCGGCCATTGAACAAGCGCGCGATCTGATCCTGCTCCAGGACGGAGGGTTGTTGGTCGTTGGTGTCACGAATGACACGGGTGGCAATGGCTACGATGGATTATTGGTGCGCACGGATGAGAACGGGAATACTCTGTGGCAGCGCCGCTATGGAGGAAGCGATTGGGATTTCTTCAACAAGGGTGTGCAGCTCGCCGACGGGTCCTACCTGGTGGTGGGACAGACATTCAGCACCGGCGTCGGCGGCGACATCTGGTTGATGCACATAGGTGAGGATGGCGAGGCGTTGTGGTCGGTCAATTTCGGGGGAGGGGGTTTGGACACGGGCGAGGGTATCGCCATAGCCCCTGACGGAGGATACATCCTGGCGGGGAGCATGACCGGCCCGGAAGGGGGAGTGGATGCCTATGCCCTGAAGCTCGATGCCCAAATGGCCATGGAGTGGGAGAGCTTGGTGGGCGGCGATGGCACCGACGTGGCGCGGGATGTGGTCTGCACGTTGGACGGTGGATACTCCTTTGTGGGGGGCACATCCTCGTATGAGGAGTTCATGGAGCACCTCCATTTCAAGTTGGATGGGAATGGTGCGCTTGTATGGGAAAGGCATTGGGGGCAGGTTGGCGCGCAGGAAGCCTATGAGCATATCGCCTTGGCCTCGGGAGGCTACGCTACCGCGGGCTGGACCACTACTTCCGGCGGAGGAAGACGTGACATGTTCCTCTTCCTCTGCGATGATCAGGGGCAATTCATATCGCAACGCACCTACGGAGGCTCCGAAGATGATGAAGGGTACAGTATCGCACAGGCAAACGATGGCTTTGTGGTGTGTGGCATGACCCGGTCCTATGGGGCCGGGAACACGGATGTGTTTGTTGTGAGGACCGACAGTTCCGGTGCAACGGAATCGGAGACTGTCAGCACGCATTTCGACCCCTTGGTGGTTCAGTTGAACGAGCGGGGCGATCAGCCGACGATCTACCCCAATCCTTCCACCGGGGTGATCCAGGTGACCGACCCCCGCTGGCAGGAGATCACCCTGTTTGATGGTGAGGGGAAGGTCGTGCTCAAGGCGCCCTTGGCCGGAGCATTGGACCTACATGTGCTTCGGACCGGCCCATACATGGTGGCGCTGAAGGACCATGGGGGAAACATGGGACTGGGCCGACTTATCCTTATCAAACCGTGAAGACGGGCCGGATACAGGCAATGAGGGTGGCCCTGGTGCTCGGCCACGCCACCTTCATCGCGTTGCTGGCGTTGGCATGGGAGCATGCCCGTGTGCGCACCGCCTTCGGCGATACGGCCTACCAGGTGTTCAAGTGGGTGAATGATCACGGCATTGCCGTGGAGGCCCATCGGTATTCGGCAATCCTGCCCCAGTTGGCGGTGAAATTGCTGAAGCTTTTCCATGTCGGCCTGCCGGCCCTGTTGTACACGGCCTCGTTGGCGCATGTGCTGGTGGCCTACGGCATATTCCTCCTTTGCCTGTATGCCTTCAAGGCTCCGCGCACGGCGATGGCGATGGCCTTGGCTGCGGTGCTCTGCACCCGGCTCACCTTCTATGGCCCCGTGTTGGAGGCCAATTACCTGTTGAGCTATCCCTTCCTTGCATGGGCCTTGCTGGAAGGGAATGATGGGCGCCCCTTGGGCTTGCTGCGGATCCTGCTGCTCTGGGCCTTGGCCATGCCCACCTTGCTGGTGCATCCCTTGGGATGGGGAGTGCTCGTTTTTGGCCTGTTCTTCCTGATGGCTGTCGGGCAGGTGCAGGCCAAGGATGCTTGGGTCGCCTCCGCCGCCTTCGTCATGACCTTCCTGTTCCTGCGCCTGCTGTTCCCGCCCACGGTTTATGAGCAGGGGCAATACGTCCAGCTGCAAGGGGCTTTGGGCGCGCCCATGGGACCTTGGGCATCCTGGGATTTCCTGGTGGGGCACACCTTCATGTACACCTTTAACTATTTACCCGCCTTGGTGGTCTGCCTCGCCGTGTTCACTGGTTATGCCTTCGCGGTACGGTGGAAAGCCGTGCTGGTGGGTGGGGGAGGGATGATCGTCTTTCTCGCGGTGATGCTGGTCGCGTACAGGCATGGCGATGATGCGGTCATGATGGACCGGGCCTTTCTTCCGGCCGGCACCTTGTTGGCCTTGCCTGCGAGTTACCTCTTCCGGGACCTGCGTGGTCGCAAGGCATGGTGGGCCTTGGCCGCGCTGACCTTGGTGTTGTTCGTCAAGTTGCGCGATGTCTCGTTCGCCTCCCGGGGATTTTCCCGGCAAATGGCCGGATTGGAACAGCTCATGGATGCAATGCGGGAGCACGGGTTGGACCGAGTGCAAATGACCCGGCGGGATTTGCAGGAGCATGGGGTCGTTCCCGGTTGGGCGCTGCCCTTTTCCTCGCTGATGATCAGCTCTTGGAACGGGCCGGACCGGTCCGTGGCGATCCGCCTGTTGCCGGATGAAAACGCAGGGGATACGCTGCCGACCTCATCTGCCGCCACGCCCACCTTGGACCTTGGCCAGCGGACCATGGATGGCAGATATTTCCATATCGGGGGTGGACCTTGGGCCACTTGGCCGGCATCCCAATGAATGTTGGGGCATATTGGTGCCACCGCGCCGTTTGTTGTGCTTTTTGACGGTCGGAAAGCATGCGTCAATGGACAAATAGGGCTTCATTTTTACGTTAACACGACCTGCCTTCTTCCCGTATTGGTCATACCCGCCTACTTTCACCGCGGGAACATCCCGCCGGGATGTTGTTCCGGCATCATGTCCATTGACAGCACCTTGGTCCCAATTCTGCTTGCCGTGCACATGGCTGCGGGCGGCATCGCCTTGGTGGTGGCGCCGTTGGCCATGGTGGCTTACAAGGGTGGCGATTGGCACCGGCGTTGGGGCAAGGCTTTCTTTTATAGTATGGCGGTGGTATGCGCCACGGCCATTGCCTTGGGCATATTCAAGCCGGTCAATTTCTGGTTGGCGCTGGTGGCGGTGTTCAGCTTCCATCTGGTGGGCTCCGGTTACCGCGCCTTGTACCTCAAGCAGATGCACAAGGGCCTGCGGCCGGCCCGGGTGGACCTGGTGCTGCACGGTGTGGCCGCGGTGGTGGATGGCGGCCTGCTGATCTGGGGGCTCGCCCATCTTTTTCTGGGCAGCTTCAACGCCCAGGCCGTGCTCTTCACCGTGCTGGGCCTCATCGGTACCATCCTGGTGGTCATTGGTTTCATGCAGTTTTATCGGCAGCGGCAAGACAAGCGTGCGTGGCTTTACGGGCACATCATCGGGTTCGTGGGTGGCTACATCGCCACCCTCACCGCCTTCAGCGGGGTCAACCTCACCATGATCGACCCGCTGTGGTTGCGCTGGTTCTGGCCTGCCATGGTGGGCGTCCCTTTCTTATGGGCCTGGATCTGGCACCTGCGGCAGCGCTTCAACCGGGGCGAGCACCTGCGTAGCTTCGCCAAGGTGCGCATCAAGGGCCGCGCGGGAAAGGCGTGGAAGGCCTGAGAGCCTGTTGGTGGTCGCTTCAGACGCGGCCCCGGCCTGTTTCCCGCCCATGCCGTGCCGGAAAATAATCCCGCAGACACCCCCATGCGATGATCTTCCGGCTTGGCCGGAATAATAATTGGACTCGTTGGCCATCACCCAAGAGGCCCCCAACAGGCTCCGGGCCGGACCGCCCGCCCGCTCCCGGTCCACCCGTCGGCCTTTACTTTGCGGCCTTCATGCAACGTGCTGTTTTTTCCGTGGACGTGGAGGAGTGGTTCCACATCCTTGACGTGCCCTCCACGCCGCCCTTGGAGCGCTGGCCCACGCTGCCCTCGCGTGTGGAGGCGAGCTTCCGTTCCATGCTCGACGTGTTCGCCGAGAAGAAGGTGCGCACCACCCTGTTCTTCCTCGCGTGGGTGGCCGAACGCTATCCGCACCTGGTGCGGGAGGCCGTTGCCGACGGGCACGAGATCGCCTCGCACGGGTACGCCCACGAGCTGGTGTACAGGCAGGACCGGTCCACTTTCCTGGCCGACATCACCAAGGCCAAGGACATCATCGAGCAGGCCGGCGGGTCGGCGGTGCACGGCTATCGCGCCCCGGGGTTCTCGGTCACCAAGGCCACCCCGTGGTTCTTCGATGCCGTGGCCGAGGCGGGCTACCGTTACGATTCATCCATCTTCCCCGGCGAACGCGGCCATGGCGGGCTTCCGGGCGCTGAGCGCCTGCCGCACATCGTGCAAACGGCGCATGGCCCGCTGGTGGAGTTCCCCATTTCGTTGTCATCCATGCTGGGGCGCCCCATGTTCTTTTTCGGCGGCGGCTACCTGCGTTTCTTCCCATACGGCCTGATGCTTGCCAAGGCGAAGGCGGTGCTGGCCGAGGGGCGGCCTGTGGTGTTCTACCTGCACCCCAGGGAAGTGGATCCGGCGCATCCGCGGCTGCCCATGGGCGCCAAGCGCCGCTTCATGACATACTACAACCTCCGCAGCACCATGCCCAAGATGCGGCGCCTGTTCGATGACCTGCCCATGGTCACCTTCAGGGAACTGGTGGATGCGGGCATTGTCCATTCCGTGGCCGATCCGGCATGAAAAAGGTGCTCTTCCTCTACACGGAGATGGCCCCCTATTTCATCGCCTGCGTGGAAAGGCTGGTGGCGGACCATGACGTGGAGGTCCATATCGTGCACTGGCCGGTGAACCAGGAGGCCCCGTTCAAGTTCTCCACCGGAGGCAAGGTCTTCCTGCATCCACGTGCCTCGTTGGACCAGGCCGGCCTGCGGCGCTTGGCGGACGGGCTGAAACCCGACATTATCCTGTGCAGCGGCTGGGTGGACAAGGGCTACCTGCAGGTGTGCCGGGCGGCGCGCAGGCACGGCGTCCCCACGGTCATGGTGAGCGATACCGCTTGGCAGGGCCGGCCGCGGCAGTGGATGGCGCTCGTCCTTGCGCGGTTTTGGCTGCACCGCACCTTCAGCCAGGCATGGGTCACGGGGAAGGAGCAGGCGCGTTATGCCGAATACCTCGGCTTCGCCAGGGAGCAGATCCGCAAGGGCTTCTATGCCGCCGACCTGGACCGTTTCGCACCCTTGGCCGAGCGCTTCCGCGAAGGGAAGGCCAAGGCCTATCCCCATCGTTTCCTCTGCGTGGCGCGGTACATCCCCAGCAAGGGCCACCAGTACATGATGGAAGCCTTTGCCGAGCTGTGCGATGCCGGCGAGGCGGGCGATTGGGAGCTGTGGTGCATCGGAACCGGTGAGCTGTTCCCGCCGGCCTTCTCGCATCCGCGCATCACCCATTGGGGCTTCGTGCAGGCCGATGAGGTGGGGCCTTACATGGGGCAGAGCGGCGTCTTCGTGCTGCCCAGCCTGTATGAACCATGGGGCGTGGTGGTGCATGAGCACGCCGCCGCCGGGCTGCCGCTGCTGTTGAGCAATGCCGTGGGTGCGCGCCAACGTTTTCTGCGGAAGGGCCAGAACGGCACCTGTTTCAATGCCGGCAGCAAGGAGGCGCTGAAGGAAGGTTTCCGCACCATGATCGCCACCGGCGACGACAAGTTGCTGGCCATGGGCATGTGCAGCCATAAGCTGGCCATGGAGTGGGGGCCCAGGCAGTGGGCGGCCACCTTGATGGAGCTAATGCAACCGGCCCATGGCTAAGCCGCAGGTGCTCGTGTTCATCGACTGGTACTTGCCGGGGTACAAGGCCGGCGGACCTGTGCGCAGCTTGGCCAACCTGGTGGACCATTTGCGGGATGAGGTGGACTTCCACATCGTGACGCGCAACACGGATTACACGGAAAGCATCCCCTACCCGGGTGTGGAACCCGACCGCTGGACCCGGCTGCCGGGTGGAGAACAGGTGTGGTATGCCTCGCGGCAGGGCACCGGCCGCAAGGCTTGGCGGCGCCTTCTGCGCGAACGGAAGTGGGATGCGCTGTACATCAACGGCCTGTACTCCTGGTGGTACAACATCCTGCCGCTGTGGCTGGCCCGCACGCGCATCACGCGGCGCGTGGTGGCCCCCCGGGGCATGCTCGCCAGCGGCGCCATGCGCCATGGTGCGCTCAAGAAGCTGCTGTTCCTTTCGCTGGCCCGCATGGCCGACCTGTACAAGGGCGTGCGGTTCCAGGCCACGAACGCCGAGGAGGCGGGCGACATCCGCAACTACTTGCTCCGCCATGCCGAAGTGGCCGTGGTGCCCAACCTGCCGCGCAAGGTGGTGGTGCGGCGCACCGCCTTGGCCAAGGAGCGGGGCTCGGTGAAGCTGGTAGCCTTGGGGCGGATCGCGGTGGAGAAGAACACGCTGTTGGCCATTGAAAGCCTGCAGGCCGTGAAGGGCCGGGTGCATTTCACCTTGTACGGCCAAGTGTATGATGAAGGCTACTGGGAGCAGTGCCGCCGCGCCATGGAGGCCCTGCCGCCCCATGTGGTGGTGGAGCACAAGGGCGCGGTGGCACCGGATGAGGTGCCGGGCGTGCTGGCGACGCACCATGCCCTGTTCATGCCCAGCGCCGGCGAGAACTTCGGACACGCCATGCTGGAGGCGCTGTGCGCCGGTCGGCCTCTGCTCATCAGCGACCGCACGCCATGGCGGGATCTGGAGCAAGATCATGCAGGCTGGGACCTGCCGTTGGACGGCAAGGATGCTTTCTCAGATGCCGTGGACCGGTTGTGCACCATGGACCAGTCCGAATATGACACGTGGGGTGATGGCGCCTATGCGCGGGGTGCGCGATATTTGGCCGACCCGGCCCCCGTGCGGGCGAGCCTGCAATTGTTCCTGCCATGACCACGCAACGTCCCCAGGCCGACCTCAGCCGCTTCAACAATGCGGACTTCCCGCTGGGTGCCGGCTTCATCAAGCGCTTGCTGTGGTACTTCACCAATGCGGTCTTCTTCATCAACCCGCTCTTCCCGTTCCGCTCGCCCAAGCCCATGTTGCTGCGCTTGTTCGGGGCCAAGGTGGGCAAAGGCGTGGTGATCCATCCGGGGGTCAACATCAAGTTCCCGTGGAAGCTCTCCATCGGCGACCACGTGTGGATCGGCCAGCGCGCCTGGCTGGACAACATCGACGAGCTCACCATCCACAGCAACGTGGTGATCAGCCAAGGCGCCATGCTCATCCTGGGCAGCCACGATTACCGCAAGCCCGACTATCCCACGCTTTCGGGGCCGGTGGTGTTGAAGGAAGGCAGCTGGGTGGGGGCCGGTGCCATGGTGCTGGGCGGCGTTACGCTCGAGAGCCACGCGCTGCTGGCGGCGGGCAGCGTTACGGGCAAGAACCTCAAGGCATACACCATCTACCGGGGCAACCCTGCGGTGGAAGTGCGGGCGCGGATCATGGACGGTGAAAAGCAGCCGGCCAACGGCGATGAGGCCAACGGGGCATGAAGGTCTCCATCATCACGGTATGCTACAACGCGGGGCGCGAGATCGATGAGACCATCCGCAGCGTGATGGTGCAGGACCATGCCAACATCGAGCACATCGTCATCGACGGGGGCAGCACCGATGGCACGCAGGAGCGCGTACGTCGCTATGAGGAATGCATCGCGCATTTCGTGAGCGAGCCCGACGGGGGCGTGTACGATGCGATGAACAAAGGTCTGCGCCTGGCCACCGGCGAGGTGGTGGCCTTCGTGAACGCGGGCGACATGATCGCCACCCGCAACACGGTAAGCTACATGGTGCGCGCCTTCGGCGAAGGGGAGGAGGATGTGATCTATGGCGACGCCCTCATGGTGGATCCCGGCGACATCACCAAGGTGAAGCGCTTCTGGAAAGGCGGTGCCTACAAGCGGGAGAATTTCCGCAAGGGCTGGATGCCGCCGCACCTGGGCACGTATATCCGGCGCGGGGCCTACCAGCGCTACGGCCTGTTCAACACCGCCCTGCGGGTGAGCGCCGATTACGAGCTGATGTTCCGCTTCCTGTACAAGCACCACTTGAAGGCCCGGTATGTGCCCAAGGTGCTTGTCCGGTTCCGCCTCGGCGGCATGAGCAACCGCTCGCTGCGCCATATCTGGCGGGCCAATGTGGAGGTGTACCGGGCGTGGCAGCTCAACGGCGAGCGGGTGTCGCCCTTGATCATCCTGCGCAAGCCGTTGCGCAAGCTGGGCCAAATGCTGCGCCGGAGGCCGTAGCGAAATGTGATGAACGGCGGGGCAGGCCCGGATGGTCCCTGTACCTTTACTGCCTTCCCGCCCATGGGCGGGCCATCAAACGGACCTGACTGAACATGAAGCAACACTCCCTTGCGCTGATGCTGGTCGGCGCGCTGCTGGCTTTCCCGGCCGCGGCCCAGAAGCAATACACCTATACCTCGGTGCCCAACGACCCGATGCAAGTGCGCATCTACACGTTGGACAATGGCCTGAAGGTCTACCTGTCCAGGAATACCGATGAGCCGCGCATCCAGACCAACATCGCGGTGAGGGCCGGCAGCAAGTACGACCCGGCGGACGCCACAGGCCTCGCCCACTACTTGGAGCACATGCTCTTCAAGGGCACCAGCGAGATCGCGACGGCGGATTGGAATACCGAGAGTGCCCTGCTTGACCAGATCAGTGCGTTGTATGAGAAGCGCCGCGGGATCACCGATCAGGCGGAGCGGGACCGGATCTATGTGCAGATCGACAGTCTGAGCGCGGTGGCGGCGAGGTATGCCGTGCCGAATGAGTACGACAAGATGATCTCCTCCATCGGTGCCAAGGGGACCAACGCCTACACCAGCACCGAGCAGACGGTGTACATCAACGACATCCCCACCAATGCACAGGAGAAGTGGATGATGATCGAGTCCGTACGCTTCCAGGAGCTCGTGCTGCGCCTGTTCCACACCGAGCTCGAGGCGGTGTTCGAGGAGTTCAACCGGGCGCAGGACAACGACTACCGGAAGGTGTATGAGGCCATGAACCGGAAGCTGTACCCGCACCATCCGTACGGCACGCAGACCACCATCGGCACGGGCGAGCACCTGAAGAACCCCAGCATGGTGAAGATCCATGAGTACTTCAACAAGTACTATGTCCCGAACAACATGGCGGTGATCATGGCGGGCGACATCGACTACGATGCCACCATCGCCATGGTGGACAAATATTTCGGCTGGTGGAAGCCCAAGCCGGTACCGGCGTTCACCTTCACGCCGGAAGCACCCATCACGAAGTCGGATACATTAAGCGTTTACGGCCCGATGGCCGGCTGGACCACCATGAGCTGGCGCTTTGGCGGCACCAAGAGCGGCGACCCGATCATGCTTAACCTGATTGAAGGGATCATGAGCAACGGCCAGGCCGGCCTGATCGACTTGGACCTGAAGCAGAAGCAAAAGGTGCTGGACGCTTATGCCTACTCATCGGAACAAGAGGATTACTCCGAATTTACCATGGGGGGCAACCCCAAGCAGGGCCAAAGTCTCGAGGAGGTGCGCAAGTTGTTGCTCGCGGAATTGGACAAGTTGAAGAAGGGGGAATTCGACGATTGGCTGCTGGAGGCCGTGGTGAACGATTACAAGCAGACCGTGCTCTTCACGAACGAGCGGAACTACTTCCGGGCACGGGTGCTGACCGATGCCTTCATCCTACAGAAGGATTGGGAAGACTGGGTGAACTACACCGACCGCATGGCCAAGATCACCAAGGCCGAGGTGGTGGCCTTCGCCAATGCCCACTTCAACGACAACAGCGTTACGGTGTTCAAGCGCACGGGCGAGGATAAGAACGTCTTCCACGTGGAGAAACCGAAGATCACCCCGTTGGACATCAATCGCGACCAGCAGAGCGAGTGGTTCAAGGAATGGGCCAAGGTGCCCGAGGAGCGCCTGCAACCCGTGTTCGTGGACTATAACACGGCCATCAAGCGGGCCAAGCTCAAGAATGGGATTGACCTGGCGGTGATACCCAACACGAGCAACGAGCTGTTCACGCTCACTCAGATCCTGGACCTCGGCACGTATGATGATCCCAAACTGAAGATGGCGGTGAACTACCTACCCTACCTCGGCACGTCCAAGCGGAGCGCCGAGGATCTGCAGAAGGAGTTCTTCAAACTGGGCCTGCGCTTCAACGTCAACGCCGGCCAGGACCGCATGTACGTCTCCCTTTCCGGTCTGGAGGCCAGCATGGAGAAGGGCATGAAGCTGGTGGAAGAGCTCTTGGCCGATGCACAGCCGGATGCCGAGGCCCTGACGGAACTGGTGAGCGATGAGCTGAAGGAACGCAGCGACAACGTGAAGAGCAAGAATGCCATCCTGTTCGGCGGGTTGTACAACTATGCCCGGTACGGGGAGCGCTCGCCCTTCCGCAACGTCCTTTCCGCGGACCAGCTCAAGCAGGTGACACCGGAGGAGTTGATCGCACTCATCAAGGGTATCAACACGCACAAACACCGGTTCTTCTACTACGGCAAGAAGTCGCCGGAAGCCATGGCCGCCTTGCTGGACAAGATGCACAAGGTACCTGCCACCCTGAAGGAGTGGCCGCAGATGGCCCCGTATGAGGAGCTGGCCACAGATAAGGACCAGGTATACTACGTGAACTATGACATGGTGCAGACCGAGCTCATGTTCATGTCCAAGGATGAAAAGTTCAGCTTGGCGAACATGCCTTATGCGTCGCTGTTCAATGAATACTTCGGCTCCGGTTTATCCAGCATCGTATTCCAGGAGATCCGGGAGGGCAAGGCCTTGGCCTATTCCGCATACGCGGCCTACACCATGCCGGCAAAGAAGGAGGAGTCGAGCTACATCCGAGCCTACGTGGGTACCCAGGCGGACAAGCTGGGCGAGGCTGAAAAGGCCATGAATGCGCTGATGAACGACATGCCCGCCAACCAACTGATGTTCGATGGCAGCCGCGATGCCGCGCTGAAGAAGATCGAATCGAGCCGGACCACCAAAGAGGCCACTTACTGGAGTTGGGAAGCGGCACAACGGCGGGGCTTGGACGAGGACGTGAACCAGTACATCTACAACAAGATCAAGGACATCAAACTGGATGACCTCAAGGCCTTCTTCAACAAGCATATCAAGGGGAAGCACTACACCTATCTGGCCATCGGCAAGGAAGGCTCGTTGGACCTGGAGGTGTTGAAGAAACTTGGCCCGGTGAAGGAGTTGACGATCAAGGATATTTTCGGGTACGACGGCACGGAGGAATAATCCTTGCCCGAACGAGAGAAACAAGAACGGCGGCCCGCAGGCCGCCGTTCTTGTTCATTGTGGTTCGTGTATCAATGGCCTACCAAGGCCCGGACGGGCATCCATGCACCGTTCGGTGAGGCCAGCAGATAGATGCCGTCCGGCAGATCGGCCGTGGAGAGATTGGTGGTACCGGAAGTGGGGATCAGGCCCGAACGCACCGGCCTTCCCACCAAGTCCAAGAGCATCCATTCGCCGCCCAGGTGAACGGGCCATTGTATGGTCAGCCGGCCTTGGCCGGGGAGGAGCCCGATGGACGGCGTTTCGTGCATCGATGCGGCAATTCCTGTGGCGATCCATGGGTCCGACAACTCTTGGCAAGGCTCGCCATAATCCACGAAGGCCGTGTAGGGGCCATCGGCGGTGGGTGTGATGCAATCCGTGTTGCCCGCAGGTGTGCCGTCCAAGTACCACTGCGTGCTGTTGCCCGTCGGTTGCACGCACAGTTGATCGCCGGCCATGACGATCTGCGGGCGGACCATGGGCATGAAGATCACTTCCACCTCCACGCCGATGCCCATCACCGAGTTGGGGCAGACGGTGGGTGCGGCACTGACGGAATAAGTACCCGAGGAAGTGATGGTCAAGGTGGTCCCGTGTTCCCCGTTCATGGGGATGCCGTTGTTGGTCCAGGTGATGTTCTCCGTGAATCCGGGGGACAGGGTCAGGGTGATGATCTGCCCTTCGCAGAAGGTCTGTTCCCCGAAGGGGCCTATGGAGACCGGGTCGTCGCCCCCATGGATCACGTAGGGCATCAGGAACATCCAGCCGTCCACCAAGAGGCTGGCCGACATTTTGGTGCAGCCGTCCAAGGTGGCTGCCACCGCGAACATGGAGCCCGCGTCGTTGTTTTGGGATACTTCCAAGGTCTGGCCCGTGGCACCGGTGATAGGAGCCCCGTCCTTGTACCACTGGTAGGCATCGTACTCCTGGGTGCTTAGCGTGGTGCCCTCATTCGGGCACAGGATCACTTCGTTGGGAACGATGGTGGGCGTGAAATCGCATTGGGCGTGGACCGTTTCAACGAGCAGCAGTGTGATAAAGGAAAGGAAAGCGTTTCGCAGGCTCATGGGATTCGGCTTAAGTCGTTGTTAAGACGCGCCCGGATTCCCCGCCGTTGCATCGGAAAGCTCACAACAGCCGGAAGGCATCGCCGTCGAACAGGCCGAGGTCGCTCATCTTCAGGTGCGGGATCACCAGCAGGGCCATGAAGCTGAGCGTCATGTACGGCGCGGCCAGCGGCGAGCCCAAAGCCTTGGCCTGCGCGTCGATCCGGGCGTAGGCTTCGGCCACCTCATAGGCATCGGCATCGGTCATGATGCCCGCCACGGGCAGGGGCAGTACGTTGCGCTTATCGCCGTCTGCCAAGCTCACGCCACCTTTCGCCTCGATCACCAGGTTGATGGCCGCGCACAGGTCTTCATCGTTGGTACCCACCGCCACGATGTTGTGGCTGTCGTGCGCCACGCTGCCCGCGATGGCCCCGCGCTTGAGGCCGATGTTCTTGATCCAGCCCACGGCTGGTGCGGCATCCTTGTACCGGTTCACCACGGCGATCTTCAGCAGGTCGCTGCCGATGTCGGGCACGAAATGCCCGCCTTCCACCTTGCCCTTCATGCGCTCCTTGCCGGTGATCAGTTGCCCGTCCTCCGCGGTGATCACCAACAGCTCATCATCGCCCGCCACTACCCGGAAGTCTTGCGGCCTCTTGGTGGTGCAATGGAACTTGTTGGGCCGTTCCTCCTTCACGCTCCCGATCAAGCTCTTTCCATTCTCGGCCACCAGCTTCCCTTCGAGGAAGGTCTTCAACACCTTGAATTCCTTCAGGTCTTGGACCACGATCAGATCAGCGGCATCGCCCTCGCGCAGTTGGCCGATGGGCAGCTTGTAATGCTCCACGGGATTGATGCACGCGGCCTGCAGCACCTTGAACACGTCGATGCCTTTGGCCACGGCCCGTGCGCAGAGCTGGTTGATGTGTCCTTCCACCAAGCTGTCGGGATGCTTGTCGTCGCTGCAGAACATCATGTGGTCTTGATGCTGGTGCATCAGGTCGATCAAGGCCTCGAAGTTCTTGGCGGCGCTGCCCTCGCGGATCAGGATCTTCATGCCATGCTTCAGCTTGTCCAGTGCCTCGGGCGCGGTGAAGCACTCGTGGTCGGTGCTGATGCCGGCCTCGATGTAACGGCGGGCCTCCTCGTCGCGCAGGCCGGGCGCGTGGCCGTCCACCGGCTTTCCGAGGCGATGCGCATGGGCGATCTTGGCCATCACCTCCTTGTCGCCGCTCAGCACGCCGGGGAAGTTCATCATCTCGCTTAAGTAGAGCACCTCGGGCTTCTCCAATAGGGCGCCCACCTGCGCCGCATCGATGGCAGCGCCGGCCGTCTCGAACACCGTGGCCGGCACGCAGCTCGGTGCTCCAAAGAAGAAATGGAACGGCGTCTTCCTCCCATTGGCGATCATGAACTCCACACCCTCCTTGCCCAGCACATTGCCGATCTCGTGCGGGTCGCTCACGGTGGCCACGGTGCCGTGCAGCACGGCCAGGCGCGCGAACTCACTGGGGATGAGCATGGAGCTTTCCACGTGCACGTGGGCATCCACGAAGCCGGGCAGGACATACCCTTCCACAGGACCTTTCACTTCCGTGATGCGTGTGATGCGCCCGTTGTCGATCTCGATCTCGGCCGGGTGGATCCGCTTGGTGCGGATGTCTACCAAGTTGCCGGTCAATGATGCTTTTGTCATGGCGACAAGGTAGTGCGCCTCCTGTTTTTCGTGCGGCAACGGCAAGAGTCGGCTAACTTGCTGCCCATGCGATGGGAAAGATGTTTCACCGTGTTTGGGAGAGGGGCGGGCCGGTTCCGGCGGAATATCCTGCTTCCAGGGATGGTCTTGGCGGCTGTGCAGGGAACGGCCCAAGTGACGTTTCAGAACGTGGCACCGCAGGTCGGTCTTGATTATCTGGGCCGGTCCTACGGCTCCTCCTGGGGGGACATCGATGGGGACGGTTGGATGGACCTGTTCATGTCATGCCATCAAAACAAAACTGAACCCTTCTTCAAGAACGATAGCATCCGGATCTACAAGAACTTGGGAGGTGCCGGCTTCGATTTTTCCATCTATATGCTGGACGATGGCCATCAATCGGATTTCCACGGCGGCATCTTCTTCGACCACGACAACGATGGGGACCAGGACCTTTTGTTATTGACCGGTGGCACCAAGCGGAACGTGTTCCTGCGCAATGATGGCGGAACGCATTTGGTTGACCGGGCCTTGGAGGTGGGGCTGGGGTTGAACAAAAGCCGTGGGCGGCAGGGCACGGTACTGGATGTGGACAATGATGGCGTATTGGACCTGATCATGAACCATCAGGCGCCGTTTGATCCCTTGGGCGTGGGCACGGTGCTCATGCAGGCCCTGCCCGGGCCGGTGTACGCCATCCGGCCGGATCTCGGCTTCGCGCAGTTGCAAAGTGCGGTGAGTTGTATTTCCGATCTGGATGGGGACGGGCGGACGGACGTGGTGGTGGCCAATATGGTTGGCCTGGATATTTATAGCATCGACGAAAGTGGCCAGTTTGCCGTACGGAACCAGATCTCCATACCGAATGTTTTGGACATCACGATTGCGGATTTCAATGGCGACCTCCTGCCGGACATTTTCGTGGCCAGGGGCCTCACGCAGGTGACGGATATCCGTCAGGCGAATGATTCCGTCATTCTTGCTTCATGCGAGGTCGGTCCCGATCTGGCCCCTTGCACGGGGGAATTCAGTTCGGATGGGATGCTGGAGATCGGCGTGCTATGCGTGGACATTCATCCAATCGACCTGCATATCGGGACGGACGGTCTATTGCCGCAGGTATTGGGTTCCTTGGCCGAACCATACTACACCATTACGTTGGATCCTGCCGATGTGGCGGTGGAGGGCTGGCAGGAGCTTTCATCACTGCCACCGGGACTGCGGTGCAGCTTCGGGAAACTGGGTGATGCCTGGCATTTTATGATCGGCAGCACAGGCCCCTTGAAGAGCACCGTGATCATGCAGGTCAGGTCCACCGCCCCGATCACCGGGTTTTCTTCCGTAGGCACGCCGCAGCCGGGTGAGGAATCGCGGGATCTGCTGCTGCTCAATCAAGGGGAATTCCAGTTCCAGATATCCGAAGACCCGGCGTTTGATCTGATGGAATACTCCATCAGTGCCATCGCGGGTGATCTGGACAACGACATGGATGTCGATCTGGTGGTGTTGGCCACGGGCCGCACCGGCGGCCGTAAGTGCCACCTGTACGAAAATCTGGGGGATGGCACCTTCGCCGTGCATGAAAATGGCTGGGGGCTGAAAGGGGATGTGGCCGGCATCTCCGAATCCATCACGGTGGCGGATTACGACAATGACGGCTTCCTGGACCTTTTCGTGGCCAATGGAGGCACGGCCTTCTTCCTGGACAGCGCGGCCCTCCAGCTTTACCGCAATCAGGCCAATGCCAACCATTGGACCACCATCGACCTGCGTGGCACGCAAAGCAATGCCGACGGCATCGGGGCAGTGGTCACGGTTTTTGCGAATGGCCGGCACCAAGTGGCCAACAGGACGGGTGGCGTCCATGTGGGTTGTCAGGACGACAGACGCTTGCATTTCGGGCTGGGCGATGCGACCGTGGTGGATACGATCCGGGTGCAATGGCCCAGCGGCGTGGTGGATGTTTTCACGGGCCAGCAGGCTGATGCCATCCTGGTCCTGGAGGAGGGCACCGGATTCAGCACGGGGGCGCTACAGACACCAGGGCAGGCCATGACCGACCTGGCCTCGCTGATCGCGCGGGGCCAGGTTGAGCGGGTGGTGGTCTACGACACGCAAGGACGGCTGGTGGGCCAGCGGGAAGCCATTGCTGGCCGGGAGTGGCCCCAGCCCGGGGAATTGGCGGCGGGCATGTACCTGCTGTACTTCCAAGGGCATGGAGGGCAAGTGCTGGCCGTGCGGAAGTATATGGCCGAGTAAGGGCGTTGGCCGGCTATCCGGCGAACATCTCGCGCACGCGCTCGAAGAAGCCCTTGTCCTTGTTGGTGGGCTTGGGCTGCATGCCGGGGCTGGTGCGCAGCTTCTCGAAGATCTTCTTCTCGTCCTTGCTCAGTTCGGTGGGGGTCCACACCATCACGTGCACGAAGAGGTCGCCGTGGCCGATGCGGTTCACGCTGGGCAGCCCCTTGTTCTTCAGGCGCAGGACATGGTTGCACTGGGTGCCCGGTTCGATCTTCACCTTGGCCTTTCCGCTCACCAGCGGCACCTCCACGGTGGTGCCCAAGGCGGCGTCGGCCACATTGATGAAGGCCTCGTAATGGAGGTTGTTGCCGTCGCGCTTCAGCTCCCGGTGGTTTTCCTCCTCGATCACCACCAAGAGATCGCCAGGCACCCCGCCAGCGGGTGCTTCGTTGCCCAGCCCGCTCAGGTTGAGCTGCATGCCTTCCTCCACGCCGGGCGGAATTTTCACGGTCACCACGGTCTCTTCGCGCATCATGCCGTGTGCATCGCTACCGGCCCCGCGCTTGGTCACGGTTTGGCCCAAGCCACCGCAGGTGGGGCAGGTGGTCACCGTTTGCATTTGGCCCAGGAATGTATGCTGTACCCGGTGTACCTGGCCCGCACCCCGACAGGTTGCGCAGGTGCCGTACTCGGTACCCTTGGCGCGCACCAGCTTGTGCAGTTTGAGTTGCTTTTCCACGCCGTTGGCCACCTCTTCCAAGGTCAGCTTCAGCCGCACCCGCAGGTTGCTCCCTTTCATGGTGCGCCGCTGGCCGCCCCCGAAGCCCCCGCCGAAGCCACCGCCGGAGAAGGCACCACCGAAGATGTCGCCGAACTGCGAGAAGATGTCCTCCATGTTCATGCCGCCGCCGTGGAAGCCGCCGCCCCCCGCCCCGGCATGGCCAAAGCGGTCGTAGCGTGATTTCTTCTCCGGGTCGCTGAGGATCTCGTAGGCGCTGGCCGCTTCCTTGAAATGCTCCTCGGCCGCCTTGTCCCCCGAGTTTTTGTCAGGGTGGTATTTGATGGCCAGTTTGCGGTAGGCCTTCTTGATCTCGTCGGCGTTGGCGTTGCGGCCCACGCCAAGCACCTCGTATGGGTCGCGTTTGCTCATGAAGTTTGCACTTCGTTCAATGGCCCCTGCACCTTAGTTGCCCACCACCACCTTGGCGTAGCGCAGCACCTTGTCGTGCATCAGGTAGCCCTTTTCCACCACATCCACCACCTTGCCCTTCAACTCAGGCGTGGGTGCCGGTATTTGCGTGATGGCATCATGGAACTCTTCGTTGAAGTCGGTGCCCTTGGCCTCCATGGCCTTCACGCCTTGGGCCGCCAGGATGGAGGTCAGCTTCTGGTAGATCAGTTCGAAGCCCTGTTTCATCGCCTCCACGTCCTGCAGTACAGCGTTATGGACAATGGCGCGCTCCATGTCGTCCAGCACGGGCAACACCTTGCGGATGGCATCGCCGCCTGCACTGGCCATGAGCTCCAGCTTTTCCTTCGCCGTACGCTTGCGGAAGTTGTCAAACTCCGCATAGAGCCGTACGTACTTTTCGTTCAGGGCCTCCTGTTCCGCCTTCAAGGCATCCAGTTCGCCGGCCAGTACGCGTTCATCTTCGCCCAGCGCACGTTCTGCGGCCGCTTCGGCCGCTTTTCCCATGTTTTTCGCCAATTGCTCCTTGCTCAGGTTGGCGTCCACCTCTTCCTGTGGACTGACTTCCGGTCGATCCGTCATCTTCTTGCTGCGTTTGCGGAATGGGTTTCGCACGGTTCAAATACAATGCCTATTGGCCCGATGGCGGTCATTGCGGCGCGAAGATGGGACAGATCGACAGCATGACATGCCGCCTCGGCCAATTCCGCATGGCCCGCCGCCGTATGGGCCGGGCGGTTACAGGCTTTTCACGTACCCGTCCAGCGCCTTGTCCAAGGCGTTGCCGCGCAGGTTTTTCGCTACGATCTTCCCGTCGGGGTCAACCAGGAAGTTCATCGGGATTGAGTTCACCCCGTAGATCCGGGCACCTTCGGAGCTCCAGGCCTTCAGGTCGCTCACATGGTAGGGCCAGCTCAGCTGGTCCTTCTCAATGGCCTGCTTCCAGGCATCGCGGCTCTTGTCCAGGCTTACGCTGTAGATGGTGAAGCCCTTGCCGTTCTTGAACTTGGCCTTCTTGTACTTCTCATACACCCGCACCACGTTGGGGTTCTCCATGCGGCATGGCCCGCACCAGCTCGCCCAGAAATCGATCAGCACGTACTGCCCCTTCAAGGCGGACAGCTTGTACACCTTGCTGCTGTCGGGGTTGAGAAATGCCAGTTCGGGGGCTGCGTCGCCGATGGCCGTGCCCGCTTTTTCACCCCGTTGTCCGTTGGTGAAACCGAAAACGGCCAGCAGGATCACGCCGGCCACCAATGCGATGCGGGTCTTGGTCATGAAGGTGCGGAAATTCATGGTGCAAATTTAGGGTGCAATGCTGGCGCGTGGCCTATCCATTACCGTGCCGCAATTGGGCCATGGCAGGGTTCACGGCTTCTGGCTGCGCTTTTTTCCGCGGGCCTTGGCCTTGTCCCGTTTTCCGGCTGCCGGTGGGGCCGAGCGGTCCAAGAGGGCCACCAAGGCCTTGTCCAGGTCCTCGCCGTGGACATCGAGGGCGATCACGCGTCCTTCGGCATCGAGCAGCACGTTCGACGGGATGAACCGCACTTGGTACTCGTTGGCGGCCGCGTTCACGCCGTTCTCCACGGCCCCTACGTGCCACGGCCAGTCGAGCCCGTCGGCCTCGATGGCGCCTTTCCAGGCTTGGAGGGCGCCCTTGCGGTCCAAGCTCACGCTGAATACGCGGAAGCCCTTGGCGTTGATGAACGCGGTGTCCTTGTAGGCGTGGTACACGGCCCGCACGTGCGGGTTCTCCATGCGGCAGGGGCGGCACCAGCTGGCCCAGAAGTCGACGAGCGTGATGTGCCCGCGCAGGTCGGACAGGCGCAGGGTGTCGCCATCCGGGTTGGGCATGGCGATCTCGTAGGCCTGCTGGCCCACTTCGATGCCGCTGAGGCGTTGCTGGGCGTGCATGGCGGGCGCACCCAACAGAAGAATGGCGAGCAAGCTGGTGCGGATCGGGGTTTTCATGGGGCGAAGGTCGCTCAGGGAAGCCGTTGGATCTTGGCCCCCAATGCATTGAGCCGTTCGGCGATGCGCTGGTAGCCGCGGTCTACCTGCTCGATGTTGTGGATGGTGCTGGTGCCCTCGGCGCTCAGGGCGGCGATAAGCAGCGAAACCCCGGCCCGGATGTCGGGGCTGGTCATGGTGATGCCGCGCAGGGGCATGCTGAAGTCGTGCCCCACTACTTGCACGCGGTGGGGGTCGCACAGGGTGATCTGGGCGCCCATTTCGATCAGCTTGTCCACGAAGAAGAGGCGGCTCTCGAACATCTTTTGGTGGATGAGCACGGTGCCCTTGGCCTGGGTGGCCGCCACGATGACGATGCTGATGAGGTCGGGGGTGAAGCCGGGCCAGGGCGCATCGCTGATGTTCATGATGCTGCCATCGATGAAGCGCTTGATGGTGTAATGGTCGTGTGCGGGGATGTGAATGTCGTCGCCGCGGCGCTCCACGGTGATGCCGAGCTGACGGAAGATGTCGGGGATGAGGCCCAGGTGGTCGTACCCGGTGTCCTTGATGGTGATCTCGCTGCGGGTGATGGCGGCCAAGCCGATGAAGGAGCCGATCTCGATCATGTCCGGCAGCATGCGGTGCTCGGTGCCGCCGAGTTCCTTCACCCCGTCGATGTGGAGCAAGTTGCTGCCGATGCCTTCGATCTTGGCGCCCATGCGCACCAGCATTTTGCAGAGCTGCTGCAGGTAGGGTTCGCAGGCGGCATTGAAGATGGTGGTGCGCCCCTCGGCCAGCACGGCGGCCATGATGATGTTGGCGGTGCCGGTCACGCTGGCCTCATCGAGCAGCATGTAGGCGCCCTTGAGCTTCTTGGCTTCGGCCTTGAAGAAGCCTTCGGTGCGGTCGTAGGTGAAGGTGGCGCCCAGTTTCTCGAATCCGATGAAGTGGGTGTCCAGGCGGCGTCGCCCGATCTTGTCGCCGCCGGGCGTGGGGATGTATCCTTTGCCATAGCGCGCCAAGGTGGGGCCCACCACCATCACGCTGCCGCGCAGGCCGCCGCCCATCTTCTTGTACTCGGGCCGCAGGAAGAACTCCAGGTCCACGTCCTTGGCCTGGAAACGCCAGTCGCCGTCGCCGAGCTTCTCCACCAGCACGCCCATGGCGCGCAGCAGGTCGATCAGCTTGTTCACATCCACGATGTCGGGCACGTTGCGGATGATCACCGGCTCGGCGGTAAGCAGCACGGCACACAGTATTTGCAGCGCCTCGTTCTTGGCCCCTTGGGGGATCAGCTCACCGTGCAAGCGGTGGCCTCCTTCGATCTTGAAACTTCCCATTGTATCTCGCCGAAGCCTTGGCGAAGGCGGATCGCATCTCGCCGTAGCTTCTTGGTTAGGTTGTTGCTTATTCCGTTGCGAAGGCGGGTTTCACTCGCCGAAGCTTTTTTGGTTGGTTCGTTTTGCTTCCCGAAGCATTAGCGAAGGCGGATGTATACCGCCCTTCACGCCGGTCGCTCGCGAAGCAAATCACCAACCCTGGCCATTCCACAAGGTGGAACAACGGGCTATCAACATCGGGATGTAGGTGACGCCGGTGGCGGGGCGCTCAGAAGCGCTTTTTCTTGCGGTTGCGGCGGTGTTTTTTTCCGCCGTGCTTGCGTGTGGTCTCGGCGGCATTGCGCGGCCCGTTGCGTTGGGCTTGCAGGATGGCATCGCTGGCCAGCAGTGCCTGGTCGGGTGCAAGGCGCAGGCGGCCCTTGCTCAGCTCGTGCAGGTCCTTGAGGATGGCCCCATCGCCCACATTGTCGCGGTTCCATGTCAGGAACAGCTTTTTCATCTGATTGGCAATGGCCAAGGTAAAGGCCGCCTTGGCGGCCCCTTCTTCCATGGCGGCACAATCTTCCACCATGCGTTCAACCAGCTTGCCATAGTGGCCGTACCGGATATCGGTCTTGGGATAGGCCACCCGGTCGGGTTTGCTCTGCCGTGCTTCGGGTTCGGGCTTGGGGTAGGGGCTGTCCACCTCCAGTCGGTACCCGGCCATGACATGCACATGGTCCCAAATGGTGTGTTCGCCGTTGTCGCTGCTGCGCAGTTGCGGGTTGAGCTTGCCTATCGCGTGCACGATGGCGCGGGCCATCTTGGTGCGCTTTGCCCGGTCCTGTTCCTCCATGCACAGGTCCACCATGCGCTGCACGTGCCGTCCGTACTCTGAAATGATCAGTTGCGGGCGCTGGGTATTGTAGTCGAATTCGAAGGCCATGGATGGAATGCTGCGGCCGCGTTGTTGCGTTGGCTTTCCGGGCGTGTCTCGCCTCGCATAGCCATGCGGCGGGGTGCCAAATGTAGCGGAAGGCGGGAAAAGGGATCAAGGATTCCGGGGTGTGCATGCGATGTCCCTCGCCAACACGACGTGGGCATTGCCAAGGTCTGATAGATGCATCACCAGGATGCAGCGGGCTTTCAGCCCTTGGTCCCAGCGGGGCCCATGAAGCCCATGGCGCTGCCATGGGCTGAAATGCAACGGGCCGTTGGCCCTTTGGGGTCTGTCTTGCCGAATGGGATCCGGTTCACGATGGTTTCCGAAGAACATACTGGTCTTCACCTTCATTCGCGTAGGGCTGAAGGCGCACTGGCACCCCAGGGCGGATCTTCACCGTTGGCATTCATCCTCATTCGCGTAGGGCTGAAGGCCCGGCCATATACCAGCCCATGGCGTTGCCATGGGCTGGTGATGCACCGCGTTGTTGCAGGGCTGAAAGCCCGTTGCATGCCCCAGCGGAGGTACAATGGATGCGGGCATGAGGGGCGGGCAGCCCGTCTGCCTCAAGCCCCCGCCTCCAACACCTTCAGTTTGGCAAACCGCAGCAGCAGTTGCTTCTGTCCGGCGCTGGGGAAGAAGATGGTGGCTTTCTGGTCTGGTGGGGCGCCCTCCATCTTCACAACCTTGCCTTTGCCAAAGCGCTCATGCTCCACGGTGGCTCCTTCCACGATATCGCCTGCCGGGGAAACATCCGAGGCGCTGGTGGCTTCCATGGGTCTTCCGCTGGGGCTGATGCGTTTCAGGTTGCGTTTGCCCGGTGCGGGTGCGGTGGTGTTTGCAGGGCGTTCCCGCTCCTTCAGGGCCGCGCGCGGGCCGGGGGTGGCGGCCGGGCGGGTGGTGAATCCGTTCCGTTCTGCAAATGATCGGCGCGGCACGGGGGCGGCCAGCTCCTGGCGCCCGGGCATCACCAGATAGCGCTTGTCGATTTCCTGCAGGAAGCGGCTGGGCTCGGAACTCTGCAGTTGCCCCCACTTGTAGCGGCTGGTGGCGTAGCTCAGGGTGGCCCGTTTTTCGGCCCGGGTGATGGCCACATAGAAGAGGCGTCGCTCTTCCTCCAGCTCGGCGCGGCTGGTCATGTTCATCATGTTGGGGAAGAGGTTCTCCTCCATGCCCACGATGTACACGTAGGGAAACTCCAGGCCCTTGGCGCTGTGGATGGTCATCAGGGTTACCCGGTCGCTGTCGTTGGGGTCCTCGTTGTCCGCATCGGTCAACAGGGCCACGTCGATCAGGAAGTCGGGCAAGGTGCGCAGCACCTGCTCGCCGTCGGCGGTGGTCTCGGGGTCCGTGCCGGGCTCGGTGGTGGCGGCGTTCCCCTGCGGATCGCTGAATTCGCGGATCCCGTTCAACAGCGCTTGGATGTTTTCGTAGCGGCTCACGCCCTCGGGGGTCTTGTCTTGGAAGAGGTCCTGCATCAACCCCGTGGTGCGTGCGATGTATTCGCCCAAGGTGTAGGCGCTTTGGTTGTCCAGCATGGTCTGGAAGCTGCGCACCATCATCACGAACTCCGCGATCTTCTTCTTCAGGCCTTCATGCAGGCCGGCCTCGTGCAGGTGCTGGTTCATGGCCACCCACATGCTGGTCTCGTGCTGGTTGGCGGTGACCATGAGCTTGTCCACCGTGCTTTGGCCGATGCCCCGCGCCGGGTAGTTGATCACGCGTTTCAGCGCCTCCTCGTCGTTGGGGTTGCAGGTGAGGCGGAAGTAGGCGATCAGGTCCTTCACTTCCTTTCGCTGGTAGAAGCTCAGCCCGCCATGGATGCGGTACGGGATGTTGGCCTTTCGCAAGGCTTCCTCCATGCTCCGGCTTTGGGCGTTGGTGCGGTACAGGATGGCGAAGTCGCGGTTGTGCAGTTGCCCGTGCATCTTGGTGGCGAAGATGTCGTCCGCCACGAAGCGGCCCTCGTCGTTGTCGCTGATGCTGCGGTTCACGGTGATGGGCGCCCCCTCCTCGTTGGCGGTCCACACCGTCTTGTCAAGTCTTTCGCGGTTCTTCTCGATCAGGCTGTTGGCCGCGCCCACGATGTTTTTGGTGCTGCGGTAATTCTGCTCGAGCTTGAAGGTGCGGTGGTCGGGGTAGTCGGTCTTGAAGTTGAGGATGTTCTGGATGTTGGCGCCGCGGAAGGCATAGATGCTCTGGCTGTCGTCGCCCACCACGGTGACATTCTGGTGGCGTGCCGCCAAGGTGCGCACGATGTTGTACTGGGCCAGGTTGGTGTCCTGGTACTCATCCACCAGCAGGTACTGGAAGCGCTGCTGGTACTTCAGCATCACGTCCGGGTGGTCGCGGAACAGGATGTTGGTCAGGAAGAGCAGGTCGTCGAAATCCATGGCGCCGGCGCGGTAGCAGCGGGCGGCGTACTGTTGGTAGATGGTGCCGATGTGGGGGCGCATGTTGGCGGCATCGGAGGCCATCAGTTCGGCGTTGGCCAGGTATTCCTTGGGCCCCATCAGGTTGTTCTTGGCGATGCTGATGCGGCCATGCACTTGGCTGGCCTTGTACAGCTTTTCATCCAGCTGCAGCTCCTTCACGATGGTGCGGATCAGCGACCGGCTATCGTCGGTGTCGTAGATGGTGAAGTCCTTGGGATAGCCCAGCTTGTCGGCCTCGGCCCGCAGGATGCGCGCAAACACGCTGTGGAAGGTGCCCATCCACAGGTTGCGTACCTCGTGCTCCATGCCCGGCATGCCGGCCAGGAGCTTGGCGATGCGCTCCTTCATCTCCTTGGCCGCCTTGTTGGTGAAGGTGAGCGCCAAGATGCGGAAGGGGTCCACCCCCTTGGTCATCAGGTGGGCAATGCGCACGGTGAGTGCTTTGGTCTTGCCGCTGCCTGCCCCGGCGATCACCATCACGGGTCCATCGGTGGCTTCCACGGCGGCACGTTGGGCATCGTTCAGCCCTTTCAAATGGTCCATGGGTGCCCAAAGTTAGCCGGGGCGTGAAAGGACGCGGCCGTACGTTATCAACAGGAGGCAGGTTGTGCGTGTGAAGCGGTTGCGGCAGGGCACCTCGGGAGGGGTTCGTTTGGCCCGTGGCGATGGACCGGCACGCCCTGGGCTGTGTTCGGCCAGATCGGCCATCCCCGGGCCCGTTGCCGCGAACAAGGATGGCATGGCGGTCGGGAAGGGGGCTGTGCTGCAAGGCAAGCGGGAGGGCATGGGTGAAAGGCATGCTGCCGCAGGCGTTATCAACAGCTGGTTTGCGTAAAAGGTGATGTGCGTCATATTATTGGGTGCCCAAACAGCCCATTTTCGGTGCATCCAATACAACGGCCATGAGAAATATCCTGATGTCAACGCTGGCCATTTTGTGCGCGGGGGCCACCCTTGCCCAAAACCCCATGGCCGTGCCGCCCTTGATCTCGGCGGACACCTTCCAGCTGCACGTGGCCCCTTCCACGGTGGAGTTCTATCCGGGCAAGATCACCAACACTTATGGCATCGGTGCACCGTACTTGGGCCCCACCCTGGAGCTGAACTATGGCGACACGGCCTACTTCAAGGTGTTCAACGAGCTGTCCGAGATCATTACCATGCACTGGAACGGCATGGAGGTGCCGCCGGTGTATGACGGCAGCCCCCCACGCGAGGTCGTCCCCGGTGATACTTGGGACGTCAAGTTCAAGGTGATCGACAAGGCCAGCATCTACATCTACCACCCGCACACCATGGACCTGATCGGCCAGCAGATCGGCAAGGGGGCCGCGGGCCTGTTGCTGGTGCGCGATCCCGAGGAGGCCGCCCTGGACCTGCCCCGTACATACGGGGTGGACGACTTCCCGGTGGCGGTGCAGGACAAGCGCTTCAACCCGGCCGGCCAGTTCGTGTTCCAGCCCTTGGGCGACAGCATCATGGTGAACGGCACGCCCCATGCCTATTTGGATCTGCCTGCGCAGGTGGTGCGGCTACGGCTGATCAATGCTTCCACCGCCCGGTACTACAACTTCGGCTTTGCCGATGGCACCGTGTTCCATGTCATCGCCGGCGAAAATGGCCTGCTATCGGCACCTGTGCCCATGACCCGCCTGATGCTGGGGAGCGGCGAGCGCGCGGAGCTGCTGGTGGACCTCGGCGGGCGCGAGGGCGAGGCGCTCACCCTGATGAGCTTCGGCAGCGAGCTGCCCACCACGGTGCCGGGCAGTGCCAATTTGATGATGGAGTACAGCTGGCTCAATGGCATCAACTTCCCCGTGCTGGAGCTGAATGTGGTGGCCTCCACGGCCAACCCCGTGGCGGCCATTCCTTCCACACTGGCCAATGTGGAGCCCTATCCGGAAAGCTCGGCCGCCCTCACCCGCACCAAGGTGATCACCGGCAACGGCATGGTGGGGCACATCGGCGCCTTCCTCATCAACGGCACGGAGTGGGACATGCACGTGATCAACGACACCATTCTGTTGGGCAACACGGAGATCTGGGAGTACATCAACCATTCCAACATGGCCCACCCCATGACCATGCACGGGGGGGCATTCTATATCCTGGACCGCAACGGTGAGCCGCCGGCCGCATGGGAAGCAGGCCCCAAGTCCGTGGTGAACGTGGATGTGAACGATACCGTGCGGGTGATCATGCGCTTCGCCAATTACACCACCGATGGGTGGCCCCTGATGTACCACTGCCACAACCTGGGCCATATCGATCGGATGATGTGGCAGTTCATCGTGGTGGACCCCACGACGCAGGTGGCCGAACAGGCGGTAGGGAAGGCGGCCGTCTTTCCGGTGCCCGGCAGCCTTGTTACCTGGGAGACACCCTCGCCGGTGGTCCACCTCCGCGTGCTGGACATGGCGGGGCGTGAAGTGATGCGGCAGGACGGGCAGGAGCGCACCACGGGCCAACTGGACCTGGGGCGCTTGGCCCCCGGTACCTATGTGGTGCACTTCACCGGCCTGGGCCGCCACACCAGGGCGTTGGTGGTCCGCCCTTAAACAGGGGGATTTCCCGCCAGGGGTCAGCGCAGCCCGCCTTGTATGAATTGCAACATCACCTTGCCCTTCATGGTCTCCCCGCCGGTGGTGGGGCTCAGCACGGCGTTGCTGACCTTCTTTCCGGTGTTGTACAGCACCTGGTCCAGCAGGTAGTCCCCGGCCTGCAAGTGCTTCAGGATGTTGCGGTAGTGGTCCACCGCCGCCTGTCCGTTCTGTTGAAAGGTCAGGTTCGGGTCCAGGATGCCCGCTTCGGTGACGGCGATGTGGCGCCCCGGCGGCAGGCTTTGGCGCAAGCGGTCTATCTGGCCGTAGTCGAACGTGGATAGGTCGTTGCCATCGGCATACAGGTGGATGGTGGCGTTCAGCTGGCGCCCAGGGTACTTGTTGCGGATGGCATCGGCCACCACTTGGTTCCATTGGCCCAACCTGTTGGTGGCCCCGCCACCCTTGGCAGGGGCGAAAATGAGGTAGTAGGGCAGCCCGAAGCGGTCCAGTTCCTTCCAATAGGCCGGCAGGATCGTGTTGACATACTTCTCCGGCGATACCTGCCCGGAAACCTCCGCGAAACTGCGGTCGCCCTTGGCGAACTTGGGCAGGTAGTATTCGTTCATCATCTCCAGCAGGTCGAACCGGGCCCCGGCATCCATCCAGCGTTGGATGTTGGCCGCCTGGGCGGCCGGGGGTTCGTTCCCGTTCACCACATAGATGAAGCGTACGCCCTGGCGTTTTTGCAGGGCGGTCCATGCGGCGACGGTGGCCGTGCTCCAATCCTTGGAGTAGGTGGTTTGTGACACCGTGCCCCCGGTGACGCGGATCACCAGGTCCTTCTTGGTATCCGGCGATGTGATCTGGTCCAGGAATGCATTGGCGTATCGGACCTGCTCCTCCGGGTTGAGGTTGCCCTTGGCATTGAACCCGAAGAAAGGCCGGGACCTCCCGTCCGTTCCGGCATCGGCGGGGGTGGCAGGCCGCACCTCGTCCAGGTCCGGCAGGGGGGCATCCTGTGCACGCGGCTGGTTGCATTGCACGGCCGGTGTGGTGGATAGCAGGGTGAGCAGCAGGGGGAGCGAACCCCACCCCATGGTCTTGGCAACGATCGTGGGCATCTTTCCGCAACCGGCGCAGCCTTGGTGCGGCCGGAAACAGGGGCGAAATTAGCGCACCATAGGGCTGGTGTGCGGTTTATTCCAGGTGCTGGTACCACGCAGTGCGGCCGGTGCCGGTGCGCTGCAGCAGGCCTTTGTGCACGGCCAGCGCCAGGTCGCGGCTGGTGGTGGCGGTGGATAGCTCGGGGAACATCCGGCGGTAGTCCTTGCGGGTGAACCGGCCGGGCCGCCGGGCCATCAGGAAGGTGGTCATCCGGTCATTGGCCGATAGCACGGCGCGCCCGCGGATCAACAGTTCGTGCAGCGCCTCATCGACACGCTCCAGCATGAACACGATGAACCCGCCGCAATCCTCTTGGCGGTCTGCCCGCTCCAAGGCGGCATGGTAGCCTTCGGCGTTCTGGCTGATGAAGCCCTCCACGGGCAGGAAGGAGAAAACGGGCCATTGCTGCATCAAGGCCAGTTTTTGCCATAGGCGTGCGATGCGCCCGTTGCCGGCCGTGAAAGGGCGCAGGTGCACCAGGCCGAAATGCAGCACACAACTGGTGATGAGCAAGGGGGCCTCATCGTTCTCGGCATAGTGCAGCAATTGTTCCACCTGGCTGGAGATATTGCCGCCGGCGGCCTTGCGCCTGGCCGGCCGGTCGCCATAGATCACCTCCAGGGCGCCGGTGCGGTATTGCCCCGGGTCCAAGGCCAGCCCGTGCATCAGCTCGCCATGGGCCTGCCGGAGGTCTTGGCCCGAAAACGGTTGCAAGGAGGGAAGCAGGTCGTAGAGGCGTATGGTGTTCATCACCTCCAGCTCGGCGGCGTTGGAGGTATCGGCGGGCCGCCCGTCCAGCAGTTCCGCTATGGCCCGGAGGTCCAGCGGGTTCTCCTCCAAGGCCAGCGTGGCGTGGATGATGCTGACCCGGTGGGCGCGGCGCAGCAGGGGCGAAGGGTAATGCAGGTGGGCCGCGTTCACCTCGCCCAAACGCTCCGAGATGGAGGCCAGCAGGGTGAGGGTTCGCGGGGTAAGGGAATAGGTTGTTGGGTTGAACATGATATCAAATGATGTCATCAAAGGTAGCTAAACGAAGAACACTGTACGGCTTTGGGCGAAGGGCTGCAATTGTGGCCGGGCTTGTCGGGATTGTTGTAATGCGCTGATAAGCAGCATAATGCAAAGTTGTGACGGGCGGAAGAAGGGCGGCGTGCCGGTCGGTTTGCAGTGGGGGATGAAACATTTTCCTTGGCCTGTCTTGGTCGTAAGGCTTAAAAAGCTACATTTGCAGCCCGATTTTCGCGACCCTTATAGTGAGGTGCGCAAACGGCAGACAAACAGGAGAAACGGAGCTTCATGCCAACCATTCAACAGTTGATCCGGAAAGGACGCAAGACACCGACCTTCAAGAGCAAGTCGGTGGCCTTGGACGAATGCCCGCAGCGTCGTGGCGTTTGCACCAAGGTGTATACCACCACCCCGAAGAAGCCGAACTCGGCACTTCGCAAAGTGGCCAAGGTGCGCTTGTCGAACAAGATGGAGGTGATCGCCTACATCGGTGGCGAGGGCCACAACCTGCAGGAGCACAGCATCGTGCTGGTGCGTGGCGGCAGGGTGAAGGACCTTCCCGGTGTGAAGTATCACATCGTGCGGGGCGTGCTGGACACCAGCGGGGTGGAAGGCCGCAACCAGCGCCGCAGCAAATACGGCACCAAGCGCAAGAAGGAAGGTGCCAAAAAGTAACCGTCGAGACGAAGAAGTACGATGCGTAAAAAAGCAGCCAAGCACACCACGCTTCCCGACCCCAAGTTCGGTGAGGTGCAGGTGACCAAGTTTGTGAACAACCTGATGTACGACGGCAAGAAGAGCAAGTCGTTCGACATCTTCTACAACGCCATCGAGCTGGTTAGCGAGAAGAGCGGCGAGGACGGCCTGGAGATCTTCCGCAAGGCCTTGGCCAATGTGACCCCCCAAGTGGAGGTGCGCAGCCGCCGCGTGGGAGGTGCCAACTTCCAGATCCCCCAGCCCGTGCGCGAAAGCCGCAAGGAGAGTCTGGCCATGAAGTGGCTGATCGGCTATAGCCGCAAGCGCAACGAGCGCAGCATGGAGCAGCGCTTGGCCAACGAGATCCTGGCTGCCGCCAAAGAGGAAGGCGCAGCTTTCAAAAAGAAGGAGGAGGTGCACAAAATGGCCGAGGCCAACAAGGCATTCAGCCACTTCCGCTTCTAATCCAAAGAGGAACACAACATGTCACGCGACCTTCATTTTACGCGCAACCTCGGCATCATGGCCCACATCGATGCCGGTAAGACGACCACGTCCGAGCGCATCCTCTTTTACACGGGCGTAAACCACAAGCTGGGTGAAACCCACGACGGCTCGGCCACCATGGACTGGATGGCCCAGGAGCAGGAGCGTGGCATCACCATAACCTCCGCCGCCACCACCACCTACTGGAACTACCGCGGCAACAAGTACAAGATCAACCTGATCGACACCCCGGGCCACGTGGACTTCACCGTGGAGGTGGAGCGCAGCCTGCGCGTGCTCGACGGGGCCGTGGCCCTGTTCTGCGCCGTGGGCGGCGTGGAGCCCCAGAGCGAGACCGTGTGGCGCCAGGCCAACAAGTACAAGGTGCCCCGCCTCGGCTTCGTCAACAAAATGGACCGCAGCGGCGCCGACTTCTTCCGCGTTATCGGCCAAATGAAGGAGCGCCTTGCAGCGCACCCGGTGCCCTTGCAGGTGCCCATTGGGTCCGAGGCCGAATTCAAGGGCGTGGTGGACCTGGTGAACAACCGCGGCATGGTGTGGAATGAGGCCGATCTGGGCATGACTTGGACCGAAGTGCCCATCCCCGACGACCTGAAGGATACCGTGAAGGAGTGGCGCGACAAGCTCATCGAGGCCGTGGCCGAGAGCGACGACACCCTGATGGAGAAGTATTTCTCCGATCCCGACAGCCTCACCGAGGCCGAGATCATGAACGCCATCCGGGTGAGCACCATCAACATGACCATCACCCCGGTGCTGTGCGGGTCCTCGTTCAAGAACAAGGGCGTACAAACCCTGCTTGACGCCGTGATGGCCTACCTGCCCAGCCCGGTGGACATCGAGGCCGTGGTGGGCACCGACCCGGATACGGGCGAAGAGATCACCCGCAAGCCGAGCGTGGACGAGCCGATGGCCTCCCTGGCCTTCAAGATCGCCACCGACCCCTTCGTGGGCCGCTTGGCCTTCTTCCGCTGCTACAGCGGAAAGGTGGATGCCGGCAGCTACGTGCAGAACATGCGCACCGGCAAGAAGGAGCGCATCAGCCGCATCTTCCAGATGCACTCCAGCAAGCAAAACCCGGTGGACGTGATCGAGGCCGGCGATATCGGCGCAGCCGTAGGCTTCAAGGATATCCGTACCGGAGACACCCTGTGCGACGAGAACAAGCAGATCGTGCTCGAGAGCATGAGCTTCCCCGAGCCCGTGATCGGCATCGCCATCGAGCCCAAGACCCAGGCCGACCTGGACAAGATGGGCACCGCCTTGGCGAAGCTGGCCGAAGAGGACCCCACCTTCAAGGTGCAGACCGACGAGGAGACCGGCCAGACCGTGATCAGCGGCATGGGCGAACTGCACCTCGACATTCTGGTGGACCGGATGCGCCGCGAATTCAAGGTGGAGTGCAACCAAGGCGCCCCCCAAGTGAAGTACAAGGAGGCCATCACCGGCACCGTTGAATACCGCGAGCTGTACAAGAAGCAGACGGGTGGCCGCGGTAAGTTCGCCGACATCCACGTGCGGATCGAGCCCCAGACGGACCCTGAAAAGACCGGCTTGGAATTCGTGGACGAGATCAAGGGCGGTGTGATCCCCAAGGAATTCATCCCCTCGGTGCAGAAGGGCTTTGCGGCCTCGTTGCAGAACGGTGTGCTGGCCGGCTTCCCCATGGAGAGCCTGAAGGTGACCCTGTACGATGGCAGCTTCCACAACGTGGACTCCGATGCGTTGAGCTTTGAGATCGCCGCGAAGGCCGCGTTCCGCAACGCGCTGCCCAAGGCCAAGCCCATCCTGCTGGAGCCCATCATGAAGATCGAGGTGATCACCCCCGAGGAGAACATGGGTGACATCGTGGGCGACCTCAACCGCCGCCGTGGCCAGATCCAAGGCATGGAGGACCGCAGCGGTGCCAAGGCCGTGAAAGGCCTGGTGCCCCTGAGCGAGATGTTCGGCTACGTCACCGCCCTGCGTACCCTCAGCTCCGGCCGTGCCAGCAGCACCATGGAGTTCAGCCACTACGAACAGGCCCCCAACAACATCACCGAGGCCGTGCTGGCCAAGGTGCGTGGAAAAGTATCAGCATAAGCAGACCCAATAGCGAGATGACCCAAAAGATCAGGATCAAGCTGCGGTCTTACGATCACAACCTCGTCGACAAGAGCGCCGAGAAGATCGTGAAGACGGTGAAGAGCACGGGCGCCGTGGTCAGCGGCCCCATTCCTTTGCCGACGCACAAGCGCATCTTCACGGTGCTGCGTTCGCCCCACGTGAACAAGAAAGCCCGTGAACAATTCCAACTGTGCAGCTACAAGCGGTTGATGGACATATACAGCTCCAGCAGCAAGACCATCGACGCGCTGATGAAGCTGGAGCTGCCCAGCGGTGTGGACGTGGAGATCAAAGTCTGACCGGTTAACAGGACAAAGCGATGAGCGGATTGATCGGAAAAAAGATCGGAATGACCAGCCTCTACGACGCAGCGGGCAACCTGGTGGGTTGCACGGTGCTGGAGGCGGGCCCCAACGTGGTCACCCAGGTGAAGACGATGGAGAAGGACGGCTACAAGGCCGTACAGCTGGCCTACGGTGAGCGCAAGGAGAAGAACAGCTCCGCCGCGGCCATCGGGCACTTCAAAAAAGCCAATACCACCCCCAAGGCGAGGGTCCACGAATTCAAGGAATTCGAGGAAGAGCTCAACCTGGGCGACAAGGTGGACATGGGCATGTTCGAGGAGGGGGCGTACATCGCCGTAACCTCCACCAGCAAGGGCAAAGGCTTCCAAGGCGTTGTGAAGCGCCACGGGTTCAGCGGTGTGGGTGAGAGCAGCCACGGCCAGCACGACCGTTCCAGGGCTCCTGGCTCGGTGGGTGCGTCGTCCACGCCTTCCCGCGTGTTCAAGGGCATGCGCATGGCCGGCCGTATGGGCGGCGACCGCGTGACCGTGGAGAACCTGCGCATTGTGAAGCTCGACAAGGAAAAGAACCTGATGGTTGTTGAAGGGGCCGTGCCTGGCCCTAAAGGCAGCTACGTTATCCTTTGGAAGTAAGATGGAACTGGAGATCCACAGCCCGGACGGAAAGTCCACCGGCAAGAAGGCCAAGCTGAGCGATGCGGTGTTCGGCGTGGAGCCGAATGACCACGCGATTTGGCTGGATGTGAAGCAGCATTTGGCGAACCGTCGCCAAGGCACGGCCAACACCTTGGAGCGTAGCGAAGTGAGCGGCTCCACGAAAAAACTGTTCCGCCAAAAAGGCACCGGCGGCGCACGCCGAGGCTCCATCAAGAGCCCGTTGCTGAAGGGTGGTGCGCGTGTGTTCGGCCCCAAGCCCCGCGATTACCATTTCAAGCTGAACAAGAAGGTGAAGGACCTGGCCCGCCGCAGCGCCCTGACCCACAAGGCGAAGAACGGTGCCATTTCCGTGCTCGACGCCAACGGGCTCGACAGCGTGAAGACCAAGACCTATGCGGGCATGCTGAAGGCCTTCGGGCTGGATGGCCGCAAGGCGCTGGTGGTGCTGGCGGCCAAGAACGAGAACATGCTGCTGGGCACCCGCAACATCCAAGGTGCCCGAGTGGTCACCGCCAGCGAGGTGAACACCTACGACATCATGAACGCCAACCGTGTGCTCATCGCCGTTGACGCGATCGCACCGCTGGAATCCACCCTGACAAAGCAGTCCCAATGAGCAGCATCATCATCCGCCCCCTCATCACCGAGAAGATGACGGCCCAGAGCGAAAAGGAGGGCCGCTACGGTTTCGTGGTGGACCGCCGCAGCAACAAGGTCGAGATCCGCGATGCGGTGGAGAAGGAGTTCAACGTGAAGGTCACCGGCGTGCGCACCATGATCGTGCGTGGAAAGACCCGTACCCGCTACACCAAGAGCCATGTGTTGCGCGGCAGCACCAGCACTTGGAAGAAGGCCATCGTGACCTTGGCCGAGGGTGACGCCATTGATTTCTATAGCAACCTCTGATCCCTGAACAAGAAAGATCATGGGAATTCGTAAGATCAACCCCGTAACCGCCGGCACCCGCCACAAGGTGGCTGTTGATTTCGAGGAAATCACGCACGGCACCCCTGAGCGCAGCTTGCTGCGCGGGCAGGTGAAGAAGAGCGGCGGCCGCAACAACTCGGGCAAGATGACCATGCGCTACATCGGCGGTGGTCACAAGAAGCTGTATCGCGTGATCGATACCAAGCGTGACAAGACGGGCATTGCCGGCCTGGTGAAGACGATCGAGTACGATCCGAACCGCAGCGCGCGCATCGCCCTGATCCAATACCCGGACGGCGAGAAGCGCTACATCCTGGCGCCGAGCGGCCTGAAGGTGGGCCAAGTGGTGGTAAGCGGCAAGGGCGCGCCCCCCGAGGTGGGCAACGCGCTGCCCTTGAGCGACATCCCCTTGGGTACCTTGGTGCACAACGTGGAGTTGCAGCCCGGCAAGGGCGGTTCCTTCGCGCGCAGCGCCGGCACCTTCGCCCAGCTCAACGCCCGTGAGGGGCGCTACGCCACCCTGAAGATGCCCAGCGGCGAAGTACGCATGGTGCTGGTGAGCTGCATGGCCACCGTGGGCGTGGTGGGCAATGCCGAGCACATGCTGCAACGCAGCGGCAAGGCTGGCCGCAGCCGTTGGCTGGGGCGCCGCCCCCGCACCCGCCCCGTGGCCATGAACCCGGTCGACCACCCGATGGGTGGCGGCGAGGGCCGTGCCTCCGGCGGACACCCACGGAGCCGCAAGGGCTTGTTGGCCAAGGGCCGCAAGACCCGCGCCCCGAAGAGCCTCTCGAATCAGTTCATTATCCAGCGGGCCAAGAAGAAAGCCTGATCATCCGATAACAGATGAGCCGTTCACTCAAGAAACCCCCCTTTGTGCACTACAAGCTGGCCAAGCGTGTCACCGACATGCAGAAAGGCGGCAAGAAAAGTGTGCTGAAGACCTGGTCAAGGGCCAGCACCATCACCCCCGATTTCGTTGGGGTCACCTTCGCCGTGCACAACGGAAACAAGTTCATCCCGGTGTATGTCACCGAAAACATGGTGGGCCACAAGCTGGGCGAGTTCGCCCCCACGCGGAACTTCCGTGGCCACTCCGGCAACAACAAGAAGTAAACCATGGGATCGCGCAAGAAAATAGCCGCTGATAAGCGGAAGGAGGCCAAGAAGAGCATGGCCGTGGCCAGCCTGAAGAACGTGCCTACCAGCCCGCGCAAGATGCGCCAGGTGGCGGATACGATCCGGGGCGTGGACGTGGAACGGGCATTGGGCCTGTTGCGGTTCAGCCCCCGGCACGCCAGCAAGCCGATGGAGAAGCTGCTGCTGAGCGCCATCGCCAACTGGGAGGCCAAGAATGAAGGGCGCAAGGCAGGTGACACCAAACTGGTCGTGAAGACGGTGATGGTGGACGAAAGCACGGGCCTGAAGCGCATGCTGCCCGCACCCCAAGGCCGTGCATACCGCATGGTCAAGCGCAGCAACCACGTTACGCTGGTGGTGGATACAGCACCGGAGGAAATTGCCGAGAACAACGCATAATGGGACAGAAAGCACACCCGATCGGCCTGCGCCTGGGCTACATCAAAGGCTGGGACAGCAACTGGTATGGCGGCAACAACTACGCCGACAAGCTGGTGGAGGATGAGAAGATCCGCCAATACCTGATGGCACGCCTGAAGAAGGCGAGCGTATCGCGGATCATCATCGAGCGCACGCTCAAGCTGGTTACCGTGACGATCAATACCGCCCGCCCCGGCATCATCATCGGCCGTGGGGGAAGCGAGGTGGACAAGCTGCGCGAGGAACTGAAGAAGTTCACGGGCAAGGATGTCCAGATCAACATTTTCGAGATCAAGCGCCCGGAGCTCGACGCCCGTTTGGTGGCGGACAGCATTGCCCGCCAGTTGGAGGGCCGGATCAGCTTCCGTCGCGCCATGAAGATGAGCGTGGCCAGCAGCATGCGCATGGGTGCCGAAGGCATCAAGGTGCAGGTGAGCGGCCGTTTGAACGGCGCCGAGATCGCCCGTACGGAAAACTACCGCGAGGGCCGCGTGCCGCTGCACACCCTGCGTGCCGACGTTGACTTTGCCATCGCCGAGGCGCACACCAAGATGGGCCGCATCGGGGTGAAGTGCTGGGTGATGCGTGGCGAGGTGTACGGCAAGCGCGACCTGAGCCCGAACCAGGGACAGGCGAAGGGACCTGCCGGCATGCGCCCGGGCATGGGCGAGCGCCGCGGAGGCGGTGAGCGCCGCGAACGTCGCGGTGGCGGAGGAAATCGTGGAGCTAACCGGAATAACAACCAATAACCATGTTGCAACCCAAGCGCAGCAGGCGCCGCAATATGCACAAGGGCCGCATGAAGGGCGAGTCCCAGCGCGGCCATCGCGTGGCCATGGGCTCCTACGGCCTGAAGGCCATGGAGAGCGTATGGCTCACATCGCGCCAGATCGAGGCGGCCCGTGTGGCCCTTACCCGGGAAATGAAGCGTGAAGGCCAAGTGTGGATCAAGGTCTTCCCGGACAAGCCGGTAACCTCCAAGCCCGCCGAGGTTCGGATGGGTAAGGGCAAAGGTTCGCTGGACCATTGGGTGGCCGTAACCCGCGCCGGGCGCATCATCTTCGAGGTGGACGGTGTACCCTTGGCTACGGCCAAGGAGGCACTTCGCCTGGCGGCCCAGAAGCTGCCGATCCGCACCAAGTTCGTCACCCGCGAAGACCTGGATGTCCAATAAGAGAGTGCGATGAAGAACAAAAAAGATTCGTTGAAGGACCTTACGGCCGTTGAGCTGCAGGACAAGCTGCAGACCGAGCGGGAAACGCTGCGGAAGCTTCGTTTCAACCACGCCGTAAGCCCGGTTGAAAGCCCGGCACAATTGCGCAGCAGCCGCAAGGTCGTGGCCCGGATCCTCACTGAGATGCGCCGTCGTGCCATCGCCAACACCGCCCAAGCATGAGCACCGAGATCACAGAGACTGTCCAAGCCGAGGGGGGCCATGCCCGCAACCTGCGCAAGGAGCGCATCGGCATCGTCACCAGCGACAAGATGAACAAGAGCATTACCGTGACCGTGGAGCGCAAGGTGCGCCACCCCAAGTACGGGAAGTTCGTCAAGCTCACGAGCAAGTTCATGGCGCACGACGAGAAGGGTGAGGCCCACGTGGGCGACACCGTACGGATCGCCGAAACGCGGCCGATGAGCAAGCTTAAGCGCTGGCGCTTGGTGGAAGTGGTTGAACGGGCCAAGTAAGACCGAAAAAGAGCAATGATCCAACAGGAATCCCGGCTCACAGTGGCCGACAACAGCGGCGCCCGCGAGGTGCTTGTGATCCGCGTACTGGGCGGCACGGCACGGCGTTATGCCCGCATCGGGGACACCGTGGTGGTGACCGTTAAGAACGCCCTGCCCAACGGAGGGGTGAAGAAGGGGACGGTGAGCAAGGCCGTGGTGGTGCGTACCCGCAAGGAGACGCGCCGCAAGGATGGCAGCTACATCCGCTTCGATGACAACGCCGTGGTGTTGCTGGACGGTGCCGGCGAAATGCGGGGAACCCGCATCTTCGGGCCCGTGGCACGTGAGCTGCGCGAGAAGAAATTCATGAAGATCATCTCACTGGCACCCGAGGTGCTGTAGGAAAACCAGGGCGGTGCGCGCCGCCCCAGCAGATGCAGAAGAAGACACATATCAAGAAAGGCGACATGGTGAAGGTGCTGGCCGGTGAGGACCGCACCAAGGAAGGCCGTGTGCTGCACGTGGACCGCAAGAACAACACCGCACTGGTGGAGGGCCTGCGGGTGAACAAGAAGCACAGCAAGCCCACCACCGCCGCCCCCCAAGGAGGCATCCTGGAGAAGGAGGGGCCCATTCATGTGAGCAACCTCATGCTCATCGATGCCAAATCCGGCCAGCCTGGCCGCGTGGGCCGCAAGGCCGGCAAGGATGGGAAGCTGGAGCGCTATGTGAAAGTGAACAACCGGAAAACCGCGAACAAGTGATGAGCACTTACGCACCACGCCTGAGGGCCAAATACCGGGACGAAGTCGTTCCCCAGTTGCAGAAGGAGTTCAATTACAAGAGCTCCATGCAAGTGCCACGCATTGTCAAGATCGCCCTGAACCAAGGGCTCGGCGATGCCGTGGGCGACAAGAAGATCGTGGATCAGGCCGTTGAGGAAATGAGCCAGATCACCGGCCAGCGGGCACAGGCCACCCTGTCACGCAAGGATATCAGCAACTTTAAGCTGCGTAAGGGCATGCCCATCGGCGCCCGGGTCACCCTCAGGGGAGAGCGCATGTACGAGTTCCTCGACCGGTTGATCGCGGTGTCCTTGCCGCGTACCCGCGACTTCCACGGCGTGAAGGCCACGGGGTTCGATGGCCGCGGCAACTTCACCTTCGGTATCAAGGAGCAGATCATTTTCCCGGAGATCGACATCGACAAGACACCGCGCATCCACGGCATGGACATCACCGTGGTGACCACCGCGAAGACCGACGCGGAGGCCAAGGCGTTGCTCAAGGCATTCGGTTTCCCCTTCACCAAATAAAGATCGGGGCCACTCGGGACCCATAGAAGACAATGGCAAAAGAATCGATGAAGGCACGCGAGCGGAAGCGCGCCAAGATGGTGGAGAAGTACGCTGCCAAGCGTGCGGCGCTCAAGGAGGCCGGCGATTGGGACGCGCTGCAGAAGCTGCCCGCCAACAGCAGCAAGGTGCGCATGCACAACCGGTGCATGATCACCGGCCGGCCCAAGGGATATATCCGCCTCTTCGGCATCAGCCGGTACAGGTTCCGTGAAATGGCCTTGGAAGGAAAGATCCCGGGCGTAACCAAGAGCAGCTGGTAAGGGTGGGCGCAAGCGCATCCCCATGTTAAGACCACAAGACCATGACAACAGATCCCATCGCCGATTACCTCACCCGCTTGCGCAACGCCATCATGGCCGGCAAGAAGGTGGTGAGCGTGCCCGCCAGCGGCATCAAGAAGGATATCACCCGTATCCTCTACGATAAAGGATACATCCTCAGCTACAAGATGGAGGAGGACGGAAAGCAAGGCCTGATCAAGATCGCCTTGAAGTACGGCCCCGACCGTCGGAGCGCCATCCAGGAGCTTACCCGCGTGAGCTCACCAGGCCTGCGCCAATACGCCAGCGCCAGCGAACTGCCACGTGTGCTCAACGGCATGGGCGTGGCCATCATCAGTACCAGCAAAGGCGTGATCACCGACAAGGAAGCCCGCACCTTGGGGGTGGGCGGTGAAGTGATCTGCTACGTCAGCTAAGCAACCGGAAGAGAATGAGCCGCATAGGAAAAGAACCGATCAACATCCCGGCAGGGGTGGAGGTGAAGATCAGCGACAAGAACGTGGTTTCCGTGAAGGGGCCCAAGGGGAGCCTCACGCAGACGCTCGACCCGGCGATCAAACTGACGCTGGACAACGGGGTGCTCACGTTCACCCGCCCCACCGACCTGAAGCACCACCGCGCGCTCCATGGCCTGTCCAGGGCCTTGGTGGCCAACATGGTGGAAGGGGTCACCAAGGGCTTCAAGGTGGAGCAGGAACTGGTGGGCGTGGGTTTCCGCGCCACCACCAAGGGCCAGCAGCTCCAAATGTCCTTGGGCTTCTCCCACAACGTGGTGTTCGAACTCCCGGACGAGATCAAGGTATCGGCCGTCCAGGAAAAGGGTAAGGCCCCCGTTGTAACGATGGAAAGCATTGATAAGCAGGTCTTGGGCGCCGTTGCGGCCAAGCTCCGCGGCCTGCGCAAGCCGGAGCCGTACAAAGGCAAGGGTATCCGCTTCGTGGGTGAAAATGTCCGCCGCAAGGCAGGTAAAGCCGCAGGCAAATAAGAACGACCATGGCATTCGACAAGATCGCGCGCCGCGCACGCATCAAGACCAGCATCCGCCACAAACTGACGGGCACCGCGGAGCGGCCCCGCCTGACCGTGTTCCGGAGCAATACGGACATCTACGCCCAGGTGATCGACGACGACAAGGGCCACACGCTCATCAGCGCGGGCAGCCTGAAGGACAAAGGGGCCCATGGAGCCCCCGGCATCGAGCAGGCGAAGAGGGTGGGCAAGGCCATCGCCGAAAAGGCCAAGGCCGCCGGCATCGACAAGGTGGTGTTCGACCGCAACGGTTACCTATACCATGGCCGCGTGAAGGCCTTGGCCGATGCAGCACGGGAAGCTGGCCTCAATTTCTGAACCCATACGCAGCATGTCAGACAACAGGAACAAATCGGTGAAAAGCAGCGACCTCGAGCTGAAGGACAAGGTGGTGCACCTCAACAGGGTGACCAAGGTGACCAAGGGCGGGCGCACATTCACCTTCGCGGCCACCGTGGTGGTGGGCGATGGAAACGGCGTGGTGGGCCATGGCCTTGGCAAATCCAAGGAAGTGCAGGAAGCCATTGCCAAAGGCATCGATGATGCCAAGAAGAACCTGGTGCGGATCCCCTTGCGCCATGGGACCATTCCCCATGCGCAGGAAGGCACCTACTCCGGGGCCCAGGTGTTGCTCAAGCCCGCCGCCAATGGTACGGGCGTGATCGCGGGAGGCTCCATGCGTGCCGTGCTGGAAGCGGCCGGCATCACCGACGTGCTGGCCAAGAGCAAGGGCTCAAGCAACCCGCAGAACGTGGTGAAGGCCACCATCCAGGCTTTGGCCAACCTGCGCGATGCCGCCGCCGTGGCACGTCAGCGCGGAGTGGAAATGAGCAAGGTATTCAACGGATAACGAACATCGCCGCCGAGTTGAGCAAGGTGGACGAACCATGAGCAAGATCATCATTACCCAGACCCGGAGCCAGATCAAGTGCCCCAAGCCGCAGAAGGATACGTTGCAGGCATTGGGCTTGGGCCGAATCGGGAAGAAGAACGAACTGGAAGCCACGCCCCAAGTGAAGGGCATGGTGGCCAAGGTGCAGCATTTGGTTACGGTTACCGAGGCGTAAGCCCGAAAAAAGAAAGAGTGATGGAGGACCTGAGCAAATTGAAGCCCGCCAAGGGCGCGGTGAAGAACAACAAGCGTCTGGGCCGGGGCCAAGGCAGCGGGTACGGTGGCACCAGTGGCAAGGGCCACAAGGGCCAGAAGTCGGCCACGGGCTACAATGTCCGCCGCGGCTTCGAAGGGGGCCAAACACCCTTGGTGCGCCGCCTGCCCAAATTCGGATTCACCAACCCCACGCGGGTGGAATACAAGGGGATCAACCTGGATGCCGTACAGGCCCTGGCCGACAAGGCCGGCCTGCAAACGGTGGACATCGAGGCCATGCGCAAGAATGGCCTGATCTCCCGCAACGACCTGGTGAAGATCCTGGGGCGCGGCGAGCTCAAGGGAGCCCTTGAGGTGAAGGCGCACGCCTTCAGCGCAACGGCCAAGGCTGCCATCGAGGCCAAGGGAGGGAAAACCGAGGTGCTGGACACCAAGAAGTAACACGTGATGAAGAACTTCATCGAAACGCTCAAGAACATCTGGCGCATCGAGGAACTGCGGAACCGCATCCTCATCACGCTGGGCTTGTTGCTGGTGTTCCGTATCGGAAGCTTCATCGCATTGCCGGGCGTGGACAGCACCCGCTTGGGCAGCGCTTCGGGCGCCGGCTCGGGCTTGGTGGACCTGCTCAGCATCTTTACCGGTGGGGCGTTCACCAGGGCGAGCATCTTTGCACTGGGCGTCATGCCCTATATCAGCGCAAGCATCATCATGCAGCTGGCCGGCATCGCCGTGCCCATGGTGCAGAAGATGCAGAAGGAGGAGAGCGGCCGCAGGAAGATCAACCAGTGGACGCGCTACATGACCATCCTGATCTGCGTGTTCCAGGCCCCAGGCTACCTGCTTACCTACGTGGATGCGGCGGCACGGCCCGAAGGACAGTTCTGGATGTTCACCAGCATCGTCATCCTCACCGTGGGCACCTTGTTCGTGATGTGGCTCGGTGAGCGCATCACCGAAAGGGGGCTGGGCAACGGCATCTCCCTGATCATCATGATCGGGATCCTGGCCCGGTTGCCGGAGAGCTTCCTGCAGGAATTCATCGGCAGGGCCACCGGCGGGGGCGGCATGGTGGTGATCCTCTTGGAAGTGGTGTTCTGGCTGGTGATCATCGCCTTCAACGTGATGCTCGTGCAGGGCACGCGGCGGATCCCGGTGCAATTTGCCAAGCGGGTGCAGGGCAACAAGCAATATGGCGGGGTGCGCAACTACATTCCCCTGAAAGTGAATGCCGCTGGGGTGATGCCGATTATCTTTGCACAGGCCATCGTGTTGGTGCCCATGTACATCGCCCAAATGCCGGTATGGGACGGCAACCCGCCCATGTGGCTGCAGCAGTTCGCCAATTACGAGAGCTTCCCCTACAACCTGACCTTGTTCCTGATGGTGGTGGCGTTCACGTATTTCTACACGGCCATCACCGTCAACCCGAACCAGCTTTCGGATGACCTCAAGCGCAATGGGGGCTTCATCCCGGGCATCAAGCCGGGCAAACAAACGGCCGGGTACATCGACGACCTGCTCAGCCGCATCACCCTGCCCGGGTCGATCTTCCTGGGCCTGGTGGCCATCCTGCCGGCATTCGTGGGCATGGCCGGCGTGAAGCAGGGTTTCGCACAGTTCTACGGGGGGACCTCCCTGTTGATCATGGTAGGGGTGATGTTGGACACGCTCCAGCAGATCGAGAGCTACCTGTTGATGAGGCATTATGACGGCCTGATGAAGTCGGGCCGTATCAAAGGAAGGACAAGTGGAGCTTTTGGCTTGGCCGGATAGGGAATGGCCAAGACCGTAAATAGGCTATCGGAGGAGGAGATCGAATTGGTGAGGATCAGTTCTTTGCTTGTTGGTAAGACTTTGGCCGAGGTGGCACGCGTCATCGCTCCGGGCGTTGGCACGGGCGAGCTTGATCGCTTGGCGGAAGAGTTCATCCGCGACAACGGGGCCATCCCCGGCTTCAAGGGCCTGTACGGATGCCCCTCCACGCTGCTGGTGAGCGTGAATGAGGAGGTGGTGCACGGCTTGCCCGGCAAGCGTGTACTGAAGGAAGGCGACGTGGCCAGCGTGGATTGCGGAGTGCTGATGAACGGCTTTTACGGCGACAGCGCCTACACCTTCCAAGTGGGTGAGGTGGCGTCTGAAGTGAAGGCGCTGTTGGCGGTCACCAAGGAATGCCTGGACCTGGGCATCCGGCAGGCGGTGGCCAACCAGCGCACCGGCGATATCGGCCACGCCATCCAGCACCACGCCGAGGCCCATGGCTATGGCGTGGTGCGCGAGCTGGTGGGGCACGGGGTGGGGCGCAAGCTCCACGAAGCGCCCGAAGTGCCGAACTACGGGAGGCGCGGGCATGGGCCCCGGCTCAACGAAGGTATGGTGATCGCCATCGAGCCGATGATCACCATGGGCCGCAAGGAAGTGCAGCAATTGGATGACGGCTGGACGGTGGTGACGCAGGACGGCCGCCCCAGCGCACACTTCGAGCACACCATCGCGGTGAGGCGCGGCCAGGCAGAGGTCTTATCAACGTTCAGCCATATCGAGGATGTGCTGAAGGAAAGAGGAATGGAAGTGGTGTGAAAACACCGGACAAGGAAACAAACAACACCGGCATGGCCGGCATGAACAGGAAGTAGAACGAATGAGCAGGACAGGGAACATCGAGCAGGACGGCGTCATCAAGGAGGCGTTGAGCAATGCCATGTTCCGCGTTGAGCTTGAGAACGGCCACGTTATTGTGGCGCACATCTCGGGCAAGATGCGCATGCACTACATCCGTATCCTGCCGGGAGATAAAGTAAAAGTGGAGATGAGCCCGTATGATCTCACCAAGGGGCGCATCACCTTCCGCTACAAATCGTGAGCAACAGCAGAACACAACGACCCAAATGAAAGTCAGGGCCTCGATCAAGAAGCGTTCAGCGGACTGCAAACTGGTGCGCCGCAAGGGACGTCTTTACATCATCAACAAGAAGAACCCCAAGTTCAAGCAGCGTCAAGGCTGATAATCTCGAAAGCGCATGGCACGTATTGCAGGCATCGACCTCCCCAAGACCAAACGAGGCGTCATTGGGCTCACCTACATCTACGGCATCGGCCGCAGCACCGCGCTCTCCATCCTGGAGGAAGCGGGCGTGGACCCGGATACGAAGGTGCAGGATTGGACGGATGACGAACAGGGCAAGATCCGTTCGATCATCAACGACAACATCAAGGTGGAAGGCGCCTTGCGCAGTGAGGTGCAGCTGAGCATCAAGCGCTTGGTTGACATCAACTGCTACCGGGGCATCCGCCACCGGCAGGGCCTGCCCCTGCGCGGCCAACGCACCCGCACCAACGCGCGCACCAGGAAGGGCAAGCGCAAGACCGTTGCGAACAAGAAGAAGGTTACCAAGTAAGATCAGTTGCCAGTTGTCAGTTGGCAGTGAAGCTACTGACAACGGACAACCGACAACCGACAACTGAAGACAATGGCAAAGCAAGAAAAAGGCGGCGCGGCCGCAGGCAAGAAGAAAAAGAAGAACGTGGTGGTGGAGGTCTATGGGCAGGCCCATATCCTCGCCACGTTCAACAACCTGATCGTGAGCCTGACCAACAACAAGGGCGAAGTGATCAGCTGGTCCAGCGCGGGCAAGATGGGCTTCCGCGGAAGCAAGAAAAATACGCCCTACGCCGGACAGGTGAGCGCCGAGGATGCCGCACGTGAGGCCTTTGAAATGGGGCTGCGCAAAGTGAAGGTGTTCGTGCGCGGGCCCGGAGGCGGACGCGAGAGCGCCATCCGTGCGCTGCACAACAGCGGAGTGGAGGTGACCGAGATCCTCGACCAGACCCCCATGCCGCACAACGGTTGCCGCCCCCCCAAGAAGCGCCGTGTTTAAGACGAAACATTAACCGTAGGGGGCGTGGAACGCACCCCGTTGTTGGTACTTAACGTACCCGAAACAGAAAGAGAATGGCACGATACACAGGACCCAAGACCAGGATCGCCCGCAGGTTCAAGGAGCCGATCTATGGACCGGACAAGTGGATGGAGCGCAAGCCCCATGCCCCAGGACAACACGGCCTTACCGGCCGCCGCCGCAAGCAGGACAGCGAGTACCGCCTGCAGCTGATGGAGAAGCAGAAGGCCAAGTATACCTATGGCATCCTGGAGCGCCAGTTCCGGAAGATGTTCCAGACCGCGGCCAGCAAAAAAGGCATCACCGGCGCCGAGCTGTTGGCGCTTTGCGAGGCACGCCTGGACAACACGGTGTACCGCTTGGGCATCGCACCCACCCGGGCCGCAGCCCGTCAGCTGGTGAACCATGGGCACATCACCGTGAACAAGGAACTGGTGAACATCCCCAGCTACACCCTTCGCCCCGGCGACGAGGTGGCCGTGCGCGAGCGCAGCCGAAGCCTGGAAGTGATCACCAGCAGCCTGTCCACCAGCACCAACCGGTTCGATTGGTTGGACTTCAACCCGGCCACCATGACGGGCAAGATGCTCGCCATGCCTGAGCGGGCCCAGATCCCGGAGAACATCCGCGAGCAGCTCATCGTGGAATTGTACTCCAAGTAAGAACCCTCAAACCGACCGAGCATCATATGCCCATCCTAGATTTCCAAAGACCTGACAAGGTCTCCATGATCGAAGCCGATGACAAGCACGGGATCTTCGAATTCCGCCCCTTGGAGCCCGGCTATGGCATCACCATCGGCAACTCCCTCCGCCGTATCCTGCTCAGCAGCCTGGAAGGGTTCGCCATCACCAGCGTGCGCATCGACGGCGTTGAGCACGAGTTCAGCACCATCAAGGGCGTGATCGAGGACGTTACCGAGATCGTGCTCAACCTCAAGCAGGTGCGCTTCCGCCGCCAGCTGGAGGACGTGACCACCGAGAAGATCAACTTCACCGTGGGCGGCAAGGACAGCTTCACCGCCGGCGATATCGGCAAGCACACCACCGGCTTCCAGGTGCTCAACCCCGAGCTGGTGATCTGCCGCATGGAAAACAACGTGAAGCTCCATGTGGAGATCACCGTTGGCAAGGGCCGGGGCTACGTGCCCGCCGAAGAGAACAAGGAGGAGGGCGCCCCCGTGGGCACCATCTTCATCGACTCCATCTTCACGCCCATCAAGAACGTGCGCTACAGCGTGGACAACACACGGGTGGAGCAGAAGACGGACTACGAGAAGCTCACCATCGAGCTGACCACCGACGGCAGCATCGACCCGAAGAGCGCGCTCAAGGAGGCCGCCAAGATCCTGATCCACCACTTCATGCTGTTCAGCGATGAGCGGATCACCTTGGAGACCGACGACCATGCCGCCATCATCAGCAATGTGGGGCCGGCCGTGGTGGAAACGGACGACTTGGACGAGAACGGCCAGCACATGCGCCAGTTGCTGCGCACCAAGCTGGTGGACCTCGACCTGAGCGTGCGTGCGCTGAACTGCCTGAAGGCCGCCGATATTGAAACCCTCGGGGACCTGGTGGCCTACAACAAGAACGACCTGCTGAAGTTCCGCAACTTCGGTAAGAAGAGCCTCACCGAACTGGAGGACCTGGTGGAGAACAAGGGCCTTTCCTTCGGCATGAGCGTGGCGAAGTATAAACTCGATCGGGACTAAAGTCTTCGTGCGTGTGAAGACGGGTATCGAAACTGGATCAAAATGAGACACGGAAACAAGAACAACGCGCTGGGGCGCAAGAAGGCCCATCGGGACAGCATGCTCAGCAACATGGCCTGTTCGCTGATCGAGCACAAGCGCATCGAAACCACCCTGGCCAAGGCCAAGGCCCTGCGGATCTTCGTGGAGCCCTTGATCACCAAGAGCAAGGAAGACAGCACCCACAGCCGCCGCGTGGTATTCAGCTACCTGCAGAACAAGGAGGCTACCGCCGTCCTGTTCCGCGACGTGGCCCCCAAGGTGGCCGACCGCCCCGGGGGATACACCCGCATCATCAAGCTGGGCACCCGCTTGGGCGATGCCGCCGAGCGGGCGATGATCGAGATGGTGGACTTCAATACGTTGTACACCGCCAAGGAAAAGGCCGGTGCCGAGGTGAAGCGCACGCGGCGCAGCCGCCGCCCCGCCACCGCACCCAAAGGCGAGGCGCCCGCTGCCGAGGGGGAGCCCGCAAAGGGCGAATGAGGCCTTGTGGACAAACTTGCGGAACGGGGCACCTTTTGGGGCCCCGTTCCGCTTTTGCAACGGTAGATTTGCACGCGCTTCCATAACCTATTCATCCCAAGATCCATGTTGATCAGCCAACGCCCGAAAGCCGTACTGATGTTGAAGGACGGTACGCGCTTCGAGGGGCGCGCATTCGGGGCCACGGCCACCTCCGTGGGCGAAATTTGCTTCAATACCGGCATGACCGGTTACCAAGAGATCATCACCGACCCCAGCTACACCGGCCAAGTGATGGTGATGGCCGCCTCCCATATCGGGAATTACGGGGTAAGGAGGGCCGCCGACCCGATGGACGGCGAGGACGAGGGCCCGCGCGTGAGCATCGCCGCGATGGTGGTGAAGAAGATCAGCGAACAGGCCAGCCGCACACTGGCCACCGGCACCTTGGAGCAGATGCTGGCCCAGGCCGGTGTCCCGGGCATCAGCGACATCGATACGCGGAAGCTGGTGAGGCATATCCGCGACCATGGCGCACAGAACGCCGTGGTGGACACCACCGGCCTCGATGACGCCGCACTGCGGGCGCTGCTGGAACAGGCACCGGACATGGCGGGCCTGGAGCTGGCCAGCCGCGTGAGCACCCCCGAGGCATACGAGGTGGGGGCCACAGATGCCCCGTACCGCGTGGCCTTGCTCGATTTCGGCATCAAACTGAACACCATCAGGCACCTCGTGGAGCGGGGATGCCTGGTGCGCGTATTCCCCATGGCCACACCGGTGGCCGACATGCTGGCCTGGAACCCCCATGGGTTCATGCTCGGCAACGGCCCCGGCGACCCCGGCGCCATGCCCGCTTCCGTGGCCTTGGTGAAGCAAGTGGTGGATGCCGGCCTGCCGGTGTTCGGCATCTGCATGGGCCACCAGCTGTTGGCCCAGAGCCAAGGCGTGCGTACCCTGAAGATGCACCACGGCCACCGCGGCGTGAACCATCCCGTGCGTAACGTGGTCACCGGCAAGGACGAGGTGACCTCGCAGAACCACGGGTTCGAGGTGGACCGGAAGCAGGTGGAGGCCAACCCGGCGATCCAGATCACCCACGAGCACCTGAATGATGGGAGCGTAACGGGCATCCGGCTCAAGGACCGACCCGTGTTCAGCGTGCAGCACCACCCCGAGGCCGGCCCCGGCCCGTTCGATTCGCTGTACAGCTTCGATGAGTTCGTGCAATACCTGAAGGAAAGCAAGGAGCGCGCAGGGAAACAGGTGGAACATGCCTGATCCCTGCGGGGCGGTGCACGGTCATTCCGGGGCACTGCCGCCACCACGCGCCATCCCAGAACCAAACCCTCCCAAAACCGTTAGAGCCCGCCATGAGCGTGATAGCAAAGATCCAGGCCCGCGAGATCCTCGATTCCCGCGGGAACCCCACCGTGGAGGTGGAAGTGTATACCGACAGCGGCCACATGGGCCGCGCCGCTGTGCCCAGCGGGGCCAGCACCGGCGCCCATGAGGCGGTGGAGCTTCGCGATGGCGACAAGAAGCGCTACCTGGGCAAGGGCGTGCTGAAGGCCGTGGCCAACGTGAACGGCCCGTTGAACGATGATCTGCAAGGCGCCTTCGTGGGCGACCAGGCGGCCATCGATCGCCACATGGTCGCCTTGGACGGTTCGCCCAACAAGGCCAATCTGGGCGCCAACGCCATCCTGGGGGTTTCGCTGGCCGTGGCCAAGGCGGCCGCCAGCGAAGCGGGGCTGCCGCTGTACCGCTACGTGGGTGGCACCAACGCCTGCGTGCTGCCCGTGCCGCTGATGAACATCCTCAACGGCGGTGCCCACGCCGACAACAAGGTGGACATCCAGGAGTTCATGGTGATGCCCGTGGGCGCAACCAGTTTCGCGGAGGGCCTGCGCATGGGCGCCGAGATCTTCCATGCCCTGAAAGGCGTGTTGAAGGCCCGGAAATTCAGCACCAACGTGGGGGATGAAGGCGGATTTGCGCCCGACCTGAAGAGCAATGAGGACGCGCTGAAGGCGGTGATGCAGGCCATTGAGGCCGCCGGCTACAAGCCTGCCGACGAGGTGATGATCGCGCTGGACGCGGCCAGCACCGAATTCTACAACGCCGAAAAGCAACGCTACGTGCTCGAGAGCACCGGCGACAGCCTCACCTCCGAGGACATGGTATCCATGTGGAAGGACTGGGCCAAGCGCTACCCCATCCTCAGCATCGAGGACGGCATGGCCGAGGATGATTGGGACGGCTGGAAGAAGCTCACCAAGGCCGTCGGGGACAAGGTCCAGCTGGTGGGCGATGACCTCTTTGTCACCAACACCAAGCGCCTCAAGGAGGGCATCGACAAGCATATCGCCAACAGCATCCTGGTGAAGGTGAACCAGATCGGCACGCTGACCGAGACCATGGAGGCCGTGGAAATGGCCCACCGCGCCGGCTACACGTCCATCATGAGCCACAGGAGCGGCGAGACGGAGGACAGCACCATCGCCGACCTGGCCGTGGCCATGAATTGCGGCATGATCAAGACGGGCAGCGCCAGCCGGAGCGACCGGATCGCCAAGTACAACCAATTGCTGCGCATCGAGGAGCAACTGGGGGCCAGCGCGCGCTACCCGGGCCGCAGCCTGAAGTACGTGGGCTGATCGGCCGAAAGAAGCGGCCCGCACGGAAAGAGCATGAAAGGGAGGCGTCCAAGGCATTGGGCGCCTCCCTTTTTTTTCGGCCATGGAAGAAAGGGCTGCCCTACTGGTCGAACCCGATGTATTGGTCCAAGAGGACCTGTAGCTGGGCCTTGCCCACCCGCAGCAGGCGTTGTTCATCCGCGGTGCGGCTGCTGTCCCGTACTTCGATCACCTGTTCACCGTTGGCATCGAACACCACGGCCTGTGCACTGTCGGCGATGCCGAAGCCGTTGTTGAAGGTCCAGAAGGCGCTGTGGGGCGTGCCTTGGCTGAACAGGTCGCGCCCCCAGTTGAATCCGGCGGTGGGCGATCCCAACTGCCCCAAGAGCGTGGGCGCGAAGTCCACGTGGCTGCCGAAGGTGCCGTCGACCGTGCCGCGCAGGTTCTCTTTGAGCGCGCCGCCGGTGATCAGGAAGGGGATGCGGTGGCGTGCCGCGCTGTATTGGGCGCGGTAGCGGGGCAGGTAGTGGCCATGGTCGGCCACGATGAAGATGAGCGTGTTGGCGTACCAGTCCTTGGTTTTCGCGGAATCGATGAAGGCGCCCAGGCAGCGGTCGGTGTAGTGGATGGTGTTGCGGTACAGTTGCGGGTCGCCACCTGCAAAGCCTTCATCCACGGGCGCATCGAAGGGTTCATGGCTCGTGGAGGTCATGATCACGTGGAAGAAGGGGCGTTCGGAGGAGCCCGCATCACGCAGGTGGAAATCGAACAGCTCCTCGTCGAAGGCGCCCCATCGGGTGCGCCGTTTGATGGGGAAGGCGTGTTCGTCGTATACCTTTTGGAAGCCCATGGTCTCCAGGTAGGCACGGGTGTTCGCGAATTCCACGTCGCCGGCATAGTAATAGCGCGAGGAATAATGCAGGTCGCCGAGGCTGCGCACCAGGCTCGGCAGGTGGTCGAACTTGCCGAAGTTGCGGATCACCGTGGTGGCGGGCTGCGCCGGAAACCCGCTGATGAGCGCGGCCAGCCCTTGCTCGGTGCGGAAGCCGGTGGAATGGAAGTTGGTGAAGAGGAGCCCATCCTGGCACAACCGGGTGAACTGCGGGGCCACCGCGCTGTCGCCCCCCAGCGGCTCGATCACGTCGGCCGTCCAGCTTTCGAGCAGGATCAGCAATACGTTGGGTGCCCTCACCTGCAGGATGTCCTTGGGCGTCCCGCCCGGCGTGGGCCGTTGTTCCGCGAAAATCTCCTCCGCCTCCTTCGTGGACATGTAGGCGTATGGATTGGAACTGAACTCGGCAGGCGTAGCGGCCACTTCCAGCAAGTTCCACATGCTGTTCATGGCGGCCTGGTTCAGCACGGGCTTGGTGGAGAACCAGCTCCAGCTCTTGTTGATCGGGTCATCCTGGGGGCCGCCCCGCATGGCCAGCAGGCAGAGGCCCGGCATCAGTGCCGCGGCCAAGGCCCGCTGCCAGGCAGGCCCGGTGTTGAACGGCTTGTTGGTCCCGGAACGCCGCAGAAGGAAGATGAAGAAAAGGCTTTGCACGGCGGCCACAAGCAGCAATGATGCCAGTTGGGTGAAGGAGATGGAGCCCGCCGCTTCACGCGGATAGCGCAGATAGCCCAAGGCTTTGCGGTCGATCTTCACGCCCCACGCCTGGAACAGGCTGATGTCCGCAACGTTCACGATGGCACTGAGCACGATGAAGGCGGCCATGAAGCCGAACAGGGCACGGTGGAGCCAGCGTACTTCGCGGAAGAGAAGCGGTACGCTCAATAGCCATACGATCGCCAATACATAGCCGGCGGTGGACAGGTCCATCGGCAGTGCCCGCCAGTGGCACAGCAGGATCTCCCGGGTGGACACATCCTGGAGAGAGGCGTGGTTGAAGGCGAGGAAGAGCTGCCGCTGGGCCAGGAAAAGCCCCAGCAGCAACAAGGCCAACCTCGTGAAATAACGCCCCCAGTCCTTCACGGCTTCACGGGATCAATGCACGATATGGAGCGGCCCCAAGCGGACCATGCCGCCGTCCTTCCGCTGCACCGAGAGGAGCACGGTTTGCGCCGGCAGCCTTGAAACGTCCACCCGGGTGGTGCTGCCGTGCAGGCGGTGACGGCCGAGCAGGCGGCCGCCCATGTCATGGATCAGCAGTTCTTGGCCCGGGCCATCATCAGGTCCGGTCACCGTCAGCATCTCGCGCGCGGGGTCCGGGTAGTATCGCCACTCCGGGGAGGGGGCAGGGGAGCCGTGGATGCCGGTGGGCAGCGCATGGAAGGCCACGGTATAATCCCCGGCAGCCGCACTGCCGATATCCAGGCGGGCGCTGCCGTCGGTGGCGCTGCCGATGGTGGTAACGGTGGTGGGCAGCACGGTCCATGCCTGCGCCGGCGAAGGACGCCACAACACGTACAGGCTGTCCTCGTGGAAGGCTGCGCTGCCGACAGCTTGCACCAGTCCCTGGTCGTATGCAGTCATCAGGCCGGGCCTGCCTTCGAAGGTGAAACGCAAGGTGACCTGGCTTCCGGGCTGGAGGTCGTTCTCCACGCGCCACCAGCGGTCCGGTGAAACAATGTACCCGCCGCCCGGGTAATCATCCGCGGGCACCCAGAATTCCTCCACACGGAAGCGGGCGGGGCCGCCTCCAAGGTTGGTCACGGAAAGCCGCAGGTCCGTGTCGGACAGCGTCTTGGTTCCCACGGTGGCCACCGTCAGCGTGTCCCATGTGGTGGACAGGGCCAGCCTTTCGTCGGCATTGAGGTGGATGGCCGTGGGCGGGAAGGTTGTGTTCAACAGTACTGTGCAAGATTCTCCGTCGAGGTCCATTATTTCGTGGTAAGCCGCCCCGTTTTCGCCCACGCAGGTAACCGTAACGGGTACATGGCTGAATGGCGCGGCACCGCCCCGAGTGCGCTGGCGGACATGGACGGTGGTGGCAAAGGCTGCCCCGTCGGGCTGCACGCTGAAGGAGTCCACCATGAAGACCGTCCCGCCGGGCTGGAAGATCCAGTTGTTGAAGAAGTCGGCGAGGTCCGTCCCCGTGGCGGCGCCCAAGCTGTCGCGGAAGGCGGTGCTGGAGATGGGCATGTAGGCGTTGTTGGCGAACACGCGCTTCATGCCGGCGCTGAACAGGCTGTCGCCCAAGGTTGCCCGCAGCGTGCGGCCGATGTCGGAGCCCTTCTTGTAGGAAGTCTCGCCGTAGGTCATGTTGGACGGCACGGCGTTCAGCGCAAACCACCCGCCATCGCGCAGATGGGCGGATGAGACCACCCGCCTGTGGTTCTGGCGCACCAGCTTCTTGTAGCGTTCCGTGCCGTACAGGTCCTCCATGTACAGCTTGGCGCAGAAATCGGCGAAGCCTTCGTTGATGTACATCTCCTCCGGCGTAGCGCAGGTGATCAGGTTGCCGAACCAGTGATGCGACAGTTCGTGCGCGATCAGGTCCTCGTAGGTCAAGGTCCCGTCGGCGGCGAAATCGGGATAGCAGATGTTGGTGGCGTGCTCCATGGCGCCGGCGCTGGTGAGCACGTAGCCCACCCGGTTCCACCGGTAAGGCCCGAACCAACGTTCGAAGGTGTTGAAGGCATCCTGCAGATGGGCGAAGGATCCGCGCATGTTGGCCGTGTCCTGCGCCAAGCCGGCCAGTATCACCGGGATGTCCGCGCCGGTCACGCTGGGGAAAGTGTCGGTGAGCAGCTCATAATGGCCGGCGGCCACGGAGGCGAGATAGGACGGGATGGGTTCATCGAGCCGCCAATGGGTCAGGCGTTCATCGTTGCCCAGGTCGGTGATGCCCTGCAGGCCGCCGTTGGCCAGCACGGAGCGCCCATCGCTGGTGCGCACCAGGAAGTCGAAGGAGCAGCGCTCCACGAAGTTGTCGAAGCAGGGAAACCAGGAGCGCCCGTAGGAGTGTGGCACCGATTCAAAGGCCACCCCCAGGTCGTACTGGTATTTGGGCAGGGTGTAGAAGCCGCCGAAGCCGCTGGGGTCCGTGGGCGGGTCCCCGCCATAGCTCACCGTTACCGTCAAGGTGTCCCCAGGGCCGTAGGTGTCCTGCAGGTTGATGGTGCACACCTCGCCGGCTTGGGCAAAGGGCAGGTGCGAGCCGTCCATCACCACGGAATCCACCGGCAGGATCAGGTCAAGCGGGAGCGTGGATACCCCGTTTACGCGCGGTGCGAAGGTGATGGTGGCATCGCCCCGGATCAGGCCGTTGGTGGCATTGGTGAGATCCAGTTCGATCCGCGTATGCAGCAGGTCAATGCTGTCGCTGCGGGTGGCGCTTCCCACGGGGCTGGTTTGGGCAAAGAGCGCCAACGGACCCAGGCTGCATAGGGCCGCGAGAACAGGGCTTGCATGTCGCATGTTGCGAAAGTAGTGGACGCCGTGTTAGGGGTGCGGCCTCATCGTTACGGCCGATGGCGTATTGTACCGCACGGACCCGACCACCATGCCGGACCACGGCCCATGTCTGGCGCGAGCTTTTAGCTCGTGCCACGCACAACCCAACCATTCCGTGCCGCCGTACAGCTTGCAGCTCGTGCCTTACTCATGCCGCGTACGTATTACATTCGTGATGCGCAAGGCAATGTGATGGCCACCTACCGTTATCTCTTGGAACCCGTGCCCAACACCAACCCGCAGGAATTCGCGGCCAGCCTAAAGCTCACCGACCGCCCCATCTACGGCAGCAGCCGCATAGGCAGCCATACGCAGGAAATGGAGCTGTACGGCGCACCGAACATCCTCACCTACCCCTACACCCAGCCCATGCCCGCAGTGAAGAAGCGCTATGAGCTGACGGACCACTTGGGGAACGTGGCCGCCGTGGTGACGGGCAGGCTGCTGCCGGGAAACAACACGGGAAGCCCGTACCAGGCGGAATTGGTGAGCGCGCAGGGTTATGAACCCGGCGGGTCTCTTTTACCCGACCGCAATTACTCCAGCGATTCCTACCGCTGGGGCTTCAACGGAAAACCCAAGGATGACGAGATCCACGGCGCTACCGGCACCAGCTATGACTTCGGAGCGAGGCTCTACGACCCGCGGGTGGGAAGGTGGTTGAGTCTTGACCCTAAAGCAGCGAAGTTCCCATTTGCTAGTCCTTACAGCTTCGCCTTGGACAATCCAATCTATTTCGTGAATCCCGATGGCCAAGTAATAAAGCCGTTTGGCAATGCTTTAGGGCTGATGGACTTCCGGAGATATGTCAAGGACCAGATTGGGCGTACATCTGTGGGGGACTATCTGCAACACGCTTTAGCGGAAAGAAAGATTGGCACTGGTCAGTCAACAGGCATCGAATACCGAGGCTTTGGCTTGAGCCCAGACGCATCACAAGATGAGTTCAATAAGATTGTGAAGAAGGCTGTGAAATCAGGTGAGATTACTGCCAAGCAAGCGCGTGCAGCCAAGGCAATATTCGGCGCACTTGGGGATAAGGAGGTTATTGAAGTTGGCGTATGGACCGAAGGCATGCATGAAAATGCCACGGAGTCCGAACGGACTCACGTCACGAACAATCCGGACATCAGGACTGGGGTCGCTAAATATGTTGACGGTGTAAATACTGCCAACCCAGCTGAAGTCGCTAGCGGGATTAAGGATGCGACCGGTGATGGCGTCAAGTACTCGCCAGACAAAGCTGCTTGGGAAGGGGAAGATCGCATTGAGACAATCTTAGATGATAAGGGCAATGAGGTGAAGGTGAAAGGACATGTTGGGGTTGCACCTGGTGCAACTAGCACAGAGACCAATACCAGGATTACGGAAGGGCTCATTAAAGCGACCGACACGCCATGATGCCACTCAGGACTATTACGATTGGTGTCCTGCTATTCATGTCCAGTTGCATGGCCCAACAGCGTCCTGTGCTCAGAAGTCCTGTGGTTGTTTCTCTATCCTATGCCGAATATCAGCGAGTGATGCAGTCTGCCCATGGGTCGGTGATTGCCTATTCCTGTGCGGAATCGGAGTGCAATGTGGACCGCTTTTTTGAGTTTAAAGGTCCTTGGCCAACCGGGACCTATTGCATCATGTACGACTCTTCCCAAGTAGCGTTCTATACGGTGCCGGATTCAACTCATAAACGCAATCGGATAGGCCCACAGAGGGGCTGAACATTC
>DAOKZW010000017.1:0-59935 GCA_035325445.1 Flavobacteriales bacterium
CTTCACCTCTTCACCTCTTCACCTCTTCACCTCTTCACCTCTTCACCTCTTCACCCCTTCACCTCTTCACCCCTTCACTTCCTAACCCGAAATCCCGATGCCGCCGGGCTTACAGCCCTCCACCTTCAACCATCACCCCAAACCCGGAGCGCTGCTCCGGGCTGTGATACAACGGGCCGTTGGCCCTTCAACGCTCGCAGCAATCACTTCTTCTCTTCTCCCTTCCCCGGCATCGGCCCCCTCAAATAGATCACCAGTCCGTTCAGAAAATTGCGCAGCACTTGGTCCCCGGCCTCTTGGTAGTTGGGGTGATCCTCCTTGCGGAAAAAGGCGTTCACTTGGGAAGTGGTCATGCGGAAGTCCACCAAGGCGAGGATCTTCACGATGTCCGTGTCGTGCAGCTTCAGGGCCACGCGGAGTTTCTTCAGGATGTCGTTGTTGGTCATCGGGTGGTCAGAGTTCCCATACGGTACTGCGCCGGGCGAAAGGCCGCTTGATCCGTTCCTTGTGGTGGAGGATGAAGGCCATGACCAGGTACAGGACGGCGTGCAGACCCACAGTCACGAAACTGAGGTAGATGAAGCTCAGCCGCACCTGCTCGGTCTTGATGTTGAGCTTGTGTGCCCACCACTCGCAAACGCCGTATGCTTGGCGTTCCACGAATGTTTTGGCTTGTATACGGTCGATCATGCTGCCCTAAAATTCACCGGACGGGAGGCCTAAAATAAGGAAAGGGTGATCGGTGGCCGGCAACGAGGTGCCGCCCTGATGCCGTGCCAAGGTGCAGCGTTCTGAACCTCGGGGCGCTTCGCGTGTACCGGCTCCCAAAACCACCCGCCGACGATGCGAAAGATACTTCCCGCGCTGCTCCTGCTCTCCTCCGTTTGCACCACGCAGGCCCAATCCATCAGCGGCAACCTGAATACCGGCGCCGTCCTGGATGCTTTGGCGTACGGCAACGTGGACATCTACCGTGGTGACGAGCTGGTAGCCTCCGTGCTCACGGACCGATTCGGCAATTTCCACGTGGCCTTGGACACCGGCCTGTACAAATGTGTGGTGAGCTACGATGGCTATGTGGCCTCCACCCGGATGGTGCACGTGAAGGAGGACGAGAAGGCGGATTTCGCCATGGACCGGGACAAGTCGGTGGCCTTGCCCGGCCCGGCCCGCAAGGAAAGCCACAGCCGCACGATGGCCACGGGGCATGCCATGCTTGATGAGGCGGAGAGCTATGAGCGGGCCCTTCCTTCGGGCCCAATGGTGGCCATGGAGGCACCGCGATCCCCGGCCGGGAGCCGCGATGTCCGCTCGGGTATCCTTACCGCCGGCGAGGTGAACGACTTCGCGAAGTGGGACCTGTGGACGGACCTCTCCGCGACGGTGCTGGCCCGGATGCGACAGGTCTGGACCGTGGCGCCGCAAGGCCGCTATGCCTTCCACCTGCAGGGTGTGCAGGGGCTGCCCATCGCGGATGCGGCGGTCCGGCTGGAGCAAGCCGACGGCACCGTGCTATTCCGCGCCCGCACCGACAACACCGGCAAGGCGGAACTGTGGGCCAGCTTGGATACCGCAAGCAACCCGCCGGCCGGCCCGTTCACCTTGACGGTCTCCCACGGCGGCATCACCCAACGGCTGGAGGACGTTCAACCTTTCCATCACGGCGTGAACCGGATGATCTTGGATATGCCCTGCGGCCCAAGCAACAACGTGGACGTGGCCTTTGTGGTGGATGCCACGGGCTCCATGCAGGATGAGCTGGATTTCCTGCAGGCCGAGCTGAACGAGATCATCTACCAGTCCAAGAAGATCGGCAACCAGCTCAACTTCCGCTTCGCCAACGTGTTCTACCGCGACGTAGGGCCGAACGAGGAGTATTTGACGCGGACGATGCCCTTCACCCGGGTGCTGTCCAAGGCGGTGAACTTCATTTCCGCCCAGCGGGCGGACGGGGGCGGCGATACGCCGGAAGCGGTGGAGGTGGCGTTGGATTCGGCCATCAACCACCTGCAATGGAGCACGGAGGCACGGGCACGGGTCATCTTCCTGGTACTGGATGCCGGACCGCACAACACGCCGCAGGTGCGCCAGCGGATGAAGGAACTGGTCCGCGAGGCCTCCGCCAAGGGTATCCGCATCGTGACCGTGGCGGCCAGCGGCATCGACAAGGCGACGGAGTACCTGCTGCGATCGGTGGCCTTGGGTACCAACGGCACCTACACCTTCCTCACCAACCACAGCGGCGTGGGCCTGCACCACATCGAGCCCACCACGGACCGCTACGACGTGGAGAGCCTGAACGGCCTGTTGACCCGGATCTTGAAGAGCTATACCTACATGCCGGACTGCCAACAGGAGATCCCGGAACTGGAACTCGGCCTGCCGGATTCACTGGTCACCTCAGCCCCGGACACCATGGCGGGCAGCACGACCACCGGTATACCGGGGCCGCCCGACCCCACCACGATCCGATGGCACTACTACCCGAATCCCACAACGGGAATCGTCCACATCACGGCGGACCATGCCCTACCCGAGCTGTACATCACGGACTTGGGCGGCAAGGTGCTGCAGACCATCCGTGACCTTCAGGCCGGTAAAAGCGTGGAGGTTAACCTCAGCGCCTATGCCACCGGGATCTACCTGATCCGCTATCCCATCGGCGACCGATGGTTGAGCGGGAAGGTGGTGTTGCAGCGTTGATGCGAGTGAGAAGAGATGAGGTGATGAAGTGAAGAAGGTAAGGGAGGTAAGGGAGGTAAGGGAGGTAAGGGAGGTAAGGGAGGTAAGGGAAGTCCGCCTTTGCTAGAGCTCCGGTGAGGTGAGGCATGGGATGGGATGGGATGTGAGCGACGGCATCAACCCGCCGGCCTGACCGGGGATTTATGCAGGGCGGTGCCGATGGCACATGACAAGCATTTCCGCTCGGCACAGAAATTTTTCCTCAGTTCCACCAAGGCCTGGCCCTGCCCGGCATTGTCGGCCTTGATGCCCAAGGCCTCCCACATGCGTGTGATGGTGTTCTGCTCCGCCGGCAGGCGCTCCATCAGGGCCAAGGCCCTGTCCTGCCACGGTTGGAACCCCCGGATACGGCCCATGGCGAAGAGGTAGGGCACGATGGCGTTGATGATCAATCCGGCGGCGGCGGCGCCACCCAGCCGCTTGGGGCGCGCAGCCGCGGGTTGGCCGAAGCGGTAGTGCGTGTCCCAGTAACCGCCGGCCTCCACGTTCAACAGGGCCAGCAGCGCGTTGGGGTCGTCCTGTTCGAGCAGCCCGGCATACAGCTCGTGCCGCGCATGGACCAAGGCCGCCCACTGGGCCAGGCGTACCGTGGGGAAATTGGGTGGCCGCAAGCGCCCGTATTTCCAGGCCGCCACCGGCATGGGCCGCAAGCCGTGCATAGATGACAGCCACCGGTATTCCTCCTGCAGCCCATGCGCATAGGGGTCTTGCAGCTCCTCCTCCAGGAATCCCGCCTGCCCGAAGAGCAGCGCCTCCACCCGCCGCCGGTCATCGCGGTACTTCAATAGCAGCTTCAAGGGCAGTCCATGGGCCAACATGCTGAAGGCCTCGGCGTTCACTTGCCCGCCGAGCCAGCGCAGCAACACGTGGTGCAGCGTTTCGGCAGGGTCGTTGCCCGTGCGCCGGTAAAGCGCCTCCATCTCCCCCACCTTGCGCTCGAGGCGGGCCACCAGGAGGCGCTCCAGCCAGAGGCGTATGCGGGACAGGTCCACCGCATGGAGGTGCGGCGCACAGGGCACCTCGCGCCGGCTTTCCATCAGGGCCTGATGCAGGTGCAGGTGCCGCTCATCGATGCGGCCCCGAAGCTCCACGGTCGGGGGGCGCCGTCCATCGGCGGTGTGCACCTCGGCATCGTGCAGGTACACCGAATGCAGCACCACATTGTTGTACGCGGGATCATGCTGATGGCCGTGGGCGTTCCACTCGCTGGAGCGCAGGTGCACCTCCACGGTGCCCGCCCAGGTCTGGCCACCCACGCGGACCACCGCATCGTTGAGGTCGGGCCCGCTATTGGGCTGGATCCGGCCCGCCTTCAGCACTTCCAGCGCATCACCGTCGGTGGTGCGCAGGCCGTGGGCATCGTAGAGCCCCGCTTCCCAGATGAACTGTAGCAGGTCCTCCCCATAGGGGAAGGCAGGGTCCAGCAGGAGGTCCGTTCCTTCGGATGAACCAACAAGGGTATCGGCGATGTTCATGTCCTTGACGGGAATTTCAGCATCCCGGCCTGGACAAGATAATTGCCGATCGCGGTGGATGGAGGCCCGGGCCCATGGCCCTGTTCCATGGCATCCAAGCCATGGGGCGATCCTCAACCCGCCACGACCCCGTGCTTGCGCAGGGCGGCCTCCATCACGCGCTGCAGCTCCATCGCCGCTTCGCGTGCCTTGGGGATGGCCTCTTCCTCCTGACCGGCATACAGGATTCCCCGGGAACTGTTGATCAGCAGACCGCCATCGCGGGTAAGCCCGGCCTGCAGCACGGCCTCCAGGTCGCCGCCTTGGGCACCCACTCCGGGCACCAGGAAGAAATGGTCCGGGGCCACGGCCCGCGCTTGGGCCAGCACCTCCGGCCGGGTGGCTCCGGCCACGAACATCAGTTCGTCCGGCCCGCCCAGCTCGGCCACGCGCTCCATCACCCGTTCAAACAGGCGCTGGTGCCCGTCGCCCACCGTTTGGAACTGGAAGTCCATGGCGCCTTCGTTGCTGGTAACGGCCAGCACGATGGCCCATTTCCCCGGGCGGCCCAGGAACGGCGTAATGCTGTCGCTGCCCATGTAGGGGGCCACGGTAACGGCATCGAAATCCAAATGGTCGAAAAAGGCCTCGGCATACTTGCGGGCCGTATTCCCGATGTCGCCGCGTTTGGCATCGGCGATGATAAGGCAGTCGCCCAAGCTGCGGATGTAGGCCACGGTGCTCTCCAGGTCGCGCCAGCCGGCAGCGCCGTTGGCCTCATAGAAGGCCAGGTTCAATTTATAGGCCACCGTGAGGTGGTGCGTGGCCTGGATGATGGCATGGTTGAATGCGCGCACGGCATCGTGCTGGATCCGGAAACGCTGCGGCAGGCGGTGGAGTTCGGTATCGAGCCCCACGCAGAGCAGGCTTCGCTTCCGCTTGATGATGGCGATCAATTCCTCGCGCGTCATTCCGTATCACCCTTCGTTCGGGCCGCAAAGGACGGGAATTGCCCGCAATTCCAAGAGCCCTGTTCCCAAGGAAGCTTCCCATGCCGTTGGCGCCTGCCTGTCCCGGCTTTCGCGATCCGGCTTCCGCAGGTACCGGCCAACCCAAGGGACACCCCATACACCAGCGGTTTCGGCCCCGGTGGTAAACTTGCCCGGCGGCCGGTGCAGGCAACGCCCGCGACGGACATGATCCTCAACGACCGGATGGAACGGTGGCTCCGGAAAGCCTATTACGGGCTTTCGCCGCGCATGCGCCGGGTGGCCCGGCGCGTGGCCTTTTGGCCGTTGGACACATGGGAAGGCCTGCGGGGCATCCGCCCGGCGCACGTCCCTCCGCGCGGCAAGATCTTCATCGGCTCGGGCGATTTCGTGCAGCGCGGCCGCGAACAGCTCGGCTACCTGTGCAGCTACGCCGGACTGCGGCCGCACCATGCCGTGCTGGACGTGGGCAGCGGCATCGGGCGCACGGCGGTGGCCTTGGCCGGCTACCTGGGGCCGGAAGGCCGCTACGAGGGTTTCGATGTGGTGAAGGAAGGCGTGCACTGGTGCCGGCGCCACATCACCACCAAATACCCCCGGTTCCAATTCACGCACGTGGACCTGGTGAACGACCTGTACAACCTGCAGGGAGGCACGGCCCAGGCCTTCCGCTTCCCCTATCCGGACGGCAGCTTCGACGTGGTGTTCCTCTTCAGCGTGTTCACCCACATGGCCAAGGAGGAGGTGCAGCACTACCTGCGCGAGATCAACCGGGTGCTGAAGCCGGGCGGCCGGTGCCTGGGCACCTACTTTCTGTATACACCGGAGCTGGAGGAGCGGATCTCCACCGGGCGCGGCGCCTTCACGTTCCCCGTTGCGGGCGACGGCTTCCGCCTGATGGACGGCAAGGTGACCGCGGCCAACATCGCCTTTAGCGAAGCGACCCTGCGTGACATGGCCTCAGCCGCGGGCCTGCAATGGGAACAACAGCTGGACGGCTACTGGAAAGATCCGGCATTCAAGCAAGCCGGACGCGACTTCCAGGACATCGTGGTACTGCGCCGCCAAGCCTGAGGCCGTCATCCTCCCCCGCTGCCCGCTACATTTGGCCACATGGCGGATGCCCTGCTGGCCTGCGGCTACATCCTTCTGTTCCTGTACCTGATCGGCAAGCTGCGGTTCTTCGATGCCCCGGGGCTGGACCGCCGCACCATTGGCGCGCTCTTTCTCTTGAAGGTGGTGGCCGGCACGGCGCTGTGGTGGGTTTACACCTACCACTACGACGACCGCGCCAACGCGGACATCTACAAGTTCTTCGACGACGGCAACATCCTCTTCAGCGCACTGCCGGCGCATCCCTTGGACTACCTCCGGATGGTCACCGGCATCGGCGACCAGGCGCCCCACATCAGCCGCGAATACTACGAAGTGATGAACAACTGGTACCGGCAGTTCGATACCGGCTACTACAACGATGCCCACACCATGATCCGCTTCAATGCGTTGGTGCGCATCTTTTCCTTCGGGGTGTACCATATCCACACCGTGTTCGCCTCCTTCCTGGCCTTGATCGGGCTGGTGGCCTTATACAAGGGGTTGGCCCCCTTGGTGCCGGGCATGGGCCGGGCCTGGGCAGCCGCCCTGTTCCTGTGGCCCAGCGCCCTGCTTTGGAGCAGCGGCCCTATCAAGGAGGCGCCGCTTTTTCTCGGCTGGGGGCTCTTCCTGTGGCAAGCATTCCGCTGGCTGCAAGGCAGCCTGACACGGCGCGGCGTGGTGGTGATGGCCTTGGCGCTGCTGCTGCAACTGGGCCTGAAATCATACGTGTTGGCCTGCATGGCCCCCGGGCTGGTGGCTCTGTGGTGGTGCCGGCGCACCGGCAACCGCCTTCCGGCGCTGAGATTCGGCGTGGCCTACGCGGGCGCCATCGTCTTGGCCCTGTTGCTGCCGATGCTCTCGCCCGCGTTGGACGTGGTGGCCATCATCCAGCAGAAACAGCGCGACATGCTGGGCGTGGTCGCGGCCGTCTCACCGGGCAGCTTTATCCCCACGGACATGATGGAGCGTGGCGTTGCCGGCCTGCTGAATGAGATCCCGCACGCCCTTTACCTGGCCTTCCTGTCCCCGTTGGCCACGTGGGACATCGGGGCCTTGGGGCTGATGGGTGCGGCGGAGAACGTCCTGTTGCTGACCCTGCCCCTGTTGGCCGTGGCCTGGCGGAAGCCATGGGCCCAAGTGGACCGCCCGATGCTGTTCTTCTGCATCAGCTTCTGCCTAGCCCTGGGCCTGCTGATCGGTTGGACCACGCCCGTGGTGGGCGCGGTGATGCGTTACCGGGTGCCGATGTTGCCGTTCCTTACTTTGGCCGTCCTGCTGGTCATCGACCCGAACAAGTTGGAAGGCCGGGCCCTCTTCCGCAAGCCATGAAAGCCTTTCCCCTCTCCCTTCTTGCCCTTGGCGGCACCCTGCTGCTCGCTTCGTGCCGCTTCGAATACCGCAACCGGGAAGCGGACCTGATCGTGCGCAACGCCCGGATCTTCAGCATGGATGATGCGGGCACCGAGCACACGGCCATGGCCATCAAGGACGGGAGGATCTTGGAACTGGGAGCCGAATACCAGATCCTCAACCGGTACCGGGCCAAGAAGACCTATGATGCCGCCCTGCAGCTCATCTACCCCGGCTTCATCGATGGGCATGCCCACTTCCTGGGCTTGGGCCTGGCCCGGAACAAGGTGAACCTCACGGGCGCCAAGAGCTGGGACGAGGTATTGGACCGCGTGACGGCCTTCGCCGAAACCCATGGGGACGGGGGCTGGCTGCTGGGCCGTGGCTGGGACCAGAACCTGTGGCCCGACCGCACCGAACCGGTGAACGACCGCCTGAACGCCCTGTTCCCGGACAGGCCGGTGCTCCTGCAACGGGTGGATGGCCATGCCGCATTGGCCAACCAAAAGGCCTTGGAAATGGCCGGCCTCACCCCGGGCCTTCGCATTCCGGGCGGAAAGCTGGTGGAGCGCGACGGCCGGCTCACCGGGCTGCTCCTGGACAACGCCGTGGAGCGGGTGGAACAGGTGATCGGGGAGGCCGATGCCGCCGCCAAGCGGCTGGCCTTGCTGGGTGCCCAACGCGAATGCCTGGCCGCCGGGCTCACCATGGTGTGCGACGCCGGACTGGATGCGGGCACCGTGGAGGTGCTCAAACAGATGGAACAGGCCGGCGAACTGAAGATCCGGCTCTATGCCATGCTTTCGGATGACACGGCCAACTTCCGTGCCTTCGGCGGCGGCCCCCACCTCGGGGAACTGCTTCAGGTCCGTGCGGTGAAATGCTATGCGGACGGGGCCTTGGGCTCACGCGGGGCGCTGCTGCTGCAGCCATACAGCGATGACCCCGCCGCGGGCCACGGCCTGCAGCTCTCCCCGCGCGAACATTTCGTGGAGGTGGCACGGTGGTGCAAGGAGCACGGGTTCCAGATGGCCACGCACTGCATCGGCGACAGCGCCAACCGCCTGATCTTGGGCGTCTATGGCGAAGTGCTGGGCGGCACCAACGACCTGCGCTGGCGGATCGAGCATGCGCAGTGCACCGACCCGGCGGACATGCCGCTGTTCGGCCGGTACAACATCATTCCCAGCATGCAGCCCACCCATGCCACCAGCGACATGTTGTGGGCCGTGGACCGCTTGGGCCCGCAACGCCTTGCGAACGCCTACGCGCTCAAGAGGCTGATGCGGCAGAACGGCATGATCGCGCTGGGAACGGATTTTCCGGTGGAGGGCATCGACCCGCTGGTGACGTTCTACGCGGCGGTGATCCGGAAGAATGGTGATGGCCTTCCGGAAGGCGGTTTCCAAATGGCCGATGCCTTGGGCCGGGAAGAGGCCCTGCGCGGCATGACCATCTGGAACGCCGTGGCCACCTTCAACGAAGAGGACCTGGGCAGCTTGGAGCCCGGCAAGAAGGCGGACTTTGTGGTGGTGGACCGGAACCTGTTGACGGTGGATGAGGCGCAATTGCTCAAGGCCCGGGTGCAGGCCACCTTCATCAACGGCGAGCAGGTCTGGCCCCTGCGCTGAGCGTTTGCCTCAGCGACCGCCGTTCATCAGTTGCCGGGCCCACCGGTAGCCGATCTCCTCCAACTCGGCCGCCTTGCTGATCTCGAACATGTTGTAGTCCGCCAATTCCGGTGGTTCCACGAACAGGTGGCAGCCCCGCGCCGAGCGGATCACCATCTCCCGGAAGTTGAGGTGCCAGATGCGGTCCATCGTACGCATCATGCCCCGCCTGGCGGGATCGAACGGCGGCAGGGGATTCACATGCACGGCCACCACCTCGCCCAAGCGATCGGCGAACGGTTCCACGGGCAGGTTGTTGCTCAATCCCCCGTCCACATGGTACACACCCTCGACCATAACCGGCGGGAAGATGATCGGGATGGCGCACGAGGCCATCAAGGCGGGAATGAGCTCGCCCTTGCTGATGATGTGCTGCCCGCCCCGCTCCATGTTCGTGGCCGACACGAACAGAGGTATCGCCAGGTCCTCGAAATACCGATGGCGCAAGGCGGCCTTCAGGAATTGCCGGATCCGGGTCGAGGCCAAGGCACGCCGGCGGATGAACAAGGAGCGTTTCAGCTCGGGCAGCACCATCGCCAGAACCTCCGCCGGGCCGTATCCATCGGCTATCAACGCCCCCACCAAGGCGCCTGCGCTGGTACCCGAGATGGCCGACGGCACCACGCCCGCCTCGCCCAAGGCACGGAGGACACCCACGTGGGCCATGCCGCGCACGCCACCGCCGGACAGAACGAAAGGCCGCTGTTCCACCTGAGGGGTCATGGCCAAGGTGTTCAGTGCACCTTGATGAAATACAGCCGGTGGCTATCCGCGCCCCCTCTGAGCTCCAACACATAGACGCCTTCAGCCAAGCCGTGCACATCCACCTGCGCATGCTCCCCGCTGACCCGGCCCGCCGCCACACGCCGGCCTGCTGCCTCCCAAATGGCATAATCCACCGGAACTGCCGACGGCAACCCGGAGATGTGCAACTGGTCCGTCGTCGGCACGGGCCACAGGCGGGCATCGCCCAACCGCTGTTCCGCAATTCCCACGGTGAAGACGAATACCGTGTCCGAGAAGGCGGAACATCCGCTGCTGTCCGTGACGAACACGAAATAGTGCCCGTTCTCAACGGCCTCGTACGTCCGCGCATCGCCCCCGGGAACGGGCAGGCTGTCCTGATACCACTGGTAGGAAGCGGCCGGGCTGCACTCCAGCAAAAGGCCATTCGCCGTGACGGTGGCCACGGGCAACGGTGAGGGCACCAGCATCAGCGTGTCGCTCCAGCCCAGGCACCCCTCGGGCGTTTCCACGATCAGGCTCAAGGTATCCCCCCCTGCGGTCCACAGGTCGCGTTCCTGCAACCCCGTGTTCCACCAGTAACGGAACATGAAGTCGGGGCCCGAGACCATCACGCTGTCCCCTTCGCAGAGCGGCCCGGCCAACGTTAGGGGCACAAACGGATCGGTGGCCAGCATGGCATCAAACGCGTTCACCTTGCCATGGCCGAAGCTGATGTTGGGCAGTTCCCCGGTGAATTCGTCGGCGAAGGCCGTGGCCACGATGGCGTTGCGCACGGTGGCCGGTGTGGCCTTCGGGCATTTCTGCAGCAACAAGGCGGCCGTGCCGGCCACCACGGGCGAGGCGATGGACGTGCCGCCGTTCCGCATGTGCAGTGAATCGAGCATTTTGTCCGGGCTGTTGGCCAGCAGGGCCTGCATCACGTCCAAGGGCCCTGCGCCGAAGGTCACGTCCGCCGGGGCCGCCACGTCCGGTTTCACCAGGCCCGTGCGGCTGGGCCCCCGGCTGCTGTTGGCACTGATGGCGCCCGGCGTATTCCCGAGGTTGCGCAACACCCCGGTCACATCGGTATACACCTGCTGGTTGTAGTAATTGCCCACGGTGATCACATGGGGCGAGCAGGCCCAGGAGTCCACGATGCTTTGCTCATTGTCGGGCAGCACATAGTGCATGATGTCCGGGAATATGGCGGGATCGGGAATGGCGGTGACCATGCGCGACGTGCCGAAGGCATCGGTGCTCCACACATCGAAGGCACCCTGCCCGGTGGTCATGAAGCGGTAGCGCAACTGGGCCGCCGAATCGGGTTCCGGGATATAGACCTCCATGTGGTACTGTCCGCCCCGCAGTTGTGCCTGGGTGAACACCCTGCCCAGCTTGTTGCCATCCACGGACCACAGCGTATCCACCACGATCTGCCCCAAAGTGCCCTGGATATTCCGGAAGGGGGTCCGCCCGCGGAAGGCGTATCCACCGTTGAACTTGTCGGCGCCCACGCTGTAGCGCACCTGGCTGAATTCGGTGGTATCGGCCCACAGGTCGAAATAGACCGCGCCGATATTGAGCATACTATTGGGGTTGTAGTTGAACCAGGTGAAGGTGGTATCGGCGCCCACATCGGTGTGCAGGTGGTAGGCGGGCAGGCTGCCGCTGTTTCCCGCCGCGCATACCAGCACGCGCCCCGGTGCGGCATTCAGCAATTGGTCGATCATCAGGGCGGCGGGGTCGAGCCCGTCATGGCTGCCGAAGTAGCTGCCCAGGCTGAGGTTGATGGCCACCGGCATATCGCGCTGGGCGGCCTGATCCACGATGTAGCGCACGGCATCCACCACCGATGCGGACCAGTTGGGATGCCCCATGGCGTTGGCCACAATGATCAGGTCCGCCTGTGGGGCCACCCCGGCGCAATGGCCGTTGCCGTTGCTATTCGCGGCCGCCGTGGCGGCCACCGTGGTGCCATGGCCGAACTGGTTGAACGGGTCCGTGGCGGGGCAATCGCCCGCGTTGATGGCCGCGCTGTCCCACGCTTGGCCGTAGCCATAGCCCGTGGGCGTGAGCCACGGGTCAAACGGCAGGTTCTGGTCCCAATAGTGGAGCACCCGCGTACGGCCCAAGCTGTCCAGGAAATCGGGGTGGGCAAGCTCAAGGCCGGTATCGATGATGCCCATGAGCACCCCCTGTCCCTGATAGGCTTGGCGCAGCGGTGCCAGGCCTTGATGCACGGGTTCCACATGGGCCTTCACCCGCATGCTGTCGTTCAAGGTCGTGCCCGGGGCCAGGTTGAACACCACGCTTTGCACCCCCGGCTCCTTGTCCAGCGCCTCCACCTTCGCGACGGGCAGGGTGGCCAGCACCCATCCATCAATGGCCATCTTCGTCCGCCCCCCGTTGCGCAGCACGGCCCGCGCCACTTCGCCCGCCTCACCTCCCAGGAACAGGTCCACCTCCCCGGCGGGGTCCGCCTTTTGCAGCCATGCCTGCAGTTGGAAGCTCAGCTTGGTGGGCCCTTGTGCCTCCACGGCCTGCGACAGGGACCAGCACAGTACAAATAGGAGAACGCGTGATCTCATGGCCCGAAATTAGCGGGGAAGCGGTGAGCAAAGTGCATCATAGGGCGGTACGGCTTGCATGAACTCCACCCGTCCATCGTCTTGGTACACCCTGCAACAGTAGTGCGTGATGCCGTTGGACACCAACAGGTAGGGCACCTTGAAGACGGTATTGTAGCGCGCGGCCTGCTCGAAGGTTGATTGGTCGATCTTCACGGTCGGGGCCTTGCATTCCACCAGGAGCACGGGCCGTCCGTTGCGGTCGTGCACCACGATATCGGCCCGCCGCGCCAGCTTGTTCATCAGCAGCTGCTTCTCCACGGCCATCAGCGCCATGGGGCAGCCCAGGTCGTGCGCCAAGTGGTTGATCACGTGTTGCCTCACCCACTCCTCCGGCGTGAGGGCCACCCATTGGCGGCGCACGGGATCGAAAACCCGGTCGCCATCCGGGCCATGTTTAGTTTTGACACCGTGGTCCGGCAGGTTCAACGCTTGCATCCACATCCTAAAACCGAGCAAAAGTGCATACCAAGAACGACATTGTGCGGAACTGGCTGCCCCGCTACACGGGGGTGGCCTTGGAAGACTTCAAGCGCTACGTGCTGCTGACCAACTTCGACAACTACCTCAACATCTTCGCTGAGCAGACGGGCGCCACCATCCATGGGGAGGGCAAGCCCATGCAGGTGGCCATCGCCGATGACATGGTGATGATCAACTTCGGCATGGGCAGTCCGGGTGCTGCCACCATCATGGACCTGCTGACGGCGGTGATGCCCAAGGCCTTGCTCTTCCTGGGCAAGTGCGGCGGCCTGAAGAAAAAGAACCAGCTGGGCGACCTGATCCTGCCCATAGCGGCCATCCGCGGGGAGGGCACCAGCAACGATTACTTCCCACCGGAGGTGCCCGCCCTGCCGAGCTTCATGATCCACCGGGCGGTGAGCGGCGTGATCCGCGACATGGAACTGGACTACTGGAGCGGCACAGTGTACACCACCAACCGGCGCGTATGGGAGCACGACGACGAGTTCAAGGCCCGGCTGCGGCGCGACCGCTGCATGGCGGTGGACATGGAAACGGCCACCATCTTCATCACCGGATTCCACAACGAAATACCCACGGGCGCCCTGCTGCTGGTAAGCGACCAGCCCATGATCCCCGAAGGGGTGAAGACCAGCGACAGCGACAAGAAAGTGACCGGCAACTTCGCCCAGAACCATGTGAAGGTGGGCATCGCCTCCCTGCGCGACATCATCAACGAGGGCCGCTCGGTCAAGCACCTGCGCTTCGAATGAGCACCACCGACGATTTCAGGAAACTGAGGAAGGAGGTCAGCTCCGGCACCTTCAAGCAGGTCTATTTCCTGCACGGCGACGAGCCCTTCTTCATCGACCGGATCGCCGAGGAGATCGAACAACACGCCCTACAGGAACACGAGCGCGACTTCAACCTGACCATCCTCTACGGCAAGGACACCGAACCACCTGCCCTGCTGGATACCTGCCTGCGCTTCCCCATGATGGCCGAGCGCCAAGTGGTGGTGCTGCGCGAGGCACAACAGTGGAAGATCGACATGTTCGAGAAGCTGGTGCCCTACTTCAACGCGCCCACCCCCACCACCGTGCTCGTGATCTGCTACAAGCACAAAAAGGCCGATGGGCGGAAGGCCTGGCTGAAGGACCTGGCGAAAAAGCAAGTGGTTTTCACCAGCGAGAAACTGAAGGAGGAGATGTTGCCCGGTTGGATCCAGCAGTACGTCACCTACCACAAGCGGCGCATCGGCCCGGTGGAGGCCAAGTTGCTGGCCGACCACTTGGGCAGCGACCTGGGCAAGCTGATCAACGAGGTGGAGAAGCTGTGCCTGATCTGTGAGCAGGGCTCCACCATCACCGGGGAGCTGATCCAGCGCTACGTGGGCATCAGCAAGGATTTCAACATCTTCGAACTGCAGAACGCCTTGGGGAACCGGGACCATTACAAGGCCCAGCGCATTGCCCAGTTCCTGGGTTCGGACAAGAACTCACCGCTGGTGCTGACCGTAGGCTTCCTGAGCTCCTATTTCAGCAAATTGGGCGTGGTACACGCCAATGAAGGGAAATCGCAGGGCGAACTCGCCGCCGCGCTGAAAGTAAACCCGTTCTTCGTGAAGAATTACACCAGTGCAGCCCGCAACTTCAGCTCTGCCAAGCTTCGGGAAGTGCAGCACCTGCTGCGTGAAGCGGACCTGCGCGGCAAAGGCGTGGGCAACACCAGCGCCGATGACGCCGAGCTGCTGCGGGAACTGGTGGCAAGGATAGTGATGTGAGGACGGGAAGTTTTGAAGCCCAAGGGGTACCTCGAAGAAGCGGCAAACCCTTGCGGACCATGCTCCGGAATCCGGGCCAGTACATGTAACCACCGAAAACCAAGGAATCAAAGACTCAAGGTCTCAAGATACCTTTGCCGTCCTTGAAAAACATGGAGATCCCCAAGCACTATAACGCCGCCGGCGCGGAAGAGAAGTGGTACCAGCATTGGCTGGACAAGCGCTATTTCCACAGCGAGCCCGATGGCCGTGAGCCGTACACCGTGGTCATTCCTCCGCCAAACGTGACGGGGGTGCTGCACATGGGCCACATGCTGAACAACACCATCCAGGACGTGCTGGTGCGCCGTGCGCGCATGCTGGGCAAGAACGCGTGCTGGGTGCCCGGCACCGACCATGCCAGCATCGCCACGGAGGCCAAGGTGGTGCGCCTGCTGGCCGAGCAAGGCATCAAGAAGAGCGCCATCGGCCGGGAGGAATTCCTCAAGCATGCCTTCGCCTGGAAGGAGAAGTACGGCGGGGTGATCCTGGAGCAACTGAAGAAGCTCGGCGCCAGCTGCGACTGGGACCGGACGCGCTTCACCATGGAGGCGGAGCTGAGCGACGCGGTGATCGGCGTGTTCATCGACCTGCACAAGAAAGGCCTCATCTACCGCGGCCTGCGCATGGTGAACTGGGACCCGCAGGCCCTTACCGCGGTGAGCGACGAGGAAGTGATCCACAAGGAGGTGAACTCGAAGCTGTACCACGTGCGCTACCGCGTGGAAAGCAATGGTGCCGATCCGAGCGAAGCCGACGAGTGGGTGACCATCGCCACCACGCGCCCGGAAACGATCTTGGGCGATACCGCCGTGGCGGTGCACCCGGAGGATGAGCGCTACGCGCACCTGAAGGGCCGGCGCGTGCTGGTGCCCTTGATCAACCGCAGCGTGCCGCTGATCTTCGATGATTACGTGGACCGCGAGTTCGGTACCGGGGCGCTGAAGGTGACCCCGGCCCACGACATCAACGACTGGGAGATCGGCCAGCGCCACAAACTGGAGGTGGTGGACACGCTGAACCCCGACGGCACGCTGAGCGAGGCAGCCCAGTTGTACGTGGGCGAGGACCGCTTCATCGTACGGAAGAAGATCGCCAAGGAGCTGGAGGAGAAAGGCCACTTGGTGAAGACCGAGGACATCGTGAACAAGGTGGGCTACAGCGAGCGCACCGATGCGGTGATCGAACCGCGCCTGAGCCTGCAATGGTTCCTGCGCATGGCGGAGCTGGCCCAACCCGCGCTGGAGGTGGTGAATAACGGGAAGGTGAAGCTGCACCCGCAGAAGTTCGCGAACACCTACCGCCACTGGATGGAGAACGTGCGCGACTGGTGCATCAGCCGCCAGCTGTGGTGGGGGCAGCAGATACCGGCGTGGTACAACGATGCCGGGGATGTGGCCGTATGCCGCACGGAGGCCGAGGCCATCGCGCAGTTCAAGACGGAAGGCAAGAGCACCACGGGCATCAAACAGGACGAGGACGTGGTGGATACCTGGTTCAGCAGCTGGCTGTGGCCCATCAGCGTGTTCGACGGCTTCAAGGACCCGGACAACGCGGATATCAAGTACTACTACCCCACCAACGACCTGGTGACCGCGCCGGAGATCCTGTTCTTCTGGGTGGCGCGCATGATCATGGCCGGCCTGGAATACCGCGGCGAGGTTCCCTTCAGGAACGTGTACCTCACGGGCATCGTGCGCGACAAGCTGGGCCGGAAGATGAGCAAGAGCCTGGGCAATAGCCCCGACCCGCTGGACCTGATCGCCAAGTACGGCGCGGACGGCGTGCGCGTGGGCATGCTCCTCTCCTCCCCCGCCGGCAACGACCTGCCCTTCGATGAAAGTCTTTGCGAGCAGGGCCGCAACTTCAGCAACAAGATCTGGAACGCGTTCCGTTTGGTGAAGGGCTGGCGTGTCAGCCCGAGCGCAGCCGAGGGCCACGACCAGCCCGCTTCCTCTGCGGCCGCGGTGGCCTGGATGCGCAGCCGCGTGCAGCGTACGACCGCCGAGCTGGACCGCCTGTACGATGAATTCCGCATCAGCGAAGCCCTGATGACCACCTACAAGTTGGTCTGGGACGATTTCTGCAGCTGGTACTTGGAGTCCGTCAAGCCCGCTTTCGTGGACGGGCAGGCCGATCCCATTGATGCCGCCACGTACGAGGCCACGCTCGACCTGTTCGGGGACGTGCTGAAGCTGCTCCACCCGTACATGCCCTTCCTCAGCGAAGAGATCTGGCACTTGCTGCGCGAGCGGAAGGAAGGCGCGGACATCATCATCGCGGCATGGCCGAAAAGCGGTGTCGGCGATGCAACGCTGGAAACGGAGGTGCAGCACGCCTTCGACCTGGTGAGCGCCGTGCGCAATGAGCGGAGCGGGCGCGGCATCAGCCCGAAGGAACAACTGGACCTCCAGGTGAAGGGTGGTACCCCGTTGCGGGCGGCCGTTGCTTCCTTGGTGAACAAGCTGGCCAACGTGGGCGCGATCAACGCGGTGGAGAAGGCCGCCGAGGGTAGCATCACCTTCTTAGTGGGTACCACCGAATATGCCATCGACCTCGGCAGCAACGTGGACGCCGCCGCCGAAGCGAAGAAGGCCGAGGAGGAACTGAAGTACCTGCGCGGCTTCCTTGCGAGCGTGGAGAAGAAACTGGGCAACGAACGCTTCGTTTCCGGCGCGCCACCTCAAGTGATCGAGAACGAGCACAAGAAGAAGGCCGACGCCGATGCGAAGATCAAGGCACTGGAGGAGCGGCTGGCGGTGCTGAAGTGACGGGTCACTGCGGCAACTGCTCCTGCCTCACCGCCGTTGGCATTTCGCTTCCGATCACCTGCAAGATCACATCCCGGTCGTTACCAGGCCCGGCATACTTCACCACGCCATCCATGTTCACGTCACTCCCGTTGTAGCCGCTCTGGGTCGCCGTAGGCACCCCCCCGCCGATGGCCTGAAGCATCTTGTCGCGGTCATTCCCCGGTCCCGTGTATTTCACGCGGCCATCGAAGTTGGCGTCCCCTGGCCATAGGCCGCGCTTGCCCCCCAAGGCAACGCGCGCGTTCGAGCCCCACGTGGCCGTACCGACACCCGTGAAGTTGATGGTCGTCGGTGCAAGGGTCATGGACACCGGGGCGGCGGTCATCACCCCCAGGTGGTTGCGGTGACGTAGCGCCACGTAGTAATTGCCCGATGCCGCACGCACGGACACCGCACTCCGGCCATCGGTGGCCACCACCTTGCCATCGCGGCGCAGCAGGGCGGACTTGCTGTGCAGCACGGTGGCCGGGTCGCCGGCATCGCGCAGCTCCAGCACCACCCAATCCACGATGGCCTCGCTAACCGTGGCGTTGAAGCGCAACGGCGCCACCGTCTCGCCCCCACCGTCACCGGCATGCACATAGCCCAATGCCGAGTACGGTTCCAGCCATGGCAACAGACCACCGGCACGCAGGTCATCGCGCATCAGGCCCGTCGGGGGATCATAACTGCCGCCCAGGAAGGCCCGCACGTCGAGCCGTACCGGCGGGGGCACCACCTCCAGCACGCACGGGTCGGTGATCACCGGCGGGTTGAAATCGAAGAAGATGTTGGCCTTGTTCGTGATCAGCGTGCCTGGCGCCAGGCCTTGATGTGGCTTGATCCGGAAACCGACGTAGCCGTGGCTCTTCGGCTCGTTCACATTGCTGTCGGGCAATTGGATATTGGTGAAGGTGCACCGCAGGATGCCTTGGTCGGACAACTTCCATGAGACCGGATGCGAAACCGCACCGATCTCCAACGTTCCGGGATCCAGGGATGCGGGCAATGTGTCGGTCACGATGACGTGGAAGGCCGTGTCCGTACCCGTGTTCTGGATCCGTATGGTATAATCCACCCACTCATCCTGCCCGTTCACCCAATATTGGGCACTCCCGGTATTGGTCAGGGCCAATTTGTCGTTCGGGTCATAGCTGCCCGTGATGGGCATGGAGGCGGCAACGGCATTGTTGTCCATGTCCGCATCCTCGTTGGCGGGTATGGCCGTCACCACGGAATGCAGCACATGGCCAAGGAGGCCCACATCGGCCGGAACTTGGAAGGCAACATTGAACAGCACTGTTGAGAAGCCGGCCAGGTCCGGCAATTGCCAGGTGATCACGTCCGTGCCCACCGAGGCCGGCGCAGGTTCCGCCTCCACGAAACCCAGCACCTCGTCGAAATGAAGGCTCACCGTGAGGGTGCCGCTGTTGGTGGGCGTGGTATTCCGTACCCGGAGCCACTGCCCCATGGTGAAGCCCGGCCGTGCAGGCCCCATGATATTGTACACCGACAGGTCCAGCATCACGAGCGAAGTGTCCGCAAAACGGATCGTTTGCGTACCCCCGGCCGAAATGGTGAATGCCTGCGGCGCCCCGGGACAGTGCGCATTCACCGTGGAAGCCACCTGCTCGATGGTATAGCTTCCCACGGGCAGATAGGCCTTGTATTCGCCGATGTGGTTCGTGTTGGTGTAGTACGGTCCCGGCTCGATCTTCAGGACAGCCCCGGGCACGAGCGGCTCATTGGTCTGCTTGGTGCAATTGAGGTTGTAGTCCATGAACACACTGCCCTTGACCTGCCCGCAGGACATGCCCATGGAGGGTACCGTCAAGGTGATCGGCGTGAACGGGCAATACTGCTCCCAATAATCGGTCGGCGGATAGATCTTCATCCGCACCTCATAGTCGCCGGCCGACAGGTTCTCGATCAACTGTTCACCATCGGTCACCCCATTGATCGTGCGCACCAACGAACCCATCCTGAACAATTGCAGATTGATCACGGGATAAGGCACTCCGCTGATGTGGAGGCGCACGGTCCCCGTGCCGTAGTTGGAACAGCTCGGCTCCACCTCCACCACGTCCACCGTGGGCCATTGCAGGGGGCACCCCGGCCTGACCATCACCGTGCCGCTACAGCCGCCCTCGATCCCAATGGTCACGGGCACCAATCCATCCCCGCACTGGCCGCCTGGTATGGGGAACAAGTATTCCATGAAGCCCTCCGTCCCGGAGGCCATGGCATCGTAATATTGGGGGTTGACGTATCCCCCATTGGTGGCCAACGCCGGATAGAGGCCCGGGGCCAAACCCCATACCCAGCGCTCGCTGTCATAGATCTTGATCCGGAAAAAGGGTCCATCCGGGTCGCCGCCCGGGCAATAGGGATCGGGCTGCCCCACCCAATTGGCCACGATGAACGGGCTGCCATAGGACGTGTTGCCCATGGCCAACTGGCCGACATTGACGGTGGGCACGGTTGCCGTTCGGGTTGCCGTGGCCCCCAACGCATCCGTCACCGTCACCGTGTACGTGCCTGCATGGAGGTTGCTGTCCAAGTCGCCGAAAGTGCCGTTGGACCATTCGAACGAATAGGGCGGGACGCCCGCCCCCATGGCCACCGCCCTCAACCGGCCCGTCCCAAACCCGCACAGGTCGTCGGCCAATGGATAGATGTCCACCGATAATGCCGCGGCCGCAGCGCCCGATTCCCCGCCGTGGCGATCCGGGGCGGTATCTGCAAATGCCGCCAATGGCAAGGCCATGGCGATCGTGATGGCGAATGGAAGTCTGATGGTCATAGGGTTAGGGTTCTTGGATGTTGATGGGCCGCTGATCCCAGCAGCTTTTTTTCATTGTGCTGCCGCGCCGCTTACCGGTCCGCCATGGCCCGCGATCCCGATTACCGACCACGCAAGTCGGCCCGTCCGTTTTGACCTCGCGGGGGTGGAATCTACCCCATGATCGTCATGCGATCGGCACATGGTGTTGTCCGATCAAGGATTTGACGTATTGTTTCTTGTCAACACGGGGATTCCGCTCTATTCATACGACTGTAAAGGAAAGACGGCCAAATCGGGCACGGGTTGCCAAACACGCACAAATACACCGTCATTCGCCACGATCGGCGCCGCAGGAAAGGTCGGCCGGCCCAATGGCCCCAAGGGCCGACCGCCTTTTACCACTTCACGAAGCGCGCAACCCCGCCAGGTATATGCAGCAGGTAGGTGCCGGGTGACAAGGTCCTTACATCCAGCTCAAGGCCATTGGCCACGTTCCTTCCCGGAACTTCCACCGCGCGGCCGTCCACGGCGAAGACACGGACGGCTTGATCAGCTCCGTCGGACAGATGAACATACAGTATGTCATTCGTGGGGTTGGGATGTACCCGGATCCCACTGGACATTGTCGCTTCCTCCACGCCCGTACCAATGGAAACCGTGTGCTCCGTTGTATTGGTGATCACGGGGTCGTTGAAGTCGAAGTAGATGGCAGCGGTATTCCCGATCACGTCTCCCACTTGGATGGAGGCCACAGGCTTGATCCGGAAGCTGATGAAGCCTTGGCTGCCCAGCAGGTCCGTGGCGCTGTCGGGCAACAGAATATCATTGAAGGTGAAGACCAGTTCGCGACCCTCGCTGAACGATGGCACGAAATCGTGCGAGGCCCCGAGGATGTCCAAGGTGCCGATGGCCAGGTCCTCGCTCAGCTCATCGCGTACCACCACGGTGAAGGCCGTGTCGGTACCGGTATTCTGGAAGCGGATGGTGTAATCGATCCACTCGTCCACTTCAAACAGGAACCGGGCGGTATCCTTTGAAATATTGCTGATGCCCTGTTTGTCGTTCGGGTCGTAGCTCCCCGTGATGGTCTTGCTGCTCGTCGCCGTATTGTTGCTGAGGTCGGCATCATCGGTCGTTGTGGTCAGTGTGGCCGTTGCATACAGCACCGTGCCAAGCAGTGCCATATCGGGCGGTACCATGAAATTGGCCTTGAATGTCCGGTTCGAGAACGGCGGCAGCTCACTACCATCCCAAGTGATGGTAGTGCCAGACACGCTGGCCGGTTGCGGATAGGCATTTGAATATTCCAGGACCCCATCGAACTCCAGTGCAACCGTGAAAGCTCCTCCCGCATGCATGGTGGGGTTGGCCACCTTGATCGTGTAGCCCATGGGAAAGCCCGGGCGGGCAGCCGTGCTGTAAACCTGGATCCGTGCGTTGAACGGCAGGTCGGTCGTATCGGCAAAATCCAGGACCACGGGCGTGGCCCCTACGTTGATGGAAACACCGGCCGGTGTGCAATGGGGTACTGCGTGAGGCGAGGTTTGCGTGACGGTGTAGGCACCATTGGGAAGGCTGGTCGAGTATGTACCATCCGCGGCCGTTAGGGCATAGTATGGCCCAGGCTCGAACTCCAGCAAGGCCGATCCGACCCGTGGCTCCGCCATCGGCGATCCCATCAGGCAATCCAAGTCCGTATCGATGAACACGGTACCGATCACTTGGCCACATGTATTGCCGAGATCGGGCACCGTCACGAAAAGGGTGTCTCCGCCGTGATCGTACAAGTAGGTGCCCTCCTGGATCCTCATATGCCTGGCCACACGGTAATCTCCGGGCAGCAGGCCCTCATAGAGTTCCGTGCCTGTGCCATCCATGAATACGTGCGCATTGGCCGGCTGCACAGTCTGTCCCTGCGCATCCAGCAGTTCCCCGCCGAATGCGATGCCGGTCCACAGGCCGCCATCGCTCACGCGGAAACTGCCGTTGGCCTCCCCGTTGCATGCCCCGTTCACCTCCAGCAGCTCCATCGGCGACTGCTCGAAGTAGAACGGCTCGGCCACGTAAATCTCGAACGTACCGCTGCATCCGTTGCCATCCGTGAAGGTCATCTGGACGATATCGCCCGGGTCGCCCGGCGGGTTCACGTAGTAATAGTCATACTGGGTGCCCAGCAGGGGGGCAGGCTCGGAGTACTGTGGCTCCATCCCATTGAACAGGTACGGCGGCGGGCCGACGGGCACTCCCGGGAACTCATCCGGGCTCCACAGGAAGAAGGGCATGTTGAGGAAATCGTGGTTGCCGTAGGGCCAATAGCGCTGACCTTGCACGGGCGGCAGCAATCCTTCATAATCCACGGCAGCCACGGTACCGCTGGCCGTGGCCTGCTCACCGGTATTGTCGGTCACCGTTACGGTATAGGTACCTGGTCCCAGTCCATCGATGGTCTGCGTGGTGCCCCCATTGCTCCACTGGTAGGTGAAGGGCGGTATCCCGTTCTGGATGTTGGCCTTGCACGACCCCGGCGCGGAGCAGATCTTATCGGTCACGCTCACGGTGACCGTCATGGCGGGGCCGGATGTGCAAAGCAGCAGCGCAAGGCAGGTAAGTATGGGGGGTTTCATGGATCCTGGTCGGGCATTGGTTTGGGTCAATTATTGTAGTCCAACGTTGTGATCATTTTTCCGGAAGGCCGGTCCGGCCCATCAATAACAGCCGCGAGTGTGCAGGGACTAGCGTTCCATAGTATCGTTGCCCCCTTCTTCATAACCCAAGACGAGCGTGTCACCGGATGGTTGCTCACGAGATCCGTTTCTTTTCCCGGCGGGCGGTTGATAAACCTTCCGTCCCCCGCCCTGGCCGCTCCTTAGCTTCGCATCATCGCATCCCCGCTTACATACGCCGCCATTGATATCGGTTCGAATGCCTCCCGGCTGCTGGTAGGCGAGGTGATCCAGCGGAGTGATCACCCGGTGATCAAAAAACTCTCCTTGGTGCGGGTACCCATCCGCTTGGGCGAGGATGTATTCGCCTCGGGAAGCGTCGGGGCGCACAAGGCCGATCAATTGGTAAAGAGCCTGCACGCCTTCCGCCTTCTCAGCGAAGTGCACGGCGCCCGGCAGCTGCGCTGCTGCGCCACCAGCGCCATGCGCGAGGCCGCCAACAGGGAGGAACTGGCGGAACGGGCAAGGACTGAAAGCGGCGTCCGGATCGAGGTGATCCCGGGTACGGAAGAGGCCGACCTGATCATGAACACCTTCTGGACCCAGGACCTGCTGAAGGATCGCAGCTACCTATACATCGATGTGGGCGGGGGAAGCACGGAGCTTACATGGATAGAAGGCGGCGTGCGCAAGGCATCCCGCTCCTTCCGGTTGGGCACGGTGCGCTCTCTTCATCACCAAGTGGCGGAACAGGAGCGCGCGGACATGGCGACCTTCCTCCATGGTATCAGGACCGGAGGCCAGCTGATGGGGATCGGCACGGGCGGCAATATCAATCGGATCTTCAAGGAGAACCGCAATGCATACGGGGAACCCATCCACCGGCTGGATATCCGCAAGCAACGGGAGCGCATCGCCGCCTATTCGCTGGAAGACCGGGTAAAGACCCTACGCCTGCGGCCCGATCGCGCGGATGTGATCGTACCGGCCGCCGACATCTTCCTGCATGTCATGGAGGAGGCCGGCATCGAGGAGATCTTCGTTCCGAAGGTGGGCCTGGCGGACGGGATCATCTACGACATGTATCGTTCGGGGCGGTGAATGGTGGCCCATCTTCGCCAAGGCTATGGCGAGGTGAATGGTGACAAGTGAAAGGTGAGCGGTGAATGGCCTCCGCCGCAGTGGTCATCTCGTTGGCCGCTCCCTTACGCTTCCTTCCGGACCCACGCCTGCACCATGCGCAGCTGCCCATAGCTGAACCTGTCGCCGAAGTGGTTTCGCAAATCCTGCGTGGAGGCTTTGGGGTTCTCCTGCATCCATTCGGCGATGGCATCGCGCGCGGCATCCTCCATGACGGAGGCGATATCCACCACCCCGGCAGCGATCCCCTTTGCGGCATGGCCCTCTATCGTGCCCCGTGAGAGTCCGCGTTCCGCCGCCACCGCGGCAATGTCCTTGCCTTCCTTCAGCAGCGCGTAGGTCTTCAAATACGTTTCCCCCTTCTCCTTCTTTTCCTTCTTCTCCTCCCCTCCGAACACCGCCTCCGGGTCCTTTCGCTTCCGTTTGCGCCCGCTCTTGCCGCTGGCCTTGGGCTGGTTATCGTCGGCCCACTTCGCCACCTCCACCATGGCGGCCACGCGCTTGATGCGCAACTCCTGTTCCAGATCGGGCATGGGGCCCACATCCTCCCCGTTGAGGATACTGGTGGTGATGCGGCCGGCCTTGGCGATCATGGCCAGCTGCCTCACCAGCAGGCCGTCGATCTCGCGCAGGTCGGCGGCGTACTGTTTGGTGCGGCTCAGCTGCTCCACTTGTGCCAGATGCTTCAGCAGGTCCATCATGCAGTCGCGGAGCATGTCGCCATAGTACGCGCCGCCCTTTTCGATCCGCTCCAGCAGCTTGGCCCGGTCATCGGCATGCAGCAGGCGCAGCAATTGGTTGCGGAAGGTGGCCGTGTTCGCCTCCTCCTTCGCCAGCTTATCCGCCAAGCGCTGCAAAGCGGTCTTCATGCCTTCATCCTCAAATTCCCCGGTATCGTTGTCCTTGCGCGTGAAGCCTACCTTCTTGGTGATATCGCCGAAATCGAAGCAACTGATGAGCATGGCCTGCAGGTATGCCCGCTGGTGTTCGTGCAACTGCTCCGCCAAGGGCGGTTGCGTGAAGCGGCGTTCGCTGAAGGCCAGCACATCCCGGTCGGTGGTCACCACCGAGGGGTCGATGCGGGTACGCAGGATCAATCCGTCCAAGGAGCGCAACCGGGACATGGCAACATACACCTGGCCCGGCGCGAAGGCCGCCCCCACATCGATGATGGCCTTGTCGAAGGTGAGGCCTTGGCTCTTGTGCACGGTGATGGCCCAAGCGAGCTTCACCGGGTACTGGGTGAAGGTGCCGAGCACCTCCTCCTTCTGCTCCTTGGTGGCGGCATCCACCACATAGCGCTTGTTCTCCCACGTTTCGCGCTTCATGCGGTAGGGCCTCCCATCATCCAGCATCTCCACGGTCACCCCCTCATCATCGATGGTGGCCACCTTGGCCAGCTTACCGTTGAAGTAGGCCTTCTCCGGGTCGTTGCGGATGAACATGACCTGGGCCCCCACCTTGAGTTCCAGCTCCTCCAACACGGGATACATGCTTTGCGGGAAGTCGCCTTCCGCCTTGGCCCGGAAGCGCTTGGGCTTGCCGGGCAACGCATCCAGGGCTTGCTGGTTCAGCTCGTCGGCGGTGCGGTTGTGGGTGGTGAGGGTGATCACGCCCTCGCTTTCGGCGCGGGACAGTTCAGGCTTGTAGTGTGCATTCAGGGTTTCCACATCCTGGGGCCTCACCGTGTTGTTGCGCAGGTTGTTCAGGATGTCAATGAATTCCCCGTCCTGTTGGCGGAAGATCTTGTCCAGCTCGATGTGGGCATAGCCGGCCTCCTTGATGGCGCGGGCCTCGAAAAAATGCGGGCTGGCATACCAGTTCCGCAACACGCTCCATTCATCCTCCTTCACCACGGGCGGCAGCTGGAACAGGTCGCCGATGAGCAACAATTGCACGCCGCCAAAACTCAGATGGTGCATCCCCCGCACGCTGCGCAGGCGATGATCGATGGCGTCCAGCAGGTCGGCGCGCAGCATGCTCACCTCATCGATGATCAACAGGTCGATGGCGCGCAGCACGTTGCGGCGCACCGCGTTCAGGGGGTGGCGCCGGTTCAGCGTGTCGCGGTCGTGGAAGTTGCCGTATTCCGGGACGTCGGGCGGCAAATGGCGCTCGGGGACGAACGAGCCGAAGGGCAGCAGGAACTGGCTGTGCAGCGTGACGCCTTTGGCGTTCAACGCCGCGATGCCCGTAGGCGCGGTGATGACAAACCGCTTGTGGGTGCTGCGCGCCAGCTGGTGCAGAAAGGTGGTCTTTCCGGTGCCGGCCTTGCCGGTGAGGAAGACATGCCGGTTGGTGCTGTTGACGAACCGGGCGGCCAAGGCGGCCATTTCAGTGGTCTCCAGGACCGTTTCAGGCTGCATGGCCCGCAAGGTCGGGCTTATCAGGAGATCTTCGGGAGCAGCGGTCAAGCTGTGTTCATCGGCGTGGGGCATGGGTTAAGCATGAGACGTACGGCTCCGGGGATTGACGACGGGATCGTCACCGGCACGATGGCAAGGTAGGTAGGAAAAGCGCGAGGGCCGGCGGTGCCGGATCAATGCCCGTCCGCCTGCCTTAGGCGTTCCTCCAAGCGTTGCAATTGTTCCGCCTGCCTTTGGATGAGCTCGCGCTGCTCGGCGATCTGTTGCTGCTGCTCCTGCACGGCCTTCACCAAGGGAACCACGAATTCGGCGTAGCGCAGCCCGTAGGTGCCCTGTTCGTTGGCGGGCTTCTCCACCCCGCTGAACGTGTAGCCCGTTTCGCGGGCGGCCTGCTCCACCTCCTGTGCCAGGAAGCCGGTGTAGCGGATGGCCTCCTGCTCCGCCAGGTCGCGCTCCGGCAGTCCCAGCCTTCGGTCGCGTTCGGCGGTGCCGTTGTGCTCGCGCAGTCCGCCAATGTCGTAGTGGTAGGTCACGGGCTTCAGCTTCATCACGAAATCCAGGCCGTGCACATCCTGCCGCACATCCTTCTTGAAGCGGGCGTCGCTCACGGTGGTCCAATTCACCTGCCCGCCAATGCTGGTGACCATGTTGCCACCAACACGCACCATGTTGCTGGCCCACGGGGCCGCCCCGGAGCCCAGTGCGGTGGTGTTCACGAGCGCACCCGTCAAGGGTCCCGCGGCATTGCCGATGCCCGTGTTCTCGAAGCCGGTGGTATTCGCATCCAGGGCCGCGTTGCCCAAGGCCGTGTTCCAGCTGCCGCTTGTGTTCACGTAGAGCGTTCGGAAACCTCCCGCGAAATTGCTGCCACCGGAGCTGTTCGCGTTCAGTGCTTGGCTGCCTACGGCCGTGTTCCTCAGGCCGCTCGTGTTGTAGTAGAGGGCGTTGTAGCCCAGTGCGGAATTCTCGGTCCCGATGGCGTTGGAATACAAGGCATTCCGCCCAATGGCGGTATTCTGGCCACCGGTGGTATTGCTGTACAGGGCCTCGCGGCCGAAAGCTGAGTTTTCCTCGCCTAAGGTGTTATAGCGCATGGCGGCATAGCCATGGGCCGTATTGCCGGAGCCCAAGGTATTGGCGTATAGCGCATAGCTCCCCGTTGCCGTGTTGAATGCGCCGGAGGTGTTCATCCTCAGGGCGACATAGCCCACGGCCGAATTGTTGGACCCGGAAGTATTGGCATTGAGGGCGCTCGCGCCCACGGCACTGTTGTACCCGCCGTTTGAGTTGGCCCGGAGTGTATTGGCGCCCACGGCCGTGTTCAGCGCTCCGGCGTTGCTCCACAGGGTTTGATAGCCGATGGCTGTATTCCCCCCGCCCTCACCATTGGACCGCAGGGCCTCCATGCCCACGGCGGTATTCTGCCCGCTGTTCCCGTTGCTGTACAGGGCTCGCGTCCCCACGGCGGTGTTGAAGTTGCCGTTGTTGGTGAACAGGGCCTGATAACCCCATGCGGCCGTGGCCCGAACCCCGGGATCCAGCCAACCGGACTGCTGGTTGTTCACCACCACGCGCAGTCCCACGTTGTCGGTGGTGCCGATGGAGTTCCATACCGGGTTGGTCCCGGCATTCCCGGTGGTGGTCCAGGCGCGGCTTCCGTCCACCAGCTGCATCCAGCGGCCCAGGGCCGTGTTGTACCAATAATAGCCGGGCACCACGTCGTCCGGGGGCGTACCGGCGTGGGCCGTGTTGAACACCAGCAGCGAATTCGCCACGGGCAGGGCGATGGGGCCGGTGTTGTTGGCGCCCGTGAGGGCCACGCGCGGGATGAGGAGGCCCCGGTTGGCGGCATCGATGTCCAGCATGGCGCTTGTCGCCGGTGCGGCCCCGGTGGCGTTGATCCCGATGTTCTGTGCATGCAGGGCGATGGCCACGCCTAAGGAGGCCATGGCCAAGGCCAGCGCCCGCCCCGGTATGCCGCGATCATTCATGGCCATCGCCCACAGCTTTGCGGTCAACACCTCCGTCAGCCGATGCATGTTGTCCGTGGGACCAAAGCAAGGGCGCCACAGGGGCCGCACAATACCCACTTTTGTGTGGAACACCCATCGCCCCACCCCGTGACCAGACCGTGACGCAAGGCGCTGTCCACCCCTGTACCTTGCAGCCCCTTTGGGAACACGTGCCACGAAGGCACGCACGGATCATCCATAAACCATTCAACCTATTATGGGCAACAACATCCAACCGCCCCCGGAACTTGATGTCCGCGTGATGGTGCCGATCGACCGGCACACCACCCTGCTGAAAATGTTCAAAGAGCTGCCCGTGGGCGACAGCTTCGTCTTCATCAACGACCACGACCCGTTGCCGTTGTACTATGAGTTCCTCTCCATCCACGGCGACGTGGTGGGCTGGGAATACCTGGAGCGCGGCGGCCGCGAATGGAAGGTGATGGTCACCCGCACCGAGGCGTCCAAAGGCCGTGAGTTCACCGACATCTCCACGCTAATGGACCTGCGCAAGGTGGACAAGGCCGACTGGAAGCACGTGGTGTTCCACCGCTATGGGATGATGAAGGAAGGCGACACCATGGAAATCATCGCGGAGCAGGAACCGGAGGAGATCCACCGGATCTTCAATGAGAAGTTCAGCGGGCAGATGACCTGGACCCACAAGAAGCAACAGCCCGGCGAGTACGTGGTGCACGTGAAGAAGGTGCAGCAGAACGACGATGCCGTGGACGTGGACATGCTCGTGGTGAAGACCTTTGACGTGCGGCCCTTCCACCCGGCCAAGCGCCACGACATGGTGTTCAACGCCTTCGACGAGCTGAAGCCCGGCCAGGCCTTCGTCTTCACCAACGACCACGACCCCAAGCCGCTGTACTACCAGATCGAGGCGGAAAGCGGCGTGCCCTTCAAGTGGGATTACCTGATGGACGGGCCGGAGGAATGGAAGGTGAGGGTGGCGAAGTTGAGGGGATAGTTGTTGGTTCGTAGTTGTTAGTTCGTAGTTCGTAGTGTGGCGTTCGTAGTTCGTGGTTCGAAGGCGTCCTACGAACGACGCACTCCGAACCAAAACCTTGATCACCATGCATTGGAAAGAGTTGACCACGTTGGGACAGTTGGACCGGATCGACGACCTGTCCAGGCAGAAGCCCGTGCTGATCTTCAAGCACAGCACCACGTGCCCGATCAGCAAAGGCGCCTTGGCACGCCTGGAAAAGGATTGGACCGCGGCCGATGACGCCAGCCACCGGGCCTACTACCTGGACCTCTGGGCCCACCGCGACATCTCCGATGCCGTGGAAACGCGCTATGGAATCCAGCACGAATCACCGCAGGTGCTGGTGATCTGCAACGGCGCGTGCAGCTACAACACCTCCCACCGGAAGATCACCTATGAGGATACGGTGGCGGCGATGGAGGCGTAAGGCCGTGCGGGCCGGCGCCAATTACGGGGCACGAGCTGTAAGCTCGCGCCACTTTTGGGACGGGTGCGTTACTTGCCCCGCATGCTGAGTTCCTTCACCTGGCCGTCCGGCGTGATCAGCAGGTACTTGATCATCTCCTTCACCTCCTTCTCCCCCTTCTTGTCCCGGAAGGCCTCGGGGAGCTGGCAATACAAGGTGAGGTTGTAGGTGTACTGCACCGGCGGCTCGGTGATGTCCGCGTGCAGCACGATGTCAAACTGGCCATAGGGCACCTTGTTGTAGAACAGCGTGTTGCTCTTTCGCACATCGTTCACCACCTGCCCCTTGCGTCGGCTGTTCAGGCTGGCCTGGGTGCGGCTCTGGTAGGCGGTGTAGCGGTCCAGCGGAAAGTAGGCCCCGTTCTTTTCGGCCGCAGTGCGGTGGCCTTCCTTCACCTGCAGGCCAAGCTTGTCGAAGTTGTCCAACTTTTGCTGCAACAGCTTGGTGGCAAATAGGCGCAGGGTGTCGTAGCAGGCGCTCTGCTGGTGGACGAAGAAATCCACCTTCACCAGGTCGTAGATCCCTTCCTTGGCCGCGGCGGTCACCAACTTGTCCAGGATACGCGCATCGCGGAACTTGACATGGATGTTCTTCTGGATCTCAAATCCGGCAGGAACCTCCTGGTAGGTGGTGCTGAACAATTTCTTCGTGGCCTCCATCTCGTACACGGGCACGAAGGAGAGCATGTCGGTGAACACGTCGGCCTCCTTCACGCCGTCCTTCTTCACCCGGCGCGTGAAGCCCTCTACCCGGGCGTTCATCAGGCTGTCGGCTTCCTCGGCGCTCTGCCCCAGCTGCGTGATGTTGAAGATCGCCAGGTAGCTGTCGGCGCGCATGTTCATCATGGCGTTCACCTCCAACACCAACAGGTTGCCCTGCACGGTGGCCTTCACGGGTTGTTCGGCCTGCTGGAAGAAGATGCGGCTGTTCTGTTCGTACATAAGGTTGCCCATGGCCTGCGGGCGGGCGACCAGGGTGGTGAACAGGGCAAGGGTGAAGAGAAGCGTGCGGATCCGTACAGGCATGATGGTGTTTTGGCATACTGTACACGGTGGGGGCGATCGGGTTCAACGCAAGAGTCAAGCGTTGAGGGGAGCTATAGGCGGGCGCTCCGATATGCATCGGAGGCCCTAACAACATGCGCGCTCGCCAAAAAGGCGAGCGCGGGCATGCGGGGTTAGCGGAACACGGGGGCACGAGCTACAAGCTCGCGCCAATTATGGGGATCGCCACCTTCAGCGTTACGCGCATGCGGTCCAAGCCTTCGAGCTTCACGCCTCCCAACACTTCCAAGTGCAACAGTGGGTTGTGCAGCGCCAGCGTGCCGGCGGGTCCTTCGATCAGGTTGGCCATGGTCGTTCCGGGGATCAGAAAAAGTTCGTTAAGCACTTATCTGCTGCAAGTGTAGCATATCGGCTTGCCATCACCAAACATACCCGCTTCTTCTCGCACCCTTATGCTTCGTAGTTTCGCGCTGCTGCTGCATTTGCAGTGCATTCAACAACACTTCGGTATGAGCACCTTCGGCAAGCGCATCACCGCCATCCGCAAGGAGAAAGGACTTTCCCAGGGCGACCTCGCCAAGAAGATCGGCACCATGGGCGTGGTCCTGGGCCGTTACGAACGCGATGAGGTGAAACCCTCCATCGAGGTGGCCGCCAAGATCTCCCAAGCCCTGGGCGTGTCGCTCGATTACTTGGTGGGGAATTCCGAGGTGCTCCTGGACACGGACCTGATCAAGCGCATCACCGAGATCCAGCAATTATCCGAGGCCGATCGACAAGGCATCTTCTTCGCGCTGGATGGGCTGCTCAGGGATGCGAAGGCGAGGAAGGCGTATGCGTAGCTGAAGCACTCGCTGCGGATATCCGAGTTAGCGCGAGCGGTCAGTACGTTGTTTCCAGCTTTTGCATTTGGCAAGAGTCCATCAGCATATACACATGTCCCTTCTGGCTTTTCACTAAAATCGACTTGAGGGCGCCGGACTTCTTGGATGTCACGATTTGCACCTCTCTGGCGCTACAGGCTTCGTCTACATCTTCGCCATATGAAAAGAACACCTCGAAGAAGTAGTAATCACTAGTGTCAATCGCCTCCGAGTAGTAGTACGCGGTATCACCTTCAGCATTCCCATAGCTGGATCGATCACACACGGGGAGAGCCACACTGGTAATTGGTCTCTCTATAGGGCGCGAGCATGATGACACGAGAAGCACCAGGATCAAGCTTCTTGCCCACATCATTTCTTCTTCACAGGTGCCTGCGACTGGTTGCCTTCCTTATCCATTGAGTACTTGATGCCCGCACCTTGATCGATGTATTCACTTCCGCCCGTGATGTGGAGCATTACACGATCTATCGCCTCTTGTGAACCAGCTACGTCGTTCGGAGCATCCTTGTAATTGTACACTCCAAAAATTCGCGCCTTCTGGGGCGGATTAGTCCCCCCTAAGGTCACTTCAGGATTAGGACCACCCGGCTGATTGGGATAGTATTGGAACTCTGCCTCACCAGACTGACTGTAGGCGGCAGTTCGAACGGCATCTTGATTCGCTTGCGTGTCGCCTCGGTCAAACGCTTCTCTCGCCTCTTGAGCTTTCCTAGCCAAGTTACCGTTGTTCGTTAATACGCCGTATGAGCTTTGAGTCGCGGGGTCATAGTCCTGTTGGAATTCGTTCACATCCATCTGTCCAACTGCACCTAGATAGGACAAAGCGACCAGCTTCTCTTTAGCCGACATGTCAGACTGCTTGATGATACGCTTAGCAGATGCCAGGGACAGGGTATTGCCCTCGCTATCCTTCATGTCTTCTGCAAAGACGAATGCATTGACTGCCTGTCCACTGGTTGATGTTCCAATGTTCGTGTACACGATTCGGTTTCTCAACTCAGGGAAACGCTCGAAGGTCTTATTGAATGCTGTTTCAAGTGTTGCCTTGGCACGGCTGTTCGTGGGCCGGATCTTCTTGCCATCAGGATCTACGAAAGAGATGGGGTTATTGGCCACGAACACATAGGGCGAAAGAGTAGGGTATTCTCGTGCGGCGGGGTCGATGCTCAACCACCTGCCCACCCTTGGATCGTAGAGCCTTGCGCCGAAGTCGTAGCTGGTGCCTGTAGCGCCGTGGATCTCGTCATCCTTGCGCATTCCATTGAAGCCCCAGCGGTAGGAATCGCTGGAGTAATTGCGTCCGGGTAAAAGAGACCCGCCGGCTTCATACCCCTGCAACACCGCGTCCCTCGGTTCCATGCCCCTAAGCTAAACGAAAAAGCCCCCGCCGTTTGGCGAGGGCTTTTTGCAATCCGTCAGGCCGTTCGGCTTAGAAGCCGAGGTTGTCCTTGTAGTTGCGGAACTCGAGGTCCTTCCTGGCCTTGGCGCCCAAGCTGGCATCCTTGGCCACGGCGGCGGCCAAGTTGCTGCGCACGCCTTCACCGTTGTTGGTGCGGGCAGCGATGATGGCGGCCAGGTAGTGGCCCATGGCGCTGTCCTTGTCCGGGCTGTTGGAAAGGATGGTGCCGGCACCGGCTGCATCTCCGCCCAGCATCTTGGCCAGTGCGGCATTGAAGGTGTTCTGGCCGCTCATGCTGCTGTTGGCGGCGGCATAGTTGCCGTTCTGGATGGCGATGATGCCTTGGTTGTACTTCACATCGGCACCGGCATCGGTGGCCTTGGCGAAGAGCTCGGCGGCCTTGGCGCGATCACCCTTCTGGCGGGCGATGACCCCGAGGTTATTGGAGCTGACCGGGTTGTTCTGGATGCCGTTGGCCTTTTGGAACTGGGCCTCGGCCTCGGCGCTCTTGCCTTGCTGGAAGAGCACGTAGCCCACGTTGTTGGCGGTGCGCCAGTCCTGGGGGTACATGCGCTCGGCCTCGCGGTAGATGCGCAGTTGCTCATTCAGGTCGCTGGTGAGGGTGGCCGCCTTCAGGATCTCCTCGATCTTCAGGGTATCGGGGTTGGATTTGCTCAGGGCCGTCAGTTCCTCGTCGCTATAGCCGTTCACCTCATACACCACCTTGATCTCGGAGCGGCGCAGCTTGGGCAAGATGCCATCGGCGATCTCCTTGTAGGTGGCGGCCATGTTCTTGATCTCCTGCTCGCGGCGGTTCACGTCCGGGTACATCTCCAGCACGCGCAGCACCAGGTCCTTGTCGCTGAAGTTGCTGGCCTGGATGGCGGTTTTGAAGCCGTCCCAGTCCTCTCCGCGGGGGTTGAGGGTGTAGAAGCCGGCGGCCTTGGTGTCCACCTTGTTGGCTGCAAGCACGCCTTGGATCCAGCGCTTGCCGGAGTTGGCCCGTTTCTCAGCCAAGTTCTCGTTCATGTGCACCTCGCCTTCGGGTGAGGCCCATGCATCGATGGTGACGCCCTTCCAAGTGATGCGGGGATTCTTCATGCCTGCCTTCACGAAGGCCGCCACGTCCTTCACATCCTTGTCCTGCAGCTCCGTGGGGCGCACCACATCGGAGGCCACGAGGTAGTTGATGGTGGCATCGGCGCTGTGGGTGGTGACCCGCACGAACTTATCGGCGCCAATGATCACGCGGTCGTCGCTTTGCACCAGGTAAGGCGTGGTGATCACGCCATCGGCGAGCTTCACGGCGGTGAAGGGCTTCTCCTTGCTGCCTTGCTTGCCCAGGATGTTGAGCATGAGCTGGCTTTCCGCCATCGCGGGCTTGTAGGCCACCTTGTCGCTGTAGCTGAAGGCTTTTCCGGATTCGTAGGGCACCACGGTATAGTTGCCAGCGGCCTTATCCCCTTGGAACCCGGCCATTTTCAGCGGGGCCTCCCCGCCGGACCAAGTAACGGCCGGCGTCAGTTCCACTTGGGCCTTCCTGTAGAAATATTTCCCCGGAAAATTCCCATTGATGTTGACATGGACCGTATCGCCCTGCACGATCAGCGGATCGGGCTCCACCGTGTGTTTGATGGTTGAGGCGTACTTGTCCATTTTCCCTAATCCGCCGCAACCGGCGACCACCAAGGCTGTCGCGGCCAACACGGCGTAACCTGCAAGGTGATTTTTTTCCATGTGTTGATCAGTTAGTTTTTATCCAGATCGCGGCAAACTTAACCACGGCCCGCGCCACGCCCTGCCCAAAGCATGCCAACATTTGTACACATGCCGTGGTGAGTCCAAGGCCAACCTTCCCTGGCCGGCCTGCCCTGCCGGGATGGCGGGCAACCTTCAGGGAACCTCCGGGAGCCCGTTCGGGATCCCTTCAGAGCCGCTCCAGGTAATACCCCTGCGCCCTTTCGGCTGTCAGCAGGTCCATCAGGTCGGCGTATGCTTTCGGCTCTTTGAGCAGGTCCCTTCCGTTGATGTCGAGCACGATCACCCGCACGCCCTCCAGCTTCCGGAGGTGGTCCAGGTATCGTTCCTGCAGCTGTCCGAGGTAGCTGGCGCTGATCTGCTGTTCGTAGGACCTGCCTCTGGACCGGATGCGTTGGCGCACCACTTCCATGGGCATGTGCAGGTACAGCAGCAGCTCGGGCTTGGGCAGTCCGCTGTACATGATGGTGTACAGGTCGCGGAACAGCTGGTGCTCATCCGGCGGCAGGGTGGCACCCGCGAATACCAGCGACTTGCCGATGGAATAGTCGGCCACGGCCATGGGCTGGAAGAGTGTTCTTTCGCCCACCCGCTTCAGCTGGTGGAAGCGCTGTGCCAGGAAGGAAAGCTCCAAGGTGAAGGCATGGCGGCCCGGGTCTTCGTAAAACTTGGGCAGGAAGGGGTTGTCCTCGAACTCTTCCAGCACGGTCTCCGCGCCCCATTCGGCGGCGAGCCGCTTGGCCAAGGTGGTCTTTCCCGCGCCAATGAGGCCTTCCACGGCGATGTATCCGTATGGTGGCTTCATGTGTGGCGAAGGGCCGTATTGAGCATTTGCAGGACGGTTTGCCCGGTATGCGGATGCACGAGGCCGGGGACGATGTCGGCGGCCGGCCCCAGCGCAAAGGTTCTTTCGGGTATGCGCGGATGCGGCACGGTCAGTGCGGGGGTATCGATCACCAGGTCCCCGATGAAGAGGATATCGAGGTCGATGGTACGGGGGACCAGGCCGCCGCCTGCCGGGCGCCGCCGGCCCAATTCATCCTCTATGGCGAGCAGCCTGTTCATCACTTCCGCCGGTGCCAGCTCCGACGCCACCAGCACGGCCCGGTTCAGGAACAACTGTTCATCCTCAAAGCCCCACGGCTGCGTCCAATGGTCGCGGCTGATGGCCAGCACGATGCCTATCCTCCCCTCGATCAGTTCAATGGCCCTTCCGAAGGTGGCCTTCAGGTCCCCCCGGTTTCCGCCCATCAGCACGGTAAACTCCGCCATGCGCCAAAGTAAAGCACGGGGGCGCGGTGCGGGGTGCGGGTTCTTTCCACAGCTCAGGCGCCTTCACCGGCCCTGAGCTTCTCGGTGCGATCGGCCAGCTGCAACGCATCTATCAGCGGCTGCAGGTCGCCGTCCATCACCTCGGCCAGGTTGTGTACGGTGAACTCGATGCGGTGGTCGGTGATCCGGCTTTGGGGGTAGTTGTAGGTGCGGATCTTGGCGCTGCGGTCGCCGCTGGCCACTTGGCTCCGCCGATGGACGGTGAGGGCTTCCTCTTCTGCGCGCACCTTTTCATCGTAGAGCTTGTTCCGCAGCATCTGCATGGCCTTCATGCGGTTTCCCAGCTGCGACCGCTCGGTCTGGCACATCACCACGGTGCCCGTGGGAATGTGCGTCAACCGCACCTTGGTCTCCACCTTGTTCACGTTCTGGCCACCGGCACCACCGCTTCGTGCGGTCTCCATCTTCACGTCGCACTCCTTGATCTCCACGTCGAATTCCTCGGCCTGGGGCAGCACGGCCACGGTGGCCGCACTCGTGTGGATGCGCCCGCTGGCCTCGGTCTTGGGCACGCGCTGCACGCGGTGCACGCCGGCCTCGAACTTCAATACGCCGTAGGCTCCCGTGCCTTCCACGTTGAGCACCACCTCCTTCACGCCGCCCGCGCTGTTCTCGTTCACGTCGGCCACCTCCACCTTCCACCCGCGATCCTCGCAATAGCGCGTGTACATGCGCAGGAGGTCCCCAGCGAAGATGCCGGCCTCATCGCCTCCGGTGCCGGCGCGGATCTCCATGGTGCAATTCCGCTCGTCGTTGGGGTCCTTGGGCACCAGCAACAGGCGTATTTCTTCATCCATCTGCCCGATCTGCCCCGCCAATTCCTCCTTTTCCTCCTTGGCGAGCTGTACCATTTCGGGGTCTTTCTCCGTTCGCAGGATCTCCTCCGCCCCCCGCAGGCCCTCCACGGCCCTGCGATACCGCTGGTAGGCCTCGTCCACCGGGGCCAGGTCGCGGTACTCGCGGTTGAGTTCCACGAAGCGCTTCTGATCGGCGATCACCACGGGATCGGCCAACTGCTTGCCCACCTCCTCGCGGCGATCATGGATAGCGGAGAGCTTGGTGAGCAGGTCGGTCATGGGGGGGAGCTGAAAAACGAGAAAATGGGGTTGGGGGTTGGGGCTTTGGGCGGGAGGAATTGGCTACCCGGTGTAGCGGAACTCTCCGTGCGGGCTCTTGATCAACACCTCCTTGGCCGGGGCCTCCTCCACCCTTCCGATGACTTGGGCGGCGATGCCGAAGTTTTTCGAAATGGCCACGATTTCCGCTGCCCTCACCTCGGGCACATAGAACTCCATGCGGTGGCCCATGTTGAACACGGTGTACATCTCGCGCCACGAGGTGCCGCTCATCTGTTGGATGGCCTGGAACAGGGGCGGGATGGGCAGGAGATCGTCCTTGATCACGCGCAAGCCGTCCACGAAGTGCAGCACCTTGGTCTGTGCGCCGCCGCTGCAATGGACCATGCCGTGGATCTCCTTGCGCATGGCCGCCAATACCTCGCGCACCACGGGCGCGTATGTGCGCGTAGGCGACAGCACCGCCTTGCCGTGGTCCAGGGGCGTTCCCTGCAAAGGGTCGGTCAGCGCGGCCTGTCCCGAGTACACCAGTTCGGCGGGCGTGCCGGGGTCGAAGGTTTCCGGGAATCGCCGGGCCAATTCCTTGTGGAACACATCGTGGCGTGCACTGGTGAGCCCGTTGCTTCCCATGCCGGCATTGTACTCCTTCTCATAGGTGGCCTGTCCGTAGCTGGCCAATGCCACCACGACATCCCCGGCCTGTATGCGGGCATTGTCCACCACCTCATCCCGGCGCATGCGGCAGGTTACGGTGCTGTCCACGATCACGGTGCGGACCAGGTCGCCCACGTCGGCGGTTTCCCCGCCGGTGCTGCGTATGCCGATGCCCAAGGCCCGCATCTCCTCCAGGAACTCCTCGGTTCCTTGTATGATGGCTCCGATCACCTCTCCCGGCACCAGTCGCTTGTTGCGGCCGATGGTGCTGCTAAGCAGGATATTATCGATGGCCCCCACGCACAGCAGGTCGTCCAGGTTCATCACCACGGCGTCCTGCGCGATGCCTTTCCATACGCCCAGGTCGCCGGTCTCCTTCCAGTAGGCGTATGCCAGTGCGCTCTTGGTGCCTGCGCCGTCGGCGTGCATCACCACGCAGTGGTCGGGGCTTCCGGCGAGCTCGTCGGGCACGATCTTGCAGAAGGCCTTCGGGTACAAGCCCTTGTTCACTTTGGCGATGGCCTTGTGCACGTCCTCCTTGGCGCTGCTTACGCCGCGCTGCTGGTAGCGCGAGGCTTCCTCTTTCATGTGGCGGATGTAAAAAGGCATCCCGTGGATCACGGGATGCCTTTACAATTCATCGGTCAAGCTAATTGGACGGTGTGCCCTGCTCCTTGGGCACGTAGTCGAAGCTCTTCACGGAGAACTCCACGCGGCGGTTTCGCTGGTGGGCGGCCTCCTTCTCCTCGTTGGTGGCCATCTTGGCGATCTCCACATCGGTGATCCGCAGGCGGGACTCACCGTAGCCCTTGGCGGACATCCGTGCCGGGTCGATGCCCAAGGTGACCAAGTAGTTCACGCAGCTTTGCGCGCGGCGCTGCGACAGGTCCATGTTGTACTTGTCGGAACCGCGACTGTCCGTATGGGCGGCCAGTTCAATGATGATGGTGGGGTTCTCGATGAGCGTATTGTACAGCACCTGCAAGGAGTCCTTGCCCTCGGGGCGCAGGGTGGCCTTGTCCAGGTCGAACTGCACCTCGGGCAGCTCGATGGCCACATCCTTGGCGGCGGGCTGCAGCAGGTATTCCTTCACGAAGGTGGTGCTTTCGGTGAGGCCCACGGTGGTGATCTGGTCGTTCACCACCAAGTAGTTGTCCTTGCTGGCGCGGATGGTGTAGCTGGTATTCTCCTTGATGTAGCGGTCGCGCCCGTTTTCCTCGAAGTTGAATCCGCCGCTGGCATCGGTGAGGGTGCTGTAGTTGGAACCGTCGGTGCCCACCACTTCCACGCGTGCGTCGGGCAGCGGGGCCAAGGTCACCTTGTCCTTCACCACGCCTTGCAGGGCGAACACCAGGTCGGGCACGTAGAAGCGCCAGATGTCGTCCTCACCTTTTCCGCCGGGGCGGTTGCTGGTGAACATGCCACGCTCCTCGTCGCCATCGAAGACGATGCTGAAGTCATCGCTGGAGCTGTTGATGGGGTACTTCATGTTCTCCACATGGCCCCAGGTGCCTTCACCGGTCTTGGCCGCGCGGTAGATGTCCATGCCGCCCATGCCGCCGATGCGGTTGCTGGCGAAATAGAGGTCGCCGTTGTTCCTCCAGAAGGGGAACATCTCATTGTCCTTCGTATTGATCTCCTTGCCCAGGTTGGCGGGCTTTCCCACCGGCATTCCGTTCTTGTCGAGGCTCACCTTCCACAGGTCCTTTCCGCCTTGTCCGCCGGGCATGTTGCTGCTGAACACGAGGGTATTGTCGTCGGGCGACAGCGTGGGGTGGCCGATGGTGATGGTGGTGGTGTCCTTCTTGTCCTGCTCGGGCCGCAAGGGCAGCATCACGGGATCGCTGTAGTTGTTGCCCACCTTCTTGCTCATCCAGATGTCGCACCCGAATGCTTTTTTCTTCTCGCGAGGGCAGCGTGTGAAATACATCACGTTGCGCTTGGCGTTGAAGGTGGCATTGCCCTCGTGGGCGGGGGTGTTGATGGAAGCGGGCAGGCGCACGGGCTCGCTCCACTTTCCGAGCTTATCGCGGCTGCTGGCGAAGAGGTCGGTGAAGCTTTCACCCAGGATGCCGTCGGTCTCGGTGCCGGTGGCTGCGGGCCTGCTGCTGGCGAAGACCACGTCGCTGTTGCGCTTGTCGGAGTATGCAGCCCCGAAATCATACTGCGGGCTATTGAGCAGCACCTCGGGGTCCACCTTGTAGCGCGAGGGCGCATCCACCCATGCTTGTGCCTGCTGGCAGGCTGCCAAGCTCGCATCGGCGCGCAGGTCGCCGGGGTTCTTTTCCTTGTACTTGTTGTACGCCGCGATGGCCTCGGCATACTTCCCTTGTTCCTTCAGTGCCTCGCCGATGTAGTAGTAGGTGATGGGGTCGGGATACTGTGCCTTGTTGGCCTTTTCGTACCACACGCCGGCGTTCTCGGCATCGCCCATGACCCTGTATACCTCGCCCACCTGGAAGATGAGCCGCGCCTTTTCACCGGCCTTTTTTTCGGTGGTATACGCCTTTTTGTACAGTTCGATGGCGTTAGCGTAATAGCCCTTCTTGAACGCTTCGTCCGCTTCCTCGGACTGCTTGTTCTGCGCCATGGCGCCGAGCGTGCACAAGCCCATGAATGCGAGGGAGGTGAAGAGTTTCTTCATGCTCATCATGTGGTGAAGATAAAAGCCCCATGGATCGGGGGCCGGGCGAAAATAAGCAAAGTCCCCCACGATCGGCAGCCCGGGTTGTTTTTTGGTCACCGGTCCAACGGTTTACGGCATTTCCGGCCGGTTTGCTCAGCGGGTGAACAGGAGTTCGCGCATCTTGGGCAGGGGCCACAGCTCATCGTCCACCAGCAGCTCCAGCTTATTGCTGTGGTATCGTATGCGGTCCAGGAATGGCTTTACGCGGTCGCAGTAAGCGATGGCCCTTTCGCGCTGGTCATCGATCACATTGGCGGCCTTGCGTGCCTGGGTCATGGCGATGCTCAGTGCCCGCACCTCCTCGATATGTCCGCTGATCTTCTTGATCAGCTCCACTTGGGTGGCGGTGGCCTTGGCGGCCTCCTGCCGCCCCAGCACCTCTTGCAGGCCCTTCACGTTCTCAATGAGCCTGTTCTGGTAGTGCACGGCGGCCGGCAGCACGTGGTTGGTGGCCATGTCGGCGCACACGCGGGATTCGATCTGGATCTTCAGTGTGTAGTTGTGGAGCTCGATCTCGTGCCGGGCCTCCAGTTCTTTTGGAGACAACACGCCCATCTCCTTGAAAAGCTTGATGGTTTCCTTGTGCGCCCAGGCATCGAGCGCCCTGGGCGTATCGGGGATATTGGACAGCCCGCGTTTTGCGGCCTCTTGCTTCCACTCCTCTCCGTAGGCGTTTCCCTCGAACCGGATGGCCTTGCTTTTGGCGATCAGCTCGCGGATGGTCCGCAGGATGGCCTCATCCTTCTTCACGCCTTTGGCGAGCAGTGCGTCGACATCCTTCTTGAACGCGTTGAGTTGCGCGGCCATCATGGTGTTCAGCACGGTCATGGGCCCGGAGCAGTTGGCGCTGGAGCCCACGGCCCTGAACTCGAACTTGTTGCCGGTGAAGGCGAACGGGGCGGTGCGGTTGCGGTCGGTATTGTCCAGCAGCACGCGGGGTATGCGGCCGATGTCGAGCTTGAGCTCGGTCTTGCTGGCGGGGCTCATCTTGGCCTTGATGTTCTTCTCCAGGTCATCGAGCAGGGCGCTGAGGTAGTTGCCCACGAACACGCTCATGATGGCCGGGGGCGCCTCGTGTGCCCCCAGGCGGTGGTCGTTGTTGGCCGAGGCGATGCTGGCGCGGAGCATGTCGGCGTGGGCGTGCACGGCGGCGATGGTGTTCACGAAAAAGGCCAGGAAGCGGATGTTCTCCTTGGGTGTACGACCGGGGTTGAGCAGGTTCACCCCGGTGTCGGTGGCCAGGCTCCAGTTGTTGTGCTTGCCGCTGCCGTTGACGCCGGCATAAGGTTTTTCATGGAAAAGCACCCGCATGTCGTGCTTCCGGGCGGTCTTTTCCATCACGTCCATCAGCAGCATGTTGTGGTCCACGGCGAGGTTCATCTCCTCGAACACAGGTGCACATTCGAATTGGTTGGGGGCCACCTCGTTGTGGCGTGTCTTCACCGGTATGCCCAGTTGCAGCGCCTCGGTCTCGAAATCGCGCATGAAGGCCTGGGTCCGGTCCGGGATGCTTCCGAAATAGTGATCTTCCAGCTGCTGCCCCCTAGCAGGCCCGTGGCCGAAGAGGGCGCGCCCTGCGGCCATGATGTCGGGACGTGCGTAGTAGAACGACTCGTCGATCAGGAAGTATTCCTGTTCCCAGCCCAGGGTGGGCACCACCTTGCGGACGTCCTTGTCGAAGTATTGGCACACGGCGGTGGCTGCTTCATCCAAGGTCCTGATGGACCGTAGCAGCGGTGTTTTGAAATCGAGCGCCTCTCCGGTGTAGCTCACGAAGATGGTGGGAATGCAGAGGGTGTTGTGGATGAGGAATGCGGGGCTGCCCGGGTCCCATGCGGAGTATCCGCGGGCCTCGAACGTATTGCGTATGCCGCCACTGGGGAAGCTGCTGGCATCGGGTTCCTGCTGCACGAGCATGCCGCCATCGAAGCGCTCAATGCTGCGCCCCTCGCCCAAGGGCTCGAAAAAGGCATCGTGCTTTTCCGCGCTTGACCCGTTCAGCGGCTGAAACCAGTGCGTATAGTGGGTGGCCCCCTTGCTGGCGGCCCACTCCTTCATGCCACTGGCCACTTGGTCCGCCAAGCGGCGGTCGATGCGCTCGCCCCCGTCCATGGCTGCACGCACTGCCCGGTAGGCATCTACCGTGAGGAACATGCGCATGGCCTGGTCATTGAACACGTTGACCCCGAAATAGTCGCTGATCCTTGCACTGGGCGGGTGTACCTCCTTGGGCTGGCGGCCCAGCACGTCCGAGAGCGCCTTGGCGCGCAAATTCAGGGTGGACATCGTATTTTTGTGTTTGCTGCGCAAAAGTATGCGCGTGGCATGGGGGGTGCCTCTCGGCAAATGGTTCTTTTTTTCGACAGGTGTGAAAAAACAGGGGTATGCCCAAAAAGAATGGTGCTTCCCGGCCATACCCCCCCTACCAGGCAGGGCATGCGGTCCCGGCTTCCTCCCCGCATGCCTTCCAGGTGGTGCTCTGTTTCGAACCATGCGGGCATCAACTTGTCTTGCCGCCGGCTTCCCGGTCCTTGTTGGGCAAGTTCGTCGGTCCGGCGGATGTCCCAACCGCTTCGTGTCCTATACCGGGGCACTCCCGGTGCCAGGTCCTCCGGCACGTTTGTCCCGTGGCATTCCGGTGTGCGGCCGAAGCGCCCGGGCCGCGGGCTGTAGGGCTGCACCTATCCGGCGGGCCGCGTGGTGTGCAGCATCGACCAACGGGCTCTTCCGGCCGGGGTCATCAGGGCTCATGCAGGCACCTGCCGCGCTGTGGGCCTCACTTACCGTCCACGGCTTCGGAGCGGGCCGCCTCCTGCTCTTCCGCTTTCGTGCCGGGTGCTTCCATAGGGTCCGTGCCACCGGTTGTCCGCTGCGGGTTGGCATGCTCCGGCGGTTCAATGCGGAACGCCTTCCGTTGTTCCTCAAACCCTTTCTTCATCTCGGTCGCCCCTTTTTCGATCTCGCGCTGCACCTCTGCGCTGGCATCCCGGAACTGCCGCATGGCGCGCCCCATGGTGCGTGCCACGTCGGGTACTCCCTTGCTGCCGAAGAACAGCAGGACAAAGAGGAGGATGACCAACAGCTCCCCTCCGCCGATATCGAGAATGAGGAATACGTGCATGGGGCCGTAAAAGTAGAAAGCCCCGGCGAGGCGGGGCTTTCTTGTTTTCCTGTTACCGGAATGTTTCTTGGATCAAGCCTCCACCTTGCGCTGGTCCTTGTGGAGATCCACCACCACGGCCGATGCCACGCAGATGGAGGAGTAGGTACCCACCACCACGCCGATAAGCATGGCGAACACGAAGCCGCGGATGGAGTCCGCCCCGAAGAGGAAGATCACCAGCAGCACGATCACCACGGTCATGGATGTATTGATGGTACGCCCCAAGGTGGAGTTGATGGCCCTGTTGAACACATTCACCCAGGAATCCCTGCGGTGGTCCACCAAGTATTCCCGGATACGGTCGAACACCACCACGGTGTCGTTGATGGAGAAGCCGATCACGGTGAGGATGGCGGCGATGAACTGTTCATCGATCTCCAGGCTGAAGGGCATGATGGAGTACAGGAGTGAATACACGCTCATCACAATGAGCGTGTCGTGTACCAGTGCGAGCACGGCCCCCAGGCCGAACTGCCAGTTGCGGAAGCGGACCACGATGTAGAGGAAGATGGCGACAAGGCCGAGCACCACGGCCCAGATGGCGTGGTTGCGGAGGTCTTCGCTGATGGACGGTTCCACCTTGCGCGACTCCAGCGGGGGTGCCGCGCCCATGTGTGCCAAAGCTTCGTTGAGCTTGCCTTCCACCACTTCATCCGTGTTGGGGGCCGTCTCATTGATCAGGTAGTTGGTGGTGATCTTCACCTGGTCCTTGCCCCCGTATGTTTTCACATTGGTGGAACTGCGGACATTATCCGCCCCCACGAAGGCATTCTCCAGTGCCGCGCGCACCTCTTCCACCTCCACGGGCTTATCGAACTTCACCACGTACTGGCGCCCCCCGGAGAAGTCCACGCCCACATTGAACCCCCGCGTGAACATGGATACCAGGCCGGCTGCGATGACCGCTCCCGAAACGAGGTAGTAAAGGTGGCGGCGCTTCATGAAATTGAAGTTGGCATGGGCCAGGAAGTTCTTGTTCCAATCATGCCAGAAGCTCATGGGCTTGCCCTTCTCCAGCCTGCGGTCGATGATGAGGCGCGTAATGAAGATGGCGGTGAACAGGGAGGTGACGATACCGATGCAGAGGGTGGTGGCAAAGCCCTTGACCGGGCCTCCACCGAAGAAGTAGAGGATGACACCGGTGGCGAACGTGGTGATGTTGGAGTCCAAGATGGCGGAAAGGGCATGCTTGTAGCCCAGGTCCACGGCCGTTTTCAGGGCCTTCCCGGCGCGCAGTTCCTCGCGGATACGCTCATTGATGAGCACGTTGGCGTCCACGGCCATACCCACGGTAAGGATGATACCGGCGATACCGGGCAGGGTGAGCGAGGCTTGGATGGATGCCAAGGTGCCCATCAGCACGAACACGTTGGCGAGCAGGGCCACGTTGGCCACCAGGCCGGACCGGCTGTAGTAGAAGACCAAGAAGGCCATCACCATGACAACGGCGAGGAGGAATGACCACATGCCCCGGCTGATGTTCTCGGCGCCGAGCGAGGGGCCCACCACGGTTTCGTCAATGATGCGGGCCGGTGCCGGCAGCGCCCCGGCCTTCAGCACGTTGGCGAGGTCGGTGGCATCCTGCAGTTTCTTGTTGCGGTCATCGGCCCCTCCCATGGTGATGCTGCTGCGGCCACCGGGGATCTCACCCATCACGTTGGGCGATGACACCACATGGTCGTCCAGCACGATGGCGATCTGCTTGCCGACGTTCTCGCCGGTCATGAGCTTCCACTTCTGGGCTCCTTCGGCGTTCATCTGCATGCTCACCTCTGCATCGCCCTTCATGTCGAAGTCTTGGCGGGCATCGGTGATGTAGCTGCCATCCAGCTTGGGCTTGCCGTTGCGGGGCCCACGAAGGGCGTGCAGCGTGAGGAAATCGCGTTCGCGCCCATCGGCGGTGGCCATGCGCACGGGCTTGGAGCTCCACAGCAGCTTGAGCACCTGGCTGGGGTCGGGGCTCTTGGGGGCTGCCATCTTCAGCAATTCGTTCACCTTGGCGGTATCGGCCACGGCCGCATAGCCCACCACGTCGCCGCGCATCAGCTGGTTGTTCATGATGTTGGGCAACAAGCGGCCTTGGTTGAGCAGGGGGCTCTTGGCCAGGCTCTCTTCGTCGCTCAACACGCTGTCGCCCTTCAGCTCGCTGTCGGTGAGCGCATCGGTCAAGCTATCGGTGGCGGTGGCCACCAGGGAGTCGGCGGCTTGTTCGGTCTTGGCCGCCAAGGTATCGGCCACGGCCTCTTCCACCTCGGCCGCACTGTCCTTGCGGGCCAGTTCGGGGTGGAGCATGGCGGCCAGCTTTTCATTGGCCTCGGCCAGGCTCGCATACACGTCGGAGTTGTCGAAGGTTTCCCAGAACTCGAGGTTGGCGGTGCTTTGGAGCACATTGCGCACGCGGTCCTTGTCCTTCACGCCGGGCAGTTCGATCTGGATGCGGCCGGAAAGCACCTGCTTCTGGATGCTGGGCTGTGCCACGCCGAACTTGTCGATACGGGTGCGGAGGATCTTCTCGGTATTGTCCACGGCCTGCCTGGCCTGGTCCCGCAGGGCATCAATGATCTGGTCATTGGAGCTTTCGCGGGGGAACATCGTGGCATTGTCCTGGGTGCTGAAGAGGGCTGCCAGGCTGGCGCTGGGGGCCGCCTTTTTGAACTCCTCGTCGAACAGGGTGATGAAGTCCTTGGTGGTGGTGGCCTGTGCCTTTCGTGCCGCGGCCATGGCTTGGCGGAAGGCGGGGTCTTGGCTGTTGCCGCTGAGGTTGTCCACCAGTTCGGGGATATCCACCTCCAAGGTAACGGCCATCCCTCCCTTGAGGTCGAGGCCGAGGTTCATCTCCTTTTCCTTGCACTCCTTGTAGGTATAGCCCAGCACGGGGTACACCACCTGGTCGTCGTTCTCGCGGATGTAGCGGTTCTCATGGGCTAGGCGTACGGAGTCGTAGTTCAACTTCTCGTTGCCCGCCACGGCCATGACGGAATCCGCGTATTCCGTGGCCACCTTGCCTGCCCTGCTCTCAAACTTGTTGGTGAAGATGGAGAACGACAACTGCCAAAGGCAGGCGAGCGCCAATAGGATGCTGAACACCCAAAGCGCACCTTTATTCTGCATGGGGAAAACTGATTGGTTTTTGGGATAACCTCGCCTGACCGTACCGATATTCCGATCAACGGGGCGGCAAATATAGAAGGATAGGCATGCGGCCCCCAACGCCCGGGCATGGAATGGTGAAAATACGCCCTGCGCGGTCCACCCTCCGCCCATGGATCCCTATTTCCGGTACCTTCGCAAGTGCTCGCTGCCGGCCCAAACCCCGCTTCCGTGAACATCCGAACCTCCCTCGCCCTTTTGTCCTGGGCCGCCTCCCTGTGCCTGTCGGCCCAGAGCGGCCCCGTCTTCATGCCCGACGTGCCGGTGCTCAAGGGGGGATCGGCCTTGGCCTTGCCGTGGGGCGGGGGGCTCAACGCCCCCCAGGTATCGGCCATCGACCTTAACCAGGACGGGCTGATGGACCTTTTCCTGCTGGACCGGTCGGGCGATGCCAAGCTATTCCTGTTGAACACGGGCACCACGGGGCATGCGCAGTACACGGTGACGCACGACTACGACGACGTGCATCCCCTCCCGCTGCTGCACGACTGGGCGCTGTTGCGGGACTACAACTGCGACGGGAAAATGGACATCTTCGCCTACACCAACGGGGCCTTCGCCGTGTACCGCAACACCAGCGACGCCTCCGGCCTTTCCTTCACCTTGGCCTACGAGCAGGTGGGCAGCAACTACGTGCCCACCATCAGCCCCAACCTGTATGTGAGCAACGTGGACCTGCCGGGCATCGTGGACATGGACGGCGATGGCGACCTGGACGTGGTCACCTTCAGCATTTGGGGCAACATCCTCGAATACCACAAAAACCTGAGCATGGAGCTATATGGCCATTGCGACAGCTTGGTGTACGAGGTGCGGAGCCGCTGTTGGGGCGACTTCCAAGTATCGGTGAGCAGCAATGCCATCACGCTGGACATGCCCTGTCCGTACAATGTGCCCAACCCGGAAATGCCGCATCCCGGCACATGGCCGTCGCACGACGGAGTGGATGGGCGCGCCCATTCGGGCAGCACCTCCCTGCCGATCGACCTCAACGGCGATGGCCTGATGGACCTGCTCCTGGGCGATTTTCAAACGCCCCATCTCTCCGCGCTGATCAACGGCGGCACCGCCAGCCACGCCCACATGATCTCCGCCGACAGCGTGTTCCCGGCGGGCGGCACGCCCATCCACTTCCGCGAATTCCTGGGCGCATTCCATGTGGACATCGACGGTGACGGCCGGCGGGACCTGGTGGTGGCGCCCAACATCGCCACGGAAAGTGCGAACACGCAGGGTATATGGTATTACCGCAACACCGGCACGGACGCCGCCCCCACCTTCCAGTTCCAGCGTGAGGACCTTTTCCAAGGCGAAATGCTCGACTTCGGCTCCGGCGCCCGGCCCGTGCTGTTCGACCACAACAGCGACGGCCTGATGGACCTGGTGGTGGCCAATGAAGGCTACTTCCAGCCCGCCGATGGCAGCTACCGCGGCGCCTTGGCCCTGCTGCAAAACACGGGAACGGCCACGTCCCCCGTCTTCAGCCTGGTGGATGAAGACTACGGCGGCCTTTCGGGGCTCGGGCTCGGCCCCGGGCTGCACCCTGCCTTCGGGGACGTGAATGGCGACGGGAAACCCGATATGATCGTGGGCGACTTGGCAGGCACCATGCGGTTGTTCCTGAACATCTCTCCGGACCAAACGGCCCAGTTCCAAACTCCTTCAGGCCTGTTGACCAATGACCAGGGCGCGGTGATCGATGTGGGGGCCAACGCCACCCCGCAGCTGTTCGACCTGGACGGCGACGGCTTGCTGGACCTGGTGGTGGGCGAGCGAAACGGCAACCTCAACCACTACCGCAATACCGGCACGGCCACCGCACCGCTATGGCACTTGGAGACGGAAAACCTGGGCGGGGTACGCGTGAACGAATACTGGAGCGGTACCGGATACAGCGTTCCGTTCTTCTATAAGGATGCTGACGGGCAGACCAACTTGGTGGTCGGCAGTGAAATTGGCGGCCTGCACCGGTACGATGGCATCACGGACAACCTCGCCGGCACTTGGAATTTGGTGGACAGCATTTGGCTGGGCCTGCGCGAGGGTGGCCGCACCGGGGCGGTCCTGTACGACTTCCTCGGCCACGGCCATCTGGCCCTGATCGTGGGGAATTATCGCGGAGGCCTGAGTTTCTGGGCCACGGATGAGAGCGGCACTCAACCCGACCTTGTCGGGGAATGGGCGGTTGCCGCACCGTTCACCCTGGCCCCCAACCCGGCAGCCGGTGAAGTGGAGGTGCGCTGGCACGCCCCCTTGGTGGCCGATCTGGGCATTGAACTGTTGGACGGCTTGGGCCGGCAGGTGCGCACCCAGCCCATGCGGGGTGCCAGCGGGCGCATGGCGTTGGACGGCGTGGCCCCCGGCCTCTACCTGGTACGGGTGGGCAACGGCCAAGTGCATTGGGCCGCGCGGCTGGCGGTGGCCCGATAAAAAAGAGGGGCGCCGCAGTGGCGCCCCTCGCGTTATTGGGTTCGTCGGTGGCCTTAGGCGGGCACGTTCATGCGGTCCAGCACCTCCATCACCTCCTTCACGGCCTTGGCGCTCTGGTGCGTCATGGCCATCTCCTCATCGTTGAGCTTCAGCTCGATGATGCGCTCGATGCCGTTGCGGCCGAGCACCACGGGCACACCCAGGTAGATATCCTTCAGGCCGTACTCGCCTTGCAGCCAGGCGCACACCGGGAACACGCGCTTCTGGTCGCGCACCACGGCCTCCACCATTTGTGCCACGGCGGTGCCCGGGGCGTACCAGGCGGAAGTGCCGAGCAGGTTCACGATCTCGCCGCCTCCCTTCTTGGTACGATCCACGATGGCGTCGAGCTTGTCCTTTGCGATCAGCTCGGTGACGGGGATACCGCCCACGGTGGTGTACCGCGGCAGGGGCACCATGGTATCCCCGTGGCCCCCCATGAGCACAGCCTGTATATCCTTGGGGCTCACGCCCAATTCCATGGCCAAGAAGGCGCGGTAGCGGGCGGTGTCGAGGATGCCGGCCATGCCGAACACGCGCTGCGAGGGGAACTTGCTGGTAAGGAAGGCGCAATAGGTCATCACGTCCAGCGGGTTGCTCACCACCATGATGATGGCGTTGGGCGAATGCTTGACCACGTTCTCGGTGACGCTCTTCACGATGCCGGCGTTGGTTGCGATCAGGTCGTCGCGGCTCATGCCGGGTTTGCGGGGCAGGCCGCTGGTGATCACCACCACATCGCTGTTCGCGGTCTTGGCGTAATCGTTGGTGCTGCCCACCAGGCGTGTATCGAACAGGCTAATGGGGGCTGCCTCATAAATGTCCAAGGCCTTGCCTTCGGCAAAGCCTTCCTTGATGTCCAACAGGACCACCTCGGTCCCCAACTCCCTGCGGGCGCATACATCGGCGCACGTGGCCCCGACGTTACCGGCCCCTACAACTGTGATCTTCATGCTTGGTTTAAGCTTTGGTGAAAAAACGGTGCGAGCCATTTCGCGGGGGCAAAATTAGGGGGCCGGGCTTGATCACTTCCTGCCATCCGTCAACAGGTTATGCACCGCCGCCTTCATTCCTTGGCCCTCGCGGCCCGTTCGCCCGGGGTTGCGCCCGCCCCGGCCGCTTGTTGCGGCGGTCGCCCCTATTTCGCAAGTAAGGCCCGCGGTCCGGGCGGTTTTCGCGCCCGCGTCGCCGTCATTTCATGCTCCGTTCACCCCGAATTCATACCTTCCGTCCCGGAAAATGAGCCTTCCGGAGATAGAATTGGCAACCTTGGACGCAAACCTGCGTCAACATCCTGCATGGAAGGGCATGGAGCAAAGCGGACCTGCATACGACAGCCTCTTGGATGGCTGCCTCGCGGGCGAGCGCCGCAGCCAACAGCGGATGTACGAGCTCTTCTACGGGAAGATGATGGCGGTATGTCTGCGGTACACCAAGAACCACGACCAGGCAAAGGACATCCTTCAAGATGGGTTCATCAAGGTTTTCCGGAACTTGCCGGAGTACACGCGCACGGGGAGCTTGGAAGGCTGGATCCGGCGCATCATGGTGAATACGGCGATCGACTACTTCCGTCGCTCGAAGCACTCCTACCTGCTGCTTGGCGAGGACCGGAGCATGGAGGAGTTCGAGGATATTCCGGAAGAGCAGGACATGGAGGAGCCTTGGGGCGACCTGAAGCCTGCGGATGTGATCAATGCGATGCAGAAGTTGACCCCTGCCTACCGGACGGTATTCAACTTGTACGTCTTCGAGGACATGTCGCACAAGGAGATCGCGGACACCTTGGAGATCACCATCGGGACATCGAAAAGCAACTTGGCGAAGGCCAAGGCCAATTTGAAGCGTTTGTTGAAAAAGGAAGGACAATCCGCCTTGGAACATGGCCATAAATAACAACGAACTGGATGCCTTTGAGCGGCAGTTGAAGGAGCGCCTGGAGCATTACGAGGTTCCCTTCAACTCGGCTGATTGGGCCCAAATGGAACGGGCGCTGGCCAGCGGTGTACGCAGCTGGGGGCATGGGCGCGCCTGGCTGGCGGGCCTGCTGGTGGCCAGCGGCCTGTTGATCGGTGGCACGGCCTATTTCCTGGGGCGCGACTCGGGAAGCCAGATAGCCGCATCACAATTGCCCGGTGCCGGGCAGGATACGGTGGAATCCACCGTCGAGGGGCATACCCTTCCTGAGCAAACCGCCAAACCCGCTGCTGAAGCAGCGGCCGTGGGCCCTGAGGTGATGGGAACGGACCTGCTGCCCACGACCGCCCCCGCTGCGCGGAACGACGGCGCCCGGCACGGCCAGGAAGCCGCCCCCCAGGCTACCACCGGCACGGCATTGAACACGGCGACGGGCACGCCCGAACCACCCGCCGGTCCCTCCCGCCCCGGGGCGGCAACCGCTGCGGCCAGCACCTCCTTCAAGGCGAGCATGAAGGACGCGTGTCCCGGCTCACCGGTGGAGTTCACCGTTGAAAACATGCCGGAGGACGGCATTTACCTGTGGAACTTCGGTGATGGCAGCTTCAGCAACAAGCCGAACCCGCAGCACGTCTTCACCAAACCGGGCTCCTACCAAGTGATGCTTTCCATGTCCTCGCCGGGCGTGGGCGCCATGCACAACAAGCCCAGCAGCGACATGATCGTGATCCACGAAGCGCCCTACGCGGCGTTCAACATCCTGAAGTTGAACCACGCCGGGCAAATGCCCAGCGTGCACTTCGAGAGCCGGGCCCATGGGGCGAAGAACTACGTGTGGGACTTTGGCGACGGTGGCGTGAGCACCCAGGCCAACCCCGACCACGTGTACCGCAAGAAGGGAACCTACCAGGTGGTGCTGACGGTGACGAATGACATCGGCTGCACGGACCGCAAGGTGCAGGAGCTGCGTATCGAGCGCGATTTCGATCTGGGCGCACCGGCATCCTTCTCGCCCAATAGCGACGGAAAAGAGGACTACTTCATGCCGCAAGCGCTGCTCGAACTGAAATCCAAGTTCCAGTTGAACGTGTATGACAAGGGCGGCAGCTTGGTGTACCAGACCAATGATGCCACGCGCCCTTGGTACGGCAAGCTGAGGAACCAAGGCCCCGTGCTGCCCCAGGGCGAGTACGTGTGGGTGGTGGACCTGGACGGTGAGAAAGGGACGGAAACCTTCACGGGAACGGTGAAATTGGTGCCGTGAGCGGCGCCCCCCCCTTCCGAATGCACGAGGGTGCGGCACCGACCGATGCCGCACCCTCGTGTTTTTTATGCATCATCCACCCCACCGGGCAACAATGACCGCAAAGCCGCCTGCCGGCAAGGGGCAGCCAGGTGCGGGCGCGTGGCCGGGACCTTCCCGTCCCCGCCAAGTTCCATGTGGTGCGCTGATGCCAGGTGGCGCGGGTTTCCAAGAACCCGGCATTCAAGGAATATCTTTTCCATGCCCGGGGCAGATCTTCGGGCACCTTTCGGCAGCCCAAACACGTCCTTGCCACAGTTGCCCGCACCCCACCCGATGTTGACCCGGATCCCGTTTCTGTTTACCATCCTGTTCACCGCGTGGCTGGCGCCCCGTGGTTTTGCCCAGACGGGCGCTTATCCCATCAATGGCGGGAACATCAGCGTGTGCTCCGGCGCCTTGTTGGACAGCGGCGGACAAGGTGGCGGCGGGTACGGCAACAACGAGCACTTCATCATCACCATCTGCCCGGGTGACCCGGACAGCTCGATCACGCTTTCGTTCGTGATCTTCAACCTGTCCGCGGCGGGGTCCATCCCTACCGATCAACTATCGATCTATGACGGCCCGAACACCTCGGCCCCTTTGATCGGCACTTGGTCGGGCACCAACTCGCCGGGCATCGTGGCGGCCAGCTTCGGCAACACCTCGGGCTGCCTCACGGTGGAGTTCACCTCCAATGAAATGGGCACCGGTGTATTTGCCGCCAGCATCAGCTGTGCCCATCCCTGCGAGCCTCCGACCGCATCAGCCGTGATGAGCGAGCCCTCGCCTGCCTTGATCTGCCAAGGTGAGGAGCTCTTCTTCAACGGCAGCACCTCCACGGCGGCCAGCGGGTTCAACATCGTCCAATACGTGTGGGACTTTGGCGACGGGAGCTTGGACAGCACGAGCGGCCCCACGGTGTCCCACATTTATCCCAACCCGCCGGGCCAGCATATGGTGCACCTGATGGTACAGGACGACAATGGATGCTGGAACACCAACCAGGTGGACCTGGTGGTGCAGATCAGCACCACCCCCACGTTCCAAGGCTTTGACGACATCGTTCACTGCGCCGGCGAGCCGGTGGACCTGACGGCGGTGACCTCCATCTCCGCCACCACGTGGAGCAGCATCCCCGACGTGAACTTCGGAGGCCCGGTGGCCTTGCCGGACGATATCGGAACACCCTTCAACAGCTCGGTCACCTTCTCGGCCTTCCAGCCCGGGGCCACCATGACAAGCGCCAACGACATCGTTTCGGTATGCGTGAGCATGGAGCACTCCTACATGGGCGATTTCACGCTGAAACTCACCTCGCCCACCGGGCAAAGCATGATGCTGCACCAACAGGGGGGCGGCGGCACCTATGTGGGCGGCGCCAATGACACGGACATCTTCGACCCCATACCGGGCGAATGCTGGGAGTACTGCTTCAGCCCCACGGCCACGTGGGGCACTTGGGCCAATTGCGCGGCCTTCGGCCCCACCCCGCACGTGATGATGGGCGGCACCCCTCCGAGCAACGCATTGATACCCGACACCTACACGCCGGTGCAGCCGTTCACCAACCTGATCGGCAGCCAGCTCAACGGCACCTGGACCCTCACCTTCACCGATCTGTGGGCCATCGACAACGGTTCGATCTGCTCCTGGAGCATCAACTTCAACCCCAACATCCTGCCGGACGATATTTCGTACACGCCGAACCCGGGCATCATGCACTCGGACAGCAGTTACTGGAGCGGTCCCTCGCTGACCAACGACCCGGTCAATCCCTTGCACTACATCGCCAATCCCTTGGACGTTGGGCCGCACGTGTACACCTACACCGTGACGGACAACTTCGGATGCTCGTACGACACCACGCTCACCATCATCATCACGCCGGGTGTCAACATATCACCCTCCTTGCAATGCGGCCCTCCGCTGGTGCTGCAGCCTGGCCTGCAACTTCCGTTGCCCACCGGGACCATCACCTATCAATGGTCGCCGGCGGCCGGTCTCTCGAGCACCACCTCGCCCTACCCCGCCGCCTCGCCCACGGTGCCCACCTGGTATATCCTGCATGCCTATCCGGCAGGCCACCCGCTATGCGGCATGGTGGACAGCGTACTGGTGAACCCGCCCTCCACGAACACCAACCAGGCGGTGGTAACGGACCATTTGTGTGCGGGCGGCATTGGCGGATCCATCCAAGTGGTGAGCTCGGGCCTGAATGGCCCGTGGGATTACACGTGGAAGAACAACACGGGAGGCGTGGTGCAGACCACGCTGGCCTCCAATGGCGATACCTATTCCGGTCCCGGCGGCACCTACCAGATCATCATCCACGACGGCCCCAATGGCAACGGCTGCACGGACACCATCACCGCAACGATCCATGAACCGGCACCGCTGCAGCTCACCTCCACCAGCGCCGACACCGTGATCTGCCTGACGGGCACCGCGCAATTGGCGGCCGCAGCCTCGGGCGGCACGGGCCAGATCACCATGCATTGGACACCGGGCGCCGGAACAGGCTCACCGGTTTCCGTATCGCCCAGCACCGGTACCACCTACCACGTATGGGCCACGGATGCGAACAACTGCAAATCGGACACGGCGGCCGTGGCCGTATCCGTGAGGCCGGCGCTTCAGTTCCAATGGGCGGACACGGTGACCAGCTGCCCCAAGGTGGATGTGCTGCTGACGGCCGATGGGTTTCAAGGCGGCGATGGCCACTACACCTACCAATGGGACGGCGGTGCGGTGAATGCCAACAGCCTGTTGATGAGCCTGTACAACTCCGCCGACTTCTGCATCACGCTCCGCGACGGCTGCGAGACCCCTCCGGTGACCCACTGCACACACGTGCAGATCACGCCCGTCCCTCCCTTGGTGTTGAGCGTGGACAGCGTGCTGGGCTGCACACCGTTCACGGTACAGCTGGAACTGGAGGACACAACGGGACTGGCGCGTGCGGACTGGGAATTCTTCGATGGGGCCACGTTGCCCGACCGGCCGATGTCCATGGAACACATCTACATCGAAAGCGGGATCCACAACGTGCATGTGAATGTGCATTGGCCGAATGGCTGCTCGTACGACAGCACCTTCACCGGGCTGATCACTGTTATGGGCGTACCGCGCGCGGACTTCAGGTGGGAGCGGTGGCCGGCTGACATCTTCCACAACGAGATCCATTTCCTGGAGCAGGCCGGCCCGCTGGCTACGGGGTACGCGTGGGATTTCGCCGGCATGGGCACCTCCACCCTGCCGGACCCTGAATTCACGTTCCCGAACGACACGGGGCGGTACTATCCTGTGCAGCTGGTGGTGTGGAACGCCTTGGGGTGCGCGGACACCACGCTGCGCCTGGTGAACGTGAACGATGTGTTCCTGGTGTACGTGCCCACGGCCTTCACGCCTGATGGCGACGACGTGAACGACCTGTTGTACGTGATGGGCAACGACATCGCGGACAACGATTTCCACTTCATGGTCTTCGACCGCTGGGGCGAGAAGGTGTACGAGAGCACTGATCGCCATGCGGGCTGGGACGGGAAGTACAACGGGAAGCCGGTGAAGGATGGCGTATATGTATGGATGCTGCGGGCCCAGTCGCGGTTCACCCAGGTGAACCACGACCTGCGCGGGCATGTCACCATCCTGCGTTAATCGCCTGCACGGCGGGCCCAACATCCAGCAGGGCGGCCACGTGAACTTATCCCCGGATCGGGGTTGATCGTTTTTCCCGGCATCCGTCGGCACAATATGGGCATTCGTCCATTTCCCGCGCCGATATCGCACCAGCAATGGAGTAAGCAGTTATTTTCAGCCAGCTTCAAGCCCCTCCACGGTTTATTGAACCTTTTGATGGACAGCCCCCTCCTGTCTTCCCCCCTTTTCCGGTGCGGCATGCGCTGGATCTTCGCCTTACTGATGCTGTGCTTGGCACCGGTGTATGCTTGGGGGCAGGCCCACGCCATCTTCAACGGTACGGAAAGCGCCTGTTCGGGCGCGATGCTTGACAGCGGCGGGCAGGGTGCGGGCGGCTACGGCAACAACGAGAACTACACCTACACGCTCTGTCCTGACCAGCCCGGCGGTGCGATCTCGCTCAACTTCATCACCTTCAACCTGAGCACGGCCGGCGTGGCGCCCGTTGATTTCATGACGATCTACGACGGGAACAGCACGGCAGCACCGGTGCTGGGCACCTGGACGGGTACCTCGCTCCAAGGGCAGGTGGTTTCGGCCAGCAGCTCCAATCCCACGGGTTGCCTTACCGTGGTGTTCAAGTCCAACAACACCGGCACGGGTGTTTTCGCGGCCAGCATCACCTGCTACCAGCCCTGCGACCGGCCCACGGCCGTGGCCACGCACGGGAGCAACGGGCCGCTGAAGATATGCCCGGGTGAAACGGTCACGTTCAATGGCAGCGGCTCCTATGCCGCTCCCGGCTTCAACATCGCCAACCGTCGCTGGGATTTCGGTGATGGGACGATCCTGGACAATGCCCCTGCGGTGGTGAGCCACACCTACACCCAACCGGGTGCCTACACCGCACAACTCTACTTGCAGGACAACAACGGTTGCGCCAGCACCAATCTGGTGGACCTGATGACCATGGTGGGCACACACCCCAGTTTTACCGGCACCTCCGGGGGCACCGCCTGCTCGGCCGAGACCCTTTGCCTGGACGGCACGGTGACCCCGACGACCTGGAATGAGCTGCCATCGGGCGACCTGGGCGGGGGCCTCTTCCTGCCCGACAACGTGGGGCAATGCTTCACCACAACGATCACCTTCACGCAGTTCGCGCCGGGCCAGACGTTCACCAACATCAACCAGTTGCTGGGCATCTGCGTGAACATGGAGCACTCCTACATGGGGGACCTGATCATTCGGATCAAAGGGCCCACAGGGCAAACGGTGGTGCTCCATCAACAGGGCGGTGGCGGCACATACCTGGGCGTTCCGGTGGACAACGACAACACACCGAACATACAAGGCACCTGCTGGAACTACTGCTGGAGCCCGACGGCCACCAACGGCACCTGGGCCAACAACGGCAATGGCGGCACCTTGCCCAGCGGCACCTACCAAAGCGTGCAGTCCCTTGCGGGCCTGATCGGCTCGCCGCTGAACGGGACATGGACCTTCGAGGTGTGCGACATGTGGGGATTGGACAACGGCTTCATCTGCGACTGGAGCATCATGTTCGATCCGGCGTTGTATCCGGGATTGCTTGAATTCACGCCCGTGTACGGTGCAGGTTGCGACAGCTCCTATTGGGCGGGGCCCGGCATTGTGAGCACATCGGCCAACTGCAACCAGGTGTGCACAAGCGGCTTGGCGCCCGGCAACCACTCATTCACCTACACGGTGATCGATGATTTCGGATGCACGTACGACACCACCGTGACGGTGACCATCGTACCCGACCTGCAGGTGAGTGCCGGGCCTGATGCCACCACCTGCGGCAACCCGGTGCAATTGAATGCCAACCTGCTCGGCGGAGGATTCACCACCAACTGCGACTATGTGCTTTGGCTGTACGACTCATACGGTGATGGCTGGAACGCGAACGGGTACGTGACCGTGACCATCAATGGCGTGAGCACCAGCTGGACCTTGATGAACGGGTCATCGGGATACGCCAACATCACCGTGCCCGACGGCGCCACCATCATCCTGAGTTACAACAAGGGCATCCCGTTCGCCAACGAACAGTCCTTCACCCTGCTGAACAGCAATGGCGTGGCCGTGTACAGCGGCAACAACCCGGCAAATGGCGTGGTGTGGACGGGCACCGCAAATTGCCCCAATGCGGTGACGTACAGCTGGAGCCCTGCCACGGACCTTTCCAATCCCGCCATTGCCAATCCCGTGGCCACGCCCGGATCAACCACGCAATACTGTGTGACCGCTTCGCAGGCTGGCCATCCTGCATGTGCCGTGACCGATTGCATGACGATCACGGTGGACGACCCGGCAGTTCCGGGCACCACCGCATCGTACACGGTGTGCGCCTCGGCCGGTGCCTTCAACCTGTATGACCAATTGAACGGCACACCACCGCTTGGAGGCACTTGGACAGACCCGAACCAAGGCAGCAGCAACGGAACGTTCATTCCCGGCACCAGCGTTCCGGGCGTCTATAGCTACAGTGTCACGGGCAACAGTCCCTGCGGAACCTCCACCACGATCCATACCGTGACGGTAAATGTGGTCACCGCATCTGATGCGGGCAGCAACGGAAGCCTCACCCTGTGCAGCTCCGGTGCGCCCGAGAGCCTCTTTGATGCCCTTGGCGGAACGCCTGATGCGGGCGGTACCTGGAGCGGGCCCAGCACCGTGAACGGCTGCATGATCGATCCCGCCAGCATGCAGCCCGGGACCTACACCTACACCGTGCCCGGGGTGGCACCATGCCCCGACCAGTCCGCCACCGTGGACGTGGTCATCCATGCACTGCCCGAGCCCGGCACCGATGGCAGCCTCACCTTGTGCAACTCCGGTGCACCCGAGAGCCTCTTCGATGCCCTTGGCGGAACGCCTGATGCGGGAGGCACCTGGAGCGGGCCCAGCACCGTGAACGGCGGCATGATCGATCCCGCCAGCATGCAGGCCGGAACATACACCTACACTGTGGCAGGGGTGGCACCATGCCCCGACCAGTCAGCCAACGTGGACGTGGTGATCCATGCACTGCCGAACCCCGGCATCGATGGAGGCTTGACGCTTTGCTCCTCGAGTCCTGCAACATCGTTGATGGTCGGTTTTAACGGCACACCGGATGGCGGTGGAATATGGACAGGTCCGAACAACACACCTTCGAACGGGACCTTCATTCCTAGCACCGATGCGCCAGGCATCTACACCTACACCGTGAATGGCAGTGCTCCTTGCCCCACGCTTTCCGCGACGGTGGACGTGGGAGTCGTGACCAATCCGGATGCCGGCACACCGGGCAGCGCCACCCTTTGTGCCACAGATGCCCCCATCCTGC
>DAOKZW010000017.1:60035-76764 GCA_035325445.1 Flavobacteriales bacterium
TGAACCCGGGCGACTACACCTACACCGTGCAGGGGACCACGCCGTGCCCCGCCGACGCGGCCGTGGTGAGCGTCACCGTGGTGGCCGCGCCCGATGCCGGTACACCGGGCAGCGCCACCCTCTGTGCCACCGATGCGGCGATGGACCTCTTCGCACAACTGGGCGGAACGCCTGATGCGGGCGGCACCTGGACAGGCCCCTCCACCGTCAATGGCGGTCTATACGACCTCGCCACCATGACACCCGGCGTGTACACCTATACCATCAGCGTGCCTCCGCCCTGCACCAACGCCAGCAGCACCGTAACCATCACCGAGGTGGCCCCGCCCAATGCCGGGACCGATGGTGCGCTCACCCTCTGCATCAGCAGCCCCGCTGCTGACCTCTTCGATGCCTTGGGCGGAACGCCCGATGCGGGAGGCACGTGGACCGGCCCCTCCACCGTGACCGGCGGCCTGTTCAACCCTGCCACCATGAACCCGGGCGACTACACCTACACCGTGCAGGGAAGCACGCCGTGCCCCGCCGACGCGGCCGTGGTGAGCGTCACCGTGGTGGCCGCGCCCGATGCCGGTACACCGGGCAGCGCCACCCTCTGTGCCACCGATGCGGCGATGGACCTCTTCGCACAACTGGGCGGAACGCCTGATGCGGGCGGCACCTGGACAGGCCCCTCCACCGTCAATGGCGGTCTATACGACCTCGCCACCATGACACCCGGCGTGTACACCTATACCATCAGCGTGCCTCCGCCCTGCACCAACGCCAGCAGCACCGTAACCATCACCGAGGTGGCCCCGCCCAATGCCGGGACCGATGGTGCGCTCACCCTCTGCATCAGCAGCCCCGCTGCTGACCTCTTCGATGCCTTGGGCGGAACGCCCGATGCGGGAGGCACGTGGACCGGCCCCTCCACCGTGACCGGCGGCCTGTTCAACCCTGCCACCATGAACCCGGGCGACTACACCTACACCGTGCAGGGAAGCACGCCGTGCCCCGCCGATGCGGCCGTGGTGAGCGTGACCGTGGTGGCGGCACCCGATGCCGGCACGGATGACATCCTCAACCTGTGCGCCAGTGGTGATCCGGTGGACCTCTTCCCGGCCTTGGGCGGGGCCCAACCAAACGGCACGTGGGCCGGTCCGGGCGGCGGCGCCTTCAACGGCCTGTTCATTCCAGGAAGTTCACCTGCCGGCAACTACACCTACACGGTGGCAGGCATGCCCCCATGCCCGTCAAGCACCGCCACCATTGAGGTGAACGTGGTGACCGATGCGGATGCCGGCGGCGACGGCATGCTCTCCATTTGCTCTTCCGATGCCCCCGTGTCCCTCTTCTCCCTTCTCCAGGGCACGCCGCACACGGGTGGCGATTGGTACCTGCCCAACGGGGCGCCATTCGGCGGTGTGCTGGACCCCCAAAGCCATCCCGGCGGAACGTACAGCTATGTGGTGTCGGTGCCCTTGCCCTGCGTGAACGACACATCCCTTGTCACGGTGGGCATTACCCAGGCCGTGTATGCCGGCACGGACAGCAGCCTGACCCTGTGCAGCAGCGATGGCCCCATCAGCATGGCCGATCATTTGGGCGGCAACTTCGATGAGACCGGCAGCTGGACGGGACCGAACGGGCCGACCAGCGTGGCTTTCTACCCCGGGATCGATACGCCAGGGGCATACACCTACATGGTGCCGGGCACGGCACCTTGCCCCAATGCGAGCGCCACGATCACCATCACCGTGAACCCCATGCCCTTCGCCGGCCTCGACGGCAACATCACTGTTTGCCCGGAGGCACCCGCCGTTCAACTGTTCAGCGTGCTGGGCGGCACGCCGGATACCGGGGGAAGCTGGACCGCGCCGAACGGGCTCCCCCACGGCCCCAGCTTCGATCCGGCAGGCGACATGCAGGGTGCCTATACCTACACGGTTTACGGCCCGCCTGCCTGCCCGAACGACCAGGCCACCGCCACGGTGAACATCCATGTGGTGCCCGTGCCCAACGCCGGACCGGACCAGGTGAGCTGCACCTATGAGGCCACCTTGGGCGCAACCGGCACCTGGGCCTCCGGCCTGTGGGCCGGCCCGGCAGGCACAACGATCCAAGATCCGGCCTCCCCCACCACACCAGTGACCGTTGCGGCGGGAGGCGCCTACACGTTCACCTGGAGCACGGTCAGCGCGCAAGGCTGTGCGAGCAGCGACAGCGTGACGATCACGTTCACCGACCCGATCCTCCTGTCGGTGGAGACCACGGGCACGTTGTGTTATGGCTCTTGCGACGGGGAAGCAACGGTGGCAGCCACGGGGGGCAACGTATTGGCCGGCAACTACGTGTACCAGTGGTCATCCGGCAGTACCGGGACAATGCCGCTCGGGATCGGGTTCTGCGCGGGTGACTATACCGTGACGGCCTTGGACACCAACAATTGCGCGGCCACCACAAGCTTCACCATCCTGCAGCCCGAACCGTTGACCATTTACCAATTGTCGGCCACGCCGACGTTATGCCCGGAGAGCTGCGACGGCACCATCCTGATCACCGATCCCGAAGGGGTGCTGTTCGCTGTGAACGGAGGTGACCTCCTACCGATAAACCTGATCACCGGTCTCTGTGCGGGCGTGTACACGGTGACCATGCTTGATGCGAACGGTTGCAGCGCGACCACCTCGGCCACCATCACCAGTCCGGACCCCGTGCATGCCGGATTCTCCGTGCATCCGGACACCGTGGCGATCAACGCCCCGGTGGTGGAATTGACGAACACCTCCAGCGCCAACGCCACCCATTTCGCTTGGAGCTTCGGCGATGGCACCACCAGCAACGAGGTATCGCCCACGCACCAATTCCCCATGGGGGCCGAAGCGGTATACACGATCTGCCTGACAGCCACCACGGACAACGGATGCCCCGACACCTACTGCGTGCCCTTGCCGGTGGTGGGCCTTCCCGGGCTGTACGTACCCAATGCCTTCACGCCCGACGGCGATGGCCGGAACGATGTATTCCTGGTATCAGGCAACAGGATATCCCCGGAAGGCTTCCAGCTGCTGGTATTCGACCGGTGGGGTGAGAAGATCTTCGAGGCCAACGACCCTGCGCAAGGTTGGGATGGGCGCCGCAACGGAACGGAAGCGATGAACGACGTTTACGTGTGGAAACTGACCTTCCACTTCCAGGGCAGCATCGAGATGCAGGAGATGCTGGGGCACGTGACCTTGGTCCGATAGGCCGACAGGGGCGGCCGTCGGCCGCACTGGTTCAGGCCAGCAGCTTCTTCAGGCGCAGTTGGGTGATCTTGTGCTGCTCTGCCGCTGCGATCTCGATCTCCTGTTTGGGGTCATTCCCCAAGCGGGTCGCCATGGCCTCCAGCACTTCGGCCACGCTCTTGCCCGGGGCGTTGATCACGAACAGATAACCAAACTTCTTCTCGTAAGCCGTTCCCAGATCCTTCAACTTGTCCATTTCCTCGGCTGTGGCCAGCTCGAACCCCTTCAGTTCGTGCCCGGCCCATTTCGCCCCGAGGCCATCCAGGCCTTCCTGCGGGTGCTTGAAGGGCTGCAGGTCTTCCGGATGCCCGATGCGGGGGAAGAAGGAAAACGCCTCTTCGTAGTCGTTCACATCGCATTCATCCCACACGTTATCGCTGGTTTCCAACACCTCGGCGAGGTCCTCGAAAGGGCGTGAGTATACCATCCGCTCCATCCATTGATAAGCACCGCAGCACTGTTCAAATGCGGTAAGGGCATCATCCTCGGACAAGCGATTAAGCTGGTCTATGGTCATGGTTCAAGCGGCATCTTGCATTGTTCGTCCACACCGGGCAGGCGCGAAAGGCGCATCTAATCTATTGCACGGCCCCATGTCGCCATATCGGATCCCGGGCGTAGTATCCACATCCGTTTATTGATCGCTTGGCCCGTCCAGGGCCTCATCTCCTTTCCCCATGCAACAAGCCCCGGTATTTCCGGGGCTTGTCCTGTTTCTTCGCCATGCCTGCCTGCTCACACGTCGAGCTTGGCATAGATGGCATTTTTTTCGATGAATTCGCGGCGCGGGGGCACTTCATCGCCCATGAGCATGCTGAAGATGCGGTCGGCCTCCCCTCCGTTCTCGATGGTTACCTGGCGCAGTGTACGGGTTTCGGGGTTCATGGTGGTTTCCCACAACTGCTCTGCGTTCATTTCACCCAAGCCCTTGTATCGCTGCACGTGCACGCTGGCATCCTTGCTTCCGGCCTTCATGCGCTCGATGGTGCGGTCGCGCTCCTCGTCGGTCCAGCAGTACACGCCTTCCTTTCCTTTCTTCACCAAGTACAACGGCGGGGTGGCGATGAAGACATATCCGTTTTCGATCAACTCCTTCATGTAGCGGTAGAAGAAGGTGAGGATAAGCGTCTGGATATGGCTGCCGTCCACGTCGGCGTCGCTCATGATGATCACCTTGTGGTAGCGCAGCTTCTCCATGTTGAGCGCCTTGCTGTCCTCCTCGGTGCCGATATGCACGCCCAGCGCGGTGTAGATATTGCGGATCTCCTCATTCTCGTAGATCTTGTGCACCATGGCCTTCTCCACGTTGAGGATCTTGCCCCTCAGGGGCAGGATGGCCTGGAACTCACGGTTCCGCCCCTGCTTGGCAGTGCCGCCGGCGGAGTCGCCCTCCACCAGGAAGATCTCGCTCAATCCGGGGTCCTTGCTTTGGCAGTCTGCCAGTTTACCGGGCAGGCCCATACCGCTCATGGCACCTTTGCGTTGCACCATTTCGCGGGCCTTGCGCGCGGCATGGCGTGCGGTGGCGGCCAAGATCACCTTGTCCACGATGCGCTTGGCATCCTTGGGGTGCTCCTCGAGGTAATTCTCGAGCATTTCGCTCACGGCCATGTCCACGGCACCCATCACATCGCTGTTGCCCAGCTTGGTCTTTGTCTGCCCCTCGAACTGGGGTTCCTGCACCTTCACGCTCACCACGCAGGTAAGGCCCTCGCGGAAGTCATCGCCCGCGATCTCGAACTTCAGGTTCTTGGTGGCCCCGCTGTTGTCGGCGTACTTCTTCAGGGTACGTGTGAGGCCGCGGCGGAAGCCGGCCAGGTGTGTGCCCCCCTCGTGGGTATTGATGTTATTGACGTAGGAGTGGATATTCTCCGTGTAGGAGTCGTTATAGACCATGGCGATCTCCACGGGGATACCCTGCTTCTCGCCCTCCATGTAGATCACGGACTCGATCAGCGGCAGGCGGGTGCCATCGAGGTACTTCACGAACTCCACGAGCCCTTGTTCGCTGTGGAATACTTCGCTCCGGAAGGAGCCGTCCTCTTGGGGCTGGCGCTCATCGGTAAGCGTCAGTTTGATGCCCTTGTTGAGGTAGGCCAGTTCGCGCAAGCGTGCCGCCAAGGTGTCGTAGCTGTACTCGGATGCTTGGAAGATGGTGGGGTCCGGATGGAAGGTGACTTCCGTTCCACGGCCCTGTGCATCTCCTTCGGGCTTCACCGGGTACAGCGGTTTTCCCTTGCTGTATTCTTGCACCCAGCGGTGGCCCTGGCGGTGCACCTCCACGGTCATTTGGTCGCTGAGGGCGTTCACGCAGCTCACGCCCACGCCGTGCAGGCCGCCTGACACCTTGTAGGAGCCCTTGTCGAACTTGCCACCGGCGTGGAGCACGGTCATCACCACCTCGAGGGCGCTGCGGCCTTCCTTGGCCATGATGTCCACGGGGATGCCGCGGCCATTGTCCCGCACCCGGATGCTGTTGCCGGGCAGGATGCTCACCTGGATGGTATCGCAATGGCCGGCGAGCGCCTCGTCGATGGAGTTGTCCACCACTTCATACACCAAGTGATGCAGGCCCTTCACGCCGATGTCACCGATGTACATGGCCGGTCGCTTGCGCACGGCCTCCAATCCCTCGAGCACCTGGATACTGTCCGCCCCGTAACCTGCCGCCTCGTTCTTCTTCGCTTCGCTCATTTCCACTGTATCTACCATTTTCTACTTGGTTCCGCCCCCGCTTTTTTAGAGGCACGCGAAGATACCACCCAAAGGGGTGTGCGGTGCCCGGAAACCCCAATAATGACGGGGCCATGCACGCTTTTTACCAACACAAAGCACCGCTTTGTTGAAAACCCACGGCACGGAGCCTTTTCCCGTACCGGGAACAACCTTCGTATGCTGCTGTATATCAGACGATTATATCCCTATCAGAAGGCAAAGGAGGCCCCGCCGAGCAGGAGCCCCCGTTGGACCGGGTAATGGTACCATCGCTCGTACTTGCTGGCGCTCAGGTTGCTGAAATCCAGGAACACGCTGAGCCGCTTGGTGTACCTGTACTCCAGCCCCAGGTAAATATCCACGAGCCCGCCGGCCTCGGTGGCCTCCGGCTCAGGGGAAAGGTCGTTCCAGTCGGGGGGCAGTGAACGGGCCATTTTCCTGCGGCCCAGGAACTCAGCTTCCACCTTCAGCAGCAGCTTGTCCTGGAAATCATACACGGCCCCCAGGTTGATCGAATAGATGGGCAGGTTCCAGGCCTCGGCCTGCTCGTCCGTTTTGTAGCTGAACACATGCAGGCCGCCATGGACGTTGATATGCTCGTCGTGGCTGTAGCGCAGTTCCCCGCCGATATCGAGCTGGTCCACGCGGTCGTACACGACCACGAACTGATCGCCGTACTGCACGCCTTTGTACCGTGTCTCCCGGGCCATGAACAAGGGGCGGTCCTTGATGCGGCTTTGGCTGATGCGCACGTCGAAGCCCATGTCGCGGCTAAGGCTGCCGCGCAGGCCGCCGTATACGTCGTGCATGAGGCTTGAATTGCGCAGGTAGGGTGCGCTTTCCAGGAATGGGTTTTCGCGGGTGAGGCTGCGCATGTTGTTGCGCATGCGTCGGCCGTCCACACCGATGTAGGGCACCAGGATGTCGTCGAAGAGGCGGTACTGGGCGTAGGCCTGGGGATAGAAGTGGAAGGTGGTCTTGCCCAAGGCGTCCACGAAGATGCCCGCCCCGACCTTGACGAGGTAGTTTCCGTCGCTTGTGCTCACGTAGGGCGAGATCCCGACCATGGTGCCGCTTTGGCGTAGCTCGGGCAGGCTGTCGCGATCGCCCCGGTACGAGTTGTTGTCGATGATCACTTGGCCCCCGTAGGTTTCGCTGCCCTGCTCGGTGGACAGATCGGCGCTGAGCTTCACGTTCAGCTCTCGGCTCTGCGTGAGGTTGGTGTAGTTGTGCACCTCCATGCCGGCATCGTGGGCCAACTTGGTGCTGTCCTTGTACAGGCTCTTCACGCGCACGGCGAAGCCGATGTCGTTGTACACCTGCTTGCGGGTGCCCGTGGGCGGTTCGGGCGATGCACGCATCAGGTTCTCCAGGCTGTCGGTGCTCTCATAGCCGTAGTAGCTGGTTCGCCGGCGGTCATACAGGGCCCGGCCCTCGATGGCATGCTTGGGCAAATAGGCGCTGTAATAGCCGTCCAAGTTGTTGAAGCTGTAATCGCTGGGGCCGCGGTCGCTGATGCCGCCATTGCTGCTCATGTGGCGGTAGTGCAGCCCGTAGCCGTTGGTCTTGGAGCGTGCCTGGTCGTAGTACAACTCCACCAGGGGCGTGGTGTACAGGCCGAAGCCCGCCTTGGCGAATCCCTTGTACAGCTTTTCCTGCGCCAGTTGGATGTTGAGCTTGGCGGCCTCGATGCTGTCCACATGGGCCGGCACCTCGCCCTTCACCGTGAGCAACTGATAGGAGATGTCCTTGGCCGGCAGGATCGTGTCGAAGGGCTGCGGCTGCAGGTTGATCTTGTTGACGTCGGCCAGCGTGGGGTTGTAGATGCCGTTGAAGTAGTACTCCTCCCCGGACTGGGCGGAGATCGCGGCGGCGGCGAGCATGGCTGAGGCCATCACGCAGCTTCGCAGGAAGGTGGTCATGGTCATCGTGCTCATTCTTCGTCGGGGTTGCTATCGGTATTGGTTCCCTTGGGCTCGGCGGCCTCGGTGATGTTGGCGAGGCGCAGGGCGGCCTGTTCCACCAGGTCGGGTTCGGCACAGTTGTCGATCACGCTTTGCAGGGTGGCCCGGGCCTGGAAGAGGTCCTCCATGCCCACATAGATGTCGCCGAGCAGGATGAACGCCTTGGCCTTCCAGTGGTCATAGCTGGGGTATTTCTTGGCCAGGTCGAACACCTCGTTCTCGCCGTCCTTGTAGCGTTTCTGCAGGTAGCGCACGTAGGCCATCCAATAGGCGGACTCCGCGCCGATGGCCCCGTTGGCGGGCTTGGCCAGGCCCTTGAAGCGCGTGTAGGCGGCATCCAGGTCGTTGTTGTCGATGGCGGCACGGCCGATGGCAAGGCCTGCTTCCGCCTTCAGCTCACTGGAGGCATCGTCATTGGCGATCACCTTCTGCGCGGCCTGAGCGGCCTCCGCCCTGCGCTCCAGCAACACCAGGCAACGCATGCGCCCCGTTTGGCCTGCGAGGATGTTCACCGGCAAGGCGGCGGTCTGCGCCAATTGGGTGAAGTAGTCCAATGCCGCATCGTAGCGCTTGTCCTGGAAGAGGATCTGGCTGGCGGCGGCCAACGATGGTTCCAGGAACTGGCCCTCGCCGCCGGCGATCACCTTTTCCAGCCCGGGCAGTGCCTGCGCCGTCTTGCCGGCGCGCAAGAGGCAGTCGGCGGCATAGTATTCCGCATTGATGGCATAGGCCCCCCTGGGGTATTTGTCCAGGTAGTCGCGGAAGGCACCGATGGCCTGGTCGCACTTCTCGTCGAAGTAGAGCTGTTCGGCGCTGCGGTAGTACTTCTCGTCGAGGTCCAGCGAGGAGGGGTCCACGAAGGAGAGTGAGCGCACGTATTCCTCGTATGCGGCCACGTTGCCCTGCTGCGAGTAGATGCTCTCGATGCCGGCCAAGGCTTCGCGCGAGCCGTCCAGGGTGGGGTACTTGGCCACCACGGCCTTGAAGCCCGCGAGGGCCTTCTCCGTGCGCCCTTGGCGCTTGTCGATCAAGGCGATCTGCAGCATGCTTTGGCGCACGTGCGGCGAATTGGCATGCTGGGCCACCACCTGCTGGTAGAATTCCATGGCCTCGTTGTCCTGGCCCATGTTCAGGTAGGTCTGCCCGAGCTCGAACTTGGCGTCGGCGGCATACTGGCTGTTGGGCTTCTCGCGCAACAGCTGCTTCAGGGTGGCGGCCTTCTGCTCGTTCTTCTTGTCCAGCCCTTGGCACACGCCCTTCTGGTAGAGGGCGTAATCCCTGGCGGCCGCCCCGCTGCCGATGGCACGGTCGTACCAGGTGATGGCCACGGGGAAATTCTTGGTGACGTAGTAGCAATCGCCGGTGCGCACCAGTGCGTCATCCTTCTGCGCCTTGGGCAGTTCGCCTTGGTCCACGGCGCGGCGGAAGGCGGTGGCGGCCTCGTCGTACTGCTTCATCTTGAAGTAGGCGTAGCCCATGCTGTAGCTGGCCTGGTTGAACAGCGAGGTGGCGTAGGCGCCAGTTGCGTTGCGCAGGTTGTCGTACTTGGCAAGGGCGCCGGTGTAATCGCCCAGGGCGTAGCTGCTTTCGCCGCCCCAGTAGTGGGCCTGCACGGTCACCTTGGGGTCCACCTTGTAGGTGAGCGCCCGCTGGAACGCGGCCTTGGCCTCGGCGTACTTACGTCCTTCGTAGAGTTCCACGCCGCGGTCGAAGGCCAGCTTCTGGTAGGCCTCCTGCAGGCGGATGTCCTTGTTCTTGATGGCATCCAAGGCCCCCAGGGCCGCCTCGTAGTTCTTCGTCTTCAGGTACACGTCGAGCAGGAACTCCTGCGCCTCGTCATGCCGGGGCGAGTTGGGGTACTTGGCCATGTAGTCGCGCAACGCGATGATGGCCTCGTTGTAGGGATCGAAGGAAAGCTCGTAGGCGAGCTTGGCGTAGTTGAACAGGGCATCCTCGGTCACCTTGGGGTCGTTGCCCAGGTCGTAGGCCCGCTTGAAGGCATTGCGTGCATAGTTCTTCTGCCCCAGCTGCAGGTAGCAGTCGGCCATGTGGTACACGGCCAGTTGGGCGAGGCTGTCCTCGCTGTTGTTCACCACCTGGGTGAACTGGGAGATGGCCTGCTGGCACTGCCCGTTCCTGTAGTAGGCATAGCCGGCGATGTACCGGTCGCCGCGCTCCACGCCGGGCCTTTGCAGGCTCTTCTCCAGGTAGGGCAGCGCCTCCTTGTACTGGCCGGTGCGGTAGTACGCCTCGCCCGCCAACCGGTTGATGTCGCCGGTGCGCTTGGCGCCGGAGGGCTCCTCCAGCAGCGGTTGCACGTATTCCAGCAGCGCCTCGTAGTGGCCCTGCAGGAACTGGATCTGCGCGATGTAGTACGGCACCACCCGCCCGAAATTGGGATCGTCCTTCAGCTTGTTGAAGTCTTCGAGGGCGGCGGCATAGTTGCGCTTGGTGTAGTTGATGTGGGCGGTGTAGTAGGTGGCCGGGGCCGCGTAGAAGGTGGAGCCTCCCTTCACCTTGGCGAACTCGATCAGGGCCTTGTCGGGCTGGTCATCCTGGAAGAGGGCATAGCCCTTCTTGAAGACGAACTCGGTGCGGTCGCTTTCGCCCAGCGCGGCCTCGTCCACATGGGCGGCCCATGCCAGGGCGTTCTTCCACCGCTTGCCGGTGAAGTAGTAGCGGAACAGCTCCAGGCGGATGGCGGCCACGTGGAAATTCTCCGGATGCGCGTCCATGAAGGCCAGCAACCGGTTGGGGGCATCGCCCCGGTACAACCGAACGCTGCTGATGGCGCCCCAGAACTCGGCCTCCACGCGGAGGTCGCCGTTGGGGTCGGCCGCCTGTTCGGCGATGCGGTCGAACTGGTACAGGGCCGCGCCATACTGGGCCTTGTCGAAGAGCTCCATGGCCTGGGCGAGGGACGCCCCGGCATGCTCGTAGTGTGCCGGCCTCTGCGCGGACAGGGGTGCTGCCAGCAGGGCCAGGGCCAAGGGCAGGACAAGGCGCAGGAAGGGCGGACGAGGAAGGTGCTTCATCATCGCATCAAAGGTCCGGGGCCAAATGGCGGGCACCGTTGCGGCAGAACGGAATTATCCACGTTGACGTGTTCACCCCTCCCCGGTGTTTTGTGGACATGTTGGCAAGAACAACGCCAAAAGGCACCCCGGAATTTTCTTCCTTTGGTCCGTTCTTGCCCAGCAAGCCTTTTTCCATGAGCGCGACCACCCCCATCATTGAGATCCACGACGGCCGGATCTTCCAGCAGGAAAACCTGGTGCTGAACCACGTGGACCTGACGGTGCACGCGGGCGAGTTCATCTACCTGGTGGGGCGCACGGGCAGCGGCAAGAGCAGCCTGATGCGCACGCTTTACGGCGACCTCCCCTTCCTGGAGGGCGAGGGCCATGTGGCCGGTTTCAACCTGCGGAAGCTGAAGCGGCGGCAGGTGCCCTACCTGCGGCGCAAGATCGGCATCGTGTTCCAGGACTTCCAGCTCTTGGGGGACCGCACGGTGAACGACAACCTCACCTTCGTGATGCGCAGCACGGGCTGGCGGAGCCGGAAGGAAATGGACGACAAGGTGCGCGAGGTGCTGGAGAAGGTGGGCTTGGGCAACAAGGGCTACAAAATGCCGCACGAGCTGAGCGGCGGCGAGCAGCAGCGCGTGAGCATTGCGCGGGCGCTGGTGAACGACCCCGAGCTGGTGCTGGCCGACGAGCCCACCGGCAACCTGGATCCCGAGACCACGGCGGAGATCGTGGACCTGCTGTACACCATCAGCCACGGGGGCCGCTGCGTGATCATGGCCACGCACGACTACACGCACATGAAGAAGGTGAATGCCCGCGTGGTGCGCTGCGAGGACGGGCGACTGGTGGAAGTGAGCGCGGCGGCAGCGGTCTGAAGGAGCCGGGAGCTACGAGCCGCTGTTTTTTCCCGGGAAATGGTGCGACGCCCTTCGGGGTCGTATTCCCTTCTCAATTTGTCTTCTAATATCTGCGACCCCGTTGGGGTCGACCGTCCACGAAGTGATTGCCCCCGAACGGGGCCACAGCAAATAGAAAATCCGTTCCCCTGACCTGACGATCCCGACGGGATCGCAGCCAAACCGAAATGCCTTCAAGCGACAACGCGAGGCCCGTGTTGGGGGGAATGGATATACACCGGATAAATCAGGGATTTGAGGATGAACCTTGGGTCTTCCCCGAGCACCCCTGTTTTCTCTTTCAGCTTTCCTGGTACCCTGAGCGTAGCCGAAGGGTCAGTTTTCCAACAGCGCCTTGACCTTCCTCGCGTTGCCGAGATTGCAGAAGCGTTCCTCCAGGATGCGGGTGCGGGCCTCCAGCTCGGCGCCCCCGGCAGGCACGGCCATGCAGGCCTGGATGCTCAGGCGCATGGTCTGCGGGTCGTCGTGCACGCGGCACAGGCTTTCCAGCCCGGTATCCTGCACCATGGGGGTGTTGCACACCACATGGCGGCCGTTGAAGAGGCAGAGCAGCAGCTTGAGCTTGATGCCGGTGGCTTGGAAGGTGGGCAGCACGTTCACCTGGGCCGCCCGCACCAGCGCGGTGATCTCGTCCGTGGGGATGTTCTCCCGCAACTTCACGTTGTTCGACCGGGCCACCGCGGACCGCAGCTCGGCGCTGGCGCCGCGGCCGGCGATCACCAGCGGGATGGGCAGGCCCCGGAACACCTCGTTCACCAGGAAAAGCGCGGCCTTGTCGTTCTCGGGCACGCTGAGGGCGCCATGGTAGAGGCAGAAGTCGCCGAGCCCGGCGGGCGGGTCTACCTTGGAGCTGGGGTGGAAGGCCGGGACATGGTGCACGTTGCGGTAGTGTGTGGCGAAGTAGCGCTGGTCGTTCGGTGAGATGGCCAGGATGTGGTCGGCCTCGTTGAGCACGGGCTCGAACTTGCGCAACTTGCGCGCCTCCTGCAGGAAATAGGTGCGCTTGAAGGTGCCGCGCTCGGCCGAGGCCAGCGCCTCGTAGTAGTCGTGCTCCACGTTGTGGGTGCGCACGATCCGTTTGCGGCGGGCCAAGTGGTGGTCGCCCAGGTAGTAACAGGAGTGCAGCCCCTCGAAGAGGATGGGGTGGTCGTCCTGCAACAGGCGCTCCAGCAGCTCGTCGCTGCGCCGGCTGAGCACCACGTAGGGCAGGCTGTTCAGCAGCTGGTGCTTGCCGGTGTCGCGCTTGTAATAGTGCACGCTTTCACAGATCTCCTCCAAGCGTTCCGCGTGGGGGCGGCCATATTCGAAGCAATGGAGATGCACACGAACGCCCAATTCGTGCAGGGCCTTCACCTTGTAATACACATCGATCACCCCGCCGTAGTCCGCCGGCCAGGGGATGTCGAAACTGACGATATGCAGGTGCGGTTCAGCCAAGTCGCTCCAAGATCGATCGCAACTTTCCGGTTTCCTGCGTGCCGTCCAGTTTGCTGGCCGCGAAAATAGCGTTCCTGCGCAAGGCGGCATAGCGGTCCGGACCGATGAAGAGGGCACGTACCGCGCCGGTGATGGCGGCGGGATCGGCGGCGGGCAGCACCACGCCGCAATCGTGGGCGCGCACGATGGCCGCCACCTCGGGCAGATCCGTGGCCAGCACGGGGATGCCCGCATGCAGGTAGTCGAACAGCTTATTGGGCAGGCTGAAGCGGTAGTTGAGGTTGGTGTCCTTGTCCAGGGTGAGGCCGAGGTCGGCATTGCGGGTGTAGTCCATCATGCGGGCATAGGGCATCTTGCCGATCAGGCGCACGCGGTCCTGAAGGCCATGCTCCTGCACCATGCGCTCCAGCACCGGCCAGGCATCTCCCCCGCCGATGATCAGCATCAGGCAGTCCGGCAATTCCTTCATGGCCAGCACGGCCTCCTCGGCCCCGCGCTGCACGTTGATGCCCGCGCCCTGCATCACCAGGATCCGCTTGCCCGTCGGCAGGCCCAATTCCGCCCGGGAAGGCGCGGGTGCAAGTTCGCGCGGCATGGGGATGTTGCGCACCACCATCACTTCATTGCCGTAGCGCTCCCGGTAGGCGTTGGCGATGCTTTGGTTCACCGTGATCACATGCTTGAGCTTGGGGAAGATGCGCCGCTCGATGGCCAGCCACACGGCCCGCACGCGGAGCCGCCCCACAAGCTCGGGCACCTCGGTGTAGAACTCGTGCGTGTCGTACACCAGCTTCTTTCCGCGCAGCCGGGCGGCGAGGTAGTTGGGCAGCAGCGTGTCCAGGTCATTGCTGAATAGCAGCGTACACGGGCTGAAGAGCAGCAGGAAGAAGAGCCGCAGGTTGTATTCGGCGTAGAACAGCGGGCCCTTGTTGAAGAGCAGCCGCAAGCGGCGGGTCTTGTACGGCCGCTCCACAGGCAAGCTTCCCGGCAACCTGCGGCCCACCAGCAGCACCTCATAGCCCAGCTCCGTCAGCACGCCGCAGGTGCGGGCCACCCGGTTGTCGGTGGCCAGGTCGTTGGTGACGCTGACAAGGGCGCGCTTCATCCCGGCAAAGGAAAGGCCCGGCACCCAAGCAGGCACCAGGCCATTCCATCATGGACGCTTTTCCCGGTCACTTCACCTTCACCGCCCGCTTCACCACCACGGCACCGTCCAGCAGGAAGGTGCAGATGTAGGTGCCCGCCGCCAGCCTGGTGGTGTTCCATTGGTAGCTGTAGGCGCCCGGTTCCGTCTGTTCCTCACGCAAGATGCCCAGGGGCTTGCCGTCACTGGTGCTCACCGACAGGCTCACCTTTCCCGCCTTGGGCACGTAGTACTCCAGCGTGGTGAGGTCTGCCACGGGGTTGGGGATGATCAGCAGCTTTTGCTCCTGGAGGGCACCCGTCTGCGGCGCGTCCTTCTGCGTGGGCACATCCTGCGGGGCCATACCTTGGTTGGTGGCGCAGCATTGCGCCACCTGTTGCTTCAATTGTGCAATGGTGGCCTGCTGTTGCTGATAGCCTTGTACCAACAGGGGGATCAATTCCTGATAATTCACCGCCTTGACCTCCATTTCCGGATAAATGACCGTGCCAGCGGAATCCGATTCCTCAGGCATCCGGGAAACAACGACCAACTCCGGAAAAACGCCCTCCACCTCCTGCGCCAGGAAGCCGAACTGTTCTCCGGCAGGCAATCCGAAACGCTCTTGGGCCTCCGGTGTATAATGTTATCGCCGCGGGACCAACGCGGCAAGTTTCGCGGACACGTCCGCCTGTTCGATGTTTTCCACACCGGCCTTGATCGATGCGTCCGAATAGGTGTAGTACATGGATGCCATCATGTAGTTCGTGGCACGCACTTTCCCTGGAAATAACCGGCCCAACTGTTTGTGTCGACCGGGGCCGTGCCATGCACTCCATAACACTTGGCTCCGGCAATGTTTGAATAGGCGCGCCCTCTCACACCATAGGTGGCCGTGACCGTTCCACCGGTATTGGCACCAAAGAAGTCGCCACCCAACAATTCATTGATCGTGCCGGAACTGTTGATCGCGGTTCCGGTAACCCCCATGCTGCTCCTCAGGTACAGATCCTCGTTGGTTGTGCTTCGCCCGAGGACACCATAAGCATCCGCATTCCCCGGCCCATCCAGGCCAGCATTGACGATATCACCTTGGACCGCCGCGCCATAAGCCAGTTTTACCCCTCCATGCTTGGGCTCCAAATAGCTCTTAACCCCATAGCGCCATCCACCGTGATTGGTCCGCAGGTCCACCCGCAAGCCACCGATGGTAGGGATCGTATCTCTCTCGACATCAACCACCTCCATCTTGAACTGCGGGGAAGGCGTACCGATGCCGACCTTCCATCTTTCATCGGGGCAATTGCCGTTGGTCCCTGCAGGGCGCCGTGCCGTGGTTAGCCGATAGCTGGAAGTGTTCATCTCCCATTCGCAACCATTCGTGGCCCAGGGCGGCAGATGCCGCCACTTGACCACCCCCGTGTTGTCCACCACCATGAACCGGTTCAGCGTATTGGCCGCCGGGTCCGTGGGCAGTTGTTGGATGCGCACACGCCCATCCCGCACATGCAGCCGTTCCGTGGGGTCGCCACCGTAAGCATAGAAGTCGCCGACACCCACGTTCACCTCATTCGCATTCCTGGGCCAGAAGCGCATGGCCTCCAACCCATACTCGGAACCCATGCCTGTGTGGTCACCGGTGAATTCTGAGGAAAAGATGAACTTCATGCGGTCCGTGCCCCATTCCTGGGTTTCCGGGTTATCGCTCCACTGGATCACGAAGTCCGTGTTGTCATTGCCATTGTATTTCTGGCCGATATATGCCTGGTCGCTGTTGCCTGTGAAAGTGATGCCATTCCGCATCCACTGGCGGTAGCCGATATCTTGGGCATATACGACGGGCCAGTTGGTGCCCACGTCATCCACCAAGTGCAGCCGCGTGAAGGGCCCCCTCACATCCTGCGGAAAGTTGTCCCGGCCACTGAGGAGCATGAAGCCATCGCGTGGTGCGTTGGGGGCAAGGCCGATCGGATACGAGATCCTCGGGTTGATCCGCGCGCGGAAAGACTGTGTAGTCCAGAAGTCAATCGGCTGGTCCAGGTCGTGCCGGATCTCCAGCGGGAAGTTGTTCACCGGGTTATTTTCCCAACCCAGGAAATCACCCGGGCCGCCAGCCACATTGCCCGGTGTAGTGGATTGCCCTACCACCACAGTGGTGGTCAATAGCAGCGCACCCAAGATCAGATGCTTCAAAAAATTCTTCGTCCTCATTTCCTTTCGTTTGAATTAGGCACTTAGGTGTTAATGAGCGTTTGGTAGGGGCAAGGCTCAGTCC
>DAOKZW010000018.1:0-39892 GCA_035325445.1 Flavobacteriales bacterium
AAGTTGTCCCTGAAAAATTTCATCCTTCGTAGTTCAAAGTCGGGTGGTTGTCAAGGTGATTTTTTTTGGTTTGGTGTCGTCTTTTAAGCTGCCGCATAACGGTTCTGGGCTTGGCGTAGTGGCGGCATTTTAGCACTACGCTTCAATCGAAGCACCAAAGTTCAAATTTAGCAAAAACTTTCATACGAAGCACTTCGCCCGCCATTACGCAAAACCGATGTTACAGGCTGGCGTTCTGTCTTTCCGTTCTTTATAGTCGTCATTTGTTTCCTTTTGCTCTGTTGTGTGTCTTGCATAACATTTGGCAATTTTTCGTGTCTGTCGCACCGCCCTTACTCCAAGCTGTAACGTGGTCTGCGTCCATTTCTGCAAGTTTCCAAATTTTAGTTTTATTGCTGTCGTGTCCTAACGCACATAATGGGCAATTTGAAACACTCTTTTTCTCTGCTTCTGCTGTCTGAATAGCGTAAACTGATTTTTTAGTCGCTTCGTCAAAAACCCGAACTTCTAAAAGTTTTGTGTCTGTTGAACCGCCAAGTATATACTCAAAAATCCCTTTACGATTTTTTACATAAGGGTCGGCATAAAGTTTTTTGACTTGTTCAGAAACCTGTTGAGGACTGTATGGATTCTTTTTGTATGTTTCATAAAGTCTGCCCCATTCAAGTCCACGCATTTCACTTTCAACGTCCGTAAATACAGTTGAAACCCAATCTATGACACTTGTGAAATAAGTTTTAAGTTCATTTATATTCTCATCCTTACGGTGAAATGCCATATAATCTTCAATTTTTCCTTTGCTAACCCAATCAAGTGCATATTCTAAAATTTCTTGACGATTTGCACTGCCTGATACATAGGCACTCCACTTTTGAAGATTAGCATTTTGACTATTGCTGTATTCTGCTTTTGCCAAAGTCACGAAAGGACCTGAATATATAGCATTGTTTAATTCTTGATTAGTCAATGGCACACCTGCAATATTGATTGTTTTAAACCAAGCCTTAATTTCAGGTTCTTCGCCTTCACATTCGTAAATAGTTAATTTGGTGTTTAAAATCTTTGATTGAAGTTCGGGTGCAAGACTTTCAAAATATTGCTCCATCCCATCTACCTTGATTGCAAATTTATTTGTTACGAAACGACCAAAACTTGTGATTCGTTGTTGACCATCTAACACTTCAAATTTATTTTCGTTTATCTTGACAAAATAGATTAAACCTAATGGATAATCTTTGAGCATAGAGTCAATTACTGCCACATCTCTTTTACCATCTGCATAAATATAATTTCTCTGATATTCAGGTTGAATTGTTAATTTCCCTGATAAACCGAAAAGACCTTTTCCTTCAAGTTGATTATAAACAAACCCATCGCAAATGTCTTTGACTGTTATGTCTGTTCTTAGTGTAGTTTTCATTTTTTGTTCTTTCTGTGTTTGATTAAAATCCTACCATAGGTTCTATTGCCGTTTACGATTGTGCAACCACCCCTGTCTTCTGGGTGTGGCTTGTATTTCAATCGCTTTAAAATCTCTTTTGGTGCTGATGCTCTTGTGTTACCACTTGCTTGCCAAATGATTTCAAATTGTTCGGGTGAATATTTGTCTAAGAATGTTATTGGAACTCCCATAACACCATCATAGTCACTTGGAATAGCATCTGTAAATGGAACATCAATTCCATCGTAATTTTCATATTTGTTATACTCCTTCTTTCCTTTAATTTCTTTATGCTTACTGAACTTCAAATTGTCAGCCATTGTCATTAAAGGTAAAGGTTGGTGACGTCTGCCGTGGTCAATGTTTGTGAACCAACAAACACCTGGAACACGATTAACTTTTTCGCCATTTTGTTCTCTTTCAAATTTGTAAGTTGAGGCATAAACAAAGTCTGTTGGAACTTTAAAATACATTCCCTTATTGAAATTAGTAGCCCCTAACCAAAGTTTGTCGGATTGAATTAGAGGAAATAATTCCTTGTAAGTGATAGCATTGATATTACCAATTACAAGGAACTGTTTGTTTGCTTCCACTATCCAAGCTAAAAATTCTCGGAATAATGAAAACGGTGGATTTGTAACGATTATGTCTGCTTCGTCCCTTAGTTTTTTAATTTCTTTGCTCTTAAAATCCCCATCACCTTTTAAATATGTCCACTCAATGTCTTTATAATCCTTCTTACCGTCCTTATTTAAATCTCTTGTCAAAGTGAAGATTTTGCCGTTTTTACGTGTTTTGTATTCATCAAACTGCGGGTCATTCACTTCAAAAAGAGTTGGCTGATAATTGCTTTTGTATAGTTTACTTTCAACCGCATAGCTCGTACTGATTAGTTTTTTAAGTCCAAAGCGGTCAAAGTTTTGTGCAAAGAACTTAGTAAAGTTACTCCACTCAGGGTCGTCACAAGGCAATAAAACTGTCTTACCACGAAACACACTAGGGTCATATTCTAAATATGCTTCGACTTCTTTCTCAATGTCGTGGTATTGAGTGTAGAACTCGTCATTTTTTGCATTCCTTGCATTTGTCAGATTGCTATTTGCCATTTCTCTTTATCTCGTCTTTATATTTTTTTAATGTCGGTTTTGTCTTGCGGTGTCGTCTTTTACGCTTGCCTGTAACGGTTCGGGGCTTGGCGTAGTGGGGGCTTTTCAGCACAAAAGTTCATACGAAGCACACACTTCAAATTTAGCACAAATGTTCATACGGAGAATGTCCGCCCCCATTACGCCAAACCGCTGTTAGCACCAGTTCTTCTGTCGTTCGTCATTGAATTGCCGTCAAAATTCCATTATCAAAATAAAGGTAGTTGTCCGAATAAACCCATTGTTCGGACTTTTTGCCCGAAGTAATTGTTTCATTAATACTTTTGGGTTCTCCCCAAGAGAGTTTACACATCTCTTTTGTCATACCAATTTTTACTTTACCCTGTAAAATTCTATCGAAATTCTCTTGTCCAAATTTCTTTCTGTAATTTTCTGCTTCGGTTGCAGTATATGCCCGTCCATAACTCCATTTGCCAAATACGCTCTCGTGTGAAATTGTTGTTGTCTCGCCAAGTGAATTTTCAATAACAAGTGATAAAGTGAAGTATTTTTCTTCTATTGTCAAGTCTGTGCATTTCCACTTTTGCCCAGTTTTTGTAGTTACAGTTTTACCAGTCTGAATGTCTGCTGAACTTTCTAAAACTTTGTCTGCAAAAACAAACTCTTTGCCAACAACTAAATTCTTCTGTTTCTCAAAAAATCCGACTACTATAAATGGAAATGAATGTTCAAATTGACTATCATATTCATAATAAACAATGTCGTTGCTTTCTTTTTCTTGAAGTTTAAAGTAAAACTTTTTGCCATATAGATATTCACTTTGTTCTGATTTTGGATGTTTTATTATGTCCAACACTTTGAAGTATTTTCCCGCAAGTTCATCATATTTTGAGTTATAACTGTCGCAGCATTTGTAAACATTGGATTTGTTAGTCAGTTTGTCTTTTGTATAATCAATCACAAAATTGTCATACCCATACTTACGAAGGCTTTCAGCCTTTCCTTTCAAGTAAAGTTCCTGTCCCTTATACTTGTAAACATCATTGCCTAAAAAATTTTGAATGCTGTCGTAAGGTGTGTTGTCAATAAGGTCGGTTTTCGGTGCGACTTTGGTTGTCGTAATTTGTCCGAATGCAACTGCTGTCAATGCAGTCAACAAAATTGTAAGTGTCGTTACTTTTTTCATACTATTTATCGTTTTAGAATTGGTGCTAACGTAGGGTTAACGACGATCGTCGTTTATCCGCGGCAGTAGTTGAGGAGGGGTTGTTTCGCTTTATTGACCTGGACGAGGGATAATGCGAAGGAGTTGCCAATTAAGCCGTCAAAGCTCATCGAGCGCATCCATCGGGTTGATGATGCCCTGAAGGTACTTTGTGCTGACATGCGTATAGATCTCCGTGGTTTTGCTCGACGCGTGACCTAACAGGGCCTGAATATAGCGCAGGTCGGTGCCCTGCTCCAAAAGATGCGTTGCGAAAGAATGGCGAAGGGTATGCGGGGTGGCCGGCTTGGTGATCCCGGCTTTGTGTAGTGCCTGGTCAAAAACTTTCTGAAGACTGCGGGCGCTGTACGGTTTGCCCTGCGGACCGGTAAATAGAAGACCGGTGGAAGGGTAAGCGGCCATATAGGACCGGAGGAGGATTGCAGTGGACCGGCCCAGGAGCGTAGTGCGATCCTTGTTGCCCTTGGCGCCACGGATGCGGATCAGGCCACGGTCGAGCAGGAGGTCGTCCACGCGCAGGGCAAGCACTTCGCTGAGGCGCAGGCCACCGGAGTAGGTGATGGAGAGCATGGCCTTGTGCTTGAGGTTATCGTGGGCCTTCAGGATGGCCGCCACTTCTGCTTTGCTCAGGACCAACGGCAGTTTGCTCTCTTTGCGTGGCCGCTCGATGAACGTTACCCGCTGGGCATCACCCAGCACGTCCTTGTAGTAATAGCGTACGGCATTCACGATCTGGTTCAGGTAGCTGTTGCTCACCTTGCGCCCGGTGGCCAGCTCGTGCTGGAAGGTTTCAATGTCCTCCGTACGGATATCATTGGGGTGCTTGCCGTGGAAGCGGAGCAAAAGCTGGCGGAAGGCGGATAGGTACGCGTCGATCGTGCGCGGACTGTAGCGGGCGATCTCCAGCTTGCGCTGCATGGCGGCCAGGGCTGCTTCCTGTGTTGCGTTCAGTGGAACAGGCCGTAGGCTGGAACTTGGTTGCCGGGGCGTGGGGGGTGAAGCGGGGCGTGCTTGGGCGAACAACGCCTTCGGCTCCACCCAAGCAAGGCCCTTGAACACTTGAAAGATCCCACGCAAATGTTCCGGTGTGTTGGGCAGGTGCCAGCACCGTTGGCTGCGGCTCCACTGCGCCCCCGCCTGCTTGGCGGCGGCGATCAGCGCGGTGTCGTACGGAAAACGCAGGGCAATGCGGCGCTGGCCGTTGTACTCCAAGGCATCAAGCGCAACTTCCTTCCGGGCGACGGGTTTTTCGGCAGGCATGGGCCGATGAAGATAGATACTGGCCCTTGACCCGGGACCTCACTTCTACCCCGCAAACCGATAGATGTCCATGAATTCCCGCACCACCCGCTCCGTCTGGAAGTGCAGGTCGGTGAGCTGGCCGGTCTGCATGTCGAACACCCAGCCGTGGATCCGGATCCTTTTCTCACCCAAAGCTTTCTGCACCGTGCGGATGCGCACCAGGTTGATGCACTACTCCAGCACGTTCAGCTCCACCAACCGGTCGTAGCGCTCATCCTCGTCGGCGATGGCGTTGAGCTCATCCTTGTGCAGGCGGTACACGGTGCGGATCTGCCCCAGCCAAGGATTCAGCACGCCCACGTCATCTGCTTCCATCGCGGCCTTCACCCCGCCGCAACCGTAGTGGCCGCAAACCACGATCTCCTTCACGCGGATGTGGTCCACGGCGTAATGCACCACGGAGAGCACGTTCAGGTCATTGACCGGCACCACGTTGGCAATGTTGCGGTGGATGAACACGTCGCCCGGCTCCGCGTACATGATCGCCTCGCTGGAGATCCGGCTGTCCGAGCAGCCGATGAACAGGTATTGCGGGATCTGGCGACCGGAGAGTTTCGTGAAATACTGCGGGTCCGCCTGCAGCAGTTCCTCGATCCACCTGCGGTTGTGCTCGAAGATTTCCTCGATGGTGCGTTAAGCCATGCGATCGGCGGGCGGTTAGCGAAGCATGAAGGTTGTACCGGAATGATGCAGGTGGGTCATGTAAAGTCTCCGGCCCATGGCCTCACAGCACCTCCACCACCGTTTCCAAGTGGATGCCCCGTGAACCCTTGATCAGGATCAACCGGCCTTGGGGCGGGTCGGCCTTCAGGGCGGCAGCCAACGCTTCGGCATTGGCATGGCAGCGGCCGTCGCCTACGGCGCGCACAAACTCCGCACCCACGAACAGGGCCTCCAACCCCAGCTGGTCGGCCAAGGCCGCGATGGCCGCGTGTTCCTTCCGGCTCACTTCGCCGAGCTCGAGCATATCGCCCAGGATGGCCAGCTTGGGCTTGTCGCTTGGGATGTGCCCGAAATTGGTGAGCGCCGCCGCCATGCTCGTGGGGTTGGCGTTGTAAGCATCCAGCACCAGTTGATTGCGGCCGGTATCCACGAACTGCGAGCGGCTGTTGTTGGGGGTGTATTCCGATAAGACCACAGCTATCGCTTCGGCCGGTACGCCGAAATGATGCCCGATACATGCCGCTGCCAAGGCGTTGGCTGCGTTGTAGTTGCCGATGAGCCGGGTGGTGATGTAGTGCCCGTGGGGGCGGTGCTGGTCGTCGAGGATGAGTTCCATGAACGGGGTCTCGCCTTCCGGGGCATGACCCCGGGTACCCGAGCCTTCCCGGCTTCCGTAGGTGATCCGCTCCAGGTCTTTGCTCTGCTCCATCAGCAAGGCGTCGTCGCCATGCACGAAGGCTGTTCCCCGATGTTCGCGCAGCCACGCGTACAGCTCGGTCTTGGTGCGCACCACGCCCTCCAGCCCGCCGAAGCCCTCTAGGTGGGCCTTGCCGATGTTGGTGATCAGCCCGTGGGTGGGCTCGGCGATGGCGCACAGCTCGGCGATGTCGCCCGGCTTGCTGGCTCCCATCTCGATGATGGCGATGCGGTGCTCGGGCTTCAGCTTCAGCAGGGTGAGCGGCACGCCGATGTGGTTGTTCAGGTTGCCCTCGGTGGCCAGCACGGGCTGTTCGATGGCCAGCACGGCATGTACAAGCTCCTTGGTGGTGGTCTTGCCGTTGGTGCCGGTGATGGCGATGAACGGGATGTCGAACGTGCGGCGGCGGTGCCGTGCCAGGTCCTGCAGGGCCTTCAGGGTGTCCGCCACCAGCAGGAAGCGGTCGTCCACGGCCACGGTGGGGTCGTCCACCACGGCACAGGCGGCACCCTGTTCCAGTGCCATGGCGGCAAAGGCGTTGGCGTTGAAGTTGGGCCCGCTAAGGGCGAAGAACATTCCGCCCTTCAACGGCTTCCGTGTATCCGTAAAAACCCCGGACGTCGCCAGGAAGCGTTCGTGCAGCAATTCGATGGCGGTCATGCCACAAAGGAAAGGCCCCGATCAACATGTGCTGATCGGGGCCTTTGGGGAAGAATAAACAGTGAGGTCCTACTTCTTCAGGCTCTTGCGGCGCTTGTCATCGCCCAGGCCCACGGGGCTTCCCACGCGGGTCATGGCGCAGCGGAAGCCGATGGTGGCGGTGCTTTGGCGCTCGTCCAAGAAGCGGCGCGTGCCGGGGTTGGCCCAGTAGATGCGGTCGGCCCAGCTGGCACCCTTGTACACGCGGGCATGGTCGTTGATCAGCGTGGTCTTGCCCCAGTCGTACATGGCATTGCCTTCGTAGTCGGACTGTTCGTAGTACACGCTGCTTTCGATGTCGCCGTCCACGTAGTCGATGTTATCCGATTGGCGGTAGTTGCGGCGGTCGATGTTTTCCTCCACGGTGACGCGGCGCTCCTTCAGCACGCCGGGCTCCTGGCTTTGGTAGTTGCTGATGCCTGCGAGGAGCAGGGGGCAGATCTCGAGGTCCTGGCCCTTGATCATGTCCACCATGTCCTGGATCTGCTGCTGGGCAGGGTCGCTCTTGCGCTGCTGCATCAGCTCGCCGGCTTGTTCCACCTTGGTGATCAGGTTGTCGATCAGGGTGCCTTCCTCCTCGGTGGCACGGCCCTGCATTTTCTCTTGGAACTGGGTGAGCCAGTACTTCACGCCGTCGATGTCGTAGATGACCTTGTCGTACTTGTCGGCAATGGCGCCATCGCTGTTGAGGACCTTGGTCTTGAAGACGTTGCCGCGGAAGGGCTGGAGGTCGTTCATGTCCTCGAAGCTCAGGGGGCGGTACACGTCCATCACCCATTCGCTCACGTTGCCGGCCATGTTGTACAGGCCGTAGTCGTTGGGCCAGTAGGTGAACACCGGGGCCGTCACGTCGGCGTTGTCGTTCAGGCTGCCGGCCACGCCCATATAGTCTCCGCGGCCGCGCATGAAGTTGCCCCTGAAGTCGCCGAAGAAGGAGCCTCCTTTCTTGCGGCTGTCGTAGCGGACGAAGTGGCCGTTCCACGGGTAGGAGCGGCGCTCCACGATGCGTTCATCCACGGTGTTGCCCACCAGTCCGTAGGCGGCGTATTCCCACTCGGCCTCCGTCGGGAGCCTGTAGCGGGGCAGGATGATGCCGTCCTCCATGCGCACGTTACGCGTGTCGCGGTTGGGGTTGAAATCCTTGATGCCGTCCACTTTCTTTCCGCTCTCATACTGGCCTGCCAAGTAGCTGTCGGTAGTGAAGTGGTCCTCGTTGATCTGGTTGGGGTAGTGCTCGAAGAGCCCCTCGCGGATGAGGATGGCCTCGTTGACGCGGTCGCCGCGCCAGGCGCAGTAGTCGTTGGCCTGCAGCCAGTTCACGCCCACCACGGGGTAGTCCCTGTAGGCCGGGTGGCGCAGGTAGTACTCCACTTTGGGCTCCATGAAGGCCAGCTTGCTGCGCCATACCAAGGTGTCGGGCAGGGCCTTCTTGTAGATCTCGGGGTAGTCCGCGCCATACACGCGTTCCAGCCAGTAGAGGTATTCGCACCAGTGCAGGTTGGTCACCTCCGTTTCATCCATATAGAAAGAGGATACGGTGACGGTGCGGGGGATGTTGTTCCACTCGTGGGTGAGGTCATCCACCACGCGGCCCATGGTGAACTGGCCACCTTCGACGAGCACCAGGCCCGGGCCGGTCTCCTGCTCATCGAAGGGGGCTTTCTCGAAGCCTCCGTTGCGGGAGTCGTTGTAGTTCCAACCTGTGGCGGTGCTCTGTTCGAACCGGCAGCCGCTAAGCAGGGCGGCGGTGCAGGCGAGCAAGCCTAAGTTCCGTGTCAGGTTCATGGTTGATCTGGTGTTATTGCAGGTTCCTTCCTTCTTTCTTAGAACACGGGGCAGGGCACGGTGCGTACCCGGCGGCGTTTCTTCTTGCAGTCGAATTGCAGGGTGACGCTTACCTCGTGCGAGCCCGCCGTGGCGGTGGTGAGCTTGCTGGTGGTCACGTCGTAGCTATATCCGAATTTGAGATGTTCCGTGTGGAAGCCGATCAGCGCGATGAAGGCATCGCGGGAGCGGTACCACAGGCCGGCCATGATGGGGCCATGATCCACATACATGCCCAGGTTCAGTTGACGGAACGCGGCTTGTTGCTGGTATAGTATGTTGGGCGACAGCTTGGTCTTGGCCTCGCCGTACTTGCCTTTCATGCCCAAGGGGATGGCGGCGCCACCGTGGGCGGTGAGTTTCATGGGCATCTTGCTCGTTCCTACGATGAGCGACTCGTTGGGTTCGGTGAGGTGGTGTGCGGCGAAGCCCACGAAGAAGATGTCGGTATAGCCCAGGATGCCTGCCGAGAAGTCGGCGTTGCCCACGCTGCCGCCGCGGGGCACGTCATTGGTGGCGTAGATGAAGCCCCGGCGGGGGTCGATCTGGTCGCCGAAGGTGAGCTTGTTCCAGTCCAGCGACTTCTGGAAGTAGGTGGCCTGGAAGCCGGCCTTGATGGAGAATTTGCGGCTGACGGCCTGGGTGTACGAGTAGATGCCGCTCACCGTGGTGGTGTTCAGCGTGCCCTTGCCGGCCTGGTCGCTGGTAACCAGCAGGCCCAAGCCACCCATAAGGCCGCGCACGTCCTGGTCGTAGCTGGCGCTGGTGGTGACGAAGGTGCCGCTGAGCGCCGGCCATTGGTTGCGGTAGTTCAGCGCCACCCGCGGGCAGCGCGCCGTGCCCGCAAAGGCCGGGTTGAGGTACAGCGGGTTCGCATAGAACTGCGTGAATTGCGGGTCCTGCGCAACCGCGGACAGGGCCCCCAGAATGCTTAGAGCAAGCCCGAGAGCAACACTTCTACCGGTCCATATACTCATGCTACACGATCGTTCATTGCCTTTTGGGACCGCCAAGTATACGTATCGAAGCGCAGTTCGTTGTTATTGTCTTGGCAATAAGATGGCAAGGGGGGCGTTGACGGAGTGTCCAGAATTCAACGGGTCGAAGGTATACTTTCGTCCCGATCCAAGTGTAAAAACACACCAATTCCCATTATGCGAGCCTTTATCGGCCTCCTGCTGCTGCTCCCCATCGCGGCCCAAGGGCAAGGAAATTTCCCCGGCCGCCAAGATGCCGGCAACCGGCAAATGCCCGTGGCCGGCCGTGCGCCGGCAGCGGCCTCCACTCAGACCGACCGGCCCGGTGCCGACCTGCCCGCCTGGTGGGGGAAGGCGGTTTTCGACGCCGGGCGCCAAAACCTCCCCTTGATCCATGAGTTCCGCATGTTGGGCAGGGGGACCACCGGTTTCACGGCCCACCTGGAGGACCAGCAGTGGGAGGTGCTGGGCGCCGAACAGCGGGCCCTGCTGCCAGGGCTGGGCACCCCGGGCCCCGCGCCGGAGGTGCGCACCGCCTTCGGCACTTCGCGCAAACAGCCACATGGTACGGTGGAGATCGAACCCTACCGCACCAACCCGGCCACCGGCCAGGTGGAGCGGCTCACCGCCTACCGGCTGGTCGTGGTGGAGGAGCACGGAAGCCTGCGCGGCGCACGGGCGGCGGACTACCCGGACAACTCCAAGCTGGCGCAAGGAGATTGGTACCGGTTCACCGTGCCCAAGGAAGGGGTGTATGAACTGTCCTACCACTTCCTGCAACAGATGGGCGTGGACATGAATAACCTCGCCTCCGATGCCATCAATATATATGGCAACCACGCCGGCATGCTGCCCTTCAAGAACAGCCCGGCCTTGCCCACGGACCTGTTGCTGAACGCCATCCAGGTGGAGGATGGCGGCGATGGCCGATTCGACCCCGGCGACCGGGTGCTGTTCTATGCCAGCGGGCCGCAGCGCTGGGTGCTCAACCCCACCACGCGCCGGTTCAACCACGTGAAGAACATCTACTCGGACTCGGCAAGCTACTTCGTGGGCATCGGCACCGATCTGCCCAAGCGGATCCTGCCCGCCCAGCTGGGGCCCGAGGTCCATACCGATGAGGTGACGGTGTTCAACGACCGGCAATTCATCGATAACGACGGCATCAACCTGCTGAAGTCGGGGCGGGTGATGTTCAGCGAGATGTACGACCAGGTAACGAGCTACAACTACGCCTTCAACCTGCCCAACCTGCATGCCGGCGACACCACCTGGCTGCAGGTGAACCTGCTGGGCCGCTCCATCGGCGGGCCGAGCTCCTTCCAGATACAGGCCGGCGGGGTCAGCCAATCGGTGACCATACAGCCGGTGGGCCTGGGTGAAACAGCCCCGTACGGCAATTATGTGAGCACGCTGATGGCCATCCCGGCCGGGGCCAGCAACCTGACCGTGGGCGTATCCTACAACAAGTACGACCCCGTTACCGCGGTGGGATACATGGACTACCTGGAGGTGAACGCCCGGCGGAACCTGCGCATGGCGGGCGACCAGATGGCGTTCCGCGACCTGGCCAGTGTGGGCCCGGGGCGGGTGGGCCGCTTTGTGCTGGACCAGGCCGCCACCGTGCAACATGTCTGGGAGATCACTTCGCCCACCGACGTGCGCGAGGTGGAGACCGCCGTGGCCGGTTCCGGGCGCAGCTTCAACGCGGCCACCGACAGCCTGAGGGAGTTCATCGCCTTCAAGGCCTCGGGCCTGCTGAAGCCCACCGCTATCGGCCGGGTGGCCCCGCAGGACCTGCATGCCACCCCGCTGCCCACCGACCTGGTGATCGTGGTGCCGCAGGAGTTCAAGGGCGAGGCCCTGCGACTGGCCCAACGGCGCACGGAAGAGGGACTGTCCGTGGCCGTGGTGACCACCCAGGAGGTGTACAACGAGTTTTCATCGGGCCAGCGCGATGCCACCGCCATCAAGCGCTACATGAAAATGCTGTACGACCGCGCCGGTGCCGACCCGCTGCTGATGCCGCGCTACCTGCTGCTCTTCGGCGACGGGTCGTACAACAACCTGTCGCAAGCATCCAGCAACCAGAACTGGATACCGACCTACCAGAGCGAGAATTCCTGGGAGCTGGTGCGGTCCTATACGTCGGATGACTATTTCGTGATCTTGGAGGACGGCCGGGGCGAGGCCCAGAACGACCCGATCGACATGGGCGTGGGGCGGCTGCCCGTGAGCAGCCTGGCACAGGCGCGCGCCGTGGTGGACAAACTGCTGAACTACGACCGCCTGAGCCTGTCGACGGCCAGCGGTACCACCTGCGATGCCAGCGGCGACGGGGGGGCCAATGACTGGCGCACCACCGCCCTGTTCTGTTCCGATGACCAGGACGGGAGCAGCTTCGAGGGGGACGTCCACATGAAGAACAGCGACCTGCTGGCCAAGCGCGTGGAGAACGAATCGCCGTGGGTCAACATCAACAAGATCTACCTCGACGCCTATACCCAGTACAGCACACCGGGCGGGCAGCGGTACCCCGATGCGGCAAAGGACCTGCGCGAACGGGTGGAAAAGGGCACCCTGCTGGTGAACTACGTGGGCCACGGGGGCGAAGTGGGCTGGGCGCATGAGCGCATCCTGGACAACACCACCATCCTGGGCTGGACCAACTTCGACCGCCTGCCCCTGTTCATGACCGCCACCTGCGAATTCAGCCGCTGGGACGACCCCGTGCGCACCTCGGCGGGCGAGTATGTGCTGCTGAACGGCCAGGGAGGAGGAATCGGGTTGATGACCACCACCCGCATCGCCTTCAGCAGCCAGAACCAAGTGCTGTCCAACTACTTCTATGACGTGGTGTTCAAGACCACCGACGAGCAGGGCAGGACCCAGCGGCTGGGCGACATCTACCGCCGCACCAAGGTGGCCTCAACCCCGGTGAGCCCCTTGGGAACCCCCAACCACCGCAACTTCTCGCTGCTGGGGGACCCCTCCATGGTGCTGGCCATACCCCGCAACCAGGTGGCCATCACCGCCATCACCGATACGCTGGGCAATCCCGTGGACACCATCAAGGCCTTGAGCACCATACGCATAGCGGGCACGGTGAACGGGCCGGACGGGACGGTGCTCACCGGGTTCAACGGGGTGGCCGTGCCCACCATCTACGACAAGAAGGTGGCCGTGTCCACCTTGGTCAATGACCCCGCGCCCCTCGCCGCCCCGTTCAACTTCAAGGTGCGCAAGAACATCATCTACCGCGGTCGCGCCACCGTGACCGACGGCCATTTCCAGTTCACCTTCGTGGTGCCCAAGGACATCGACTACCGCGTGGATTCGGGCCGCGTATCGGTCTATGCCGAAAGCCTGCTGACCAACGCCTGCGGATTCACCAACGACCCCTTGGTGGGCGGGACCGATGAACACGCCTTGGCCGACAACGAGGGGCCCCGGATCGAGCTGTACATGAATGATGAAAGCTTCGTCAACGGCGGTACCACCAACGAGGCCCCCCTGCTGTACGCCAAGCTGTTCGACAACAGCGGGATCAACACCATGGGCAACAGCATCGGGCACGACCTTACCGCCGTGCTGGATGCCAATACCCAGAACGCCATGGTGCTGAACGACTGGTATGAGGCGGACAAGGACACCTACAGGAGCGGGCAGGTGCGCTACCGCTTGTCGGACCTCGCGGAAGGGCGGCACACCGTGGACCTGAAGGCCTGGGACGTACACAACAACAGCAGCATCAAGAGCACCGAGTTCGTGGTGGCCCCCTCGGCGGAGCTGGCGCTGGAGCATGTGCTCAACTACCCCAACCCGTTCACCACGCATACCGAGTTCTTCTTTGAGCACAACAGGCCATGCACCACCTTGGATTGCCAAGTGCAGGTCTTCACCGTGGCCGGCCGCTTGGTGAAGACGCTGAACCGGCGGCTCCAGTGCGAGGGCTTCCGCAGCGAACCCATGGCCTGGGACGGGTTGGATGACCAAGGCGACCGCATCGGCCGCGGCGTATATGTGTACCGGCTGAGCATCACCACGCCCACGGGCGAACGGGCCGAGAAACTGGAGAAGCTCGTGGTCCTGCGCTGAGCACACAATAACCCCCCGCCAACCCCGTATATTTGCCGCCCCTTTACCGAATGCCGATCACGACCAGTCCCCAAGCCCGTTTCGCCGCTGCCGTGTGCGCCGCCCTGGCGTTGGTACCTGCCGGTGCCCAAGTGAGCCAAGGCTGCATCAGCGAGCTCAGCGGCCAAGAGTGCGGCCCGCGCCTGAACACTATCACCACGGCCGTGCCCTTCCTGATGATCGGCCCCGACTCCCGCTCGGGCGGCATGGGCGATGCCGGCGTGGCCCTGCCCGCCGATGCCAACGCCATGCACTGGAACCCCAGCAAGCTGGCCTTCGCGGAGAACGAGGGTGAGATCCGCCTCTCCGTGTCGCCGTGGCTGCGCCAGCTGGTGCCGGACATGAGCCTGACCTACCTCGCGGGGTATAAGAAGCTCAACAACAAGCGAAGCGCCATCGGCGGATCGCTGCGTTATTTCAATATGGGCAGCATCACCTTCACCGATGTCAACGGTGGCATCATCCGGGACTTCAAGCCCGCCGAGTTCGCCGTGGACGTCGCCTTTGCCCAGCAGTTCAGCGACCGCTTCTCGGGAGGGATCTCGCTCCGCTACATCAACAGCAACCTCACCGGCGGGCTCAACGTGAACGGTGCCAACACCAAGGCCGGACAGGCCGTGGCAGCCGACCTGTCCTTCTTCTTCCGCAACGACGAGATCCAGATCGCCAAGAAGGACGCCGTGTTCGCCTTCGGCATCAACGTTTCCAACATCGGGAACAAGATGTCGTACAGCGAAACGTCCCGCACCGACTTCCTGCCCATCAACCTGCGCGTGGGGCCTTCGCTCACACTGGACATCGATCCGTACAACTCCATCTCCTTCAACGCCGATATCAACAAGCTGCTGGTGCCCACACCGCCCATCTACAAGACCGAGACCGACGCCGACGGCAAGACGACCTATGTGACGGATGATGACAACAACTATGTCATCTTCAGCGGAAAGGACCCCAACCGGGGCGTGGCCGCCGGCATCTTCGGGTCCTTCAGCGACGCACCCGGCAATGTGTGGGTGGATGCGGATGGTGTGCAGCACGTGGAGCAAGGCAGCGTGATGAAGGAGGAACTGCGCGAGTTCTACTACGGAGGCGGGTTCGAGTACTGGTACGCCAAGCAGTTCGCCTTCCGCACCGGCTATTTCTGGGAGGCGGCCACCAAGGGCGACCGCAAGTACTTCACCATGGGACTGGGCGTGAAGTACAGCATCTTCTCGCTCGACTTCAGCTACCTGATCGCCAATACCACCCGCAGCCCCTTGGCCAACACGCTGCGCTTCACCTTGGGCTTCAACTTCGACGGCAAGGTCAGGAAGAAGGAGGCCGTGGAATGATCCTGCGCACCGGTTTCGGTTATGACTCCCACCGCCTGGTGGAGGGCCGCCCCTTCCTGCTGGGCGGCATCGAGATACCCTTCCACAAGGGCGGCATGGGCCACAGCGATGCGGACGTGCTGCTGCACGCCATTGCCGATGCACTGCTCGGCGCCGTGGCCCTGGGCGACATCGGCCTGCACTTCCCGGACACCGACCCCAAGTGGAAGGGCGCCGACAGCCGCAAGCTGCTGGCCCATGTGGTGGGCCTGTTGAAGGAGCGCGGATGGCAGGTGGTGAACATGGACTGTACCGTGGTGCTGGAACTGCCCAAGCTGCGGCCCCATGTGGATGCCATGCGGGAGGTGATCGCCGGCCTGCTGGCCGTGGAAGTGGATGCGGTGTCCGTGAAGGCCAGCACCAATGAGAAGATGGGCTTCACCGGCCGCGGGGAAGGCGTGGCCGCCTTTGTGACCGTGCTGGTGCAGCGCGCCTAATCGTCGCCGTCGTCGGGCAGCCCCTCGTGGAAACCGGCGTGGTCCTGCTCGTCCACGAAATAGAACACCCGCAGCTGGGCGGTGTCGCGCAGCAGGTCGATGCGGCCCACCTCCACCCGGCTCACCTTGATGCCCAACCGTTCCTGGAGGTCGGCATACAGCAGGTCCCTGTTGCGCGGCTTCACCAGGTCGATGCGCTCGTAGATGAGGTGGCGCATGGCCTCGTGCCGGGTGAGCCATACCTGTTCCAGCAGGAAGACCAGCAGCAGGATCATGCCGTTGGCGAACAGCAGCTCGGCCCAGCTGATCTTCTTGCCCGCCAACGCATTGATCACGGCGATGGTGATCACCGCGAACAGGTAGGTCATGTCCTTGATCTCCACTTGTTCCGTGCGGTAGCGGATCACGCTGAAGATGGCGAACAGCCCGAAGCCGAAGCCCACGCTCAGCTTCACGTTGTTCATCAGCAGGCACAGGAAGAAGATGAGCAGGTTGAACACGAAGTAGGTGAACAGGTTCTCCTTCTTGCGGTGCACCGGGTAATAGATGAGCCGGATGAGGATGAACACCACGGCGGCATCCAACGTGAATTTGGAGACCAGCTCCAAGAAATCCGCGGAGTATAGGTCCATGCCCAGGTATTTCATGGTCATTGGGGTTAGGCCGCCCTGCCCAGCCGGCGGGCATGCAACAGGATCGGCTTGAATTGGTTGTATTTGATCGATGGCTGGAGCAGCACCGTGCCCACGCAGTATTTGCTGAAGCTGGTGGGCGGGGCGGGCAGCGCCCGCATCAGCGCGGCGAACGGCGAGCCATGGCCCGTGCGCCCTTCCTTGAGCTCGGCCACGCAGATGCCTTCCAGGGCCGCCTCCCCGTCCTCGTCGCGGAAGCTGAGCCCAACGTCGAGCGTGATCCGTTCGATCCGCTCGGTGTGCACCAAGGTGTAGCGGCGGAACTCGTTCCAGAGCGTGGGCACGAGGTGCGGGCCCAGGTCGCAGGCGCCGGCCACGAAGGCCTGCTGCCCCTCCGTGAGCGTTTCCGCGATGGCCGGTACAAGGATGCGCCGCTTCACCGTGCCGCCACGGCCCGTGCGCCGCTTCACCTCCAGGAAGCAGGCGCCCGAGCCGACATATTCCCGCATGCGCACCTTGCAGCGGCGGCTGCGCCCGTTGTGGTGGTCGAAGTAGGCGCGCCGGCCGGGCGTGTCGAAATACAGCGTGCGGTACCGGATGCCCCGCTCGCCGTTCACCTCCAGCATCCGGTATTCCACGCTGAGCGCCTCCAAGAGGCCCGGAAGGTCCCGGAAGGCCACGAGGTACTTGGTGTCCATCCGCGATTGCAGCGCCACATTGTCCATCTCCGCCAAGGAAATGGGGGTGAAGCGGGCCAAGGCGGGGTCCAGGTTTTTCATGGCGATGAGGGGGCCAAGCTAAAGCATGCGGGCCGGGTGGAGGGCTGAAAATGCGGGAATGGGGGACCTGCCCCTGCCTGTGGCGTTCTTTTCCGCCGGTGCCCCTCGCGGGCGAACATCCGTAAGGGCCATGGCCGTACTTTCGGCACCCTTTATATCGATGGCAAACACCAGAAAGATCACGCTGCACTACCTGCAGCACTCCTCTTGGAACGCGCTGCCCGCCGAGGACCGCGAGCTGCTGGAACTGGCGGCCAAGGCCGCGCGCAACGCCTATGCCCCCTATTCCAAGTTCAAGGTGGGGGCCGCCTTGCGCATGGAAAGCGGAGAGATCGTGCCCGGCAGCAACCAGGAAAATGCCAGCTTCCCGGCGGGTACCTGCGCCGAGCGCACGGCCCTGCACGCCGCCATGGCGGTGCTGCCCAAGGGGGTGGTGGAAAGCTTGGCCATCGTGGTGCCCCAAGTGAAGGGGACCAAACCGGTGACCCCATGCGGCATCTGCCGGCAGGCCCTGGTGGAGCAGGAACAGCGCCAGGGCGGGCCCATCCGCCTGTTGATGGGCATCGTGAAGGGACCCGTGCTGGAGACCTTCAGCGCCGAAACACTGTTGCCCCTCTCCTTCGGAAGCAGCCAACTCCGGAAAAAGCCTCGCTGAGCGGGGCTATCTTTGCGCCATTCCATTGATCATCATGAGTGATACCGTTACCAAGGCCGGAAAGACCAAGAAAGAAGCGGCCCCGGCCGACTTCGGCAAGGAGGTGCAGCTGCGCTGGTACAAGGACATGCTGCTGATGCGCCGTTTCGAGGAAAAGGCGGGCCAGCTCTACACCCAGCAAAAATTCAGCGGATTCCTACACCTCTACATCGGCCAAGAGGCCATCTTGGCCGGGTTGTCCACCGCCATGCAAAAGGATGACCGCATCATCACCGCCTACCGCGACCACGCCCACCCCTTGGTGCTGGGCACCTCCGCCAAGGCCCTTATGGCCGAACTGTACGGAAAGGCCACCGGCGTGAGCAAGGGCAAGGGAGGCAGCATGCACTTCTTCGACAAGGAGCGCAACTTCTTCGGGGGGCACGGCATCGTGGGCGGCCAGATCGCCTTGGGCGCGGGCATCGCCTTCGCCGACAAATACCGCGGAGGAAACCAGGTGACCTACTGCTTCATGGGCGATGGGGCCATGCGCCAAGGCATCCTGCACGAGACCTTCAACATGGCCATGAACTGGAAACTGCCGGTGGTGTTCTGCATCGAGAACAACGATTACGCCATGGGCACCAGCGTGGAGCGCACCAGCAATGTGCGCGACCTGTACAAGGCGGGCCTCTCGTACGATATGCCCGCCGAGCCGGTGAACGCCATGGACCCGGTGGAGGTGCACAACGCCTTCGCCAATGCCGCGGCCCATGCGCGCGCAGGCAACGGACCCTATCTGCTGGAGCTGAAGACCTACCGATACCGCGGCCACAGCATGAGCGACCCCGGCACCTACCGCACCAAGGAGGAAGTGGAGGAATACAAGCAGCGCGACCCGCTGGAGAGCGTGCGGCGCACCATCCTGGCGAACAAGTGGGCCACGGAAGCCGCCCTGGAAAAAATGGACCAGGAGGTGAAGGCCGAGGTGGAGGAGGCCGTGAAGTTTGCCGAGGAGAGCCCCCTGCCCGCTGCGGAGGAACTGTACAAGGACGTGTATACACAGAAGGATTATCCGTTCATCAAGGACTGAACATGGCAGAGGTGATCAATATGCCGCACCTGAGCGACACCATGACCGAGGGTGTCGTGTCCGTGTGGCACAAGAAGGTGGGCGATACCGTGAAGAGCGGCGAGATCTTGGCCGACATCGAAACGGACAAGGCCACGATGGAATTCGAGAGCTTCTATGACGGCGTGCTGCTGCACGTGGCCGTGCAGGAAGGACAGGCCGCCCCGGTGGATTCGCTGTTGGCCATCATCGGCAAGAAGGGCGAGGACATCAGCGGATTGCTGAAGGCCGCCGCCGAAGGGAAGAGCTCCGCGGAACCCAAGGAAGAAAAGGTCGCACCAGCAGTGCAACAGCAGAAGGTGGAGGAGCCAGCCCCCGTGGCGCCTCCCCCCGCACCGGCCCGCACGATAGCCCCGGCGGCCCCGGCGGCCGCACCGGCGAACGGGCGCGTGAAGGCCAGCCCGCTGGCGCGGCGCCTGGCACAAGAGAAAGGGATCGACCTGCGCTTCGTGCGGGGCACCGGTGATGATGGCCGCGTGGTGAAGCAGGACATCGAGAACTACCGGGGGGGCATGGGCCCCGTGGCCCCGCAGGAGGAGCGCTACACCGAGGTGCCCGTGAGCCAAATGCGGAAGACCATCGCCCGCCGACTGGCCGAAAGCAAGTTCAGCGCACCCCACTTCTACCTCACCATCAACGTGGACATGGCCAACGCCATGGCCGCACGGGAGGCCATCAACAAGAACATCGCCCCGGACAAGATCAGCTTCAACGACCTGGTGATCAACGCTGCGGCGATGGCCCTGAAGAAGCACCCCAAGGTGAACAGCAGCTGGCTCGGCGACAAGATCCGCTACAACGAACACGTCCACATCGGCGTGGCCGTGGCCGTGGACGAGGGCCTGCTGGTGCCCGTGGTGCGCTTTGCCGACACCAAGACGCTGCGCATGATCGGCACCGAGGTGCGCGAGTACGCCCAGCGGGCCAAGGCCAAGAAGTTGCAACCGCAGGATTGGGAAGGGAACACCTTCACCATCAGCAACCTCGGCATGTTCGGCATCGATGAGTTCACCGCCATCATCAATCCGCCCGATGCCTGCATCCTGGCCGTGGGCGCCATCAACGAGGTGCCCGTGGTGAAGAACGGCGCCATCGTGCCAGGCCATGTGATGAAGCTCACCCTGAGCTGCGACCACCGTGTGGTGGACGGCGCCACCGGGGCGGCCTTCCTGCAGACGCTGCAAGGCATGCTGGAAAACCCGGTGCTGGCACTGGGCGCGGCATCGATCTAAACCATGCCTGCCAAGGACAGGGACCTCACCGGAACACTACTGGTCGCCGGCCAGTTCGCCGGTATTGGGGCGTTGACCTTCGGCGGCGGCTGGAACCTGCCTTGGTGGGCCTGGCTCGTGTTCCTGATGGGCTTTCTGGTGCTGGTGGCCGCCATGTTCTCCATCGGCATGGGCAACATCACCGTGATGCCCGAGCCGGTGCCCGGCAACACGCTGAGCAAGCGCGGCATCTACCGCGTGGTGCGCCACCCCATGTACCTCTCGGTGCTGCTGTGCGGCGTGGCCGTCACCGTGGGCGCCCCCTCCACGGTGCGCTGGATCACCATGGCCGGGCTGTTGGTGGTGCTGCTCCTGAAGATCCGCTATGAGGAAGGCCGGCTTGCCGCCCGCCATCCGGAATACCCTTCGGTGATGAAGGGCGTGGCGCGGCTGCTGCCGGGCGTGTGGTAGGCCACCGACTGGCGGGGCCGTCCGCAGCCCCTATTTTCGGGCCATGCAGCCGGTGCTGGAAACCCCCATCGAATACCTGAAGGGCGTGGGCCCGCAGCGGGGTGAGCTCCTGCGCAAGGAACTGGGCATCGGCACCTACGGCGACCTGTTGATGCACTTCCCGTTCCGCTATGTGGACCGCATGCACTTCAACAAGGTCAGGGACATTGCCGAGGAGAACACCCCGGTGCAATTGCGCGGTATCCTGAAGCAGGTGCGCATGGTGGGCGAGAAACAGGCCCGCCGCCTCACCGCCAAGCTCGAGGACGATACCGGCACCATCGAACTGGTGTGGTTCCGCGGGTTGCGCTGGCTGACCCCGCTCCTGAAGGACGGGGGCGAGTACATCGTGTACGGCAAGCCCACCCGGTTCAGGGAACAGTACAACATCGCCCACCCGGAGATCGAGGGTGCCGCCACCTGGGACGAGGGATCGGCCACTCCCTTGGCGCCGGTGTACAGCACCACCGAGAAGGCCTCCTCCAAGGGGCTCAACAGCCGCGGTATCGGCAAGCTCGTGCGCGCGCTGTTGCCGCAGGTGAAGGGGGCGCTGCCCGAAACGCTCAGCAGGCCGTTGGTGCAGGGCTTGGGCGGTATCAGTCGTGAGGAGGCCGTCATGGAGGCCCACTTCCCGCTGGACCGGGAGCGCCTGGCCCTGGCCACCAAGCGGTTGAAATTCGAGGAGTTGTTCTACCTGCAGCTGCAATTGCTGAAGCAGAAACAGCTGATGCAGCAGGATGTGGCGGGCAACGTCTTCGGCCACGTGGGCGACCTGTTCAACACGTTCTACGGCCACCACCTGCCGTTCGAGCTCACCGGTGCCCAGAAGCGCGTGGTGAAGGAGATCCGCAAGGACATGGCCACCGGGCGGCAGATGAACCGGCTGGTGCAAGGCGATGTGGGAAGCGGCAAGACGCTGGTGGCCCTGCTGAGCATGCTGTTGGCGCTTGACAATGGGTTCCAAGCGGCCATGCTCGCCCCCACCGAGATCCTGGCACAGCAGCATTTCAAGGGGCTTTCGCGCTTCCTCGAAGGCCTGCCCGTGGTGGTGCGCCTGCTCACCGGAAGCACCAAGGCCGCCGAGCGCAAAAGCCTGCTTACCGCGCTGCGCCTGGGCGAAGTGCACATCCTGGTGGGCACCCACGCCCTGCTGGAGGACCGGGTCGTGTTCAACAAGCTCGGCCTGGTGGTGATCGACGAGCAGCACCGTTTCGGCGTGGAACAGCGCGCACGCATGCAGGCCAAGGCCAAGGTGCCGCCCCATGTGCTGGTGATGACCGCCACGCCCATCCCGCGCACCTTGGCCATGACCGTGTACGGCGACCTGGACGTCAGCGTGATCGATGAGCTGCCGCCCGGGCGAAAGCCCATCCGCACCGTGCACCGCACCGACCAGGCACGCAATGCCGTCTTCGATTTCCTGCAGTCGGAGATCGACAAGGGAAGGCAGGTGTATGTGGTCTATCCACTGGTGGAAGAAAGTGAGAAGAGTGACCTGAAGGATGTGATGGACGGCTACGAAAGCCTCTCACGGCGTTTCCCCCTGCCGAAATATGCGGTGGGCATCGTGCATGGCCGCATGGACCCGGCGACGAAGGATTATGAGATGGCCCGTTTCGCCAAAGGGGAGACCAACGTGCTGGTGGCCACCACGGTGATCGAGGTGGGCGTGGACGTGCCCAACGCCAGCGTGATGGTGGTGGAGAACGCCGAGCGCTTCGGCCTGTCGCAGCTGCACCAGCTGCGCGGCCGCGTGGGCCGCGGGGCCGAGCACAGCTATTGCATCCTGATGACCGGCGAGAAGCTGGGCAACGACAGCCGGACGCGCATCGCCACCATGGTACGCACGCAGGACGGGTTCGAGATCAGCGAGGTGGACCTCCAACTGCGCGGGCCGGGCGATATTATGGGCACGCAGCAGAGCGGGCTGCCCAAGTTGCACGTGGCCGATCTGGTGCAGGATGCCGGGCTGCTGCAGGAAGCCCGGCGCGTGGCGCAGCGCCTGCTGGACGAGGATCCCGGGTTGCAGGACCCGGCCAACGCGCCCATCGCCGGCACCCTCAGCGAGCAGATGAAGGAGAAAGCCGTGTGGGGCCGGATCGGTTGATCAGGTGTTCAGGACCTGCAGGCGGCGCAGGTTGTCGGGGTCCAGCACGTGCGCCAAGGCCCCGGCGGCGATCAGCCATTGGGCGGCCGCATAGGGCACCATTACCCCCAGCGGCGACCAATCGAGCGGGAAGCGGAAGCGGTCCCAGGCCAGCACGCTGTCCGACAGGATGAACAGCAAGGCGCCCACCATCACCATCCGGAAGCTGCGCGGATAGGTGCGCTGGTAGCGGAAGGCGGCCGCGATGCCCATGAAGGCGATCACGCTGATGTAGGCCGTTACCGGCAGCCCCAGCCCTTCCTCCACGTGCGGCATCAGGTCCCAGCCGAAGAAGAACGCATAGGTGCCGATGCCCACCGCGATGAGGAAGGACACCACCAGGCCTTCCAAGCCGCCGGTGTCCGCAATGTTTTGGATGAAGGCGAAGGCATAACACAGCTGCGCCAGGAAGAAGGCACCCAGGCCCACGATGAAATTGAAGTCGTCCACGTAGGTGAACATCAGCGCCACGTCGCCGATCAGCGAGAAGAACAGGCCCGCCTGCACCAGCAGCGTGAAGCGGTCGCCCACGCGGCGGCTGTTGAAGAAGAACCACGAGGACAGGATCACCATCAGCGCGGGCTTGCAGATGAACTCCAGGACGTGGAGGTCCTTGAACTGGGCAACGCAGGTCCCGGCCAAGGCCAACAGGTAGAGCACGCCGTTCAGCAGGGTGTTCTTCTTCAGGTCCATCGGGGGGTGAAGGTAAGGGTGGTGCAAGCTGCGTGCTTCCGAACCAAAAGGACGGTTGGCGGTTCCTTTGCGGGGACATCGGTCGGCAATTCCATTATCATGGCACAACGGATCATCAAACTTTTCCTGCGGGCAAGCATCGCCGTCACCTTCCTTTCCGCCGTGGCCGACCGCTTCGGTTGGTGGCCGCCAGCGATGTCGGCATGGGGGAATTGGGAAAGCTTCCTCGCCTATACCGCCACACTCCTCCCATGGGTGCCCGCCGCCGCCGTTCCCGCGTTGGGATGGATTGCCACCGTGGCCGAGGTGCTGCTGGCCTTGGGCTTGCTGCTGGGGTACAAAACGGAGCACATGGCCCGGTGGAGCGGCTGGCTGATGCTGGTCTTCGCCCTGTCCATGGCCTTTTTCACCGGGGTGAAGCGGCCGTTGGATGCATCGGTGTTCACCGCCTCGGCGGCAGCCTTCGCACTGGGCCTGATGAAGGAGAAATACCTGGAGCTGGACCTGTGGCTGGCAAAGCGTTGAAACGGCGGCCGTTGCCCGCCGCCTTGGCTACTTTCGCGCCCTATCCGTTTTCGGCATGCGCATCTCCTGGAACTGGCTTCGCACCCTGATCGACATCGACACCCTGTCGCCGCACGAAGCGGCCGACATCCTCACCAGCACCGGGCTGGAGGTGGAGAGCGTGGAGAAATTCGAGCCGGTGCCCGGCATGTTGGCCGGGGTGGTGGTGGGCCATGTGCTCACCTGTGAAAAACACCCCGGCGCCGACCGGCTGCATGTGTGCACCGTTGCCATCGGGCAGGCGGAACCATCACAGATCGTGTGTGGCGCACCCAACGTGGAGGCCGGACAGAAAGTGCTGGTGGCCACCATCGGCACCACCTTGCATGCAGCGGGAGGCGAGGCCTTCACCATCAAGAAGAGCAAGATCCGCGGCGTGGAAAGCCACGGCATGATCTGCGCCGAGGACGAGCTCGGCCTCAGCGAGGACCACGCCGGCATCATGGTGCTCGATCCCGCCGCGCAAGTGGGCATGCCCGCCGCCAAGCATTTGGAGCTGAAGGACGACCACGTGATCGAGATCGGTCTCACACCCAACCGCTCGGATGCCATGGGGCATTGGGGTGTAGCCCGCGACCTGATCGCGGCGTACAATCATCGCAAGGGGGCCAAGGCCCAAGTGCTGCTGCCCTCCGTGGAGGCCTACAAGCGGGATGAGGAGGGGCGTACCATCGCCGTGGATGTGCAGGATGCACAGGCGGCGCCGCGCTATGCGGGACTGACGCTCACCAACATCACCATCGGCCCGTCGCCTGCCTGGATGCAGGAACGCTTGATGGCCATCGGCCTGAAGCCGATCAACAACGTGGTGGACATCACCAACTACGTGCAGCACGAGCTGGGACAACCGCTACATGCCTTTGATGCCGATAAGCTGGCCGGAGGGAAGATCGTCGTTCGGAAGGCCAAGGCAGGCGAGCATTTGATCACCTTGGATGGCAAGGATCGCGAGCTGCATGCCGATGACCTGCTGATCGCCGATGCGGAAAAGGGTGGCTGTTTGGCTGGCGTGTACGGCGGCATCCACAGCGGTGTCTCCGATGCCACCACGGCCATCTTCCTGGAAAGCGCTTGGTTCGACGCTACCACCATCCGTCGCACCGCCCGCCGCCACGGCCTGAACACGGATGCTTCCTTCCGCTTCGAGCGGGGCGTGGACCCTGAGATCACCGTGTTCGCCCTGAAGCGTGCTGCCCTGCTGCTGCAAGAGTACGCTGGTGCACGCGTCACCTCCGCCATCACGGATATCGGTGGGCCCAGGCCATGGGCCGAGGTGGATCTGCACTTCGCGCGCGTTGAACAGCTTGGCGGGGTGTCCATCGCTGCGGAGCAAGTGGCGGGGATCCTGGAGTCGCTGGATTGCAAGATCGCCTCGCGGACCGATGGCGCTTGGCGCGTGCAGGTGCCGCCCTACCGTACAGATGTCACGCGCGAGGCCGACCTCGTGGAGGAGGTCATCCGCATCCACGGCTACGACGAGATCCCCATCCCGGAGCGACTGATGATGCCGGCGCTGGAGCACGCCGAAATGACCCCGGAAGGCTTCCGCCTGCAAACGGCCCGGCACATGGCTGCGCGCGGCTTCCGTGAGGTGATGACCCCTTCGCTGGTGAACGGCACCCGGACCGTGAAGCTGGGCGCGACCGCCGAGGAGGCCTTGGTGCACCTGAAGAATCCGTTGAGCGCCGAGTTGGACGTTCTGCGGCCCACCATGCTCTTCGGCCTGCTGCAAAGCGCTGCGCACAACATCGCGCGCCAACAGCACGACCTGCGCCTGTTCGAACAAGGACGGACCTACGGCATGGCGGAAGGTCGGCATACGGAGGCCGAACGCACCGCGCTGCTGATCACCGGTCAACGCTGGCAGGAGACCTGGCGCAGCCCCGAGCGCAAGAGCGAGCTCGCCGATGCCAAGGAGGAGCTGGAATTGCTGCTGCAACGCCTGGGTCTTTCAGCTGCCGCGGAATACAAGCCCGTGTCCCATCCCTTGTTGTCCCATACCGTGGAAGTGATCCATGGCAAGCACGTCATCGGCCTGTTCGGCCAAGTGCTGCCCGGCGTGGCCAAGACCTTCGAGGTGGCCCAGGCCGCCTTCTACGCCGAGCTGCACGATGAAGCGCTGTACAAGCTGGTCCATGGCCAGCGCACGGTGTACCGCGAAGTGCCGCGTTTCCCGGCCGTGCGCCGCGACCTGAGCCTGCTGCTGGACAAGGGCGTGGCCTACGCCGACCTGGAGCGCATCGCCTTCCAGGCGGAACGCAAGCTGCTGCGACAAGTCGGCCTCTTCGACGTGTACGAAGGCGACAAGCTCCCCGCCGGCAAGAAGAGCTACGCGCTCAGCTTCCTCCTGCAGGATGCCTCCAAGACCCTCACCGACGACCAGGTGGACAAGGCCATGGCCCGCATCCGCACGGCCTTCGAGAAGGAGGTGGGGGCGGAGTTGAGGGGGTAGGGCCGCTCTTGCGCCCGTCACATCTTCAGGAAGCGGTGGCTGCTGGCGCGGATGCCATCACCGATGCGCAGCAGATATAGGCCCGGCTCCAGGTCGCGTAGGTCAACGTGAAGGGTTTGTTGCCCGGCCATCATCATCCGGGTGCTTTTCAGTACGACACGACCGCGGGTGTCAAGGATGGCCAGGGATTGGTGGGAGGCCAAGGGTGCGAACAGTGCAACATTCAACCCGTCCTCTGCGGGATTAGGCCAAAGGCACACGCCGCTGATGGCTGGCGGTTCCGTGATGACGGTGGGTATGGAGGGGAGCACGCGGAGCATGAAGCCGCCTGTACGTGAAGGCTGATGGGCCCCATGGGAATCCAGGAGCATGCCGTTGAGGAAGCCGTTCTGGTCGATGCCGATCGTGTCGCAGTATGTGTCGGTGCAGTTCGCGCCCCATACGGTGAGGCAGAGCTGGTAAGGGCCTTGACCGCCATATTCGTGGGTGGGGTATGCCTCCGTGGAGGTGCTGCCGTCACCGAAGTCCCAGAGGTATTGGAGGGTTCCACCTCCACCGCTGGAAAGATTCCAGGCCCATACTTCATGCGGGATCGGCGTGGCGCTACCGCCCGGGTTTAAGGAGTCGGCCATGTACGCCTGTACGGCCCAAAATCCTGCCAGGCAATCATCGGGTCCGAAGGTTGTGGTGTCGCAAACGCAGTCCATGGCCCAAATGCCTGTGAGCGGCACACCACCCAATGTGATGGTACACGGGGTACCGGGCATGGCCGGGCCGCTGACAACGCCCTCGCAATCCTCGACCAGGCCGAACCCGGCGCAGGTGCATGCGGCGGTGATCACGTCGCCCATGGTGAAGGGGTTGCCATCGTTGCAGGCGTCGCCAACGGTGCCGTAGAGGACAGGGCAGGCGTCATCGGCATTGCCTACATAGCCGTTCGGTTGCTCGCAAGCGATCACCCACATGTTGGGGTCGCCCATCCCGTCGCCATCCGCATCCTCGTACCAGTGTTGGTCATCGTCGATGAAGACGGTGAGCGTGGCGGAAACATATGGGCAGGGAGCTACGCCCGCCACTGTGTACACGTATACGCCTGGGGGCATGGTGGCCGGGTTGAAGATGGGAGGTGCGGGATTGCCGTAGGGGTCAGTCCATGTGCCTCCCGCATCCGGGGTTCCGCCCAAGGCAGCGAACATGCTGAATGGGTCACCGGTGCTGCACAGGGTTACCGTGGATGAGGTCCCGGCATTCGGGGCTTGGTTGATGGCGATCACAAAGTCCGCTTCGGCCGTGCTGCATGCGTTGCTGACCGTGACGTGGAAGTTGCCCGCTTCGAACAGCTGCACCCATGGCAGGCTATCGGAAACCATCAAGCCCGGACCGCTCCATGTGTAATGCACAGGCTGCATGTCCGGTGTGATGTTGGTGATGCCCTGCAGGATGCTGTCGGTGGAGCACCATGCGGAAAACAGGCCATGGGTCAAGTCCAGCTCATCCGGAAGAGGGGTGCAGGAACTACCGATGCATTCGCAGTCGGCATTCCATCGGTCATCCTCCGTTTCGGGGTTGCCATCATCGCAGGGTGTTCCGGGTACTGCCGGGCCACCAACGATACCTTCACAGTCGGCCCAAGTGTTTTGGTTGATGTAGCCCATGGGGTTCACCATGATCGAATCACAGGCCATGCTGACGCAGCTGTCCGTCATGGACATCGCATACAAGTACAGGCACAAGGCGTAGTTGCCGGCCTCGGTGAAGGTGTAGGCCTGTACCGGGTCATAGCCGATGGCGGCGTTGTCAAGGTACCAGTCATGGTAGAGGTTGCCATCGCCCGTGCTCTGGCTGGTGATGGTGACCTCCCAAGGAATCGGGATGCCTCCGATCGTGGTTTGTTCAACGGTGAAGGCCGCCTCGCATTCCATCGGTGTGCCGACGTCGCAATCGAAGTTGACCCATAGCGTTGTATCCGTGGTTTGGGGATCGAGGGTGTATGGTACGGTATCGGTAAGCAAGGTGGTGGAACCGCAGTACCCCAGCACCACGAGGCTTCCGGAAGAGGTGTCCACCACGACGGTCGCGCTAAAGCTGCAGTCTTCGTTCACGGCCACGGCGGTTCCCTGGAATAGGGTATGCACCACGATGCTATCTCCCGGTGAGCAGTTGGCCAAGGTGCCTTGCACGTTGATGGTATAGGGGCCTTGGGCCATCAGGCCGAAGGCCGGCGACAGGGCGGCCAGGAAGGGCAGGATGCGCAGGAGGACGGACATGATGTTGGGATTGGATGGTATGGGGGAGGCTCTTTTCCATAAGACAAGTGCAGGGGCCAAAACGTTGCTGGAAGTGAGAATTTTCGGGTTGAATGACCGGAAAAACAGGAAGGGGCTGCATCGCTGCAACCCCTTCCCGTACCAACCAACCAAACACTCAATGCGTTTTCATGAACCGGCCCGGAGGAGCGTCATGGCCGATCCTCACCATATACAGGCCCGGTTCGAGCCCGCCGGTGCGGAGCCGGGCCACGTTCGTGCCCGGTGATGCGGTGATCCTTTCGGCCATCACGGCGCGCCCCGCCGCATCCAGTATATCCACCTGCACTTGGCCGGAATGGCGCCATGCAAAGGAGATGTTGAGCATTTCCGACACGGGGTTGGGCCACAACTTCAGTTCCAGCGTGGAACCTGTTTCCGTGATGCCCATGGCCACCACCGGCACCACGTTCACCGTGAATCCATTGGCCCGGGCATCGGATGGCTGGGCTGTGGGGTGGCCGCCGGGCGCCATGCCCTGCAACATGCCGTCCTCATCCATGGAGAGGGTGCGGCAATAGGTGTCGGAGCACCCGGTGCCGGAAAGAGTGAGGCAGAGCAGCCAAGGACCCGGACCGCTGTAGGTGTGTGAGGGGAAGGCTTCGGTGGAGGTGCCGCCATCCCCAAAATCCCACGTGACCGCCACCTCGTCCGAGGGGACGATGCTGGTGTTCACCACCCACACCAGGTCCGGGATGGGCGCCACCATGCCGTTGCCGTTGGAGGTATCGGTGTAGGCCTGTACCGCCAGGAATCCGGCGGCACAATCCGGACTGGATGCCGGATCGATGATGCCGTCCGTATCGACCACCACCGTGTCGCAGGTCACGCTCGCCTGGCCTATCGCATCGGAGCTTTGCAGGCACACCAGGTATGCCCCGGGGCCACCGAAGGTGAAGGACGGTGAATGTTCCGCGTTGATGCTGCCGTTGGGCAGCAGCCACATGTTGGTGTAGGGCGGCACACCGCCGGTGGTGCAATCCTGGAATACGGCGCTGAAGGGTACCGGCCCGTTGCCGCCCATGCTTTGCGAAACGGTGATGCAAGCTTGGGGCTCCGCATCCGAACCTGCGCAACTGGGCCCGAGTTCCACGTGTGCGGTGTCGCCCGGAGCAGGGATGGTGTAGGAAGTGGAATCGCCGGCCAGCGTGCCGCTGCCGCAAGTGGCATAGGCGAAGACGGTCCCCGAGGCCGACGGCAAGCTGAAGATGTGCTGGAAGTAGCAGCCCGGCATGATCGGTATGGTGACCGAGAGGGAGGAGCCGTTGTCCGGCATCACTTGAACGGTGACCATGCTGTTTCCGGCACAGTTCGCCACTTGGCCGTCCACATGCAGGAAGTAGGATGTCTGTGCGCTGAGGCTTCCCGCCGAAAGCAGGAGGAGGCTGAAAAGGCCGTGATGGATGAATGGATGCATGGGGACGTTTTTGGGCGAGGTGTCAGGGTGCTCCCCGAAAGTAGGCGGCCCGGGAGGGGTTTGTGTGCTTTCGGCGGGCCAAACCGGCGTTGGTATATACAGGTCCAGCTGCCGGCCAAGGAGTGGACGCGGGAACGCCTCGTGATGCTGCTTGGCCATGGTGGCCATCGTCCAAAACATGAAGGAGCACTTCCTCGAATTCGTGGTGAAGCCCCGACGAGATAATGGGCACGCCTGTTGGAGATGGAACGGCGATAAGCCAAGCGGCATGGCAAGAAGCCCGGCGAGCAAGGCTCGCCGGGCTTCTTGCCATCAGGTAGTGATCACTGCCCCAAGGCGCCGCTGACCACCTCGTCGCTGGCCTCGTTCGCCAAGGTCACTTTCAGCTTGGGCTCGCGCTTCATGGCCTCGCGGATGCTCCATTGCGCATGCGGGTTGCGTGCCCAGGCGCGGCGCGCAATGCCGTTGTTCACGTCCCAGTGCAGCATGCTCTTCAACCGTCGATCGCTGTCGGCGCTGCCGTCCAGCACCATGCCGAAGCCGCCGTTGATCACCTCGCCCCAGCCCACACCGCCGCCGTTGTGCAGGCTGATCCACGTCGCGCCCCGAAAGGCATCGCCGGCGAAGTTCTGCACCGCCATGTCGGCCGTGAAGCGGCTGCCGTCGCGGATATTGCTCGTTTCGCGGTAGGGACTGTCCGTGCCGCTCACGTCGTGGTGGTCGCGGCCCAGCACGATGGGCGCGCTGATGGTCCCGTCGTGGATGGCCTTGTTGAAGGCCTCCGCGATGCGGATCCGCCCTTCGGCATCGGCGTACAGGATGCGCGCCTGGCTCCCCACCACCAGGTGGTTTTCCTGCGCGCTGCGGATCCAGTGCAGGTTGTCCGCGATCTGTTGATGGATCTCCTTCGGCGCATCCTTCAGCATGGCCTCCAGTACGTCACCCGCTATGCGGTCGCTCTCGGCCAGGTCCTTGGGATCGCCACTGGTGCACACCCAGCGGAACGGCCCGAAGCCGTGGTCGAAACACATCGGGCCCATGATGTCCTCCACGTAGCTGGGGTAGCGGAACTCGCGCCCGCCCTTGTCCTCGGCTGCGCTCGGACTGACAGGCGGGCTGGATTCTGTCCCGGCTGCGCTCGGACTGACAGGGCGTGGGGCGAGGTCCGCACCTGCGCGGCTGGCTTCCAGCAGGAAGGCGTTGCCGTAGTCGAAGAAGTACATGCCTTTATCAGCGAGGGCGTTGATGGCCTTCACTTGTCGGCGCAGGCTTTCCTCCACGCGTTGCTTGAAGGCGGCGGGGTCCTTCACCATCAGCGCATTGCTTCCCTCGTAGCTGAGGCCCACGGGGTAGTAGCCGCCGGCCCACGGGTTGTGCAGGCTGGTCTGGTCGCTGCCCAGGTCCACGTGTACGCCGCGCGCGGCGAGGCGTTCCCACAGGTCCACCACATTGCCCACGTAGGCGATGCTGTGGGCCTGGCCCTTCTTCTGCCACTCCAGCGCGGTGTCGATGGCCTGGTCCACGTCCTCGATCAGCTCGTCCACCCAGCCTTGGCCGTGGCGCTTGTGCGCGGCGGCGGGGTTCACCTCGGCGCAGATCGTCACCACCCCGGCGATGTTGCCCGCCTTGGGCTGCGCACCGCTCATGCCGCCCAGGCCGGCCGTTACGAAGAGCTTGCCCTTGGTGGTCTTGTCCGCACCCTTCAGCATACGGCAGGCGTTCAGCACGGTGATGGTGGTGCCGTGCACGATGCCCTGCGGGCCGATGTACATGTAGCTGCCGGCGGTCATCTGGCCGTATTGCGACACGCCCAGCGCGTTCATGCGCTCCCAATCGTCGGGGCTGCTGTAGTTGGGGATCACCATGCCGTTGGTGACCACCACGCGCGGCGCGTCCTTGTGGCTGGGGAAGAGGCCCAGCGGATGACCGCTGTACATCACCAGCGTCTGCTCGTCGGTCATTTCCGAGAGGTACTTCATGGCGATGCGGTACTGCGCCCAGTTCTGGAACACCGCCCCGTTGCCGCCGTAGGTGATGAGCTCATGAGGATGCTGCGCCACGGCCGGGTCCAGGTTGTTCTGGATCATCACCATGATGGCCGCGGCCTGCTGGCTCTTGGCCGGGTAATCGCCGATGGGCCGCGCGTACATCTTGTGCGCAGGCCTGAAGCGGTACATGTAGATGCGCCCGTACCGCTTCAGCTCCTCGGCAAACTCCGGCGCCAGCACGGCGTGGTGCTTGGGGTCGAAGTAGCGCAGCGCGTTGCGCAGGGCCAGCTTCTTTTGCTCGGCGGTCAGGATGTCCTTGCGCTTGGGCGCATGGGGCACGCTGTCATCCAGCGCTCGTGCAGGTGGCAGGGTATCGGGGATGCCTTCGCGGATGGCGGCCTGGAAGGCTTGCAGGTCGGAAACGGTTGCTGTGGACATGCCGCGAAGTTCGGGATTGCGGCGCGGAAATACAGGCGGTCTCCAATGGCCTACCGGATGACCGCAAAGCGTTGGGTTGCGGTACCTGCTGCCGTGCGCAGCAGATAGATGCCGGGCGGCAAGATGGATACATCGAGCGTTACGTGCTCCTGTCCTTTGGTGGCCCAAGTGAGCTGTGTCCGCCCCGCGGCATCCATCACGAACAACGTACGTGCATCATTCGCGAGCCCTTCAATCGTGATGAAATCGTTGGCAGGGTTTGGAGCAATCTGGAAATTGCTCCGAGGCAATGGGTCGTTCAGGCCGAGCAGGATGCTGTCGTCCGTGAAAGAGCCGTACACGGTATCCCCGTCCAGCATCAGGCCTCGCAACCAGTAATGTTCCTCCATTTCAAAGTAATTACCGGTGAATGCAATTAACCCGATCCCCTCGGTGTAGAGCACTCCCCTATGAGGCTCCTCCTCGTAATTCCAATCTATCGGGCCGAATAATTGGGAAGTACCGCCCGGCCCCGAGGTCTCTCCTTCGTAATGGAAAAAATGCCCGGTATCACCCGCTCCTTCCGGTTGAAAGGGCCTGCAGCGGATGACGTAACGTCCTGCCGTATCCAGCCTGTGCTCGGCGATGCAAGCGTTGGGCCTTGGGCCATAGGGAGCCATGAAATGCTCACCGATAACCAGCTGCCCAGGATAGGAGAACAATAATTCGGACCAAGGCAGCTCCGGGATCCCACTGGTCCATTGGCCGGTCGCATTCGTGTAGTCGTGCACGTATTGGGTTGGTGAACCAATGCCACCCAACTGGAAGTACCAGACATCGTGGGCCTTCAGCCAACCTTCCCAAACGATGGCGCTATCCTGTTCGTCACCACTTTCAACGGTGAACTTGAACTCGGACGACCGGCCTTCGCATCCACCTATGCCGTCGCAACTGCCGTATCCCTTCTCATATTCCAATATGTCACCTGCCATGTACGGGAAGAACTCCGCCAAGGTGGGAATGGTCCGCCCAAGCTGTGGGCCGTTGATGCCGATCAGCTCATGGCCGCTGTCCCACGCCAGGATTCCATGGTCGCGGCTTAGGAGCAGGCTGTCGCCGTTGCTCAGGGCGACGGTTCGGTGCTCGTCGGGAAGATCGAAGGTGGTGGCAGGCGTCACAGCACCGATCTCCGCCCACACGTTGTCCAGCGTATCATACAGCCACATTGTTCCGGCATCGGCCAAAGGCATGATCACCCGTTCCCCGTTCCCGGTGAAATACCATACCTCATCCGTAACGCGGACGTGGCCACCCAACCATTGCGGGGCATCGGGCCAAACCCGTATCGTGCCGACATCAGTGCTGCATGTATCGCAGACCTTCGCCACTCGGTTCAAGCTGAACAGAAGGTCATTGGCCCCGAGCGTATCGATGTGCGTGACGAACACTTGGTTGGTGATCGTGTCTGTGCCCCCCAGCGAGTGGTTGTACCGGTACGCCGGGTTGAGCAATGCCCAATCCTGTGCCGTGGCGTGAAGCACGAAGCTCAGGAAGAACAGGCTGATGAAGGTCCGCATGGAACGGGCATTTATGTCCAAGACAGTACAATATACAGTAATGCTGCCCCGACGTGGTGTTTCTGACCTGTCGCATAAGTGAATGGCCCGTTCGCGGCATTGCATGCAGCCAATCGTGCGGTATTACCGTCCTCGCAGGGTCATCCGAGGAACGGGGAGACCCTGTGCCGGGACGACGGGCATCCTCACTTCTTCACCGCCGCGTGTCCATACGGACAATGCCTGCAACCGCTGCCGCAGCAGTAGCCGCGCTTCAGGTGGTAGGCCTCGGTCCACACCACGTAGCCTTCCGGAGTGAAGTAGAAATCCTCCAACGCGAAGCCCAGCCGCAAGAGTTGCTTGGTGTGCGGGTCATCTGCCGGGGGGGTGGGGCACTGATCCATGATGGATATGCCGCGAAGGTCGGTAATGAGGGGCGGATGAGGCGGCAAGCGCTGATCACACACGTGGCGCCCTACCACGCATACACCACGTGCGCATACACGTTGCGCCCCATGCTGGGGATGCCGAACCAGTCGGAGAAGGTGGTGTAGTACTGGTCCAGGAGGTTGTCCACGCCGAGGTTCACGCTGAGGCGGTGCTTCTTGATGGCGAACTCGCGCGACACCGACAGGTTGCCGATCAGGTAGCCGGGCTTGCTGGTCTCGCCGAACTCCGGGCTGTGGCGGTTGCGCGAGCTGCCTTCCGCCGAGGCTTCGGCCACATATTGCTTCTTCGCGTAGCGCAGCTTGGTGCGAAACTGCAGCGGCTGGATCAACGGCAGGCGCGTGCCGTCGCTGCCTTGGCCGTACCGCCACGAGGCGTCGCCCAGGAGTTGCCAGGTGTCGCTGAAGCGGTATGCCGCGGTCAGCGCCGTGTTGAACAGCGTGGCGTAGGGGATCTGCTCGAACACCTTCACGCCCGAGGCGGTGATGTTCATGGGCATCAGCTCGGGGCGCGGCTTGCCGATGATGTAGTCCACGATGTGGAACCACGCCGCGCTCCACTCCAGCTCCAGCTTGCCGTGCTTGTATGCGCTGGTGAGCTCGGCGGAGAGCGAGCCTTCGTTGCGCATGCGCGGGTCGCCCACGTAGTCGTAGTTGTCGTTCGCGTTCAGCAGGTAGAAGCCGTAGCCTTCGGAAACGGAGGGTGCACGCTCGCTGTAGCCCGCACCGATGCGGTGGGTGAAGCGGCCCTTGCGATGCGACAGCGTAGCGCCCCCGCTGGGTAGCCACCGCTGCTTGCTGGGCGGCAGCGACACGTAGAAGAGCTCCAAGGAGCGCCGCCCGAACTCGCTGCCGATCGTGTTTTCATGGATGCCCAATCCCGCATGCACCGTGAGGTCCAGCTGTTCGTTGAAGCGGATCCTGTCCTCGGCGTTGAGGCCGCTGTACAGGGTACGCACGTCCGGCCAAGTGAGCATGAACATGGCGGGCTCGGCCGGATTGTTGGGGTACATGGTCATCTCCGCCAACGAGTTGTTGCGATGCCCGGACAGCGTGGCCTTGATGGCATGTTTGCCGGCGGAGGCGTACAGCTTGGTGTAGAAGCCCTCGGTGGTACTCCAGCCCGGCATGTCCATGCGGATGGGCACCACGGGCCGGTGGCTGTCGTCCATCACGTGCGTGATGGTGTTGTAGTAGAGCTTCGTCTCCCACAGGCTCACCGGGCCGTTGCGCGGCAGATGGCGGTATTGCACTGAACCGATCAGGGCCTCCGCCAAGGAAACGTCCATCGGCAGACCTGGATAGCCCACGTCGGTGGCCTTGTCGTAGATGACGGAGGCCTCCACCTCGTTGCCTGCGCTGAGCTTGTAGCCCGCGATGGCCGAGAGGTTGTACTTGGTGAATTGGGAGAAATCCACCGTGTTGGAGGCATCGGGCCGGTGGCCGGCGCGGTAGTTGTCGGCCTTCCGGAAGGTGAAGTCCACATCGGTGTAGAGCGACGGGCCGGCGTAGTTGAGGGCCGTTCCGAAGATGCGCTGGGCGTTGTTGCCCTCAAACCCTGCGGAGGCGGTGCCGCCCCATCCGCGCTTGTCCTTGAACCCGGTGCGCCGGCGTTCCAGGTCGATGGAGCCCGCGATGGTGCCGCCGTGCTCGCCGCCCGAGGATCCGGACTTGATCCGCGCCCGGGAGAGGTTGGAGGTCTCCACGTACGAGGTCACCGGGTCCATCTTGTCCGTGCAGGCCCCGTAGATGCGCATGCCGTCCACGGTGACCACGCTGCGCTCGGTGGCCATGCCGTTGAGCATGGGCTCCATGGCGTAGCAGCCGCGCCGGATCATGTTCACCGAATTGGACTCCGCCAGGTAGCTGTCCAGCGAACCCAAGGGCTTGTCGCCGTGCGTATGGCAGCCGGGCCAGGTGGGCAGGATCACCACCTTCTCCAACTCGGGCATTTCCATCAGGTTGGGGATGGGCGGCAGGGTGTCCGGTTCCGTCTGGGCCAGCAGGGGGGCACACAGCAGCAGCAGCAAGGCCAAGGCCGTGCCTCGTGGCCGGTCCGGCATCACGCTGTGCTTCCTGTAGCCCATGATCGGCCCGCGGTCGATCAGAAGTTCACCTTGAAGTGAACGCTGCTTTCTTCTTCAGTGGCGGTAACGGCATTGCCTGCCAAGGCCGTCCCGGCGCCGTCCTCCACGATCAGGTTGATCTTCCAGTAGCCGGTCATGGAGAAGCCCACGCTGCCGTGGTAGAAACCGTCGGCCCCTTGCGTGAGGTCCACGTTGCCGGGGGCGCCGTGGTTGCCCATGCCCGGCATGCGGGGGTCAACCCGGATGGTGTAGTTGTCCACCACGGGGAATTCCGTGCCGCTCACGCGCTTGTACAGGCCCACCACCATGTTGTTCACGCCCGTGGTGGGCTGGCTGGGCTCCACCATGGCCAGCAGGTAGGTCGCCCCGTCGGTGCCCACGGCCGAGGTGTAGCGCTTGCGGAATTCGCTGTCCGATGCCAGTACGTTCACCGGCATGGTCACGCTGTTTGCGCCATTGCCGACGTCGTAGGTCAGGGTCATCTCCCAGAAGCCCGTGCTGCTGGTGGCCATGTTGAAGACGACGTATCCTTCGTAGAGGGCCGGGTTGTTGGCGCTGGCAGCCACGGTGGAATACGGGCAGCTATGCTGGTGCGTGCTGCCGCCCATGTCCATGGTCATCATGGGCTCCCAGGTGAAGGTGGCGTTTTCCACGGCGTGTCCGTTGGCGTCCTTGATGCGGACGAGGACCGTGTTGTAGCCTACCTCGAGCTTGCCGGAGCTGTTCAGCAGCTCCACGGTGTAGCCGTTGTGCGTGGCGGACTGCAACACTTGCAGGCCGCTGGAGGCGGGGGGTGTTGAAGGCTCGGCAGCTTCATCTTTCTTGCACGCGGTGAAGGCGGAGAGGCCGAGGAGCAGGACCAAAGTGCGAACAGGGAATTTCATGAGCTGGTGGGTTGGTTGGGACTTGTTGCCCCGGGTTTCCACAAAGGTCCCCACCCGATGGCGCAGCAGAACTGAGAAAGGTCAGGTGGCGCGCTTTTCGGGCCCCGAGGCCCGAAACCGGGGGGGGGGGACAAGGTGCCCGTCGTGTACGGGCCGGCCTGCGGAAATGGAAAGCCGCACCGTGTTACCCTTCGTGGAAGGTCAGCGGATCCCGGCCCGCCGGTGGAGCTCTTCCCTCCATGCGCGGAAGGCACCATGGCAGGCCATGCTGTACCGGTCGTCGATCACATGGGTGTGGCCTGCTGCGGTGAACCTGTACAGCACGTGCTCGGTGCTGGTGTTCGCCAAACTGTCGATCTTGGCGGAACAGTTGGTGAAGAGGGCTTCCAGCTCCCGGAGCTCCTTGGTGGTCAGGAATACGTGCCGGGATTGTTCACCATGGCCTGGCCTTGGGACGCTCCAGGTCACGTGGTGGCCATCGCCCTGTTGGGTGAAGGTGAGCGTGAGCACGTGATCACCCCAATCACCGGTGTACACCTCTTCCAGCACGAACGAGGGAGAGGACAATGCCGCATGCCATGTGCCGGCATCGGTTTGCGCCCGGCACGTGCCGGTCAACACACCCATCAGCAAGGCGGGTAGCAGGAACAAGGGATTCCGGGTTGGCATGGGGTATGTCCGGGGAGGAGGCAAAGGTGGGGCGGGTGTGCGCCCGCAAGGCCAAATTCCGGGGCCGGATGCGATGGGGCTGGCAGTTGCGTTATTCACAATGGATCGTGCAGAGCACGGTGGATGAAGTGTGGATGACCTCTTGGAGCCCCCGATACTTTTGAGCCTGAGGCAATCCGTGTGGTTGAAAATGAAGATCAAACAAGTGTTGAAAACTTCCTTGGCCTGGGCCTTGGCCGTTGTGTTGGCGCCGGCGTTCGCACAGGCGGGCAGCGGGGACCAATCGCCCGAGCAGTACATCGCCCAGTGGAAGGATGTGGCGGTAAAGAAGATGAAGGAGCACGGTATCCCGGCCAGCATCACGCTGGCACAGGGCCTGCTGGAAAGCCGCAGCGGCAACAGCATCCTGGCCGTGCAAGGCAACAATCACTTTGGCATCAAGTGCACCCCCGACTGGACGGGCGGCAAGATCTTTCATGATGACGACAAGAAGAACGACTGCTTCCGCAAGTACCGCAACGCCGACCAAAGTTTCGAGGACCACTCCAAGTTCCTCGAAAGGCCCCGCTATGCCTCGCTTTTCGAGCTGAAGCCCACTGACTATAAGGGATGGGCACACGGCCTGAAGAGGTGCGGCTACGCCACCGACCCCAACTATCCGCAGAAGCTGATCAACCTGATCGAGCGCTACAAACTGGATAACCTGGACAGGGGGGTGGACGTGTCGTATGCATCGAAGGATGCCAAACCGGCTGCCAAGCCAGCTCCCGGTCGAACGGCCAGGGAAAGCAATGAGATCACCATCGGCAACGCCCGCCCCGTGGAGGTGTTCGAGGGGCGCATCAAGTTCGTGAAGGCCCGAAAAGGAGAGACCTTGCGCGACATCGCGGCCGAGATCCAGCAGATGCCCGGATTGGTGGCCGGCTGGAATGACATGGCCAAGGACAGCCGCTTGGAGGAAGGCCAGATCGTGTTCATCCAGCCCAAGCGGAACAAGAGCAAGGACCACGAAAGCTGCATCGCCCAGGAAGGAGAAACCTTGTGGGACATCAGCCAGCGATACGGGGTGAAGCTGAAGAAGCTGGCCCAGTACAATGCGATGGATGCGAAGGATCCCGTGCAGCCGGGACAGAAGGTGTGGCTGAAGAAGCCGAGGAAGTAGGGGGCTTTGGGGCAGTAGGCAGTAGGCAGATGGCAGTAGGCAGATGGCAGTAGGCAGTGGGCAGTCCGCCTTCGCCTGTCCTTCGCGAAGTTTCGGCCAGCGAGGCAGGGCTAGCGCCTCCGCTAAAGCTTCAGCGACATGCAGACGGCGAGGCCAGAGGGCCAACGGCCCGTTGGATCACAGCCCGGAGCAGCGCTCCGGGCATAGGGTGGATTCATTGCACGGGAGGGCTGTAGGCCCGGTGGCATGGGGATTTTAGGTGAAGAAGGGAATGGTCCGCCTTCGCCTGTCCTTCGCGAAGTTTCGGCCAGCGAGGCAGGGCTAGCGCC
>DAOKZW010000018.1:39992-75378 GCA_035325445.1 Flavobacteriales bacterium
GCGAGGCCAGAGGGCCAACGGCCCGTTGGATCACAGCCCGGAGCAGCGCTCCGGGTATAGAGTGGATCCATTGCACGGGAGGGCTGTAGGCCCGGCAGCATCAGCATTCCCGAAAGTCGGCGGGCCTAGTGGAATTCCAACCGGAAGCCGGCGCGGGACAGGTCGCCCCAGTAGCCGGGATAGGACTTGCTGACCACCTCGGGATGCAGGATGGTCACCTCGTTGCACACCAGCGCCAAGGGCGCCAGGGACATGGCCATGCGGTGGTCGCCCCGCGGGTCGAAGGGAGGCGGTGTTGCGGCCTGGATCGTTCCTTGCAGGTGGAATGTGCCACCATCGTACCGTGCCATGCAGCCCAAGGTCTGCAAGGCATCGGCCACGGCCTTCAGCCGGTCGGTCTCCTTCAGCGGCAGGTTGTGCAGGCCGGTGAACCGGGCTTCGCGGCCCAGCCCGGCCATGGTGAATGCCAGCGGCTGGAACAGGTCGGGCGTGGCGGTGAGGTCCGCCATGAACGGTGATGGCGGCTGTGCAGGCAAGGGCGTCAGGGTCAAGCCCTCCGTTCCCACATCCGTGGCGACCATGGGCGAGAGGAGTCCCTCCACGGCCTCGTCGCCTTGGAGCCCGTCCACGGCGAGGCCGCGCAACTGGATCCGTCCACCGGCGGATAGCGCCGCGATCTGGTACCAGAAAGCAGCAGCGCTCCAATCGCCAGGCACGGCGAGGGGCACGGCGCGCAACGGGCCCGGCGCCACCACGAACGCCTCGTCCTCCTCGTGGACGGACACGCCGAAGCGGCGGCATAACTCCACCGTCATGCGCACGTACGGCTCGCTCAGCCGCATTCCCGTCCAACCGAGGCGCAGGCCATCGCTGAAGCGTGCCGCCACCAGCAGCAGCGCGCTGATGTATTGGCTGCTTTCCGGCGCATGCAGCGTTACCTCCCCGCCGGCCATTGTCCGGCCCCGTACGCGGAAGCCGTTGGCCATCGCCGTGATGTCGGCGCCCAGGGCGCGCAGGGCTTCAACCAACTGGCCGTGGGGCCGTTGCAGCAGGCGTTCGTTGCCGGTGATCAGGTGCTCCTCGCCGTCCTGCACGCAGGCCCAGGCCAGCAGGAAGCGGAACGTGGTGCCGCCATCGCCGCAATGCATGTCGGCCGGGCGCCGGGCCAGCAGGCCATGCAGCAGGCGCGTGTCATCGGCGTTGCCCAAGTTGCTTAGGCCGCTGATATCCCCCGCCAGGGAGGCCAGTATCAACGCGCGGTTGGCCACGCTCTTGCTGGGCGGCAAGGTGATGGCCGCGTGCACGGGGGCCTCAGGCGCCCGTAGGGTGATGCTGCGCGGCATGGTGCACCAGCAGGCGGTAGTGCTCAAGGGATTCGGTCACCTGTGCGGCGGAGATCGGCACGTCCGTGCGTGCCGAGCCGATGCCCGTGAGCAGGGTGAAGCGGAATTCGTCGCCGGCGTTCTTTTTGTCGTTGCGCATCAGCTCGATGATCCGGTGCTCGTCCACTTCCTGGAAACGGAACGGCGGAAACAGCCCCATGAGGTGTTCTTCCACCGCGTTCATGCGGTCGCGGTCGAGCAGGTCCATGCGCCAACTCAGCCAGGTGGCGCATACCATGCCGATGGCCACGGCCTCGCCGTGCAGCAGCGAGCGCTGCTGGCTTTCCATGGCGAAGGCCTCCAGCGCATGGCCGATGGTGTGCCCGAAGTTGAGCAGCTTGCGAGGCCCCTGCTCGCGCGGGTCGTGCTGCACCACCCCGGCCTTCAGTTCCGCGGAGCGGAAGATCAGCGGGGCCAAGGCATCCAGGTCGTGCAGCGGCGACCGCCGCACCTGGTTCCAATGGTCGGCATCCAGCACCAGGCCGTGTTTCACCATCTCGGCCACGCCGTTGAGCACTTCGCGCTTGCCGAGCGTGCGCAGGAACGGCGGGTGTATGTAGGTGCCCACGGGATCGGCGAAGGTGCCCACCAGGTTCTTCACGCCGTTCATGTCGATGCTCGTCTTGCCACCGATGGCCGCATCCACCATGCCCATCACCGTGGTGGGCACGTTCACGAAGCGGATGCCGCGCTTGTAGGTGGAGGCCACGAAACCGCCCAGGTCGCTGATGACCCCGCCGCCCAAGTTCACCAGCACCGCCTGCCGGTCTGCATGGTGCTCGGCCAAAAATCCCCACAGCGCACGGCATACCTCGAGGTCCTTGCTCTGTTCGCCGCTGCGCACCTGGATGGTGCGCGCCACTTGGAGCGAAGGGGTGTGGGCCAGCAGCTCGGGCAGGCACTGCGTGGTGGTGTGTTCATCGCCCAATATGAACAGGGACGGACCACGGGTGTTGCCCGCAAACCATTGTTCCAACATGGCCAAGGCACGGGTGCCCACCAGTACCGGGTGGTGGCCCGGCAGATCGGGCGGCGATTGCGGAACGGGGGGCATGGCTACTTTTGGCGGCCCTTCCGAACAACCCCGGAACGGGGTGGATGGGCGCCCAAAGGAACGAACTTCAACCACGCCGCGCCACATGCAAGCACAAGAGGCTGCTCCCCATCGTGCAACCACCTTCAAGTTGCCCGACCTGGGCGATACCCGCACGGCCTTCGCCCATAAGACCAACGGGGAACTGCGCCAAGGGTGGTGGCTGTTCAGGGTGATCGGCACGCCGTGGCTGACCTCCCTGGGCGGCAACCTTACCAAGGCGGCACTGGCCCTGCACCTGCCTGTGAAAGGCTTGGTGAAGGCCACCATCTTCAAACAGTTCTGTGGCGGCGAAACCATCGGTGAGTCGCTGGCCACGGCCGAGGCCTTGGCCAAAAGCGGCGTGGGCACCATCCTGGATTACAGCGTGGAGGGCGAAGGCGACAGCAAGGCCATGGACAGCACTGCGGCCGAGATCCTCCGCACCATCGAAGCCGCCAAAGGCAACCCGCACATCCCGTTCTCCGTGTTCAAACCCTCGGGCATCATCCCGAGGGAGGTCTTGGAGAAGGTGGCGGCAGGAAAGGCGCTGGACGCAGACGGGGAAAAGGAATGGGCGCATGCGCGCCAGCGGGTGCAACAGATCTGCCAAGCGGCCTACGACGCCGATGTGCCCGTGCTCATCGATGCCGAGGAAAGCTGGACGCAGGGCCCCGTGGATGCCTTGACCACCGAGATGATGCGGCGGTTCAATGGCAAGCGCGCCATCGTGTACGGCACCGTGCAGCTTTATCGCCATGATCGTTTGGCATTCCTGCGGAAAGAGCTGGAGAAGGCCCGCGCCGAAGGCTACCACGTGGGCATGAAGCTCGTGCGCGGGGCATACATGGAGAAGGAACGGGAACGGGCGGCGAAAATGGGCTACCCCGACCCCATCGGGGCCAATAAGCAGGCGGTGGACAAGGACTACGATGATGCCCTGCGCTTCTGCATGGAAAATATCGACCGCATGGGCGTGCTGAACGGCACGCACAACGAGAAGAGCTCGCTGCTCCTGGCCGAGCTCATGCACAAGGCCGGCCTGCCCAACAACGATCCCCGCATCCACTTCGGGCAGCTGCTGGGCATGAGCGACAACATCAGCTTCAACATGGCCGCGGCCGGCTACAACGTGGTGAAGTACGTGCCTTACGGACCCGTTGCCAAGGTGCTGCCCTACCTGATCCGCAGGGCGGAGGAGAATACCAGTGCACGGGGGCAGACCGGCCGTGAGCTGGCCATGATCACCGCGGAGCGGCAGCGCCGGTCCAAGGCCTCCGCCTGAACGGAAGCCCCTTCACAGCGTATGCGGCCCGTGGCTCAACGGGCCACCACCAGGCGCGTTACCAACGTGCTGCGGCCTTGGGCCCGCACCGTGTAGATGCCATTGGGCAGCATGCCCACGTCCAGGTTGCTTTGTCCGGCCGGCAGTCGTTGTTGCAGCACCGTGCGGCCTTGCACGTCCAGGACCATCACCTCTGCGGCCTCCGGCAACCCAAGGGTGACGATATCGCGGGCCGGTACCGGGAAAAGCTCCAAGGTCTGCGGGGCGGTTCCCGCTTCGGCCACGCCGGTGGCGACCCCGCAGGTGAGCGTTTCATTGCATACCACCCCGGCCATGAACTCCGCCGCGAAGCCCAAGGCGTTGTCCTCGTCATAGTTCAGGTAGCCCACATGGTCGTTGGCGATGTACTCCAGGTAGCAATGGGGCACCCCGATGTTGTCCATCCGTACGCTGATGTCGTGGCTGCCCGAGACCACGATGCCCGTGGGGAAGCCGAAGGCGTATGCCTGCTGGGTAAAGCAGGGCACCACATTGTCGCCCGTTTCGTGGATCCCGCAGAAGGGCGGGTCGCCGGGATGGATCCAGGTGGTGTCCATCAGGGCGCCGCTGAAGCTCACGCAGGCCGACACATGGCTGGAGTAGCCCAGCGGGCCGCTGGTTCCCTCCATGCCGCCCAATTGCGCGCTGTCGGCCACCAAGGGGGCGGGCAGCTCGCTTGGCTCGTTCATGTAGGTGAGGTGCAGCGCGCCGATGCCCCCGGCGCTGATGCCGCTGGCGATGATACGGTCCGGGTCGATCCGGTAGGGGTTGCCGTCCTCGGCCACCGTTTTGCGCAGGAAGCGGATGGCCCCTTTCATGTCATGCACGCAGCGCTGCACGGCATGCATGGTGGTGTTGCTGTTGGGCAGGAAAAAGCCCACCCGGTAGTCGATGGCAACGGCCACGTAACCCATGCGGGCCAGCATGCCGCCCAGGCCGGCCATATCGGCGCGCGAACCGGTGACGAACGAGCCGCCGAAGGCCATTACCACCACCGGCCGCTTTTGGAGGGTATCGTTGGCCGGCGCATAGATGTCCATGCGCAAGGCTTGGGTGCCGCCGCCCACCGCCGTGTTGGAGCCATACTGCACGGCGGGAATGCTGTCGATGAAGGGGAAGATGAACGTGGCGTAGCGCCCGCCGACACAATCCTGCGCGCTGAGCAGGGAAGGAATGAGCAGGGCGGTCAAGGAAAGTAAAGCTGCCTTCATGGTCGCATGGTTTGGGTAGGCAATGTAAAGTGCATGGCGTGAATTCGTGGACGATCGGCGGTGAGGCCGGGCCTGTGTGCATGGATGGGCGGATGTCCGGCCCGGCGTAATCGCCTACGGTAAATCCCGGATTCGGGGTCGATGATGGTAACCTTCGAACCTGAGAAGGCGTTTCGGGGCGGCAAATCCCCTGTTGGATGAAAGCTACGGTAACGACCGTAAAATGCCGAAAGTCATCGATGAATAGGGGAAAATCAACCATGTTTGCACAAACCAAAAAACACGAAGATCCGATGAAGAAAGTTCTCATGGCCGGAAGCCTTATCCTGGCCGCAGCCGCAATGACGACCGATGCCCAAGCCCAGTATCGCCCCGAAGGCGGTGAGAAGAACTTGGAGTTGATGGTGGCCCCCCTCGGCGGAAGCCCCGTCACCATGGCCGGCATCAAGTACCGCAGCTTCAGCTCCGCCAATTCCGCCATGCGGTTGGGCGTGTTCCTGGGCTTCGATAACAAGACCACCGTTACCCAGGACGAGGACAGCAAGACCAAGATGTTGGAGCTGAAGAAGAAGGAGAGCAGCTTCACCTTCGCCGTGCAGCCCGGCATCGAGAAGCACATGGCCGGCACCGAGCGCCTGAGCCCCTACTTCGGCGGCTATGTGGACCTGAGCTTCACCTCCAAGAGCAAGAAGGACGAGACCCAGCTGAACCTCAGCGGTGACAAGCAAGAGCTGGGCTACACCAAGACCAGCAGCGGCAGCTTGGGCATCGGCCTGAATGCCGTGGCCGGTTTTGATTACTACATCGCCAAGTCCCTCTACCTGGGCACCGAGCTCGGCTTTGGCCTGGCCACCACCATGCCCATGAAGAGCAAGAGCGAAACGGTGGATTACAACGATGATCACACCGGTACGACCACGACAAACACCGACGGCAAGAAGGACAACGTGAGCAAGTTCCAGGTTGGCCCCAACGTGGTTGGCCAGTTCCGCCTGGGCTGGATGTTCTGATCATTGCCGAACCGGTAAACGACAAAGGCAATGACACAAGCAACAACCGGCTTCACGAAGCTGATGAGGAATGCCTTGTCCCTGGCAGTGGTATCCGTCCTGTTCACGGCTTGCAGCAAGGAACCGGTGAACAACCCGGGCCAGCTGGGCACGCATGTGACGCAAACCGAGAAGCAGAAGATCCAGGAAATGCTGGGCAAGCTGCCCAGCGTGGGGATCTACAACCGCACCATGGACAAGATCCTGGTGTTCAAGCGGAACGGCGACGGCCGCAGCTTCTCCTTCACCACGGCCCCGAGCAATGGCATCAACTTCGCCAGCAGCAACGGCGGGCAGTGGGTGTGGACCGAGGACGGCGGCATGGTGATCCTGACCGAGCCCGCGGCGGGCTTCGGCGGGGGCGGCGGCATGGTCGTGGCGGGCAACAGCATGCTCAACATCGATATTGCCGTGTGCTTTTCCGTGGGTGAGGAAGCCATGGGCGGCGGACTCTTCGGGCCCGACATGGGCGAAGTGGCCGGCGTGATCGGTATCTCAGGGGATATCGAGGCTTTGGCCAACGGGGACTTTGACGAGAACGAGGATGACATCTTCGATTACTTCCACGGGTTCGCCTACTACTTTGTGTACACCGACCACCTCAACAACGGAAGCTACGAGGTGATGAACTGGTTGGAGGAACTTGGTAGCGATGATGAGGAGGAGCCGGAATTCCATGATGTGAGCTTCGCCTTCGTGGTGGACCTCCAAGGGGAAAACGGTGCCGTGTACATCTCCAAGGATGGAAACATCAACATCAGCGGCGGGACCATGGAGTTCAATGGCAACTACTACGGACTCACCGGCGTCGGCTTCTTCGACGGTGAAGGGGAGGTGGAGGATGTGACCGTGGTGTCCGGCTATGGCGCCATGGGTTGCGAATAATCCCTCGATGACAAGGAAGAAGGGCTCCCGAAACGGGGGCCCTTTTTCGTTTCCACGGGAAACGTGCCGAGGGCCGATCGCGTCAATCCCATGATGTGCACGAATGCCTCCGGACTATGCAGATTGACGGAGGGTGGAGCAAACTCGGAACGGGCCTTGGACAGGCGCCATAACGCCCACCTGTTCGCATCTTCCAAAAAGGGCCGGGCCGGGCGTACCATACCGCCACTACCTTGCCGGGCTTGAACAGACCATGGCCAAGCGCCCATACCATAAGGCCCTGCTGCTGTCCCTGATGGGGATGGTGCTTGCCGTACAGGGCATGGCGCAAGTGGTGGCCGATGCCGGCGCGGATGTCACCATTTGTGCCGGAGGGCCGGTCACCTTGGGCGGGGCCGCGGCCTCCGGCGGGCATGCGCCATACATGTACAGCTGGGTACCGGCCACCGGCCTGTCCGACGCCAGTGTGCTGCACCCCGTATGCACCGCCACGAGCTCGCAGAACTATACGCTCACGGTGACCGACATCGACGGGAACACGGCCACGGACCAAGTGATGGTGAACGTGAAGCCCATGCCGTCCATCAACCTCGATTGCACGAATGCCAGCACGTCCGTCTATGGCGGGGTGCTCACCTTCAGCCTGTGCGACCAAGGCCTTTCGGCGTACGACTTTGATTTCGCCGACGCCAGCACCGCCATGCCGGGCGCCACGTACAGCATCGATTGGGGCAATGGGCAGACGGAGAATTTCAGCGCGCCCGGATGGACATCCTCCCAGCATTTTCCCATCGGCCTCACCTCAGGCACCTATACCATCACGCAGCCGGCACCGAACGGCTGCAGCAGGACCATCCCGTTCAACGTCTTCGTGGGGGAGGTGCCCTTGGGCGGGCTCAGCGTCGTGTCCAACTCATCGATCTGCACGGGCGGCTCCATCAGCTTCGAGTGGAACAACTTCGGCACCAACCCGCCCGGCACGCTGTACATCGTGGATTACGGCGATGGCCAGGTGGATACCCTGGTGCAACCTCCTGCATCCACCTTTTCACATACCTACAACACCAGTTCCTGCACCGCCGGCGGCGAGTTCTCCATCGCATGGCGCATCACCAACCCCTGCGACACGCGCACCGGCGTCATCGGCCAGATCAGGGTGTCGGGCATGCCCGTGGCCCAGATGAACGTGCCCAATGACACGGTTTGCGTGAACACCACGGTGAATGTCACCGACGCCAGCCAGGGCGCGCAGGCCCCCGCATGCACCAACCCCAAGCATGTGTGGAGCATCAACCCGGCCACGGGCTGGAGCGCCGGCGGCAACATGGGAAGCATGAACGGACAACCCGCGAACCCGGGCGTGTGGACCAACGGGGCGGCGGTGCTGCCCATCACCTTCACCGCACCGGGCACCTATACGGTCACATCCGTGGTGGGCAATGCTTGCGGGCTGGACACCTTGCACCAAACGATCTGCGTGGAGGCACCGCCCACGCCGGCCTTCTCGCTTTCCACCACCGCCGGCTGCTCCCCGCTGGCCGTGGGCACCACCAACACCACGACCGATCCGGCCAGTTGCAGCACCCGGTACAACTGGCAGGCCGTGGTCAATAACGCATACTGCGGCAGCAACGCGGCGGCCGCCTTCACCGGCGGAACGGGAGCCGCCAGCTTCGCGCCGCAATTCACCCTGACCGGTGCCGGCATCTATGAGATCACCATGCAGGCCATCAATTCCTGCGGCACGTTCCCGGTGAGCCAAACGGTGGACGTGGGGGCGCCACCGCAAGTGATGATGGACCCCTTAAGCAGCATTTGTGCGGGGCAGGTGGCCACACCCACGGCCACGTTCACACCCTGCGGCACGCCCATCAGCAGCTACTCGTGGAACTTCTCCAACGGGATTCCCGGCAACTCCTCCGCGCAAGATCCCGGTGTGATCGCCTTCCCTTCGGCAGGCAGTTTCAGCATCACCGTGAGCGCCGGCTCGGCATGCGGGAGCGGGACCGACAATACGGTGCTGACGGTGAATCCGCTGCCGCCCGCACCCCAGGTTAACGGTGCCATCACGTTGTGCGTGGGCGAGGACCTGCAACTTTCCGCGACGCCCATTCCCGGGGCCACCTTCCAGTGGACCGGACCCGGCGGGTTCACCTCAAACCTGCCCAGCCCGATCATCCACGATGTCACCCTCGCTGAACAGGGCGTGTATTCGGTGAGCGCCTCGATCGGCGGATGCAACGGTCCTACCAGCACCATCAACGTCACCGTGAACCCGGCACCCGTGATCAGCCTGTCGCCGCTGGCGCCAACGGTGTGCGAAGGCGGGGCGGTGACGCTCACCGCCAGCGGAGGAAGCAACTACCAGTGGGTGATGGATGGCGTGAACATCGGTACCGGGAGCCCGTTCACCTTCACGCCGGATCATACGGGCACCGTGGTCCTCCACGGGAATGCCAACGGATGCACCGGCTCAACCAGCACCTTGGTGACGGTGTATCCGATCCCCGATGTGGATGCCGGTCCTGACAAGGTGTTCTGTGAAGGGGCCCAGCCGCAGATGATCTTCCCGTTCACGCCGCTTGGAACATGGAGCGGAAGCCCCTATGTGACACCGGACGGAAGCTTCACGCCTGCGGCACAGGGCACCTACGAGCTGGTGTACACCGTGGTGAGCCCGGAAGGCTGCCTGGGCACGGATACCGTGGAGGTGCAGGTGACCGCGCCGCCGCCACCCGCCGTGGCCGGGCCCGACGTCACCATGTGCCTGAACGACCCGCCGGTGCAATACAACGGTTCGCCGGCAGGTGGGTATTGGAATGGCGATATCTCCATCTCGGGCCTGTTCACGCCGACCACGCCCGGTACGTTCACCATCACATACTCCATCGGCTCGGGAAGCTGTTTCACAACGGATGACGCCACGGTGACCGTGCTTCCGCTGCCCGTGCTCGATCCCGGTGCGGACATGTCGGTGTGCATCGATGCGGCCGTCTTCCCCCTCGGGGCGGTGCCCCCGGGCGGCACCTGGAGCGGCAACGGCGTGTCGGGAAGCGACTTTGGTCCCCAAGCGGCAGGCCCGGGGCAGCATGTGCTCACCTACGCCTACACCGATCTCAATGGTTGCTCGAACACCGCCGACCGCACCATCACCGTCGATCCCTTGCCCATCGTGTCGGCGGGGAACGATACCACGTTCTGCGATCAACCCGTGCCTCAGGTGCTTGATGGGTACGGCCCGTTGGGCGGTACCTGGAGCGGGGCCCATGTGACGTCCTCGGGGGTGTTCACGCCCAACGGGCCGGGTTCGTTCCCGCTCACCTATACCTATACCGATGCGAACGGATGCTCCGCCAGCGACCAGATGACCGTGTCGGTGATCACCATCAACAACCCGGCGATGGCGGGCAACGACACGGCCGTGTGCATCAATAGCGGCCTGTTGCAACTGGGCGATGCGCCCTTGGGCGGCACGTGGAGCGGCCCCCATGTGGATGCTTCCGGCGCCTTCGATCCCGTGCAGGAGGGGACCTTCTTGCTCACCTATTCGGTGGGCGGCGGATCCTGCATCACGCAGGACCAGCTGCAGGTAACGGTGCATGCCTTGCCCCAGCCCGTGATCACGGCGATGCCCGACGTATGCGTGGATGCCGCGGACCAGACCTTCAGCGCGCTGCCGGCAGGAGGGACCTGGGCGGGCACCGGGATCACCGATCCCAACGCCGGGACGTTCAGCCCGGCCGCCACCGGCGCGGGGACCTTTGCCATCACCTATGCGCTTACGGATGCCAACGGATGTTCCAACAGCGTCACGGGGGACGTGACCGTGCATGACCTGCCCGTGGCCGCCTTCAGCAATGATCCCGTGGCGTGCAGCGGCACCCCGTTCCAGTTCACGGATGAAAGCACCGGTACGGATGCATGGACCTGGGACTTCGGCGATGGCGGGTCGGCCGGCACCCAATCGCCCGACCACACCTTCCCCGCGCCGGGAACCTATCCCGTGACACTTACGGCCGTCAACACCGCGGGATGCACCAACATCACCGTGCAGGACGTCACCGTGTGGGAAGGGCCCACCGTGGCCTTCACCACCGATGTGCTGGAAGGCTGCGGGCCGCTGGCCGTGCAGTTGGACAACCAAAGCTTCGGAGATGGGATCTCCTATGCTTGGGACCTCGGTGATGGCAATACCTCCGCCGACCCGCAGCCCGGCACCGTCACCTTTGCGGCCAGCCCGTATGCCGACACCACCTACGTGATCACGCTCACCGGGAGCAACACGTGCGGATCGGTGGACGCCACGCGCACCATCACGGTGCATCCCGCGCCCACCGCCATTTTCGGGCCCGACTTCAACAGCGGTTGCTCGCCGTGGCCGGTCACCTTCAGCAATGTCACCATCGGCTCGGCGGACAGCTATTGGTGGGATTTCGGCGATGGCACCACCAGCACCACCCTCGACAGCCTCGTGCAGCACACCTACTATGCGGGTGCCACCGATAGCATCTACACCGTGACCCTGGTCGCCACGAATGCATGCGGCACGGACACGGCGCACTACACCATCACGGCGCTGCCCAACACCATCACGGCCTTCTTCAATACCGATACCACCAGCGGTTGCGCCCCGCTGACCGTGAACTTCACGCAGTACAGCATCGGCGTGCACAACTGGCATTGGGACCTGGGCGATGGCAACGTGTCCACCGATGCCGACGTGACCCACACCTACAGCCTGGCCGGGGTGTACACCGCCACGCTCTTCGGCGACAATGGCTGCAGCTTCGACACCGTAAGCGTGGACATCACCGTGCATGCCACGCCCGTGGCCGACTTCACCGTGGCACCGGGCCTGTTCTGCGAAGGGACGCCCATCCAGTTCACCAACAACACGCCCGCACCGGCTGGCCTCACCTGGGATTTCGGGGACGGAAGCACCTCCACGCTCTCGGCGCCCCAACACGGCTACGCCAACGCTGGCACATATAACGTCACGCTCAGCGTGGCATCCACCACCACGCCGTGCCCGGCCACGGCCACGCAAACCGTGCATGTGCTGGCCACGCCCGTGGCGGCCATCGCGGGAAGCCCCCTGAGCGGTTGCACCCCGCTGCAGGTGCAATTCCAGGGCGGCGGCACCAACACCGATTTCCAGCAGTGGGATTTCGGTGACGGCAACACCAGCGGCGCCACCAACCCGGCGCACACCTTTGCCGCGGCAGGCAACTTCCAGGTGCAACTGATCGCGGAAAACCTGAACGGGTGCACCGATACGGCGACGGTGGACATCGTGGCCTTCCCGCTGCCTTCGGCCTCGTTCACCCTCGCGGAGGACCAACATTGCGGCGTGCCTGCCGCCGTGCAGTTGACCAATACGTCCTCGGGCGCGGTGGACTATGCCTGGGACCTGGGCAACGGAAGCACCTCCGGGCTGAACGATCCCGTGGCGACATACACGCAAACGGGCACCTACACCATCACGCTCACGGCCTCCAACCAGTATGGATGCACCGCCCAGGACCAGGGAGTGTACACCGTGCATCCCATGCCCATCGCGGCATTCGGCGCGGAGCCGATGCCTGCCTGCGCCGGCTATCCCGTGTCGTTCAACAACTATTCCGTGGATGCGTTCTCTTATGTGTGGAGCTTCGGTGACGGGACGGGCTCCGATGCCGAGGCCCCGGCCCATGCGTACGGGGAAGGGGTTTACACCGTGTCGTTGGTGGCCACCGGGGCGGGCGGATGCGCCGATGCCACCGTGGTGCCGGCGGCCGTGGTGGTGAACCCCAGGCCGGTGGCGGCCTTCTCGTACGAGCCGATGCAAAGCACGAGCTATGCCCTGCAATTCTTCAACCACAGCCAGGGAGCGGTGCGCTGGCTATGGGATTTCGGCGACGGGGATACCTCGAGCGTCTTTCAGCCCATGCACCTGTTCCCGGCGGGCCCGGGGGATCTGTATCCGTTCTGCCTCGTGGCCGTCAACGAGTACGATTGCCCGGATACGCTCTGCCAGCGCGTACTGGCGGTGAACGACCCGAACGTCTTTGCCCCCAATGCCTTCACGCCGGACCACGACGGGTTGAACGAGGATTTCCTGCCCGTGTTGAACGGCTTCGACAACTGGCGTTACGAGCTGTTGATCTTCGACCGCTGGGGCGAGGTGATCCATGAAAGCCGCGACCGCCACAGGGCCTGGGACGGCACCAGCCGGGGCAAGCCGGTGAAAAGCGATGTGTACGTGTGGAAGGTGATCCTCAACCGTGGGGGTGATGAACGCGTGTATTACGGGCACGTTACCGTGATCTGCGGAACGGAATGACATGCCGGCAACGGGTTGCGGGCGACGGAGGAACCGACGGAGGGTGGCCGGTGGCCGGTTATTCCTTGCCCGGCAGGATGCTCACCAAGGTGGCCGTGGAATCGCTGCGGAAATCGCGGAGGGTGGCGGCCATGTAGTGCACCGGCTGTCCCTTCACGTTGCCGTACACGAAATACACCAGGCTATCCTCGCTGCGCAGGCTTTTTTGAAAGTTCACCTCGAAGCTGTCCAACACGGAGGCGCGCAGGTCGGCGAGGTCGAGGTGCAGGTCCTTCAGCATGGCCTCCGCTTGCGGCGTGGTCTTCACCAAGGTGCTCTGCAGCCGCATCCGCACCCGGTGGTTCGGCATCCAGTCCGTGTTCTCCAAGCGCTTGCCGAAGAAGGCCCAAGCAAGCAACATGCCCAGGATGCTGCCGATGCCGAACAGTTTAAAGCGGCGCCAGAAGGTCATTTCAATGGATCAATTGGCCAGTGGAGCAATTCTCTCTGGGCGCAAGGTAGCCCGTAGCCGTGGTCGGCCCATCCGACCCTTGCCTGCCCTGCGCGGGTGCCGTGGCCACGATCCGCATGATCGCCGTGCCCCCGATATGCCACCGGGCCTAAAGCCATTTTGTATAACTAATTGATCTTGTGCCCGAGGCGTTGCTCCGGACTGTTATGTAGCGGGCCGTTGGCCCTCTACCTATACCCCCTGGGTCAACGCTACGGTTGCCACCCTCACACATCGTCTCACCGTAGCCGTTATTGCGAGCGGAGCGACGCAAGGCGAAGGCGGACCTATCACCTATCACCTATCACCATTCTCTTAAAACGCCGCCAGCATAATATCCAGGTCCTTGTAAGGGAGACGGTAGGCCTCGGAAAGGATCTCGCTGGTGAGGGCACCGTTGTACAGGTACACGCCTTGGCGCAGGCCGATGTTCTGTTTGATCACGTCCTCGAAGGTGCCCATTTCGCCCATGGAGAGCAGGATGGGCGTGAAGATGTTGGTGAGTGCGTAGGAGGCCGTCCGGGGTACGCGGCTGGCGATGTTGGGCACGCAGTAGTGGGTCACCCCGTATTTTCTGAACGTGGGGTCGGTGAGGGTGGTGGGCTCGCTGGTCTCAAAGCAGCCGCCGCGGTCGATGCTCACGTCCACGATCACGCTGCCCGCCTTCATCTGGCCCACCATTTCCTCGTTCACCACCATGGGCGTGCGGCCATGCTCGGGCCGCAGGGCGCCCACGGCCACGTCGGCCTGCAGCAGGGCCTGCTTGAGCACGTCGGGCTGGATGATGCTGGTCCAGATGCGCTGGCTGAGGATGCCTTGCAGGCGACGCAGGCGGTAGATGCTCTTGTCGAAGACCTTCACGCTGGCCCCCGCGCCCAAGGCGGTACGCGTGGCGAACTCACCCACCGTGCCGGCCCCGATGACCACCACCTCGGCGGGCGCCACGCCGCTGATGCCGCCGAGCATCAGGCCCTGCCCGCCCTTGTCGGTGCTGAGGTATTCGGCGGCGATCTGGATGGCCGTGTTGCCCGCGATCTCGCCCATGGCCCGGATGATGGGGTAGATGCCCTCGCGGTCCTTGATGAAGTCCCAGGCCACCGCGGTGACCTTCTTGGCCATCATGCTGCGCAGGCTTTCGCGGTGCTGGCTCCCCACTTGCAGGGCGCTGATCAGGATCTGCTTGTGGCGCAGCATGCCGATCTCTTCCTCCACCGGGGCCGCCACCTTCAGGATCAGGTCGGACTCGAACACCTCGCGGGCGCTGTCGGCCAGCTTGGCCCCGGCCTCGCTGAAATCGCTGTCCTGGAACTGCACGCTGCTGCCCACGCCCCGTTGCACCACCACCTCGTGGCCACGGCTGGTGAGCACCGCCACGCTGGCCGGGGTCAGCGGCACGCGGTGCTCCTGCGGGGTCACCTCTTTGGGGATGCCGATCAGCAGGCGCTTCCTGTCGCGGCCCACCTCCAAGGTCTGTTCCTGCGGGAGCATGGCCACCTCGCGGGCCAGCTGTTTCAAGAGTTCGCTGCTGGTGCTCATGCGTGTTGCCCGGCCATGGTGGGCCACCGGTCGATGGTTAATGTGCGCACCCCGTCGGGCCCGGACCCCAGCTGCACGTGTATCGTGCCGGGCGGATACAGCCCTTCACCCAGCTCGGGCCATTCCACGAAGCAGTGGTGGCCGCTGTCCAGGTATTCGGTGAAGCCGATGCCTTCCAGCTCCTCGGCCTTGTCCAAGCGGTAAAGGTCGAAGTGGTACACCGTGCCGCCGTCGCGGGCCCGGTATTCGTTCACGATGGAGAAGGAGGGGCTGGCCATGCCGGCCTCCACGCCCAAGGCCGCGCACAGCGCCTTGATGAACGTGGTCTTGCCAGCGCCCAAGGTGCCGCTGAAGGTGAAGACCCTTGCATCCGGGAAGGCGCGCAGCAGCGAGGAGGCCGTTGCCGGGGCATCCTCGGGTGTGCGCATCTCCAGGGTGGTGGTCATGCCGTCAGCGCGGTTTCAGGTGGACAAGCGGCACCAGCATCTCTTCCAGGGAAATGCCCCCGTGCTGGAAGGTGTTCCGGTAGAAGTTGACGAAGTGGTTGTAGTTGTTCGGATAAACGAAGTACAGGTCCTTCTTCGCGAAGATAAACGAGCTGCTCACATTGGTGCGCGGCAGGAAGGCCTGCGCCGGGTCCTTGATGGCCAGCACGTCCTTGGCCTCGTAGGTGAGGTTGCGGCTGGTCTTGTAGCGCAGGTTGGTGTTGGTATTGCGGTCGCCCACCACCTTGCTGGGCTGGGTTACGCGCACCGTGCCATGGTCCGTGGTGAGCACCACGCGCCCGCCTTTCTCGGCGATGGTGCGCAGGATGTCCAGCAGCGGGCTGTGGTTGAACCAGCTCAGGGTGAGCGAGCGGTAGGCCGCCTCGTCCTCGGCCAGCTCGCGGATCACCTCCATCTCCGTGCGGGCATGGCTGAGCATGTCCACGAAGTTGTACACGATGGCGTTGAACGGGTTGTCCATCAGGTTGGCCACGTTTTCCGCCAGCTTTTTCCCGGCGGCCAGGTTGGTGATCTTGTGGTAGCTGGTCTTCACCCGCTTGCCCAGGCTCTTGAGCAGCTCGTTCATGAATTCCTCCTCGTGCGCATTCTTGCTGCCCTCGTCATCCTCGTTGAGCCATTTCCCCGGGAAGCGCTTCTGGATGTCGCCCGGCATCATGCCACTGAAGAGGGCATTGCGGGCATACTGTGTGGCCGTGGGCAGGATGCTGTAGAACAGGCCCTGTTCCTCCACCTTGAACAGGTTGCTGATCACGGGTTCGATGGTGCGCCACTGGTCCAGCCGCAGGTTGTCGATCAGCACCAGGAACAAGGGGGGCTGCTTCTCGTCGATCAGCGGGGCGATCCGGTTCTTGAACACCTGATGGCTCTGCATGGGCACGTCGTTGCCGCGGTTGTTCACCCAGTCGATGTAGTTCTTCTCCACGAAACGGCTGAACAGGTCGTTGGCCTCGGCCCATTGGCTGCGCAGGATCTCGGTCATCGCCTGGTCAGGGTTGCCGCTCAGTTCCAGTTCCCAGCGCACCAGTTCGTCGTACAGCTGCATCCATTCGCCGGTGCTCAGCCGGTCGCCCAGCCGCATGCTCAGGCGGCCGAACTGTTGCTGGTAGCTGCTGGTGGCCTTCTCGCTCTGCAGGCGGCTGCCCTCCAAGTGCTTCTTCAACGCCAACAGGATCTGGTTGGGGTTCACCGGCTTGATCAGGTAGTCGCTGATCTTGCTGCCGATGGCCTCCTCCATGATGCTCTCCTCCTCGCTTTTGGTGATCATGATCACCGGCGTGCGGGGGGCCACCCCCTTCACCCGGGTCAGGGTCTCCAGCCCGCTCAGGCCGGGCATGTTCTCGTCCAGGAAGACGATGTCATACTCCTTGGCTTTCACCTTCTCCACCGCATCGAGGCCGTTGTTCACGGTGTCCACCTGGTAGCCCTTGCCTTCCAGGAAGAGCACGTGGGGGCGCAGCAGATCGATCTCGTCATCGGCCCAAAGAATGGTGGTAGCCATGGTGCTTGGTTCAATTGCCCCTTGAGGCCGGGGCCGTGCCGTTGTGGTAGCGTTCATGCAGGGTCAACGGCCCGTGTGGAGACATGTTGCCCTGTACTTTCGGGCCGTGAAGTTACGCGGGGGAGGCCCGCCAACGGAAGCCCCCGCCGGAAGCCGCCATGAAGATCCTCAACGACCCCATCCACGGGTTCATCAACATCCCGCACCCGCTGCTGCTGCGGCTGATCGACCATCCGTGGTTCCAGCGCCTGCGCTACATCAAGCAGCTCGGCCTCTCGCACCTGGTCTATCCCGGTGCGCTGCACACGCGCCTGCCGCACGCCATCGGCGCCATGCACCTGATGGGGCTGGCTATCGAGGGCCTTCGCGCCAAGGGCCATGCCATCACCGATGAGGAGGCCTTGGGGGCCCGCGTGGCCATCCTGCTGCACGACATCGGCCATGGGCCCTTCAGCCACGCGCTGGAGCACAGCCTGGTGGACGGCATCGGCCACGAGGAGATCGGCGCCCGCGTGATGGCCCGCCTCAATGGCGAGATGGGCGGCGCACTGGACCTGGGCATCGCCATCTTCAAGGATGAATACCCGAAGCACGTCCTCCACCAGCTGGTGAGCGGCCAGCTGGACGTGGACCGCATGGACTACCTCAGCCGCGACAGCTTCTATACCGGCGTGAGCGAGGGTGTGATCGGTGCCGACCGCATCATCAAGATGCTGCAAGTGGTGGACGACCATCTAGTGGTGGAGGAGAAGGCCATCTACAGCATCGAAAAGTTCATCGTGGCGCGCCGCCTGATGTACTGGCAGGTGTACCTGCACAAGACCGTGCTGGCCTGTGAACAGATGCTCGTGCAGGCACTGCGCCGCGCCAAGACCTTGGGCCTGCAGGGTGTACCGCTCTTCGGCTCGCCCGCCTTGCTGGGCTTCCTGCGCGAGCGCCGCGACAGCTCCTCCTTCGACGACCCGGCCGTGCTGGAGGACTTCATGCGGCTGGACGACCATGACATCATGGGCGCGCTGAAGGTGTGGGCCGACCACGAGGACCGGGTTTTGGCCCGGCTGGCCACCGACCTGCTGCATCGCCATACACTGCGCATCAGGCTGCAACGGGAACCGTGGGACATCGGGCACGTGCAACGCATCCGGGAGGCCTTCGCCGAGCAGATGGGCATCACCCCGCAGGAGGCCGAACTCTTCGTCCTTTCGGGCAAGGTGGTGAACAACGCCTACGACACCACCCACGACGGCATCAAGCTCCTGTTCAAGGATGGCACGCTGAAGGATATCGCCGAGGCCAGCGACAACCTGGGCGTGGCCGCCATGGGCGGGGTGGTGGAGAAGCACTACCTCGCCTTCCCGAGAAGCTTGGGGAAGGAGTGGTTTGAGGCGTGAGCCTGAAGGTGTGCAGGCTGCTTGTTCCTTTGTACCATGGAACAAGCAGCCCCTCCCCGGATCATCCTGGTCACCGGTGCCACCAGCGGCATCGGCGAGGCCGTGGCCCGCATGTTCGCGGAAGCCGGTTGGCGCGTGATCATAGCGGGCCGGCGCCGCGACCGCCTGGAAGCCTTGAAACGCGAGCTCGAAGGCCTCCACGGCACCGTGGAAGGCGGCAGCGCGGTGGTGGCCCTTCGCATGGACGTGCGCCAGCGCACCGAGGTGGAGCGCGCCCTGCAGAACCTGCCCTCCGGGTGGACCGATATTGATGTGCTGGTGAACAATGCCGGCCTGGCACGGGGACTGGAGCCGTTCCACGAGGGCCATGTGGACGACTGGGAGGAGATGGTGGACACCAACCTGAAAGGCCTGTTTTACGTGACCAAGTCCGTGGTGCCCGGCATGGTGGCGCGCGGAAAAGGCCATGTGATCAACATCGGCAGCACGGCCGGGAAGGATGCCTACCCCAAGGGCAACGTGTACTGCGCCACCAAGGCCGCGGTGGACAGCTTCACCAAGGCCCTGCGCATCGACCTGCTGGCTGCGGGCATCAAGGTGACCCAAGTAGCGCCGGGCGCGGTGGAGACCGAGTTCAGCGAAGTGCGGTTCCATGGCGACGAGCAGCGCGCAAAGCAGGTGTACCAGGGCTTCCGGCCGCTCACGGCCAAGGACGTGGCCGGGGTGGTGCATTATGTGGCCACCCTGCCGCCGCACGTGTGCATCAACGAGGTGGTGGTAACGCCCACGGCGCAGGCCAACAGCAATTTCATTTCCCGGCAGTAGATCGGCCCGACCCTTGTGGTACCGTTCCGGATCCCAAGCACCAACCCATGAAACAGATGAAACACATCGCCTTGGCCCTGGTCACGGTCCTGGCCTTCGCCACCGGGGCCACCGCCCAGCGCATTGAAAATTCCTCGCGGAGCACCACCGGCTACATCAACGACGACGGCCGGATCGAAAACGCCTCGCGCAGCACCGTGGGCTACATCATGGCCAGCGGTTCGGATTGGCGCATCGAGAACTCCTCGCGCAGCACCATCGGCTACATCATCGGCTCGGGCACCGATACCTACCGGATCGAGACCAGCTCACGCAGCACCGTGGGGTACGTGCAGAAGAGCGGCAGCGATTGGCGCGTGGAGAACAGCTCGCGGAGCACCATCGGATACATCAACGGTGATGGCCGGGTGGAAGATGGTTCCCGCAGCACCCTGGGCTACGCCCCGAAGCTGCCGGTGCCGTGGGTGGCCGTGCATTTCTTCTTCTTCCGGTTCCCGTAGGGAAGGGCTGCCGAAAGTGGTTCATGGACAAGGGCCCCAAGGGCATGAACAGCCCAATACCCGCCGCCCCTATCTTCGCGCTCCCGCCCCCCCTTGCAGCCTGCGGGAACAGACCATGCAATTCACCGCCGAACAGATCGCTGGGATCCTCCAAGGACAGGTGGAGGGCAATGCGCAGGTGGCGGTGAATGATGTGGCCAAGATCGAGGAGGGCCGCCCAGGTACCCTCACCTTCCTGGCCAATCCGCTGTACACGGACCACCTGTACACCACCAAGGCCAGCATCGCCATCGTGGCCATGGATTTCAAGTCCGGCAAGGACTTGCCGGAAACCCTGACGCTGGTGCGCGTGGCCGACCCGCGGGCGGCCTTTTCCAAGCTGCTGGAGATGTATGAGGCCCAGCGCTACAACAGGATCGGTCTGGAACAGCCCTGCCATATCAGCCCCAAGGCCACCGTGGCCGCAGGGGTGTACGTGGGGGCCTTCAGCTACATCGGCGACGGCGCCGTGGTGGAAGAGGGGGCCAAGATCTTCCCCAACTGCTACATCGGCGATGGCGTGCGCATCGGTAGGAATGCCCAGCTGCATGCCGGCGTGAAAGTCTATGCCAACTGCTCCATCGGGGCCAATTGCGTGATGCATAGCGGCGTGGTGATCGGCGGGGATGGATTCGGATTTGTGGCGAATGAAAGGGGCGAACAGGAAAAAATGCCCCAGATCGGAAACGTGATCATCGAGGATGACGTGGAGATCGGCGCCAACACCACCGTGGACCGCGCCACCCTGGGCCACACCATCATCCGCAAGGGAACCAAGCTGGACAACCTGATCCAGGTGGGCCACAACGTGGAGATCGGCGCCCATACCATCGTGGTGGCCCAAACGGGCATCGCCGGCAGCACCCGCATCGGCAGCCACTGCCTCATCGGCGGCCAGGTGGGCATCGTGGGCCACCTGCACATCGGCGACCGGGTGAAGGTGGCCGCCCAAAGCGGCGTCGGGGCCAACCTGCCCGACGATGCCGTGGTCCAGGGATCACCCGCATACCCCATCGGCGATTACAAGCGCAGCTACGTGCTGTTCCGCAACCTGCCCGACATCAAGGGCCGTATCGATCAACTGGAAAAAGAACTCCAAAGCCTCAAGGCACACGAGCAAGCCGCCAAGCAGGGCGACGGGAAGAACGGATGAGTGACAAGCAGCATACCCTGAAAGATAAGGCCCAAGTACAGGGAGTGGGCCTCCATACCGGTGCCAACACTACCCTCACCCTGTGCCCGGCACAGGTGGGGCATGGCCTGAAGTTCCAGCGCACCGACCTGGAAGGCCAGCCGGTGATCGACGCCGATGCCGACCTGGTGGTGAGCACCGCACGCGGAACCACCCTCGGCAAGGGAGACGTGAAGGTGAACACCACCGAGCATGTGCTGGCCGCCTTGTATGCCTTGGGCGTGGATAATTGCCTGATCCAGCTGGACGGGCCGGAAGTGCCCATCATGGACGGTAGCGCAACCCCCTTCGTGGAGGCCATCGAAAAGGCCGGATTCCAAGAGCAGGACGCGCCGCGCAACTGGTGGGTCCTCAAAGAACCCATCTGGTTCGAGACCGAGGAGCGCGGCACCGAGATGCTCGCCGTGCCCGCGCCGGGAGGCGAGTTCCGCCTCACCGTAATGGTGGACTACAACAGCCCCGTGCTCGGCACCCAGCATGCCAGCATGTACAATACCGGCGAGTTCAAGACCGAAATCGCGCCCTGCCGCACCTTCGTCTTCCTCCGCGAGGTGGAACAGCTCGCCAAGGCCGGCCTGATAAAGGGCGGCGACCTCGACAACGCCATCGTGCTGGAAGACCGCGAGGACATCACCCAGGAAGACCTGAAGGCCTTGGCACAAAGCATCGGCCGCGAGTTTCAGGACGTGGAGATCCGCCGCAACGGCGTGCTCAACACCACCGACCTCAAGTTCCTGAACGAGCCCGCCCGCCATAAGCTGATGGACATCATCGGCGACCTCGCCCTGGTGGGAAGGCCCATCAAGGGCCATATCCTCGCCGCACGGCCCGGCCACTTCGGCAACACCACCTTCGCCAAGAAGATCAAGGACCGCATCCGCGAAGAGGAAAAGGACACCCGCGTGTTCTTCGACCTCTCCAAGGAACCGTTGTTCGACATCAACGACATCACCCGCATGCTGCCGCACCGATACCCCTTCCTGCTGGTGGACAAGGTGATGAGCATGGATGCCACCAGCATTGTGGGCGTGAAGAATGTAACGATGAACGAGCCGCACTTCACCGGCCATTTCCCGGACAACCCGGTGATGCCCGGTGTGCTGCAGGTGGAGGCCATGGCCCAGGTGGGCGGCATCTTCGCCCTCAGCCAGGTGCCCGATCCCGAGAACTACACCACCTACTTCCTGAAGACCGATGGTGTGCGCTACCGCCGGAAAGTGATCCCCGGCGACACGTTGGTGTTCAGGCTCGAGCTGATCACCCCCATCCGGCGAGGCATCGTACACATGAAGGGCGTGGGCTATGTGAACGGCCAGCCTGCCGTGGAGGCCGAGATGATGGCCCAGATAGCACGGGACAAGGCACCGCAGGAAGACACGAAAAAGCAGGGCGACAAGGCATGAGCATCTCCAAGTTGGCTTTCGTCCATCCCGACGCGCGTATCGGCAAGGATGTGGTGGTCGAGCCGTTCACCTCCATCGCCGCCGATGTGGTCATCGGCGACGGCACTTGGATCGGGCCCAATGCCACCATCATGGACGGGGCCCGCATCGGCAAGCATTGCCGCATATTCCCCGGGGCCGTCATCGGCGCCATACCGCAAGACCTGAAGTTCGCCGGGGAGCAGACCACCGCCGAGGTGGGCGACCATACCACCGTGCGCGAGTGCGTCACCATCAACCGCGGCACCGTGGACAGGGGCCGCACCGCCGTGGGCAGCCACAGCCTGCTGATGGCATACGTGCACCTGGCACACGACTGCATCCTGGGCGACCACGTGGTGATCGCCAACAGCGTCAACCTCGCAGGCCATGTCACCATCGATGACTGGGCCATCCTGGAGGGCAATGTGGCCGTCCAGCAGTTCATCCACATCGGCGCGCACAGCTTCATTGCCGGCGCCTCCTTGGTGCGCAAGAACGTGCCGCCCTACGTGAAGGCCGCACGCGAGCCCCTCAGCTTCGTGGGCGTGAACGTGGTGGGCCTGCGAAGGCGCGGGTTCGATGATAAGATGGTGGCCCGCATCGAGGACATCTACCGCGAGATCTTCGTGCGCAGCAACAATCTCGAGCGCGCCCTCCAGAACGTGGAGCAGCAGTTCAGCGGCACGCCCGAGTGCACGCTCATCACCGATTTCATCCGCAACAGCCCCAAGGGCATCATGCGCGGACTGGCCGAGCTGAGCTGAACATGGCCGCAAACGCGCCCGCGGAAGGCATGCGCATCGCCTTGAACGGCGTGGCCAAACAGTTTGCGAGGGAGAAGGTGTTCCACCGCGTGGAGCATGTCTTTGAACCAGGCAGCCGCACCGCCCTGCTCGGGCCCAACGGAAGTGGCAAGAGCACCCTCCTGCAAGTAGTGGCCGGCGCCCTGGTGCCCACCGCCGGCAAAGTGGTGCACAGCATTTCAGGCCGTACGGTGCCGGAGGAAAAGGTGTACCGCTTGGTCAGCATCGCCTCGCCTTACCTGGACCTGTACGATGACCTCGCCCTGCGCGAGGCCATCACCGTACACGCCCGCTTCAAGCCGTTCCTGGCCGGCATCAAGCCGAAGGACGTGGCCCGCATCGCCTACCTGGAGCCCCACTGGGAAAAACCGGTGACACACTTCAGCAGCGGCATGAAGATGCGCCTCAAGCTGGCCTTGGCCATCCTCAGCGATACGCCGCTCCTGCTCCTGGACGAGCCGGCCTCCAACCTCGACGCCGAGGGCATCGCCTGGTTCCGCCAATTGCTGATGGGCCACTTGGGCGGGCGCACCCTGCTGGTGGCCAGCAACAGGCAGGAGGAGGAAACCTTTGCCTGCACGGAAAGCGTGGAGATCAGCCGGTGGAAGTAACGGGCCTCAGGCCTTCACACGCATGGGTGCCAGCACCCCGGCCCAGCGCACGATCCCGTCAAGCATGTTGCCCACCGACCGCGTGAGGACCTCGTTCGGCCGGAACACGTCGTCATCCCCGATGAAGTTCTGGAAGAACGGGATCGGCACCTCGCCGGCGATGGTGAGCTGGATGGCCGTGAGCGTCGGTTTCAGCGATTGCAGCCCCCGCAGGCCGCCGCTCACACCGCCGTAACATACCGCGCCGAGCGGCTTGTACTGCCACTCCTGGAACAGGTGGTCGATGGCGTTCTTCAGCACCGCGGAATAGCCGTAGTTGTACTCCGGCATCACGAAGATGTAGGCATCGGCCGCATCGATCTTGGCGCTCCACGCCTTGGTGTGGTCGTGCACATACTGGCGCATCCGCGGATGGTTGGGCTCGTCCAGCAGCGGCAGGTCCACCTCCCGCAGGTCCAGCAGCTCCACATCGAAGGCGCCGTGTGCCTTGGCCGCTTCCGTGATCCAGGCCGCCACCGCGTGGCCCTTCCGCCCTTGGCGGGAGGAACCGAGGATGATCTTCAGTTTCAACATGGCGGCAAAGATTGCGATCTCCGCCGTCCGCCATTGGGTTGGTTCTTCGATATCTGCTTCACCATCTCCCGCACCCGGCCCAATATTGAACCTGCTCCACATGGTCCCCGTCGCTTCCGGCGCCATTCCCTACATTCGCGCCCTCATTTAAGCCCCCTTCCCATGGCCAATACCGGAGACGTCAGCGTCGGTTCCTTCATCCGTTTCAACAACGACATCTGCCAAGTGGTGGAATGGCAGCACCGTACCCCTGGCAACCTGCGCGCCTTCTACCAAGGAAAGATGCGCAACCTGCGCACCGGCAAGCTGCTCGAGCACCGGTTCCGCAGCGGGGAGAACATGGACGTGCTGCGCGTGGAGGTGCGCGACATGCAGTACCTGTACCGCGAAGCCGATTTCCTGGTGTGCATGAACCCCGAGAACTACGAGCAGGCGCACATACCCATCGACCTCTTTGGCGATGCCCTGGGGCTGATGAAGGAAGAGGCCATGGTGCAGGTGGGCTTCGAAAGCGACATGCCCATCCTGGCACGGCCGCCCAAGGTGGTGGAGCTGGCGGTGACCTATACCGAGACGGCGGTGAAGGGCGACACCAGCAACAAGGTGATGAAGGCGGCCACCGTGGAAACGGGCGCGGAGATCCAAGTGCCCTCCTTCGTGGAGATCGGCGATGTGGTCCGCATCGACACCGAGACCGGCGCCTACATGGACCGGGCGAAGAAGTGACCATTGCCCTGCCCTGACGGCCGGGCACCCGCCGCGGCTACATTTGCTCCGCGGGAACCGGTGTCCCGACCGATACCGGACTGGTGATGGAATTGAAGGAGCCCATAAGTGCGGCCGCCGTGGCGGAGATCATCGGTGCCCAGGTGTTCGGCCATCAACAACGGGCCGTTACCGGCATCAACGAGATCAACCGGGTGCGCGAGGGGGACCTCGTCTTCGTGGACCATCCCAAGTACTACGCCAAGGCGTTGAACAGTGCCGCCACCACCATCCTCATCGACAAGGCGGATGTGGAGGTCCCGGCCGGTAAGGCGATCATTGTCAGCAACGACCCCTTTTCGGATTACAACACGCTGGTGCGCCGCTTTATGCGGCCCATCGGGTGGGAAGGCACGCCGCCGATCATCGGTGGGGGCAGCCAGGTACACCCCGGCGCAACCATCGGCCCGGGCGTCACCATCGGCAAGGATTGTATCATCATGCCCGGCGTGGTCATCTACGCCAACACCACCATCGGCGACCGCGTGGTCATCCATGCTAACGCCGTGATCGGGGGCGATGGATTCTACTACAAGAAGCGCAACGGGGCCTACGAGAAGATGGTGACCGCCGGTTGCGTGGCCATTGAGGATGATGTGGAGATCGGGGCCGGCACCACCATTGACCGCGGCGTGAGCGCCGATACCCGCATCGGTGCAGGCACCAAGATCGACAACCAGGTGCAGGTCGGCCACGATACGCTGATCGGCAGGAATTGCCTGATAGCCGCCCAAGTTGGCATTGCCGGGGCCTGCGTCGTGGGCGATGGCGCCACCCTGTGGGGCCAGGTGGGCGTGCCCAGCAAGATCACCATTGGCGCGGGAACCACCGTGCTGGGCCAAAGCGGTGTGATGGGCGACCTGGAACCCGGAAAGACCTACTTCGGCTCACCGGCCGGCGAATGGAAGCAGAAGATGCGTGAAGTGGCCAGCCTGGGACGGCTGCCGGAGATGCTCAAAAACTGGAAGGGCTGAACCATGGCGCGCCTGAACAGATTGACCGAGCGATTGAACTTGAAGGAGTTCCAACTGCGCGCGTTGCTCGATATCACCAAGGCCATCAATAACAACGAGAGCAAGGAGGCCCTGCTGAACCTGTATGCCCACATCATCCATGACGAGCTGGGCATACAGCGCCTGGTCTATTTCGAGAACGATGGCGGATGGCGCGTGGAACGGTCCAAGGGCGACGAAGGAGCCGGGCTGGAAGGGGAGGTGGCGGCTTTCATGCAGGTGCAGCGCGATATTGAGTTTATCGGTTCGGATGACGGAAAGGGGATGCATCGCTTCGATATTGCCATTCCCGTGTTCCACCAGGAGCGCCCCTTGGCGTTGCTGCTGATCGGCGACCTCGATGATGAGGACCACCGGATGAGCCCCACGGTGAAGCACCTGAACTTCCTGCAGACCATCACCAACCTCATCGCGGTGGCATTGGAGAACAAGCGCTTCGCCATGCGGGCCTTGGCCGAGGAGCGCAGCCGCCGCGAGCTGGAGCTCGCGGCCGAAATGCAGCGCATGCTGGTGCCCAAGGACCTACCCTCCGGTGGAGGGCTGGTGGCTGCCGCATGGTACCAGCCCCACCAGCAGGTGGGGGGCGATTATTACGACGTGATCCGCACCGGGGACGATGAGTGGGTGGTGTGCGTGGCCGATGTGAGCGGCAAGGGCATCGCAGCGGCGTTGCTGATGGCCAATTTCCAAGCCATGCTCAGGGCGCTGCTGCAGCGCGACCATCGCCCCTTGGACCAGTTGGTGCGGGAGCTGAACCACAACGTGCTGGAGCGGGCCCGGGGCGAGCGGTTCATCACCTTTTTCATCGGGCGGGCCGACCTGGCCCAAGGCACCATGGAGTTCGTAAACGCGGGGCATAACCCGCCGCTGCTGATCCAGCCGGGGGGCGAGGCCACCGGGCTCATGGACGGATCCATCGCCCTGGGCATGCTGGCTGAGCTGCCCATGCTCAACATCGGCCGTACGTTTATCAAGGATGCCGTGCTTCTCTGCTATACCGATGGGCTGGTGGAGCAGGAGGATGCGCAAGGCAACGATTTCGGCCTCGATGCGGTGAAGCGCACCTTGGAGCTGTTGGGCAATGCCGGGCCGCAGGCGATCAACGATGCGCTGATGGCCACCTTCGAAAACCACCGGGGAGGGCTGGCCTACTTGGACGATATCGCCTTGCTGACCTGCTCGTTCCGCTGAAGCGGGGCCTCCCGGTGCTTCAGGTCCAACACCACCAGCATGGCCGCAAAGCCCCAGAAAGGGACGCTGGCCTTGTCCAGGTCAAGGAAGTTGTTGAGCATGCTGTGGATGAAGTACGTCACCAGCCCCAGGAAGGCAGCGCCCACCAGATGGCGGTCGGCGCCGGGCGGAAGCCTGCTCCACAGCCGGACGGCCGTCCACGATAGGGTGCCCACCAGCAGCAGCACGAGCAACAGGCCGGGAAAGCCTTGTTCCGCCAAAGGCCCCAGGTATTCGCTGTGGGCGTTGCCGATCAAACCGAAGTTGGTGCTGATGATCGTGCGGTCGCGCGAGGCTTGGAATGGCGCATACTGGAATACATAGGTGCCAGGCCCCCAGCCGGTCACCGGCCGTTCCTTGAACATGGCGATCGCGGAATTCCAACGGTTCAGGCGCTCCAGGTTGCTGGCGTCAGAGCGGATGTTGCTGATGGAGCTGACGTGCTGCCCGAGGTCGTCGCTGCTTTCGGTGCGGTTGCGCTCCATGGCCACCGTGATCCGTTCCAGGTTGGCCCAGGCCACACCACCCGCCACCAGGGCAACGGCACCCAGCACCCACGCCGGGATCCGCAGCCGCATCACCAGGTACACGCCTGCCGCACCCACCAGGCTGACCCAGGCGGCGCGGGTATAGGAGAAGATCACACCGGTGATCAGCAAGACCAGCAGAAAAGCGGCCACGCCCCGAACGGAGCGGGAATAACCCGGCATGGACACCGCCGCGATGGCGAAGGGAAGCAGGAACGCAATGATGGCCCCGTAGCTCGTGTGGTCCTTGAAGAAGGGATACATCACCCAGTGGGCGGGGCCTTCAGCAAAGCCGTGCAACGCATGCTGGAACAAGGTGTAGCCCACCACCACCCCCAAGCTCGAAAGGAACAGCCAGAAGAAGCGGTGGATGTTGCGCGGGTCGCGGAACAGGCGGCTGGCCATGAAGTACATGGTGCACACGAACCAAAGCCGGGCCGTGAGGTACTTGGCCGATACCAGCACCATGCTGCTGGTGAGCACGCTGAAGGCCATCCAAAGCAATTGCGCAACCACCACCAAGGTTACCGGATGACGCCATACACGCGCATCGAGCACGCCGCCCTCCAGCACCATCTTCAGCACGAAGAGCAGCATCAGCATCACCATCAGCGGCTCGGTGGGCAGCGCCACCCCGATGCCCCCGAGCTCGAGCTCCTCCAGGTTCACCGACAGCGGCGTGGCGAACACCACGAAGAGCAGCAGCTTCTCCGGCGCGGCCACCAGGGCCCATGCCGCCAACAGCGCCAGGGGCAGCAGGTTCAGCCAAAGCAGGTCGTGCGCGGTCAGCAACGCATTCAAGGCGATGAAGGCCACCGAGGCGGCGGGGATCCAATAGCTCTTGAACACGTTCGCCATCGCTTCCCGCCTTCAGGCTTGGTCCCGGGCCCCTCCTTGTGCGCGCAGGAACACCAATACGTAGCACAGCAGCAGCGCCGAGGCCGTGGAGATCAGCACGATCAGCCACCGGATCGGATAGACCTTCTTGTCGGCCACTTCCGGCTCCACCACCACCGATGAATAGGACAGCTCCTTCCCCAGGTCCAGCATCACCTGCCGTTCCTGCCCCAGCTGCTTGCGGTAGTCCTGCAGCAATTCGTCGTTCAGCGATTGCAGCCGGATGAACTCGCCGCCGTGTTCCTCCAGGTCCTTCAGCATGCCCGCCACCTCTTCCTTGGAGGCCCTGTTGCCACCCGACAGGGCCTGTACGTAGCCCCGGCTGTATTCCCTCGTCTGCGCGTAGTAGTCCAGCAGGCCGGAGGTCTTCCGCAATTCGGTCATGCGCACTTCCACGCTGTCCAACTGCCGCTTGGTGTTGGCCAGGCCCAGGCGGACCACTGCGAGCATCTTGGACGAGGATTCGCGCTGCAGCCTGCGGGCCAGCAGGTCCGTTTGCCGGATGATCTCGCGCACCATGTCCCGCGCCACCACCGGGTCCGTGTCGTACACCTGGATGTCGATGCTCTCGTAGCGGGTCTTGTTGATCCGCACCCGCTCGTTGTAGGTCAGTTCCAGCAGGGCGCGGCCGCCGGCCCGCGCGGTGTCCAACTTATAGTGCTCCACCAGGTTGAAACGCGACACCACGCTGTCGCGGATGCTGTTGCTTTCCAGCAGCTGAAGCAGCTGGTCCGACGTGGTCTCGATGGAGTAGGTGCTGATGTGCACCGGATACAGCACCGCCCGGGAGCGGTATTGCGGCTTGATGAAGGAGGCACCGCTGAGCACGGTGGACAGAAGGATGGCGACGGCACCCACGCCGACAAACAGGCGCCACTGGCGCTTCACCAGGTTCCAGGTGCCGAGGAAATCCATCGGCTCAGTCATGGAGCGCCTTGATTTTGCGGATGTTCTCCTGGACCACGATCAGCACCAAGGCAAACAGGAAGGCGCTGGCGGTGCTGATGGCCACCACCAGCCAGCCCACGGGCCAGCTCTTGCGGTCAGCGGGGAACGCCTGGTTCACGGTGAACTTGTGCGGCAGGTCGCTTTCCAGGTCGGCCTGCGCCTGTTCCATCTTCATCCGCAGCACGCTCAGGCGCTTCACCTCGTTGATGTGCCGGTCCTGCAAGGTGACGTAGGCGCCGCCGTACTTGGCCAGCACCTCGAACCGGCGCTCGAACTCATCGATGGCGCGCTTGTCGCCCTTCACGATGGCGGCACCCAGGTATTCGTTGTAGCGCTCGGCCTGCGTATGGTAGTCCTGCACCCCCAGGGAGCGCAGCACCGCCATGCTGTCGCTGATCTGCTGGATCTCGGCCGTCAGCGCGTCCACGCTCTCCTTCACGATCCGGAAGCCCTTCAGCGCACGCTCATGCGCCATGTCGTTCCACACGCTGTCGGTCTGCGCGCTGATGAAGTTGGCCATGTCGGCCGCACGCTGCGGGTCCTGGTCCATCACCTCCACACGCACACTGCCGTATTTGGTGTACTCGAACTTCACGTGCTCCTTCCACGCATCCATCAGCTCGGAGTTCTTGTGCTTGCTGGTGGGCTTGATCTTGTACACCTCCATCAGCCCGAACCGGGAGGCGGTGCGGTCGCGGATCTGGTCCGAATGCAGGATCTGCAGCAGCTGCTCGGCATCCTCCTCGTCGCCGAGCGCAAGGATGTCGTCGCGGCCCGTGCTCTGCTCGCTCAGCAGCGCCTTCGATACGCTGTTGGTGATGGCCGGGAAGAGGATCACCTCGCTCTTGAACCGCGGGGGGATGGTGAGCGCGGCGATGACGCCGCCGATCATGCCCAGCACCGTGATGCCGATGAGCAGGCGGCGCCTCTGCCAGAGGAAGATCAGGAGGTCGAAGGAGTTGTCGCCTTTGGAAGTTTCACCTGGGGCCATTCGCTGTTGCCGGATTGTAAAAGGGTCGGCTAAAGTAGCTTGATCAGGCCTGCCCGCGCCGTGGCAGCAGCTTCCCAAGCTGGCGCAGGGGCAGAAGCCCGGTGGCCAGGGCGGCGGCCAGCGCCGTGGTCACCAGCGCCGGAAACGCCACCGGGAGGCCCCGTCCCTGCACGGCCCACGCCACGCCCAGCAGCAGGCCGACGTAGGCCGCAAGGCCCGCCATGTCGCGCAGCCCCGCCCGCAATTGGTAGCGCCTGGCGGCCACCGCCATTTGGGCCAGCGCCATGGCCGACTGGGTGATCAGGCTTGCCAAGGCGGCCCCGTAGGCCTGGCCGCGCGGGATCAGCCACAGGTTCAGCCCGATGTTGAGCACCATGCCCCCGGCCGCCAGAAAGTTCAGCGTGCGCAGGTCGCCGCTGGCCGTGAGCAGGGTGCCAAAGATGTAGGAGATGCACACCCCCGTGAAGCACCAGGCCAGCAGGGCGAAGGCCGGCGCCGACAAGTCGGTGTGTTCGTGGTAGCGGAGGTCCATGATCTCCTTGGCGTGGAAGCTGCCCAGCACGGCCAGGGCCAGGCTGCCGGCCAGCACCAGCCGCAGTGCCAGCCCGGTAAGCGGGCCCACGTCCGTACCTTCCTTCAGCATGCGGCTGTACATGGGCAGCAGCAGGCCCGCCAGCAGGAAGCCCAGCATGTTCAAGGCCTCGAAGAAGCGGAAGCCCTGCGCATAGATGCCGGCGTGCAGGTCGCCGTCGGGCAGCATGCGGTCCAGCATCACCGAATCCGTGCGGTAGTAGAAGCTCATCAGCAGCACCAGCAGGGCGTAAGGGAAGCTTTGGCGCAGCACGCTGAAGGTGAAGGCCGGGTCCCACTTGGGCCGCAGGCCGCCCGCATGCCGCGCCACCAGCACCAGCGCCACGGCCGTGGTGAGGCCGTAGGCTACGGTCTGCGCCCAGGCAAACCAGGCGATGGGGAAGAGGCCTTCGTGCGGGCGGCCCCACAGGAGCCACGCACAGATGCCGATCAGCAGCACCCGGTCAAGCACCGAGAGCAGGCTGTCCTGCGCGAAGCGCTGCGACCCCGCGATGTTGCTCCGCAGGTAAAGGATGGTGGCCACCAACACCTGGTTGAGCACCAGGATGCCCAGCAACCGCAACTGCCCGCCCCGGTACCCGAGCACCCAGGCCACGAGGAAGATCACCACCGCGTAGAGCACCGCCAGCAGGGTGCGCGCCCCCACGATGCCGCTCACATGCTTGCGCATCAGGTGCGTGTGCTGCGCGATGTTCCGCGTGTTCCAGTTGGTGATCCCAAGGTCCAGCAGGATGTTCAGCAGGAAGGTGAGGCTCAACAGCGCGGCATAGCCCCCGTAGGCCTCCGTGCCTGCCTGCACCTGCACCTCGGCGTCGATGCCGAAGATGTAGAAAGGCTTCACCAGCAGGTTCAGCACCAGCACCAAGGCCAGGTTCAGGAGGAATTTGCGTTGCATCCGCTTCAGGCCGCAAGATCGGGAGACTTTGGGAGTCGTGGGGTCCGAAGCCCATTAGTCGATTGGTTCCGGGTCGGAAAGCCGGGAGTCCGACGCACGACGAGCAAAGCTCCCGAACAATCCCGACTTTTACCCCCATGCGCATCGCCGTGAACACCCGCCTGCTGCTGCCGGGCAAGTTGGAGGGCATCGGCTGGTTCGCCCATGAAACGTTGCGGCGCATCACCCAAGCCCATCCGGAGCATCAATTCATCTATTTCTTCGACAGGCCCTACGATGCCCGTTTCGTGCACGCCGCCAACGTCACTCCCGTGGTGTTGCCCCCGCCTACGCGCCATCCCCTCCTGTACCGCATCTGGTTCAACTGGGTGCTGCCGCCCGCGCTGCGCAGGCACCGCGCCAACCTCTTCCTTTCGCCCGACGGCTACCTGAGCCTGCGCACCGAGGTGCCGCAGCTGTCGGTGATGCACGACCTCAACTTCGAGCACCATCCCGGGGATTTGCCGCCGGCGTACAGCCGTTACTACCGGCGTTTCTTTCCCCGCTTCGCGGAAAAGGCCGCACGGATCGTCACCGTCTCGGAATTCTCCAAGCAGGATATCGTGAAGACCTACGGCGTGCCGACGGAAAAGATCGACGTGGTGTACAACGGCATCGGGGAGGTGTTCGGGCCTTTGCCGGAAGGGCGGCGGGGCGAAGCGCGACGGAAGCATACCGGTGGGCTGCCCTACTTCGTGAGCGTGGGCTCCCTGCATCCCCGCAAGAACATCGCACGCCTGCTGGAGGCCTTCGACCGTTTTGCGGATGAACGCCCCGATGCGCGTCTGGTCATCGTGGGCGAGGCATTCTGGTGGGACGACCGCATGAAGGCGGCATGGAAGAAGATGAAGCATGCCGGGCAAGTGGTCTTCACCGGACGCCTCGAGCAGAAGGAGCTGCACCAGGTGCTGGCGGATGCCCTGGCCTTGGTCTTTGTTAGCTATTTCGAAGGTTTCGGTATCCCCGTGGCCGAGGCCATGCAATGCGGCGTGCCCGTCATTGCCGCCAACGCCACCAGCCTGCCCGAAGTGGCGGGCGATGCCGCCGTGTATTGCGATCCCTTCGAGGTGGGAAGCATCACCGAGGCCATGCAGCAAGTATGGAGCGATGCCGCCTTGCGCGAAAGACTTTCCGCTGCTGGCCTACTGCGCGCGCAACGCTTCACCTGGGATGAAACGGCCAAGGGCCTGTGGGCGAGTGTAGAGCGGATGATGGGGCGTTGAAGATTTTAGTCCGGAGTTCGTGGTTCCTAGAACGCTCCTCCGGACCACGGACTGCCAACTGCGTCTCGCCGAAGCTGGTATCGCGAGTACAGCGAAGCGAAGGCGGACTGCCAACTGCCAACTGCGCACTACGCACTACGCACTACGCACTCTCCCCTTTCCCCTCACGGCACCACCACCAGCCTGCCGGTGTACAAGGGTGGCCCGGTGGGTTGGCTTGCCCCCTCTGTCCTCGGCTGCGCTCGGACTGACAGGGGCTGCGCCGCCACCCGCAGCACATACACCCCCGGCGCCAACGTACCTGCCTCCAACGTGTGCGTGTAGGCCCCTGCAGGCCACGGCTGCTGCAGCACCACGCGGCCGCTGGCATCGTGCACGTACAGGGCGGCGCCCACGGGTGCGGCCCCCACGGAAAGCTGCACCGCCCCGCTGGCCGGGTTGGGTGCGATGGTGAGGGGGCGTGGAGGGGCGTGTTCCGGTATGCCCACGTTAAGGCCGTACAGGCGGCTGATCAGGCGTTGGTTGGGATCGTTGGTGGTGCCGTCATCAAAGCCGTGGTAGGAGCCGTAGATGTAGTAGCTGCCGTCCATGGCCTCCTTGATGCCGACGATGAACTGGTAGGGATATTGGCCGGGATTCAACGGCGGCCAGTAGAACCCGCCGCAGCCGCTGCCCTCGAAATAGCCGGGCAGCAGGTTGCCTGCGGTGTCCAGCATGGCGATGCCGCCGCGCGTTTGGCCGTCGATCCGGTCAAAGTCGCCGGTGACGGCCAGCAGGCCCTCGCTGATGCGCCTCACGCCCCTGACGGACGGTGTGGCCAAGTGGTGGTAGGTGGCGCTGTACACGGCGTGGTTATGGAAAGTGGGGTCCAATTGCCCGTTGGGCAGCAGGCGCACTAGGCTCAAGGTGTCGGGCATACCGATCACGTGGAAGCGCCCGAAGAGGAGCACCTTGTCGTTTTCCACGGGCAGGAAGTTCCAGATGGAAGTGAAATCGATCGAGGGTGCTAGGAACGTGGTGTCGAGGCTTCCGTCGGGATGTACGCGAAAGGTGAGGTTGCTGATGCTGTCGCCCTCGAACAGGCCCCCGCCGCCGCTACAGATGAACTTGCCGTCCGGGAGTTCATGGATGCGTTTGATCCATCCCCATGGAGCGACCTTCCGGTGTACCCGCGTGGTGTCCAGGCTGCCATCGGCGTTGAGCCATACCAGACCGTATCCGGGGCCCACAAAACCACGGACGGTATCCAGTAGTTGATGACTTCCGGTCATGAGCACCCGACCGTCTGGGAAAACATGGAAGTCGCCACCTTGCATGATGGCATAGAGCGGTTGATTAGTCACTCTGAAATCGTTGTCCCATCTCCCATCCAGCCAATACCTTCGTATTCCTTGTCCATTGCCTACATAAAAGCGATCATTGTTCCAAGGAATGATCTTGCCGCCCATGTAACCGTACCAGTCTACCCATGAAAGTTCCGCGGGTTTAGGGATCCAATTACCACTGTGGTCCAGAACGCCTCCGGCATAACCATCCATTGGATAGTCATAATACATATCGCCCGATACTATAATGTTGCCATTGAATTAGGCACTTGGATGTTAGGGAGCCGGCCAATAGATTGCCACCTACAA
>DAOKZW010000019.1:0-63047 GCA_035325445.1 Flavobacteriales bacterium
CATCCTGTTGGTTGGAGGTGGCCGGGTCGGCGCCGGGGATGTCCCACCACCAGGAAACGATGTTGCCGGTGCCCGTACCGTTGAGCTGCACCGTTGGGTTTTCGGCGTCCACGGGGTTGGGCGTGGCGCTGATCTGTGCGTTCACGCCGGGGAACACGGTGATGGCGTCGTTGATGGTGACCTCATCCTCGCAGCCTGCACTGTTCCTCACCCTCAGGGTGATGTCGTAGCTGCCCGGGTTGCCGTAGGTGTGGCCGAAGGCGCTGTCGGTGCGCGTTGTTCCGTCGCCCAGGTTCCAGAGGATGGTCTGTGTGCCCCCCCCGGTGGTGTCGGCAAAGGCGACTTGCAGGGGTGCGCAGCCGGCGGCCGGGGAGAAGGCCGGGTAGGGTACGGGGAACGCCCCTGGCGCCACGGGTGCGGCCCCCATGAGGCACTGGCCGTTGAAATCCATGGCCATGGTGTAGATGCCCGGCCCGTAGTTGGCGGCCGATACGTTGAGCGTCGTCGCGTTCTGCCCGGGCAGGGCCACGCCATCGAGGTACCACTGGTAGTTGGTGGCCCCTGCCGGGGGTTGGGCGGTGGCCACCACGTTGTGCGCGCACAGGTTTCCGGTGGCGGCAACGGGGCTCAGGACCTGGTCGCCGGCGATGGTTAGCAGGAGCTCATCCACGATGAAGTAGGGCATCATGGTGGTCTGGTTGCCCTCGCTGTCGGTGTAGGGGCGCTCGGTGAAGGAGGGCGGCAGGTCGCACGCACTGCCGATCATGATGGTATGGATGTCCTGCGTGGGGGTGAAGGTGATGGATACCCTGACCCACTCCCAGGCTGGTTGTACCATCACCCGGCCCAGCTCATTCCAGTCGGGCTCATCACCGATGCAGTCCCGGTTGGAGTTCCACACGGTCACGGGGAAGGGTACGCACGCGTTGGCCACCCCGAAGATGGCCAGGGGGAACGGATCCGGGTAGAGGACGTCAATGGCCTGTGCCTGCCCCGGTGTTTGGGTGTGCGTGTCATCGGCGGCGCTTCCGGAAACCCACAGCGACAGGGTGTAGGTGGTGCCCGCCAGCAATGGGTTGGAAGGTGCCGGATACGTGAGGCAGGTGCCCACGTACTCCTTGTAGTCGGTCATGACATAGAAGCCCACGGCCCCGTCGCCGTCCGGCGGCGGCAGGTTGAACCCGGCCGGTGAGTAGCCGCACTCATGGAAATAATCCGATGTGGACCCCGTGGCCTGCTGCCATCCGGAGGCGCAGCTCAGCCATGGTGGCGTAAAGGGAGGGGAAACGAAGCCGAGCGGGCAGCACATCCGGTCCTCAAAGGAGTGGTTGCGGATGTAGCTGGGCAGCCCATCCGCAGCCACCAGCGTGCTGCATGGGCAGTCCGGGTCGTTCAGGTCGATCAGCCCGTCGCCGTCATCGTCGATGCCGTTGTTGCAGATCTCCTGCGCGGAAAGGGCCAACGGAAGAAACAAGGCCATCAGGGTGGCGGGCCATGCATTCATGGGTGTTCGGAGCGATGGAGCTTGGAGAGCGGGGCGTTAACTAAAGAGGCTGAGGAGAGCTGGATGGTGGTGGACGGAGATCGTCGGTAGAGAGGTGCAAGGTAGGTGATGCGAAAAGAAAATCCGAATGGATTGTAGAATTATCGCTACACGAAGGGATGACGCAGGACATCGGCTGCAAGTTGCCTGCCCCACTGATCAATCTTGTTAAGGTTTCCGGGACCAACAAGAAGTCCCCGTTGCACCGGACGGCACATCGGGCGGATGCCGCTACGGGGCGCTGCGAAAAGGCCCCGGGCGGATCGGTGCAAAAGCGTGGCACGGCCTTACCGCACCAGCGTTACATGGCCGGTGAGCGCGTCGCTGCCGGGCTCATCGGGGGTCACGATGTAAAAGTAGGTGCCGTCCGGGGCACCGTTGCCGTTCCAGCCCTGGGCCAGGTTGTGTGTGCTGAAGATCAGCTGCCCCCATCGGTTGTAGATCTCCATCAGGCCGGGCGCGCCCTTGTAGCCGATGGGGATGAAGCGGTCGTTGTGCCCGTCGCCGTTGGGGCTGAACACGTTGGGGAGCTCGATCACCCCGGGGTTGATCACGTTGACCACGGAGCGCACGGTGTCCACGCAGCCGTCGGGTGAGGTGACCACCAGCATCACGGGGTAGGTGCCCGGCTCGCTGGGGAAGGTGGCGGCCACATCCTGTTGGTTGGAGGTGGCCGGGTCGGCGCCGGGGATGTCCCACCACCAGGAAATGATGTTGCCGGTGCCCGTGCCGTTGAGCTGCACCGTGGGGTTTTCGGCATCCACGGGGTTGGGCGTGGCACCGATCTGGGCGCTCACGCCCGGGAACACGGTGATGGCGTCGTCGATGGTGACCTCACCCTCGCACCCGGCCGCATCACGTACCCGCAGGGTGATGTCGTAGGTGCCGGGGTTGTTGTAGGTGTGGGTGAAGGCGCTGTCGGTGCTGTTGCTTCCGTCGCCCAGATGCCAAAGCAACGTCTGGGTGCCCCCTCCGGTGGTATCGGCCAGGGCCACGGTGAGCGGTGCACAGCCTGAACCGGGTGCCAGTGCCATTTGTGGCGAGGGGCCAAAGGCGGGCGGCAGGAAGGAGCTGCCCATCAGGCATTCGCCATTGAAGGTGCTCGCCATGGTGTAGGTGCCGGCACCCTGGGCAAGGGCCGAGATGTTCAGGCTGGTCCCGGTCTGGCCCGGAAGGGCCACGCCATTGTGGTACCATTGAAAACCGGAGGCACCGGCGGGAGGAACCCCTTGTGCGGCCGCATCTTGCGCGCACAGATTCCCGGAAACGGATACCGGTTGGAGCACTTGGTCCTGGGCCACGGTAAGCATCAGGTCGTCCACCAGGAAGTAAGGCGTGGCAAAGTAGCCGTCACCATCCGTGTTCACCACCCACTTGCCGTTGAAGGCGGCCGGCGCATCGCATCCACCCCCTATCAGGATCGAGTGGATGTTTTGCGTGGGGGTGAAGGTGATCGATACGCGGGTCCAATCCCAAGCGGGCTGCACCATGACCCGCCCGAGTTCGTTCCATCCCGGCAAAAGGCCGATGCAGTCGATGGTGGGTATGGGGAACTCCACGCAGGCATCGGCGTAACCGAAAATGGCCAAGGGCAATTGCTCCGTCCAATAGGAAGGGTCGGCATGGGAGAGCGGCTGGGAGTGGGTGCCGTTCACGGCGGCGGTGGAGATCCAAAGCGACAGGGTATAGGTGGTGCCCGCCGTCAATGGGTTGGAGGGCAATGGGTAGGTCAGGCAGGTGCCCACGTATTCGAAGTAGCCCGGCCCCGCGAAAAAGCCCACCGCCCCATCCCCATCGGCAGGCGGCAGGTTGAAGCCCACGGGGGAATACCCGCATTCATGGAAGTAATCGGACGTGGCGCTTGTGGCTTGGTGCCAACCCGTGGCGCAATCCAACCAAGGGGGCGAAATAATGGAAACGAAAGTGAGCGGGCAGCATCCGCGCTCCTCAAAGGAGTGGTTGCGGATGTAGCTCTGCAGGCCCGGCGGGGTGAGCAGGGTGGAGCACGGGCAGTCGGGGTCGTTCAGGTCGATAAGGCCGTCGCCGTCATCGTCGATGCCGTTGTTGCAGATTTCCTGGGCGGCAAGGCCCAACGGAATGGCCAGGGAAAAAAGAAGGACAAGGAGAGTTCTGGTGTTCATGGTTGGAGCAACGGTGATGAAAAGGAATGGACCGGTCCTGTTTGCCTTGGTGGCAGGGGGCGAAACCCCGGGCGGTCCATGTAATGGTTCTGTTACGAAAGTGTCGGTGATTTTTCCCGGTGCTGTGGGCCAGCGGCCAGCGGCGCATGGGGCTGCATGGGGATGGTGACGTAAACCGTGGTCCCCTGTCCCTTGGTGCTGTGGACATTGAATGACCCGCCCAGCAGGTGCAGCAGGTCGGCCACGATCAGCAGGCCCAACCCTTGCACATCGCGCTCGCCTTCCTCATTCATGGCACCCAAGGCACCCCGGCCTTGCAGGCGCATGGCATGCCGCAGGGCGGCCTCGGGCATGCCGCTGCCGGTATCCTCGATCTCGATCAGGTAGTTCGCCCTCTGCTGGGCGCCTTTCACGCGGACGTGTCCCCCGGCGGTGTGCGTAACGGCATTGGCCACCAGGTTGTGCAAGATGATGGAGAGCACATTGCGGTCCGTGTGCAGCACATCGTCCAAGGGAACCTCGTTCACCAGCTCCAAGCCCTTGCCGGTGGCCCGTTCGTATTCCATGTTGAGCACTTCCTGCACCAAGGGCTGCGCGGCCACGTTGCGGATCTTCAGCTCGATCCTCCCGTCCTGCCGCTTGATCCAATGCAGCAACCCTTGCGCGTTGGCGTAAAGCTTGTCCGAGGAGCTGGCGATGTCGTGCAGCGTTTCACCCAGCCGCTTGGGGTCTTGGGCCTGCACCCCGGAAGCCGCGCCATTGGATACGCGGGCAATGAAGCGGAGGGGGGTCACAATGTCGTGTGAAATGATGGACACCAACATTTCCTTCATCTCGAGCGACTTCCTCAATTCGGCGTTGGAGCTCATCAGCTCGCTGGTGCGGGCCCGTACCATTTTTTCCAGCTGCAGGTTGCGGCGGTGAAGGCGCGCCGCGTTCAGCCGCAGCGCCAGCCAAAAGAACAACGCCAAGGCAGCCGCGCTCGAGGCGATGAACCATGAGGTGCGGTAAAATGGGACCGGCACATGGAATCGCAAGGCGATGGCATCGCCTTCGCCCCGCAAGGGAGCACCCATCTTCCGGATGCGGAGTATGTTTTGGCCCGAGGCCAAGGTGGAGAAATGAAGCTCTCGTTGACCCGGCCGGATCATGGTCCATCGCGCTTCCTGCCCGCCGTCCAGGGAGTATTCCAGCTTGACATTCTCGGGGGTGCCCCAGTAGGCCAAGGAGAAGGTGACGGAAACCTCGCGGTGGTCCCAAGGGATGACGATCTCGTCCCCAAGTGGCAGCCTCGAGCCGTCCACGCTCAGACCTTCCAGCACCAGTGGGGCCAAGGGATAGGCGTCGGGCACTTGTTCCGGCCGGAACCACACCAACCCGTCCATGGTGGGAAAGGAGGCCCAACCGTCGCCCGTGCGTACGAATGCCGGGCTGCACCCACCGTTGAACTCCGAATTGTTGATGCCCGCCTTGCGCCCGTAGTAGGCCATATACACGCTTTGGGAAGGGTCGGCGGTCCACCGGTCAAGGTCGCCCCGGTTCACGCGGAACAGGCCTTGATTGGTGCTCATCCAGAGAAACCCCGCCTGGTCGGGCATGAAGGCATGCACATGGGTGAGGAAGCCGTCCTGGTCCATGGGCAAATGCACCAGCTTGCCCCCCTTGAACAGGAAGGCACCGCTGCCGTACGTGCCTACGAACACCCCCTCGTCCACCACCGCCAAGGCGCGCGCGCAAATGCCCTCCAAGCCCGGGATGGGGCTCAGATGACCATCGGGCAGCAGCTTGAACACGCCTGAACAGGTGGCGATCCACAATTCGCCGCCAGGCGTGTTGCACAGGGCTATTGGCCGCATGGAGAGGTCCTTGTCGTTCAGCGCCACCAGCCGGAGCGTCTTGCCGCCGGAAGACCGGTAGATGCCCTTGGCCGTTCCGATCACCATGGCATCGCCGTCCTCCAGGAAACACAGGGCCCGCAATCCCGGTTGAACCATGTTTTCCTCACCGGTGGAGGCGTTGAGGGTGAAGAGGGTGTCGCTGCGCCCGTACCAGTAATGTCCCTTTTGGTCCAGGATGATGGCCGATTCCTCGAAAGCCCGGATCGGCGGCTGGCGGTCATCGCACCCCGCCGGTGTGAACATCCGTACGATGCCGCGCGTGCTGGTGATCACCGCATCCGGGCCGTACGGGGCTTGGGCGAAGTAGGCATTGTTCACCCCGTCGCCCATCATGTCGCAGGCCAATGAACGCATCGTGTTCCGGCGGTAGACGAACAGCCCTTTGGTGTCGGACCCCACGGCCAAGGTTTGCCCATTGTTCAGCCAGGCCAAGCTGCCCATCCGGCAATCGGTGGGCAATTCCACCGGGATCCGCACGGCCCGCATAAGGTCGCCTTCCACATCCAGGACATACAGCCCGAGACTGGTGATCATGGTCACCACTCCCTTAAAGGGGTCCCAATTGATCCGCCAGTTCAACTGGCCGTCATGCATCACCGCAGGAGGAAACCCGCTGGTGTGCACGCGCCTGACACTGTGGTCTTCCAGGTTCACGCGCAGTACGGCACCCACGGCATCGATGATGTATAAATGCCCGTGCATGGAGAACAGGTGCGACCACTTGCCCGTGGGCGTGGGAACCCGGTCCGCCAAGGCGCGTCCTTGGTACACCAGGATCTGGTCGGCGGTGCGCACGCACCATCTGCCGCGCCCCAGATCGACCATCCGTACCCCATAGGGCCACTCGCTTTTGCCGTCCAAGGTGGAGTCCGGGTCCAGGGCCTGTACAACGATATCCACCGAAGGGCCCGTGCCGGCGAAACGCGAGAGCGGTTTGCGCGCGGGCGCATCCGCCGTGATCGGTGTCAATACGTTGTCCTTGTACAGGAACAAGCGGCTGCCAGCATCGCGGATCACATAGGCCGGGCCCGGTACGGGCATGATCTCCAGCACGCGGCTGGGCAGCAGGCCCTCCGGGGCGGGGATCCCGATCTGCTTGAAGTTTTCCCCATCGAACCGGACCAAGCCACCTTCCGTGCCGATCAATATACCTCCCCACGGGTCCAGCTCAATGGCATGCACCCGGTTTTGCAGCAGGCCGTTCTCGGAGGTGTACTGCTCGCGCGACCATGAATCCTGCCCAACGGCGGCCCCTTGGGCCAAGGCCCAACAAGCCCAAGCCCATGCCGCGGCACGCTTCCAGGCAAGCCACACCACCGGCCTGGTCATCCGGCGTGATGACGGTGCGCCTTGGCCATGCGCTGAAGGTCAAGGAGGTTGGTAACACCCAGCTTGTCGAAAAGCCGCGCCTTGTACGTGGCTATGGTGGAGGGTTGCAGGCCCATGCGCATGGCGATCGCCTTAACGCCGAGGCCCGATAGCAGGTCGTCCATAACACCCACTTCCCGGTCGGACAACATGGCGAACGGATTGACCTTGGCCTCTTCGTCACGGACCTTTTCCTGCAGGTGCGTTCCCACGGTGTCGCTCAGGTAGGACTTCCCCTGCAACACGTGGCGGATCGCCCGGACAACCTCTTCCTCGCTGCTTTCCTTGCTCAGGAAACCCGATGCCCCCAAGGCCATCACCCGTTGTGCATAAACGGATTCCGAACGCATGGTGTAGACAAGCACCCGCATCTCCGGGTGCTCCCGGCTGATCTGCTCCAAATGGTCCAAACTGCTCCCGTCGGTCAATTGGAGGTCGAGAAGAAGCATCGACGGCTCGCTTACCGCCAGATCCTCAAGCAATTCCTGGCAGGTGGCCACCTCGCGCACGTCCACCGCATGAAACTGGTCGTACAGCAAGTTGCGCAGGCCACGGCGTATGATGACATGGTCATCAGCTATCAGGAAACTTTGGTTCATGGTCGGCAAAGAGGCTTTTGGGGCCTTGTGGACAAGATTCTACAAATGTACCTCCGAACATCTACTACGTTGCGCCCGATTTCCACCGCAAGGTGCAAGTCCCTTTGGCCAGCACAAAGGAAGGAAAACGGATGTCCGCATGGCTTTGAGAGTGGCCCGCTGGACATGGAGAGCCGGGTTCCTTCCGTATGATTGGACAGAGGTCACTGGTTCGGGGCAATTGTGGGCAATGCGCGCACTTGGAGAGTGGGGCACATGTGACTACTAAAGACCAAAAGACCAGTGAAAGATTCAAGCGGCACCCTTCCGGTACAACCAGAAGGGTGCCCTTGGTCTTTTTGACCCTCCCGCAGCTAATATAGGAAAAGGGCGCCCCCCCTTGCCGAGTGCCGCAGGAAGAAAACCGGGACGACGGCCCATGGGTGCCCACCAGGGAAGGATGCCGCAACCGGCAGGGCCCCGAGCGCACCCGGCCCGCCTAATCCTTTACGAAGCGACCGGAAAACGAACCTGGCAGATCGACCTGTAGCAGGTACAGGCCGCTGGGCCACGAACCCAGGTCCAATAACCGGGGGGAATCGCCGGCGGGGAAGAGGCCCTCCGCCATCACGTGGCCGGTGGGGCCCAAAACCCGATAGGGCCACTGCCCGGCAGGAAGGCCGACCACACGCACGATGCCTTGGGTGGGATTGGGGTACAAGGTGATTTCCGGCAACAGCAATTCGTCCGTGCCCAGCAGGACGTTGGTTGTGCAGGATGAGTAACCCGGATGCTGCCAGAGCAGGTCATTCCCCCGCAGGAAGCACACGGTGCGCGTGGAGTCGGGCCACCCGCTGGTACCGGTGCTCAAGTGCTCCGGCATGCGGGGGGCGAGGGGACCGTGGATGCTGCCCATGCCCTCGATCCAAGCGTCAGAGTAGTACGCCTCCATGATGCTCCAATCCTCGCTGAAACGGAACCGCCGATGCGGATGGTCCATGATCATCACCGTGTCGATCGCCTCCACGGTCAGGTACGGGTGCATCAGGCTGATGCCGGGATAGTGCACGGAGTCGCCCACCTGCAGGTTGAAGTTGTACAGCGTGTCGATGGCGCCCAAGGTGTCCACGAACAGCACCACTTGGTCCGTCTGCCGCATGGCACCGACAACCGTTGTTACGGGCGGGTCTTCCCACGTGTCGTGGGCGATCAAACGGTTCCATGGTTCTCCGTCCACCGTGATGGCCCCACTGAAGAAATAGCGGGTGGTGCGGGTGGCCACGAAGTTGGGATGCTCCAGACTCCCGGCCGGGAAGGTCCGGGCGACGAACCACGTGTTCCACGGCTCATCCACCTGAACGGCACCCGTATGGTCCATCAACGCACATTGCGGATGATCCGGGCTCAGCCAGTCGATATCGTCGTCCTCGTAGCAGCGCAGTCCGGCGTAGATCTCGAAGTCGCATGCGCCATGCATCCATGCGAACGGCGATCCCATGGGACCCAAGCGCTCCACCACCCGGGTGATGGGAATATGCAGGCCGGATTGCCGGGGATCGATCTGTACGGTCCACTCCCGTAGCGGCTCACCGGCAACCATCACATGGCCGGTGTCCAGCACCAGCCAGTCCAAGGTGTCACTAGCGTTCACACCGGGTTGCACCACGGTATGCCAAGTATCGCCGGGCTGGGCGTCCCAACGGAAAATCAACTGGAAGTTGCCGCCGTTCGCATTCCAAGCGAACAGGGAGTCGTTGCTTTCGTATTGCAGCGCGAACAGTTCGTGGCAGTCGTGCCACCCTTCCATCAGGCGCAGCTCACGGCACAGCCGACCGTCCACCAGCGTGTCACCCACTACCCGCACCACCGCCAGATTGGAATCGGGACCCCAGACGCTGTTCTGCTTATAGGTCCATTCGGCCCCGATGGGCGCCCAGGATTGGGCCGTAACGGACAAGAACAACGGGAGGAGCAGGAGCGTCAGTGTACCTCGCATGGGTGGTATGAGTCTACTAGGTAGACACCGCGAAGGTCGGGTGTGCTGCTTGGGGAGGGGTGATTTTTGCTGTGACCCTTGATGGCCACGACCGTAAGTAATCGTGGTGGACGATGCGGTGCTTCGGAGCATGACTGCGGGAGTTGGATGGGAGGAGCCCGGCTGCCCATCGATTGAGGTCAGCATGTAACATGCGATGTATCTGGATTTTCCTAGGTTAAAATGCTTTCTTATGCAGAATAGGCATATGGCGATATGCTTAATATGACGTATTGTGGTATATTTGTACTATGTCTACCATTGGGCCTCCCAGTGAGGAGCATATCCAAGCGCGGATCCGCACGGAGAACCCGTGGTGGACGGGGGCAGGTGTAGATGCGCTGTACCGGGAGATGCGGCACCGGGCCTTTTTTGCGCCTTTCATGCGGTTGGTCCGGGCCAAGGTGCGGCGTGCGGTGGTGCTGCTGGGGCCGCGCCGCGTTGGCAAAACCGTGATGTTGCAGCAGTGTGTGGACCAGTTGATCCAAGCGGGCGTATCCCCGAAGAAAATCTGCTTGCTGAGCGTGGATCAGCCGGTGTACAGCCGCATGCGCTTGGACGATCTGTTCCGCCTGTGCCGGGCGGCACTGAAGGATGATGATCCCGCAGGCTATCATATCCTCTTCGATGAGATCCAGTACTTGGCCGACTGGGAACGCGACCTGAAGGTGCTGGTGGATACCTACCCACGTACCCGTTTCGTGGTGAGCGGTAGTGCGGCGGCGGCATTGAAGGCGAAGAGCCGGGAGAGCGGTGCGGGCCGCTTCACGGAATTCCTGTTACCACCGCTTACCTTCCATGAGTTCCTGCACCTCCTGGGCAAAGAAGATGTGATGGTGCTGACCACACGCGACTGGGGCGGCGTGCCGCAACCCTTCCATGATACGGTGGACATTACGGCACTTAACGCGCTTTTCGTGCAGTACATCACTTTTGGGGGCTATCCCGAGGCGCTGTTCGACCCGATGATCCAGAAAGACCCCGGCCGGTTCATTCGCAGCGATATCGTGGATAAGGTGTTGCTGCGCGACCTGCCCAGTCTGTACGGTATCGCTGATGTGCAGGAGTTGAACCGTTTCTTCAGTGTAGTGGCATACAACACCGGCCAAGTGTTCAGTTACCGCTCCTTGGGTGATGCAAGCGGGGTGGACGCAGTTACCATCCGTAAGTACCTGGAGTATCTGGAGGCCGCCTACCTGATCCGGCGCTTGCGTCGCTTGGACATGAGCGCCAAGCACTACAAACGCGAGCATGGCTTCAAGGTGTATCTCACCAACCCCAGCCTGCGTACGGCGCTGTTCGGACCATTGCCTGAGAGTGATGCAGGTTTTGGCGCCTTGGCCGAAACGGCGGTGTATGCGCAGGACCTCACCTTGGGTGAACCCGTGTACTATGCCAGTTGGAAGGAGGGGCGCAATGAGGGTGAAGTGGACCTGGTGCGCTTGGATGCCCACCTGAAGCCCGATCGGGTCTGTGAGGTGAAGTGGAGCGATCGCTATGTGGACCAGCCCGGAGGCTTGAAGAGCCTGCTGGCTTTTGCCAAGCGCAGTGAGCTGCCGTGGGCGGTGGTAACCACCCGGACGAAGTCACTTACCCGTATGGTGCAGGGCATTGAATTGAGGTATGTGCCCACGGCCTTGTACGTCTATCACCGAGGTGTCAGGGCTATTGCAGCCGTGGAAGCCACGTACCAGTGAGTTGCCTTGCAGATTAAGTATATCGCGATATGCTTAATCTGCGGATCGCGCGTAATGTGCTGTGAATCAGCGATCTGCAACCGCAGATTAGTGGCTGGGCGGCGTTTATTCGTCAACGCCTTTGGCATAAACTACCAATGTGCTCGTGTCCACTACGATGCGCTCACCACTCACCGCGCATCTGCTGCTGCACCTTCAACATGGGCCCGGCCAGTTCCGGAAAGGCGCCGAACCACTCCTTCGCATGGAAGAGCTTCTGCGACGGTTGGGCCTTGTCCGCCAACTTCATGCGGCTGCCAGCCTTTTTGGCCGGGACCCGTTTAGTGGCGCGCTTGCCAACCAAACATGCACGACTTTTCACGGCATCGGCCGGTTTGCTCTTCTTGGACATGGTGTTACGGAGGCCCCTCACATCCCGCCCACCAAGCCCTTGGCCTCGGCCAGCGTGTATGCACCGTCCACCTTGCGCTTGTCGAAGACCATGAAATAGCGGAAATCCGGGCCTGAGAGCTGCTGCCACTCGCGGCCCAGACGCGCCTTGGCCTCGCTGTCGCTGTTGTCGCGGTCGTCGCCTTTGGCCTCGATCAGCAGCACCTTGCCGCTTTTCGTGCCGAGGATGAAATCCGGGTAGTGCCGGTACTTGAAGCCGTTCAGCGGAAAGCCCTTACCGCGCGTGAGGTTGCGGTGCCACCAGGCGATGTTCGGCAGGCCGCCGAGCTGTTGCACCACCTTCGACTCGAACTCGCCCATGGCCCCTTCGCGCTCGTAGAGTGAACCGGCCAAGGGCGGCGCCAGTTCACCGGGCACCAGCACTTTCCGGAAGCCCCACAGCGGCTCCGTGCGGATGGTGCCCACCTGCACACGGTGGTTGAACTCCCGCTCGGCATGGGCATCGGCGAGTGACCGCACCTTCAGCTGGATCAACCGGGCGTACTTGTGCTTCTGCACGATCGCGTCCTTCAGCCGCTCGCCGTCCCAGTCCGCCATCACGCGCTTGATGTAGGCCACCAGGTGCGGGTCCGCGATCGGGGGCACGCCGCCCACGGCGCGCATCAGCGCGTGGGCCACGTCCTCGATGCGGCTGTCCTGCGGCTTGCTTAACAGGTATTGCACCTGCGGGTCGTTCAGCAGGTTGCCGCTGATGCGTGTGATCGCGATCGGCAGGCTCGTGCTCGTCTGGCCCGTCACGTCGATGCTGGCCAGCTCGGGGTCCACCGCGTCGAAGTCGATCTTGGTGTCCTCCTTGGCCAGGTCGAAGCCGTGCAGCAGCAATTCCTGGCTGAGCGGTTGCCAGCTTTCATCCTTGCCGGTGAAGAGCGAGCCGGGCACCTTCACCACGAACTGCGGCAGTTTCAATTTGCGCACCTGCTTGGCGTGCTCCTCGCGCATGGGCTGGCCTTTCACGATTCCGGGCATTTCGGTGATCAATGGGTCGGGGATCTCATCGCCGTCGGCGGCCAGCTGTTCCTGCAACGCCTTGTTCTCGGCGGCGGCCGCAGCGGTGATGGCTTCCACTTGCGAGCCCGGCGACACGGCCGTTCCACCTTCGGGGTCGTAGCTCACCCGCCCGGTATCGATCTCGTCGAAGTCCAGTTCGGCCGCAGTGGAAGCGGATGCCGCAGGCGTGCTGGAAAGGTCCGCGGCGCGGTAGTCGTGCTCGCTGAAGCCGCTTTGCTGAAGCCCCTTCACGATGCCTTCCAGCGTGGCCTGGAACTTCGTGCTGGCGGTGAGCACGTAGCTCATGTTCAGCAGTTCGTGCTGGTGTGCGCGCACGTAGGGCAGGCGCAGCACGCGGCCGAGGATCTGCTCCACGTCCACCGCGCTGCTGCGGTCGGCCAGCGAGGCGAGGATGTACGCGAACGGGCAGTCCCAACCTTCCTTCAGCGCGTTCACCGTGATGATGTAGCGCACCGGGCACTTCGGGTCCATCAGGTCGATGCCTTTCAGCTCGTCCCGGTCGGCGGTCTTGATCTTGATGCGCTCCTCGGGGATCCGCAGCTTCAGCAGTTGCTGCTTCAGCTTGTCGAAGGTCGTGTTGTCGTCGCGGGTGCGCGGCTCGGCCTGGAAGAGCACGATGGGCCGGATGTAGCGCCCGCCCGCCTTGTGCTGTTCGATGGCCAGGGCCTCCAGCTTGCGTTGCAGGTCCAGCGCGTTCTGCACCACCTCCGTTTTGTCGTGCAGGTTGTGTACGATCACGGGCAGCTTCACCATGTGTTCCCGCTTCAGCTCCAGCGCGGGCACCAGGCTGATGATGTTGCTGTTCTCGCGGGGCGTGGCCGTGAGGTCCAGGATGAACGAGGGGTTCAGGTCGGCGAGCATTTTCACGCTCAGTTCGCTCTCGGCGTTGTGGCTTTCGTCCACCACCACCACGGGCCGCAGGTGGCGGATCACATTGATCGCCGCCGTGGGCTCGTGCTCCTTCAGCTGGTGCGCGTCATCGGCGAACACGTCCGCCCACGGGGCCAACTGGCCGTTCTCTTGGTACACTTTGCGGTCCTCCTTGCGGCGGGCGCGCAGGCTGGCGAAGCTCATCACCACGATGGTGAGCTGGTCGCGCACGGCCACCGGGTTGAAGCCCGTGCCTTGCAGCAGCGCATCCTTCTCCAGCACGGCCACCCGGTTGCCGAAAAGCAGGTTCAGCCGCTGGCGGTACGGGTGCGCGGGATCGGCCAGGTTGCGCACCGTCTGTTGCAGCAGGTTGCTCCACGGCACCAGCCACAGCACCACGCGCGGCAGCTCCGGCGAGGCATGGTCGTAAATGCTCTTCAAGGCGTTCACCGCAATGAAGGTCTTGCCGCCCGCCGTGGGCACCTTCATGCACAAGTGCGGCGCGCCGGGCACGTTGTCCTGGTACGGCCGCATGCCGGTGCCGCTGAGCGGATTGTAGGGCCCCACCTTCTCCGCCCACAGGTCGTTGAATACCGCCGCCGGATCGCCCACGCGCATCAGGCGCTGCATGTAGGCGTCCAGGTCGTCGATCACCCGTTGCTGGTAGGGTTTGAGTTCCATGGGTGTTTGTCTGGTGATCGGTGAGAGGTGATTGGTGACTGGAGGGCGGCTACCCCATTCACCAATCACCTGTCACTATTCACTTTTCTGCATTTCAAAACCGGCTGATGTCCCTCGGGATCTTCTTGAACGTGATGTGGTGCGCTTCCAGGAAGGATTGCGGCAGGATGCAGTTGTCGGCGTAGATCACGTAGTGTTCGGCTTTGGTGCGCAGCAGCGCCAGCGTGTCGTAGTCCAGCACGGTGAGGCGGTCCTGCTCGTAGATGAAGTAGTAGGCCGTGCCGTCGTGCGTGCCCAACAGGTAAGGGGTGTCGCTGGATGCCTTGGACGGAGCCTTCCCGCCAAGCTCGGTCCGCGTTTCGGTGTACCACACGTACTCCCGGATCCGCTCCACGCCCACTTCCTCGTTCAGGTTGTGCTGCTCATCGAAGAGGCGCGGACCCAACGTGTAGAAATCGAATGAACCGCCAGTGCCGTCGACGGCCTTTGTGCCGGTGCCGAAGCCCTGCATCACGCGTTTCACACGTTCGGCGGTGATGGTCTCGGCATAGTCCTCCATCTCCACCAGGATGAACTTGCGGTTGCCGCCATCCTGCTTGTTCAGGTTCAGCACTGCGTGAGCCGTGGTGCCGCTGCCCGCGAAGGAGTCGAGGATGATGGCATTCTTGTCAGTGGCAAGCTGAAGGATGCGATGGACTAAACGGCTTGGCTTCGGGGTATCGAACTGGCCCGCACTTCCGAGGACTTCGGCAAGTTCTTTGGCTGCTTCCTGATTATGCCCCACCTCCGTATTTGGCCACCAAGTCCATGTTGTCGTTCCCTCGGTTTCTGCAAGGAACTTCTTCAATCTTGGACGAGAGGTGCCGTTCGCGCCGAACCAGATTCTGCCCTCACTATTCAGTTTGAGGAAGGTGGATTCCGCCATTGCCCAGCAACGGCCGTCAGGTGGTGACATTTTCCGCCCACTTGGGCTGGTAATTGCATAGAACTGGCTAGCCGTGGCATGCCCTGTTTGGCCGGTAATATCAACGGATGCCCACGGCCCTCTTGGATCGTTGTCCGGATTGCGGTATGCGGCAGCCCGGTCGTCGCTGAAGGGGACAAGGTTCAGTTTGAACTCGGACTTCTGTTTTGCAAAGACCAAGATGTAATCGTGCGCTGGCCCCAAGTTCAATCGAGCATCAGGAGAAGTGCGTTTCTGCCAGACGATGTTCGCAATGAAGTTGTACGTGCCGAAGATTTCTTCGCAGAGGAACTTGAGTTGTGCAATTGCGTTGTCGTCGATACTGATGAAGATTACCCCATCCTCCGCCAGCAGCTTGTGGAGTAGCACCAGGCGGGGGTACATCATGCAGAGCCACTTGTCGTGCCGGCTCAGATCTTCGCCCTCCTTGCCCACCACTTGGTTCAGCCAGCGGCGGATCCTGGGGTCGTTCACGTTGTCGTTGTACACCCAACCCTCGTTGCCGGTGTTGTACGGCGGATCGATATAGATGCACTTCACGCGTCCTTCATAGCGGGGCAGCAGGGCCTTCAGGGCTTCCAGGTTGTCGCCGTGGATCACCATGTTGCCGCTGCCGGTGGCTTCCTTGGTGCGGCCCTTTTCCGCGCTGAAGCCATAACCGTGCTCCAGTACCTTGAAGGGCACCTCGCGGTGGTGGTTGATCACCTTGTCCTTGCCGATCCAATGAAGTGTGGGCATGCCCGTAGCGAACCCGGCTAAGAACGCTGGGGGCAAGCGGGTGCCCAATGGCAGCAACCGGGGGCAGACACCAGGACCTGGAGGCTGCAACCGTTCTGTGCGATAGCTTTGGGCCATAACCTCCGATCCAAGCTTCAAACCCTTGCAGATGGTCACCCAGAAGATCCGCTTCCTACGCGAACAGAAAAAGCTGCGCCATGAGGACATGGCTGAGCGGTTGGGCATTTCGCCCAGCACCTACCAGCGACTGGAAAGCGGGGAGACCAAAATGGATGTGGAACGGCTGCAAAAGATCGCGGAAGTCCTGGAGGTGAGCCCGGACGAACTGCTGAACTCGGAACCGATCGTGTTCAACGTGTCGAACAACTCGGGAGGCGCGTATGCAAACTACGGCCACATTGGACATCTCGTGCCTGAAGAGTTCGTCGGAAAGCTGATGGACCGGTACGACGCCAAGCACGAGGCACACCTGAAGGAACTCCAGGACATGAACAAACGGTTGCTGGAGCTGCTGGAGAGGAAGTTGGGGTAGGGGGGAAGGCTTCCACTGGGGAGCCCCGGATCTCCCTTCAATGCTGAGTTTCAGGGGGAAGCAGTTATTCGAAAAGTTCGAATAACTGCTGGCGACGGGAAGTCTTATCTGACCAATCATTACAACTTCGACGCCATCATCGCGGTGGGCCACCGTGTGAACAGCCAGTGCGCTACCGGGTTCCGCATCTTGAACTGTCCGGAAATTCCGGACAGTTGGGCTCAGGGGCGGCCAGACGAACTATTCGAAGACCTCGAATGGTTGGGCGCTCCAGTTCCAGGACTCGCCGTCGGGTTTTCCCTGCAAGACCTCGCCTAAATAGGCTCCAGGCTTTTCGGTCCAATCCCTAACGCGAAATCCTGGTTCACGCGCTAAAGACGAGCTGTGACCGCTGCTACTACCTTGTCTAAGTTTTCAATCGTACGCGCCTCCAGTTCAAACGGTCTTCTCGAAAGGAGCAATTCTTGGACACTGCGATTAAAAACGTCCTTCTGCCAAAATGTGCTCTCCGGGTAAGAGGCTTGCATGATTCCCAACCTGTCAGTCTCGGTGAAGAGATCTTCCAGTTCCTGTCCGTCCCAAGCCGGATCGATTTCATGAAGGCAAACTATTCGATCGAGAACAGAAGGACCGTATGCTTCGATGTAGCGCTTCTTCTGCTGCTTTCCTTCCTTGTCAGAGTCTAGGAGAAGGACGAATGGCCTTGCCCAGCCCATGTACAGGCTGATTAGTACGCTCATGCTACTAGAGCTGGTACCAGGAAGCCAGTTGAGTGGCTCAGTGCCAGCAATAGCGTGATATAGGTTGAAAGTATAGTAGTCGTTCTTTCCCTCAGTTATCACTGCATTTGGAACGAACTCTAGTTTCGATGGAGCATAATCAAGAACTTCCAAGATTGGCTGGAAGTAGCTCGTCTGATTGGGGTTATCGGAAACGAACTTTCGGTACTTGTGGATGGAAATCTTCGTCTGCTTGCTGCTGTATTCGTTCTCGTTGTCGTTGTAGTGAATTCCGTCGTTCTTCACGACGAAGGTGTTCTCTAGCCAATTCGGATTAATCATGTACTGACTGTGTGTTGTATATAGAATTCGTGGAATTTTTTCGAAACTCTTGAGTAGCTCCTGTTGAGCCGATGGGTGGAGATTAGAAGCTGGTTCGTCGAGCAAGAACATCACGTTCTTCCGGCCATGGTCTTCGCTGCTGATGCGGAATTGGGTGAGTAAGAGGTAGACGAAGAACCATCTGAAGCCAAGTGATCGCTCACCAATCCGATAAGTGTCAACACGATCCTTGACATAGAACTCAATGAAGACTCCGTGTTGTGAATCCTTGTCAACTCTGGTCACAACCTCCTTGTCTGTGATCTTCTTCCGAAACGTCTGGTTCCACGAATTGAAAATGACGGTTGATAGCTGCAGATTCATCTTGTTCACTAAGCTCTCCAAATTCCGACGCTCATTGTCATCGGTGGACTTAGCCCTTGCAACAATGTGAGTTTCAACATCCGTATCGTTCTTCAGTGAATCCAAGATGTCTTGTATAACAGTGCGATAGAATGCATGAGTCTTGTCCTCGTAGGCTGCCTCCAGGTATATGCGGCCTGGGAATTCGAACAGAAAATTTGGGAAGTAAAGAATCTTCGGAAGCCGCGATTTAATGAACTCATTCGCCTTGAGGGCGACATCGTTCTGAAATTTCTTCACAGTTCTGTCTCCGGGCATGATGCCGTGGAAGTCATGGACCCACAGATTCTGCTTCTTCTCTGGAACGTGTTTTGAATCGACGAACGGATAAGTTTGGGTGTAGCTGACCTTGGTTCCTATCCGAACGTTCTTGATTCCTTCCTTATGAAATATCTTCCGAATCTCATCGACATCGTCCGGTTCGAGCTCAATCCCGGCTTCAATGCTCACGCTGCCTTTGAAGTTGTCTCTTTTGCTGATCGGGACGATATCATGAATGTCAGCGATATTATAGCGATCGAGGTTTAGCGGCTCTAAACTTTCTCCCTTGTATAGGAAGTAGTTAATCGCTTCGAGAACAGTGGTTTTTCCACTTTCGTTCAATCCGACCAGCGTGTAGACTGTTGCTGATGGGTTGTCGCTCAAGTCCAAGTGCATAGACTCGATGCCTTTGAAATTCTGGAATTTGAAGTAGGAGAACCGCATAGCCTTTCCGTTGGAGGGCAAGTCCTGTCAAATGTAAGCTGCACCTTTCAACGAACGCTCAGTAGGCCATTGTCTTGCGTGAGCGACTGGAGTGGCACCCCGCAGCGAGGAACGAAGCGGAGAGTACAGTGGAAAACGCGACTCCGAGGCTTTTGCGAGGGGGCGTGTGCGTGCCCTTTCACATCAACCCAACATCCCCTCCACGCCTTCTTCGCTTGCGCGATCGCCTTTACGCCGCCGCTTGGGCCTGCGGTATCCCGGCCAACTCCGTGGCTTTGGTCGTCAATTCCTCCTCCAAGTCGTAGTCATTCTGCAAGCCCAGCCAGAATTTGGCGGTGGTGCCGAAGTACTTGGAGAGGCGCAGGGCCGTGTCGGCCGTTACGCGACGATCACCCTTGATGAGCTGTGACACGCGGGTCTGTGGAATGCCTACGTCCTTCGCCAAGCGGTAGGCACTGATACCCATGGGCACGAGGAACTCTTCCTTCAGCACGGTGCCAGGATGGATGTTGGGGAGCTTCCCGCTGCGACGGGAAGAAGACGTTTTCATGGTGCCGGGTTTCAAGGGTAGTCGATGATCTCGGCTTCCATGGGGTTAGCAAAGATGCTGATGAATGGCGTTACCAGGCAGCAGCATTTACGTCCGGGCTAATATGGCTCATCCCAACATCCCCTCCACCGCCTTCTTCGCCTGTGCGATCGTCTTCACACAGCAGTCTGGGCCTGCGGTATCCCGGCCAACTCCTTGGCCTCCTGATCAAACCATGATCACCGGCTGGCCGTAAGCCTCGAAGTAAGGATCGCTGGTCAGCACCTGCATACCCTCCCTCATGGCCTGTGCGATCAGGATCCGGTCAAACGGATCCCGGTGGTGCAGGGGTAGTGTGGCTAGTTGTAGGATGTGCGGTTGTTGCAGGTTGAGCAGTCGCAAATTCGCCTGCCCCATGGTCTCGAATGTTTCTTCGAGCCCATCCACCAATTCGAGCTTCCCAATGGAATGCTTGATCGCGATCTCCCATAACGACACGATGCTGTACCAGCATTCGTGCTCTCCGGATTCCAGCATCAGGCGCTTGCCCTGGCTCAGCTTCGGATCTCGCGCATGGAACCACAGCAGGGCCTGCGTATCCAGCAGGATCCTCATTCCATGTAGTCCTTGAAGTCGTCCAAGGGGGCATCGAAATCATCCGCGATCTGGATCTTTCCTTTAAGCAACCCCGAAATGGGTCGGACTCTATCCGGTCCGGACTCATGCTCTGCCTTGCTCCGCCCACGCATGAGCCGGTCGATCAACTCCAATACCTGCCGACGCACATCTTCCGGCAGGGAGGAAAGCTGGATGTATTGATCGTAGGTGGCCATGGACTGGTAGGGCGTTGTAAACCTGTTGAACGAAGATAAGGCGCATCCCTATTGAAGTGCCTCGTAGGTCGGTAATTTCCTATGTGCGCGATTCCCACTGTGGTTGTTCGTTACATCGAGGCAGTTGTTTCAACTACCCCAACATCCCCTCCACCGCCTTCTTCGCCTGCGCGATCGTCTTCACGTTGGCGATGGAGATCCGCAGCGTGCCCTTGCGCTCGAACATCTTGTAGCGGTCCGGGTGGGTTTGCATGGCGCGCAGCAGGTGCTGGAACTTGTCGCTGGAAAAGAAGGGGTGCTCCTGGTCGGCGATGAAGGTGCCGCGCAGGTCGCCCTTTTTGATGAGCATCTTTTCCAGGCCCATCTGCTGGCCCAGCCAGCGCAGGCGGATGGCCTCCATCAGCTCGTTCACCTCGTGGGGGATGGGCCCGAAGCGGTCGGTGACCTCCGTGGCGAAGCGTTGCAGCTCGTCCTCGTTCTTGATGTCGGCCAGGCGGCGGTACAGGGCGAGGCGCTCGGCGGTCTCTTGCACGTAGTCGTTGGGGATCAGCATGGGCAGGTCGCCCTCGATGACGCAGTCGTCGCTTTGGTCGCGGCGCGAGCCACGGGCCAGCGCCGTGCTGTCCTGTGCGTCCGTGAAGAGTTCCTTGAAGTGCTCGTCCTTCAGCTCGCGCACGGCCTCCTCCAGGATCTTGTGGTAGGTCTCGAAGCCGATGTCGTTGATGAAGCCGCTCTGCTCGGCGCCGAGCAGGTCGCCCGCGCCGCGGATGTCGAGGTCCTTCATGGCGATGTGGATGCCGCTTCCGAGATCGCTGAACTGTTCGATGGCTTGCAGGCGCTTGCGACTCAGGTCGGGGAGGAGGTGCGGGCTCGGTGCGAGCAGGTAGCAGTACGCCTTCTTGTTGCTGCGGCCCACGCGCCCGCGCAGTTGGTGCAGGTCGCTGAGGCCGAAGTTCTGTGCCTCGTTGATGATGATGGTGTTGGCGTTGGGGATGTCCAGGCCGTTCTCCACGATGGTGGTGCAGACCAGCACGTCGGTCTCGCCCTCGATGAAGTCCATCATCACCTGCTCCAGCTGCTTGCCCTCGAGCTGTCCGTGGCCCACGCCCACCTTCACGCCGGGCACGAGCTTGCGGATCATGTCGGCGATGTGCTCGATGTTCTTCACCTTGTCGTGCAGGAAGTACACCTGCCCGCCGCGGCTGAGCTCGTACTCGATGGCGCCGCGGATGGTCACCTCGTCATACGGTTGCAGCATGGTGCTCACCGGATAGCGGTTGGGCGGTGGCGTGCCTGAGGGCAATTCCGAACCACCCTTCGGGCTGCGCGAGGGTCTTTCGCGGCCATCCGGCGTTGCTCGTTCCTTGCGTAGCGCTCCGCTATGCGCGTCACTCGCGCCTTGGCTGGCCGCGAAATCCCGTTCGCTCGCTTCCAAAAGCGGTTCGGAGTTGCCCTCTGTGATGCTGAGGTCGCGCGCGCCCATGAGGCTGAACTGCAGGGTGCGCGGGATGGGCGTGGCGGTGAGGGTGAGCGTATCCACGGAGGCGCGCAGGGGCGGAGGGTGGCTCGAAGTGCCTTGAACGGATGGCGTGCGCCGCTATCGTTCGGCGAGACGAGGCGCGACGAGGAGCGGATACTGGAACAAGTATCCAACCGAGGAGCAACGAAGTATCGCCGGACGAGAGCGGCGCGCCCGAAGGGGCGGTCCGCCGAAGGTGGACCGCTGACGCCGGAGCGAGATTCTCCGATGTGTCCAACTCCTTGTATTGCAGGTCCTTGCTCACGAGGCGGTGCGTGCCGATGAGGATGTCGATTCGGCCTTCCTTGAGGTCCTTGAGGATCTGCGTCTGCTCCTTGCTGCTGCGGAAACGGTTGATCGTTCACGCGGATAAAGGATCGTTGGGGCACATGTCACGCTGAGCGAGGTCGAAGCGTGGGCGTGCCCCCTCGCACCCCTCGGCTCCGCAAAGCCTCCGCTCAGGGTCCTCGGGGTCGCGTGCTCCGCTGTGGCTGCCTCGGCCCGGCCCGCATCCACGGCACTCCGGGGTCTGCTCCTATCGTCGCAGCCTCCTCGTTGCGCGTGGCTGCAAGGCCGTGCCTTCAGCAGGCCGCCGCTGCGCCCGCTCACGCGAGATCCTGCCAGCGCCAATGATCCGATCAAAAAACACCATGACCGGCCACTTCTCCACCGCAAATTCCAAGCCACGAACAAGTGTTGGATGTCTTGGAAGTATTGGGAATTTGGCTCACCTTCGTACCGTGTAGAGGGATCGGGGGCAGGCGGGGTACCACCAAACCGAAGTGCCATGAAGATCCGGAGCCTTATTGTAGGATGTGGGGTGCTGCTGGCGGCGGAAGCCGGGGCGCAAACATGGTGCCCGCCGGGGGCGGAATGGCACTACGACTTCCATAGTGTGAGTTCAGTGGCCGGTTATGAGCGTGTGACCTATATCGGAGATACTATGATCAATGGGGTCGAATGTCAGAAATTGAAGCGCGTGATGCATGCTGTGGATCAGTCCGCTGGTACTCCGGTGAGCGTGGACCATCCTGATCTATTCACCCGCTATGCCGATGATCTGGTAGCGATACAGGTAGAGGAGGGATTCGATACCTTATGGTACTATGGTGCGGGGCCTGGCGACACTTGGCGCGTTCCCATTCCTGGGTGGGCCACGACGCCGCTCATCACTGTCATGGATACGGGATCCGTCATCGTGGATGCCGTTCCGCTCCGCTGGTGGAGCATCGAAGTATCCGATCAACCCTGGGGAGAGGTTCTTGTCGATACGATCATTGAAAGAGTAGGCGCGTTGCGGATCTTCATGTTACCTGGCGCTTCCTACCTTATGGAGGACCATACCGGCCCACTTCGCTGCTACACGGACAATGAATTACAGTATACCCATGGGAACAGCACTGATTGCGATGCGTTGGTTTCCGTGGATGAATTGCCCTCGCCTATGCGAGCGGAACTTTTCCCGCAACCTTCGTCCGGACTGCTCACCCTTTCTTGTCGCGGCCTGATGCGTCCCTCGGAAATGGTCGTTTGGGACGCATCAGGCCGCGAAGTGGCCCGAAGGCATGGGCTTAACGATGCTTCGATCGTGGACCTCCGCGAACTCAATTCGGGCATCTATCACTACGGATTGTTCATCAAGGGGGCCAGTGTGCCCTCCAGCGGGTGGCTCATCATCACTCAGTGATCGACCATGAAAGGATGGATCAAAACACCAATGCCATACCACAATGAAAACTCGAAATGACGAGACAGTCTCATTCTTTCGCACATGCTCGGCCGCTATCTTTCTTCTGTGCATTAATTGCAGCATTGCACAGGTTGCGACATGTCACATGACAGGGTCAGCCCCGGCCGCCCCTATGGCATGGACCAGTTCATGCATAGATGTCAGTCCTGCCTCTGGTGCAGGTGCTGACAATTATATCCCGTGATTGTCTGATGATCTATTGACCGTACGCGTGATCGTGCATGTCATGCAGAAAAGCGATCCGATGAATCCTGAGAATTTCGTGGCGACAGATCCTGATCATATTGCATATATCCATTCGATATTTGATGGCGTTCCTGGACATAATGTAGTGTCAGTGAATAGTTTGTACAGTGACATTCGCGATCAAGTGTATAACACTATAGTGACACCTGCGACGGTATCTGATAGCCGAGTGAGGATAGTAGTTTCAGATATTTTATTCCATGCCGACGACATTGGATGGAGCAATAATGGCACAACATGTGGCTCTTCAGGCATAAATGGGTCGAATTATAGCTATGACCACTATGCGGTTGATCCCTGCAAGTATTTGAACATATTTCTGATCGGTAGGCAGTCCCCCGGTGATAATAGTGTTTCTGGGTGCGGTCCTGCGTACGACATGTATGGCATATACAACTTCACTTGTGTGGTTTTTCAGAATGCATATGCAAACTATGCTGCTAACCCACCCGGCGGGCCATGGCCTGCCGGGCCACTTGGAGGAGACCCTTGGCTCGTGGGCGCACTTATGGCGCATGAGATCGGGCATTGTTTGGGGTTCTATCACTCCTTTCAATCCTGCACATCACTTCCTGATATTCAGTGCCCACACTCCACTGCATGGTGTGCCCCGACCTCGAGTTCACCTCCGAACGGTACGCCGACCCCATGTTACAACAACATGATGGGGTATAGTACTGATAAGATAAGCCTGACCCCAAAGCAGATCGGTCATCTGAACCAGATGCTGAGAGGAACATGGAGAGCCCAATATTTGACCGCTTGTGAGAGGGACGTCTTAATGGACAAGGTCATTTCCAGCGATCAGACGTGGGATTACGCAACCGTACTTGGCGGAGATGTCTATATTGAGTCAGGGGCGACCCTCACGATCAGATGCAAGGTGAACATGCCCACCGGCGGGCGGATCATAGTAAAGCCGGGAGGTCGATTGGTCTTAGATGGGGGGTACATAACCAATAGCTGCTGCTCCAATTTCTGGCAAGGCATCGAAGCCTGGGGCACCACCAACCAGCACCAGTACCCCGCCAGCCAGCCCACTTACCAAGGTTTGGTGGTGTTGAAGAACGGAGCAATCGTCGAGCATGCACGCGTGGGCTTCACCAACTGGAGACCCGGCGTTAAAGCGAGCCGCGGAGGAGTTTTGCAGGTGCAAGGAACCCTTAATGGAACAGGTGGAACATTCCTGAACTGCCGCCGCGCAGTGGAGTTCAAGAAATACCGCAATTTCCATCCGAGCCTTCCCACCCTTACGCAGAATAACCTGAGTTACTTCAGGCATGCGGATTTCATTGTAAACCCTGACTATCGTGGCGGTGATGATTTCGACCACCATGTCGATCTGTGGGATGTAACAGGCATCACCTTCACCCAATGCGACTTCATCAACACGCAAGTCTCCGGGCCAGGCGGTATCAACGAGAGCCACAAGCTGGGCAAGGGGATCTACAGTCTGGATGCCACGTTTTCAGTGAACGGCCAATGCGCCATCAATTTGCCGTTGTGCGAATATGGCTCAGGCCAGCCTCAGCCAATTTGTCCGGAGCAGCACCGCCGTCCTTCTAAGTTCATTGGTCTGGACCACGGCGTCCACGCCACGAGCAGTGGTATGGCAGGTCGCACCTTCACGGTGCGTGATTCCGAATTCGAGAACAACGTCTGTGGCATCTACAACGATGCGGTGCGCGGTGCCACCATCTTGCGCAACAAATTCGTTGTGGGGGGGCGTGATGTTGAATTGACTGGACAGGATCAGGAATTTCTCGGCAACCACCGCGCCGTATACAGCTACAATGCGAACGCCTTCCGTGTGGAGGAGAACGATCTCTTCCCTTCCTCAACACCGCTCGCCAATGCCGAGGGTGTAGTGGCCGGATACACGGGCGCATACAATGACCAGGTGTACAAGAACACCTCGCATGGCATGTTCTACGGGTTCGTGGCGGAGGAACATTGTGTAGACATAAATGACCCGACCGGCACGGGCTTGGCGTTCTTCTGTAACCTGAACATCCAGAATTTGGAGGAGGATTTCAGGGTGAGATCAACGGATCCCACACCGCCACCGACCCACAGCATCAAGATGTTCCAAGGCTCTGCGAGTATATCGGCGGGCAATGAGTTCACCCAGCAGAACAGCAGTTCGCCCTACTACAATTACCACAATGCGGCTCAGGCACTGCCTATCACCTACTTCTGGGAGGCGCCGCCCGGTGATTTGAACACGGGCGCGTACAATGCACCTTGGGTGCAACGCAACGCGAACATTTCCACGGTCGCCCATGGGTGCCCCACGCGGATCATCTGTGGTGGCACCATCCTACAGGTGAAGTCATTCCTCGACCCCTTGATGGCCCAGGAGCGCTTGGCCTACCTGAACCTGAAGTACGTGTTCGAAAGCTTGTTGGATGGTGGCGACTATGAGGAGTTGAAGCAGACCATCATGGAGAGTTGGCCACAGGACGCATGGGAATTGCGCAATGCTCTGATGGAGCGCAGCCCCTATCTGTCTGTGCAGATTTTAAAAGAGGCCGCCCTGAGGAACATACTGCCCCATGCCATGTATCTGGAGATCTGCCTGGCAAACCCGGAGGCCACCCAGCGTGACGGATTCATCAGATGGGTGCAATACGAAATGCCCAACCCGCTACCCGAGTACATGGTGGCCCAGATCGTGGCCTCTTGGGACCAGCGGACCTGGCGCACCAGCTTGGAATCGGCACTTGGCTGGCACAAGGGCGAGTACCAACGCTTGAACGACCAAGTGATCAGCGTGATGCTGAACGATTCCGTACCCCAACCGGCCGACAGCATCCTGGTGCGTTGGCAACTGAACCCCAGCTTGCGGGCGCGTTATGGCGAGGTGAGCACCCTGTTGGAACTGGAACGCTACACCGAAGCGGAGACTTTGTTGAACGGATTGGCGGACAACTACCGGATGCAAGCGACGGATATTCAGGAGCGTGATGATATGCTTGGCCTGATAGCGGTGGTGCGGAACGCCCAAGTGGCGGACCGCAGCATCATGGAACTGGACGGTGCAGAAGTATCTGCCTTGGAAGCCATCGCCTCCCACCAACCTTCCATCGGGGCCACGCATGCCCGCAATATCCTATGCTTTGGCTACGGTCTCTGCACCCCGCCCATCACCGGTGAGACCCCGCAACCCAAGTCGCAATGGAGTCGGCCACCGAGAACGGATACAGCAGTTCCTTCTGTCTTGACCGTACACCCAAATCCGGCCAGCACCTGGGTGGCCTTCAGCCATACGATCACAGGTAAAGTGGACCGCGCCTTCATTCGGGTGCGCGATGCACAGGGCAAGGAGGTGCATAGCGCAGCCATTACCACTTCCCCTGGGCAGAGCATCTGGGATGTGCGTGGCCTCGCCGCTGGCACCTATGCGGTGGAACTTTACAACCTGGGTGCGTTGGTTGAAGCCCAACGCGTCGTGGTACGCCCATGATCCGGTTACGCACAACGTTGGTGACCGCATGCGGTGCCTGCGCCATGGCCTTGTCCATGGCGCAGGCACCGCTATGCGTGGACCCCTCGTTCCAAGTGCTGTTCCCCTATTACGAGATCACGGACATTGACTTTCTGCCCAATGGCCAGCTTTTGCTGGGTGGCCGGATGACGAACCCTTTAGGATTCTCTCCATCAACTCTTTCCGTTTGTCGTGTGAGCTACGGTGGTTCGTTCGACCCCACCTTCACTCAGATAGGGCCTTCCGGTGGTGGGATACAGATCTGGGATGAAGAATATTTTTTTAATGCTGGAGGAGCGCTTGGTGTATTTCGGAAGTTCATATCCAATGGTGCTTCAGATTTGAGTTATGGATCCGTCAATCCGGAATTTTCCACTGGTCAGCGTTGGTCCTTTCACATCTTTCCGGATGGGAAACAGTGGCGTACTGGCTGGTATAGCAAGCGGCTTTTCGACGACGAGGGGAACCAGATAGGCTCAGAGCCGGGCTACGGCTTACTCCAAGTTCTACCAGATGGAAATACGGACCCGGATTTCGACCACAAGTACACCGCACCTGGTTGGTTGACATCCATCAGCGAAACGCCGGATGGCCGTTTCCTCTTGGGAAGTCCAGGCGGCCCAACGCAGTACGAAGGCCGATCCGTGGGCGGTATCCTCCGGGTATGGCCGGACGGCCAACTGGATACCACCTTCCACTCTTCGATCTTCTGGGGAGCCGTCTCGCCCAACTACTACTTCTATCCCGATGGCCGGATTCTGGCATTCGGCAATTTCCAAGCGCCGGAATATCCTGGAGACACCTTGGCAGTAGTGCGGCTTCACCCCGATGGAAGTACGGATACTTCTTGGCCTGTGATCCCCTTCCGTGCAATGGGTTTCTTTCCTGGATTGGCAATGGCCCGTGACTTCTTGGAGATCGAGCCGGGCAAGCTGATCGTGGTGGGCGAGTTCAATGCCATCGGCGATCAACCCGCCGGGGCCATCACCGCGATCGATACCGCCGGGAATGTGCTTTGGGATCTGTTCACCGGCACGGATGCGGGCGAGTTGGTCATCTCCAGTGCGAACAGTGTGCAACGTGCTTTGTACGGCATCGAGCAAGCGCCGGACGGCTTCATCTACATCTTTGGCAGTTATTCAGGTTTTGATGACGGTTGTAGCAACCACCCGAACCAGCGGCTGATCACGCGGTTGTATCCATTGCATGTGGGTGTTGACGAGCTTGCTTCCGCCGATGTGATGAGCGTGACCCCGAACCCCAGCAATGGGCGGTTCGCGTTGAACTATCAGGGGCAACCAGAGGCAGGGCAGCTGGAAGTGCGGGATCCCTTGGGTCGTATAGTGTTGCACGATCGTCTATCCCCGCTCAGCACGGAGCACCAAGTGGTGTTGGAAAATGTAGGTGCGGGCCTATACATCTGCCGGGTGAACTGGGGAGGAAGGATCGCCATCGCGCAGATAGTAGTGGGACTATAACGATTTCCCCCGGAGAAGGACACGCCACCTAAACACTCTGCTTCACCCCAACAACGGATTCCATCGCCTCCTTCGCCACCTGCACGTTCTTCACATCCTGCACGCTGATCCTCAGCGTTCCCGCCTTCTCGTACACCTTGAAACGACGCGGTTGTGCCTGCACCGCGCGCAGCACCGCGTTGAAGCCATCGCCCTCGAAGAATGGATGCTTCTGGTCCGCGATGAAAGTGCCGATGAGCGTGCCCTTCTTCAGCACCATCTTCTCCAGGCCCATCTGCTGGCCCAGCCAGCGCAGGCGGATCGCTTCGAGCAGTTCGTTCACCAAGGGCGGGATCGGCCCGAAACGATCGGTGACTTCCGCCGTGAACTTCTGCAGCTCGGCTTCGTCCTTGATGTCGTCGAGGCGGCGGTAGAGCGCGAGGCGTTCTGCCGTCTCGCTCACGTAGCTGTTGGGGATCAGCATCGTCAGGTCGGTCTCGATGATGCAGTCGTCGCTCTGGTCGCGGCGTGATCCGCGGGCGAGGGCGTGGCTGCCTTCTTGCGCGTCAGCGAAGAGGTCTGAAAAGTGTTCGGACTTCAGTTCGCGCACGGCCTCCTCCAGGATCTTGTGGTAGGTCTCGAAGCCGATGTCGTTGATGAAGCCGCTCTGTTCCGCGCCGAGCAGATCGCCCGCGCCACGGATGTCCAGATCCTTCATGGCGATGTGTATGCCGCTGCCCAGGTCGCTGAACTGCTCGATGGCTTGCAGACGCTTGCGGCTGAGGTCGGGCAGCAGGTGCGGGCTCGGCGCGAGCAGGTAGCAGTAGGCCTTCTTGTTGCTGCGGCCCACGCGACCGCGCAGTTGGTGCAGGTCGCTGAGGCCGAAGTTCTGCGCCTCGTTCACGATGATGGTGTTGGCGTTCGGGATGTCGAGGCCGTTCTCCACGATGGTGGTGCACACGAGCACGTCCGTGTTGCCCTCGATGAAGTCGAGCATCACCTCCTCCAGCTTGTGCCCTTCGAGCTGACCGTGGCCCACGCCCACGCGGCAGCCGGGCACCAGCTTGCGGATCATGTCGGCGATGTGCTCGATGTTCTTCACCTTGTCGTGCAGGAAGTACACCTGGCCGCCGCGACTGAGCTCGTACTCGATGGCGCCGCGGATGGTCACCTCGTCGTATGGCTGCAGCATGGTGCTCACCGGGTAGCGGTTGGGCGGCGGCGTGCTGATGATGCTGAGGTCGCGCGCGCCCATGAGGCTGAATTGCAGGGTGCGTGGGATGGGTGTGGCGGTGAGCGTGAGCGTATCGACAGTTGCGCGCAGGGTCTTCAACTTGTCCTTCACGTTCACGCCGAACTTCTGCTCCTCGTCGATGATCATCAGGCCGAGGTCCTTCCACACCACGTCCTTGCTCACCAGCCGGTGCGTGCCGATGAGGATATCGATCTTGCCTTCCTTGAGGTCCTTGAGGATCTGCGTCTGCTGTGCGCTGCTGCGGAAGCGGTTGATGTAGTCCACGCGCACGGGCAGGCCCTTCATGCGATTGGAGAAACTCTTCCAGTGCTGCAGCGCGAGGATCGTGGTGGGCACGAGCACCGCCACCTGCTTGCCATCGCACGCCGCCTTGAACGCCGCGCGGATGGCCACCTCCGTCTTGCCGAAGCCCACGTCGCCGCAGACCAGTCGGTCCATGGGCGTGGCCTTCTCCATATCGCGCTTCACGTCGTGCGTGGCCTTCAGCTGGTCGGGCGTGTCCTCGTAGATGAAGCTGGCCTCCAGCTCGTGCTGCAGGTAGTTGTCCGGCTGGTACGCGAAGCCCGGTTTGCTCTTGCGCTGCGCATAGAGCTTGATGAGGTCGAAGGCGAGGGCCTTCACCTTGGCCTTGGTGCGCTCCTTCAGGTTCTTCCACGCGGGCGTGCCGAGCTTGCTGATGTTCGGTGCCTTGCCGCTTTCCTCGCCGCTGTACTTGCTCACGCGGTGCAGGCTGTGGATGCCCACGTAGAGGATGTCGTTGTCGCGATATTTCAGGCGGATGGCCTCCTGCATGCTGCCGCCGGCATCAATGGTCTCCAGGCCGCTGAACACGCCGATGCCGTGGTCGATGTGCACCACCAGGTCGCCGGGCTTGAGCTGGGTAAGCTCCTTCAGCGTGAGGGCCTGCGCGTTCTTGCGGAAGCCTTCCTTCAGCCGGAAGCGGTGGTAACGCTCGAAGATCTGGTGGTCTGTGTACAGCGCCAGCCGCAGTTCCGGGTCCACGAAACCTTCATGCAGGTCCAGCAGGAGCGGGGTGAAGGTGTAGTCCTCCTGTCCGTCCTGCAGATCGCGGAAGATGGCGTAGAGGCGCTCGCTCTGCTTGGAGCTGTTGCAGGCGATGAGGTTGGTGTAGCCCGCGTTGCGCTTGTTGTGCAGGTCGCCGCTGAGGATCTTGAAGTCCTTGGCGAAGGCGGGTTGGGGCTTGAGGGAGAAGTCGATGATGACGGTCCCAGGCTTCAGGCCGCTGGCCGCAGGCTCGCGTTTGCCCGCGGCCTGCGGCTTGTGGCCTGTGGCCCAAAATATTTTGCGGAGCCCCAACGTCGCCTTCACCAGCTCGCTGTCGGTGGCCAGGAGCGCTTCGGGCTTGGGATGCTTGTCCTTTTCATCGGTGCGTGCGTATGCGTCCTCCAGGCGCTTCAACCGCTCGTTGGCGGCATCGCCGATGGCCTGCAGGTCATGAAGCCACAGCGTGGTGTCCTCCGGCAGTTGGTCCAGGAACGTTCTGCGTTGTTCGCTGTTCTCCTCCAGCAGATCGGGCACGATCACCGCCTCGGTTAGGAACTCCACCGTGAGCTGGTCCTGCGGATCGAAACGGCGCACGCTTTCCACGGTATCGCCGTACAGCTCAATGCGGAAGGGCTTGTCGCTGCCGTAGCTGAACACGTCCACGATGCCGCCACGGATGCTGAACTTACCCGGCTCATACACGAACTCCTCGCGCGTGAAGCCCATCTCATACAACCACTCCTCCAGCGTGTCGATCGGCACTTCCTGCCCCCGCTTGATCCGCAGCGTGTTCTTCAGCATGGCCTCGCGGTCGATCACCAAGGGCACGAGGGCTTCGGGGTAGGTGACGATGAGGAGAAGAGGAGAGGAAGGAGAGGAAGGAGAGGAAGGAGAGGAAAGAGAGGAAGGAGAGGAAGGAGAGGAAGGTGAAGAAGGAGGCCCTGTCAGTGCGAGCGCAGCCGACGATGGTGCTGTAGGTCCTGTCAGTGCGAGCGCAGCCGACGATGGTGCTGTAGGCCCTGTCAGTCCGAGCGCAGCCGACGATGGTGCTGTAGGTCCTGTCAGTGCGAGCGCAGCCGACGATGGTGCTGTAGGTCCTGTCAGTCCGAGCGCAGCCGAGGACACAAGGGCCTCCAGCACCTCCGTGCGCGTTACCCGCTCAGCATCGTGGTGCCCATCGGGATCGTAGGGCGAGCGGGAAGGGGCGGGGAAGAAGAACCGATCTTCCGCCTGTGCCTTTATGCCCTCCCTTTCTTCCCTTCCCTCCGTCTCCTTCTTTTCCCTCAAGGCATTGAGGTCATTCAGGAAATACGCGGCCTCTTCACGGCCGGGTAGCACGAACACATGCGTGCCGCCCCGTTGGGCGATGACGGCATCGGCGATGAGGGCCTGTGCGGAACCGAGGAGGCCGCCGAGATGCACGCGCGCTGCACGTTCCTCGAGGGCTCCGGCCACCTGGGCCACACGTTCGTCGTTACGATAAAGTTCAATGAGCTGGGCCAGGCTGCCCACGGAGGTTGCGGTTGAGGTCATCCACGTAATGAACCCGGAAAGCCCGATGGCATGGGAATGCACATCGGGTCGGGAAAGCGGGTGCAAAGTTACGGCAAGCACAAGGCCGATCGCCTGTGGGAATGTCCATGGCCTTCCAGCCATTCCGGGAATATTGGGCAAAGCCCCGATGAAGTGTAGGAAGCCGTGACCAGCCGAGCCGGGATGTTCTCCTTTGACGGCGAGGATGTCATTTCCTGGATCACTGGTTCAACCGCCGGTGAAGGCTTGAACCAGGCCAGATCGGAGGTGTGAAGTTCATTGCATACGGGGAGGCCATGACCCCGGGGCATGCTACATCGACGACTTCGAATTCATCACCCTCGGTGCAGTTGTTGCACCATTTCACCGAAAGCTTGTGCCATCCGGTATCCTTCGGCCCGGTATTTCAGCAGCGAGGCCCGTGGCTTGAAGGAGAGCCTGATCGGCCAAATGGCGAAAAGCAGCAGCGGACAGTAGCCCTCCCAAAGGATGCGCGCGCCATCCACCCGCACCTCGAACACGATCAAGGCATCGTGCCCGGTCACGTGGTAGAAGGTGTGATAGCCACTCCGTTCCTTGAGCTTGAAAACGAAGACCTGGTCTTCCCGGACGGTGTGGACGGTGCACCTGCCCTTGTGAAAGGCGGCTTCGCGGAACCCATGTTTCCTGAACCACGGCCAAACCGCTGTACGCAGATCAGCGTGCCGGTCATCGTCGGGATCAGGGGGCGGGGATGATGGCATGAGGACAAGGTAGCCTGTTGAAGTATGATGGGGATGGTCCACGAAAATCCAGAAAGTCCGGACAATTAGGCAGGTGGTGAGGGATTTGCCAGATATTTGTCATGTAAAATATCGTGGCACGGGCCTTGTCTGGCCCCCTCGGCCTTAGGGCCGTGAAACAACCGACTTGATATGAAGACCAGATGCATCGAACGCATTGTCGCGCCACCGGCGCCCCACATGGTGGGCAACGGTTTTCGCGTACACGGTTTCCTGCCCAACGGGGTGGGCATCCCCATGGAACGGATGAACCCGTTCATCATCTTGGACTACAACTCGAAGGTCGACTTCTCGCCCTCGGAAACGCCGCGCGGCGTGGGCGTACACCCGCACAAGGGGTTTGAGACAGTGACCATTGCCTACCACGGCAGCGTGGCGCACCACGACAGCAGTGGCGGCGGCGGCGTGATCGGCCCCGGCGATGTCCAGTGGATGTCGGCGGCCAGCGGAGTGCTGCACAAGGAGTATCACGAGCAGGAATACAGCCGCCGCGGCGGCCCCTTCCAGATGGTGCAGCTGTGGGTGAACCTGCCTGCTGAAGCGAAGAAGACGCCGCCGAAATACCAGGCGATCGCCCAAGCGGACATGGCCCGTCACATGCTGGCGGACGGCAAGAGCTTCGTGGAAGTGATCGCGGGCGAGTACCAAGGCATGCGCGGACCGGCCAGCACCTTCACGCCTGTGGACCTGATGCACTTGCGCGCCCAAGCAGGCGGTGAGGCCGTGTTCAGTCGTCCTGCCGAATGGCATACCGCCGTGCTGGTGATCGAGGGTGAGGTGGAAGTGAACGGCAGGCCCGTGCCCACGGACCACTTTGTGCTGATGGACACCGACGGCACGGACATGACCGTAAAGGCCACGACCGATGCGGTGGCACTGGTGATGAGCGGTGAACCCATCCACGAGCCGATCGCGGCATACGGACCGTTCGTGATGAACACCTACGACGAGATCCAGGAGGCGATGAACGACTTCGCCCGTGGCAAGTACGGTGTGCTGGCGGATTAAGGCGGACGCAGGATCCCCAGATCCTTCCCGGATCGGCCCGGTAGTTTTGCGGGATGAAGATCCTGGTGGTCGAGGATGAGCGGGAGCTGGCGGAGGTGATCAAGCGCTCGCTCGAGCGCGAACACTACGTAGTGGAGGTGGCCCATGATCGGGCCACCGCCCTGCGTAAAGTGGCCGACCATGCCTATGACTGCATCCTGCTGGACATTATGCTGCCGGGCGGAACTTCGCCAATGTCCACGATGGCGGGCGGCAGTGGATTGGATGTGCTGCGCAGCCTGAAGGCGGAGGGCAAGGCCGCCAACGTGATCATCATCTCGGCGAAGGATTCACTGGACGATAAACTGGTCGGCCTGGACCTCGGTGCGGACGACTACCTCACCAAGCCGTTCCACATCGCCGAACTGAATGCCCGGGTGCGTTCCGTGCTGCGCCGCAAGGTGCTGGGCGGAAGCGAGATCCTGCAGGCCGGTAATCTCTCGCTGGACCCCACGGCGCGCACGGTCACGGTGAATGGCCTGCCGCTGGCCCTGCACCGCAAGGAGTTCGACATGCTCACCTACTTCCTGCTGAACAAGGGCCGCCTGGTATCGCGCGGATCACTGGCCGAGCACGTGTGGGGCGATCACGCCGATGACGGCGCGGACCTGGACTTCGTGTACGCGCAGATCAAGAACCTGCGGAAGCGGCTGCGGGACAGCGATGCCACCGTGGAGGTGCAGGCGGTGTATGGCATCGGCTATAAGCTGGTGGAGACATGAGGCTGCTGCACCGCTCCATGCTGCACCTGTCGCTGGCCCTGCTGCCGGTGCTGGCGCTCTGGTCCGCGGCCTTCTGGTTCGTGGTACGCGATGCCGTCCGCGACGACCTCGACGAAGGATTGGAGGACCACCAGGAACTGATCCTGCACCGCTTGGAACAGGACAGCACCTTGTTGCAGGTACGCGACCTTGGCCTGTACGGCTTCGCCGTGGAACCCGCCACCGGCAAGGTGAAGAAGCACTTCACCGATACCATCCTGTACGTTCCTGCCGAAGGTGAGATGGAGCGCGTGCGACTGATGACCAAGGGCTTCACGCACGAAGATCGTCACTACCGCATGCAGGTGTACACCAGCACAGTGGAGGAGGATGACCTGCTGGAACATCTGCTCGGCGCCTTGGTGGTGCTGTATATTTTGGTGGTGCTCACCTTGAGTGTAGTACATGGGCTGGTATTGCGCCGCTTGTGGCGGCCGTTCCGCACGATCCTGGCGCAGCTGAAAAGTTTCCGCCTGGGCCGGGGGCAGGAATTGAAGGACGTGCCCACGCCGATTACGGAATTCCAGGAGTTGAAGGCGGCGGCCCAAGCCTTGGTCCGTCATGCCAACGAAGCTTTCGAACGGCAACGGGCCTTCACCGGCAATGCCGCGCATGAGCTACAAACGCCGCTGGCCATCGCCATCAACAAGCTGGAGCTGGTGGCCGAGGAAGCCGACGAAAACGAACGCATGGCGGCCGTGGGGGAGGTGATCGCCACGCTGGAACGCCTGGTGCGCCTGAACCGCTCGCTGCTGCTGTTGGCGCGGATCGAGAACCATCAATTCACGGATGTGGAGCCCGTGCCCGTTGCCGATCTGGCCCGTGAGGTAACGGAGGAGTTCGCGGATCTGGCTGCACATCGCCGGGTGGAACTCTTGCTACATGTGGATGGGGACCTTCTGTGGACGATGGATCCCGGCTTGGCGCGCACCCTCGTCACCAACTTGGTGAAGAATGCCATCGTGCACAACAGGCCGGACGGCCGGGTGGAAGTGGAGGTGGATGCCCGATACTTCCGGGTGACCAATACGGGTGCGGACGAAGCTTTGGACCCCGAACGCATCTTCCAGCGCTTCCACAAGGAGACCACCGCGGACGGAGGTACCGGGCTGGGACTGGCCATCGCCAAGGCCATCACCGACCTGTACGGGATGCACTTGCGCTACCGCTTCCTGGATGGCCACGTGCTGGAGGTGGTGCCCGCGGGCGGAAGCTGAAAAAAAATCATAACGGGCGCAACATTCCCGGGGTCTTTCCCGCCTCGCGTCGTCCCTTTGCCGTGGGTCATGGCCTTGGGGAGCTTGGCGGGCCACAGTCTCAAACGCGGATACCTTAAAGAGCAATGGAATGGACTTGGTGATCGAATCGATCAGCCACCTCTTGGACCCGGACTGGATCATGAAGAACGGCGGCCTGTACCTGGTACTCCTGGTCCTATTCATCGAAACGGGCGTCTTCTTCGGATTTTTCCTGCCGGGCGACCCGCTCCTGTTTATCTCCGGAATGGTCATTGCTTCAGTGAATGAAGCACACTATCCGTTCAGCAATGAGCTGTTGAACCTGCCCTTCTGGATGCTGCTCTTCATGGTTTCCACTGTGCTTGGCAACTTCTTCGGCTATTGGTTTGGCCATCGGTTCCACCACGTGATCAATGGGGAGAAGGAGACTTGGCTGATCAAGAAGAAACACATTCATGCCGCCCGGAAATTCTACGAGGAGAAGGGTGGTGTCACCATTGCCATCGCGCGCTTTTTTCCGGTCATCAGAACATTCGCCCCGATCATCGCGGGAACCGTGCGGATGGATCTCCGGAAATTCACCTTCTACAATATTTTGGGGGCCGTGCTCTGGGTAGGGGCGCTGGTGCCCTTGGGCTATGTGCTGGGAGATAATCCGTGGGTGCAGAAGAACGTGGCCTATGTCATCCTCGGGATCATGGTGTTGGTAACGGCCCCCGTGGTGTTGAAGGCCGGTCTGGGAAAGGCGAAGCGTTAGACGACCTTTGGATGCGGCCCCGGGCCGGATCTTCCCGGATCTTTCCCACCTCGCGTCGTCCCTTTGTACCACGATCAAGCAAGAAACCATGAAAACCATCATCAGCATTACCCGGACCGTGACCATGGCAGCCGCCGTCGCCACCTTGTCCTTCAGTACCGTCAACGCGCAAAAACTCGCTCCGGCGCAAGTGCCCGCACCCGTCATGGCTGCCTTCAACCAGGCCTTCCCCAAGGCGATGGACGTGGAGTGGAAAATGCGGGGCACGCAGTACAAGGTGGAGTTCGAGACCGGCTTGCTGTTCCGCGACCATGAGGTGTGGTACGATGCCAACGGCAAGGAACTGCGCCACGAGGAGGAGATCTCGGCCAGCGACCTGCCGGAGGCCGTGGTGAACGCCATCAACGCTGAATTCCCCGGCTACCGCACGGACGATGTGGAGCGGATCACGCAGGAGGGCGCGGTGTCGTACGTGGTGGAGTTGAAGAAGCTTGGCCAACCGGAGTGGAAGGCAGCCTTCGATGCCAGCGGTAAGTTGCTGGAGAAGGCCGTGGATTGATCACGGGCGGTTCCCGTCACAACCGATCCAAGGCTTCCTGCAGGGTATCGGCCACGCGGCTCTCTTGATGCCAAGGCTCCTGCCGGATGGCTTCAAGGACCTGCGGTGGTGCCTCGACAAGGAAGACGCGCCGCCGCTGGCGCTCCAGTTCGCGCACGATGTGGCCCATGCGGTGCAGGCCGGTGGCATCGATCATCGGCACCTGCCGCAGACGGAGGATGATGGTGCGGTGATGGTCGTTGATCTTGCCCAGCACGTCCTGGAACCGCAGCGCGGCACCGAAGAAGAACGGCCCGCTCAGCTCATAGGCCTGCACGCCTTTCGGCAACCGGAGCAAGGCTTCTTCCCCGCCGCTGTCCTCGCTGATCATCGGCTTGAGGTCGGCCACGTCGCTCATCCGCTTCACGAAGAGGAAGGCGGCCAGCACCATGCCCACTTCGATGGCGAGCACCAGGTCCACCACCACGGTGATCAGGAAGGTGGCCACCAGCACGATGGCATCGTAGCGATGGCCCTTCAGCGCGCTGAGGAAGTTGCGCCACTCGCTCATGTTGTAGGCCACCACCACCAGGATGCCCGCCAGACAGGCCAGGGGGATGCGGCCCGCCAACGGCGCAGCGACCAGCATGATGATGAGCAGCGTAATGGCGTGTACCATGCCCGCGATGGGGGTGCGCCCGCCGTTCTTCACGCTGGTGGCGGTGCGCGCAATGGCGCCGGTGGCCGGTATGCCGCCAAATAGCGCTGAGAGGATGTTGCCGCCACCTTGGGCCACCAGCTCCATATCACTGCGGTGCTTGCCGCCGATCATGGCATCGGATACCACGGCGCTGAGCAGTGACTCGATGGCGCCCAGCAGCGCGATGGCCACCGCAGGCTGTAGCAGTTCCCGTAGTGTGGCCAGGTCGGCGATGGGCACATGGGGCATGGGCAAGGTGCGCGGGATGGCGCCGAAGCGGCCCTCGATGGTCTCCACCGGAAGCTGGAAGCCCCAAGCCAGTGCTGTGCATACGAGGATCGCCGCCAGCGGTCCGGGGATCAGGCGTGTGAAGCGCGGCAGCCACACGATGAGCCCGATGGAGAGCAGCGACAGCCCCACCGCCCAAGGGTTGATGGTGCCGAAGGCGCCCGCGTAGGCCACCCATTGTTCCACCGTGCCGCCGGGCAGCGCGCCCATGGACAGACCGAGGAATTCCTTGATCTGGCTGGTGAAAATGATGACGGCGATGCCCGAGGTGAAGCCCACGATCAGGGTGTGCGGGAAGTACTTGAGCAGCCGCCCGGCCCGCAGCAGGCCCATGCCCACCAACATTACCCCGGCCATCAGTGTGGCCACGATCAGCCCGTCGATGCCGTGCTTCTGCACGATGCCGTACACGATGACGATGAAGGCGCCCGTGGGCCCTGCCACCTGCACGCGGCTGCCGCCAAAGGCGGAGACGAAGAAGCCGGCGATGATCGCCGTGATCAGTCCCTTGTCCGGCGGCACCCCGCTGGCGATCGCGAAGGCAATGGCCAAGGGCAAGGCCACGATGCCCACGATGATCCCGGCGCTGATGTCCTTGCGGACCTGTTCGCGCGGGATGCCGGTCCGCAACAGGGTGAAGAGCTTGGGTGTGAACTCGGTACGCACGGGGCCAAAGGAAAGGAATTGCCGCACCATGGGGGATCGGACATGCCCCGCGCGGGAATGCGATGCACGGAAAAGCTCAACCCGCGAGGTGATGAAAGTCACCTCGTTTTCCGGCGTGATCCCCTTGCTTTGTGGTATGACCACCGCGAATACATATATCAAGATCTACACCAGTCTGGGTTACCTCTTCTACAGTGTGGCCGCCGGCGATGGCACGGTCCGCACGGCCGAGGTGGACGAGCTGAAGCGGCTGGTGAAGGAGAAATGGCTGCCCCTGGAAGGAAGCCGCGACGAGTTTGGCACCGATGCCGCCCACTACATCGAAATGAGCTTCGACTTCGCCCTAGGTGAAGAGATGGACGGCGAGGAGGCCTACGAGCGCTTCACGGATGAGTACCCGGAGCTGGCCCCGCACTTCGATGCGGGCCTGAAGCGCACCGTGCGCGAAACGGCTGCCGCCATCGCGGATGCCTTCTACGGCACCAACAAGGAGGAGCAGAAGCACTTGGAGCAGATCGGCCGATTGCTGGCGTAGTCCTTTGCTCGCGCTCAATTCCGGAAGCGCTCCCTGTAAGCACGTTCCAGCTCCTCGCGGTGCTCGGGCGCGGCAATGGCGATGAGCGCCTTGGCACGCTGTTCCAGATTGCGCCCGTACAGGTAGGCCACACCGTGTTCGGTGACCACCCAGTGTACGTGGGCCCGCGTGGTGACCACTCCGGCACCCGGCCGTAGCATGGGCACGATCTTGCTGAGGCCCTTGCCCGTGGTGCTGCACAGCGCGATGATGGGCTTGCCGCCTTCGCTCAGTGCTGCCCCGCGCATGAAGTCCATCTGGCCGCCCACACCGCTGTATTGGAAGGTGCCGATGCTGTCGGCGCACACTTGTCCGGTCAGGTCCACCTCGATGGCGCTGTTGATGGCCACCACCTTCGGGTTCGCGCGGATCACCTTGGTGTCGTTGACATACTGCACGTCGAGGAAGCCGAAGGAGGGATTGTCGTCCACCAGGTCGTAGAGCTTGCGTGTGCCGAAGGCGAAGGCCGTGACCACCCGGCCGCGGTGCTTCCGCTTGCGGGAGTTGGTGATTACGCCGCTTTCCACCAGCGGGATGATGCCGTTGCTGCACATTTCCGTATGGATGCCCAGGTCCTTGTGGCCGTGCAGGGAACCGAGGATGGCGTCGGGGATCGCGCCGATGCCCATCTGCAGGGTGCTGCCGTCCTCGATCATCTCGCTGACGTACTGCGCCACGCGCCGTTCCTTCTCGCCGATCTGTGCGCCATAGTCCACTTCGGGCAGCGGATCGTTCACTTCCACCAGGGCGGCGAACTGGCTCACATGCACCTGCCCGTCGCCCAAGGTGCGCGGCATGTTGGGGTTCACCTGCGCGATCACGGTGCGGGCGTTGCGCACCGCGCTGCGTGCCACGTCCACGCTCACGCCCAGCGAGCAGAAGCCATGCTTATCAGGCGGCGACACTTGCACCAGTGCCACGTCCAAGGGCACAATGCCCTGGTCGAACAGGCGCGGGATCTCGCTGAGGAATACCGGTATGTAGTCGCCATGCGGACCGTTCACGGTGCTGCGCATGTTGGCGGAGACGAAGAGCGCGTTGAGGAAGAAAGGGCCCTGCACCTCGGGCCGGTCGAAGCCGAGGTCGCCGAAGGTGCTGATGGCGGTCAGTTCCACGTTGCTCAGCTCGGCGTGGCGGTCCAGCAGGGCATGCACCAAGCGCACCGGCGTGGCGGCGCTGCCGTGGATGAACACGCGGTCGCCGCTTTTCACCAAGCGGACGGCTTCTTCAGCCGTGGTCCAAGGAAGGTTCATGCCGCGAAGATCGCAGGAAGCGGGAGGGAGGTGGATGATGGGTGTCAGGGAGAGGTTCGCGGTTCGTAGGGGAGGGTTGTCCTACGTCCGATGCCTATGCACCCTACGAACTACGAACTACTCTCCCAAGTCATCCGCGATCAGGCGGAACTGCTCCAGCGCCGCTTCCAGGTCCTCCACGATCTCGGCGGCGAGCACGCCCGGTTCCGGCAGGTTGGCGCTGTCCTCCAAGCTGTCGTCCTTCAGCCAGAAAATGTCCAGGCTGGCCTTGTCGCGTGCCAGGATCTCGTCGTAGGTGAATTTGCGCCAGCGCCCCTGGCCTGTCAGTCCGAGCGCAGCCGAGGACACGGGCCAGGTCTCCTTGCGCTTATGCCGGTCGGCCGGATTGTAGCAGGTGATGAAGTCCTGCAGGTCCTCGTACTTCATCGGGTCGGCCTTCAGCGTGTGCTTCACGTTGGTGCGGTAGTCGTAGATCCACACCTCCTTGGTCCACGGCGTTTTGCTGGCCGGCCGGTTGTCGAAGAAGAGCACGTTGGCCTTTACGCCCTGCGCGTAGAAGATGCCCGTGGGCAGGCGCAGGATGGTGTGCAGCTCGGTGCTGCGCATCAGCTCGCGGCGCACCGTCTCGCCCGCTCCGCCCTCAAAGAGCACGTTGTCCGGCAGCACCACGGCGGCCTTGCCGTCGGCCTTGAGCATGCTGCGGATGTGCTGCACGAAGTTGAGCTGCTTGTTGCTGGTGGTGGCCCAGAAGTCCTGCCGGTTGTAGGTGAGCGTTTCGCGCTTTTCCTCGCCCTCGTCGGTGGTCACCGTGATGCTGCTCTTCTTGCCGAAGGGCGGGTTGGTGAGCACGTAGTCGAAGGTCTCCGTGGGCGCGGCGCGCAGGCTGTCGTCCCGGGTGATGGGGCTGTCGTGGTCCATGTCCCCGATGTTGTGCAGGAACAGGTTCATCAGGCACAGCCGCGCCGTGCTCGTCACGATCTCCCAGCCCCGGAAGGTGTCGTACTTCAGGAAGCGCAGCTGCTCCTTGTTCAGCTTCCGGGCGTTCAGGTGGTCCAGTGCGGCCAGGAAGAAGCCGCCCGTGCCGCACGCCGGGTCGGCGATGGTCTTCATCGGCTCGGGCCGCACGCACTCCACCATGGCCTGGATCAGCGCCCGCGGCGTGAAGTACTGCCCCGCCCCGCTCTTGGTGTCCTCCGCGTTCTTCTGCAAGAGCCCCTCGTAGATATCGCCCTTCACGTCGGCGCCCAGCAGCACCCAGCTCTCGCCGTCGATCATCTGGATCAGCTTGTGCAGCTTGGCCGGGTCGCTGATCTTGTTCTGGGCCTTCACGAAGATGTCGCCCAGCATGCCCGTGTGCTTGCCCAGCTCGGCCAGCAGCTTCACGTAGTGGCCCTCCAGCTCGGCCCCGCTCTTGTGCCGCAGGCTCTCCCAGTTGTAGCCGTCGGGGATGTGCGTGTCGCGGTTGTGCGGCGGCCGGCTGTACTCGTCGGCCATCTTCAGGAAGAGCAGGAAGGTGAGCTGCTCCAGATAGTCGCCGTAGCCCACGCCGTCGTCGCGCAGGATGTGGCAGAAGTTCCAGACTTTGTTGACGATGGCGGTGGAGGTCATGTGCGTTCAGGCTCAGTTTTCAGTGCGTTCAAAAATTCCCATGCGGCCCCGGCACGGTTGGCCATGCCGGTCCTTGTGCGGGTTCAACTTACGGTTCCGCGTTGAATGCGGAAACTCCCGATTGCAAGAAGGGCAACGGTAGATGTGGCGCCTTTTGGCCCTGCCTTTGGGCGCTCCGGTCCTTGTCGATCCACCCAGGAACCCGGAATAGGATGATGCCCCACGCAAGACCGTGGGTTGTATCCTGAAACTTCCCGAGCCACCCAGCTCAACCGTGTATTGAGGGGTAAATGGAACGTTGGAGATCAAAGCCCCCTCGATCCGGTCAAGGCGGTAGGAACGAGGTTCGCCGGTATCATGCTTCACGGCCATCAAAATCATGTTGTCATCCACCGTCTGCCGCAGGGCATAGGGCTCGATCAGCCGCTTCTTTCCGCCGTATGCCAATTCGATGCAAAGGCGGTTCGCTGCCGCAAACCGTATCCGATGCATCCGCGTGTTGAAATAAGGTTGGCCGGGCCAATGTGTGTCATCCGGGTGATCGTGGGCCAGGCCGATGGGTTCCTCGACTTGGTCCGTGGGCCTGTCCGGAGGAATCGGCCTGGTCATGAGCCTGTCCGCTTCTCCGTACAACCATTGGAACATCAGTGGCAACGTTTCCCAAAAATCTTGGAATGGTGGAAGAGCCGGCAGTTGATGCTTGAGCATCTGTTCCCAATCCACCCCTAATTCGGTGCGGCCCGGATGATCCTCGATGAAGTGCGCCGTGGGCAGCTCAATGGCCTTGAAGGCGCACTTGGCCCGGAGCACCTCCAGCATCACCCTTCGATCGGGCCCGAAGTCCGAGCGGCGGAACAAATGGACCACGTCGTACAGATCACGCGGCCGCAACCGTTCCGCCAAGGCCCGCACTTTTTCCGCGAACACTTCCTCGAATGCATAGCAACGCACCTTCATCAAGGCCTCTTCCCGATCGCTGTACGCATGGTGCACCATACGAACGACCGGCTCCAGGGCCAAGTGCTCGTCGTTCGTCAGGTCCAGCTTGATCTTCGGCAAGTATCCGCCGGGTGCAATGGGGCCTTTGTAACAGATCCGGCCTTCGCAGCTTTTCCCTTTCCGAGGGGTTTCATAGGGCTCGAACCCCCGGCAGTCTACCGGTAGCACGATGCCGGTGCGTTGCTCCAGCCAAGCGGCGATCTCGTTGAATGCGCCTTCCAGAAATGGCCTTTCCAAATGGGCCGGATCACCCACCGTGAAATCGAGGTCCTCGGAAAACCGATAGGTCTCGAAATAGCACTTCTTCAGGCACGTGCCCCCCTTGAACACCCATGTTTGCCCGAGCTCCGGGTGTGCATGGATACCGGCCAGCAGCCAGCCCAGTACGTAATCCTTCTCAACCACCTGCGGACTGAGGCCAAGGCCCTTTGCCTGATCCAGCAATTCCAGCCTGCCGATCATGTGGCCCAGCTTTGCGGTATCCACAAGCGCCAGCGGGTCACCAACATGTCGGCCGGAAGGGATGGATCCAGTCGTGAATCGCCTTTGCTCATCCGTTGGCGGCATTGGGCGATCATATTTTCTTCTTCGGGTGCAGTGCGTTCCAGGAGGAAGCCAAGCCGCTTGAACACGGTCCTGTTCCCCAACCGGTCGGCCATTTCCACCAGGCCCTGGAGATCACGGTCATCGGATCGGAGGTAGCTCACGAACATATCGCTGACCGAACGCATGCCACCTCCAAGCGCTGGAACATCGAGCATGTCCAAGATGGTCCGTGTCGGGGTTGAGATATCCACGCGCACGGTTCCACGCCAGATCGACCTGGTCCCGAACAGGGCCTCGGGCCGCACCGTCCTGATCCAGAACGCGGTGCCCTGTATTATCGGTTTGCGATCACGGACCGTCTTGCTGCTCACCACGATGACCGTCCGGAACAACTGCTCGGTCAGTCCCCAATGCTCCGCCGCGCTCCATCCCCCGATGTAGCACGGCCCGAAAAGCGACGGGACAACGGCCCATGGGTCTTCCAGCGCAATGTCCGCCGTACGCGAACCGAGGGGCACCGGTGCATACAAGCCACGCTTTAGGCGCACCACCCATCCCTTGCGGGCCCACTTGGAGAGCAACTGGGCTGCTTGGCTGCTCCCCAGGCCCAACACTTGCTGAACCGAGGCAACGCTCAAGGGAGCCTGGGTCTTGGCAAGCATGGCCGCCAGCCTTTCCCGCTCCTTGCTCCCAATGCCTTTAATGGTCGTTTCCACTATAGTTCGTGTGCCACAAATGTACGATTCAGGCATATACAGCATTCACAATATAGTAGGCCAAAGAGCCGAAATGAGAATGAATATACTTCCATCCGATTGATCGCCAGTTACTTATGCGACAGATTGGCATTAAGCTCAACAAATTGAGCTTATTCACCCGAATTAGGCTCACCTCATTGAGCTTAAGTAGTCCTTGGCCACTGCACACCCGAATCGCCACCGTGCTGAGAACGAGGAGTCACAGGCGACTCCGCTCCCGCACCATCGCTTGTATCCGCTCCGCCAGCACCGGATCCTCCCCCGTTTCCAGATAGCGGCCGGCCGGGCCGCTACAGGCGCTGCACCTCCCCCGTAGCACCAGGTCATCCAGCCGGTTCACGAAGACCCGGTATTCCACGATGTGGCGGCCGGGCGTTTCGCAGTTGGCGCAATACAGGTAGCCCAGCAGCACGGCCAAGCCCTCCTCCCGACCCTCGAACACGCGCTGCATCTCGAAGCGGGTGATCTCCACCTCGCCGGGTTGCTGGTAGTTGCGGAAGGGTGGTTGGGTAGGCATGGATGCATGGGGGTTTATGCTGACCGGGATTTGGGGGCGTTTCAACATGCGCATGGGCGCCGGGGCGGAAGGCCCTGCGGGACGTGGAACCGATGCGCATTGGCGTTCATCGGTTACCAGGGTCATTTGCCCATTTCGTGGGATTGTCGTGGATGTATTGCGCTATGCGTTCATGTTCCCCGCCGTCACGGATGATGCGGTCGTGGTAGTTGTGTTGCCATACGGGTGCGCCCGGCGTACCGCGCAACAAATTGATGCGTTTGGTGGCGGCCGATTTGAACGACCCGACGATGGCCGACAACGATCGTGGTTTCGATCCGCGCGGCCGTGGATCCGTAGCGTCGATGCACCGCATCGACCAGACCGGACCAGCCGCGCCATTGCCGACCGCCGCCCGGGCCGCGCCATTGTCGGCCGCAGGCCCATGCGCCGCCCCGATCACCACGATCCCATGCAAATGGTCCGGCATGATCTGGAACGCATCGGTGAACACGCCTGGAAAATGGACCGGGATCCCGTCCCAGCATTCCTGCACGATGAGCCCGTCGTCAGACAGTTCCACGAATGCGTCCGTGTTCGCAGTTCCGGCAACGACCCGCCCGAGCAAATGCCTGCGACCGTACGTGTTGATCGTCACGAAATACGCGCCGCCCTGCGCGTAGTCGTAGCCGCGCAGGCGGATGAATTTGTGGCGGGGCGGCATTTCTTGCGTCTGTTGCGTCTGTTGCGTCTGTTGCGTCGATGCACCGCATCGACCAGTTGGTTCCTGGTTCTGATCTGTCGCGTCGCAGCACGGCCTAGACCTGTTCAGTTCTGCGCCGAGGCGCTGCCTTGGCCTGTTTGTTCTGGTCTATTGGGTTCGGGTATTCCGGGTCGGTTGGCCGGCGGTGTTGTTCGGTTATGGGTCGATGCGGTGCATCGACGTTACGGGGCTCCGGGGGCAACACCGCCAACCAACTTCCCCTCAAAAGCCCGCTTCAATACCGACTGCCGCAAACGGCTGGCCTGCCAAAGCTGGGTATCGAGGCTGGATTCGAGTTCACCTACACGGTCGAATCTGTGTTCTACTTCGGATACGATCTTCAGCTGATCTGCCATTGACGGCAGGATGAAATCCAAGACCTTGAACCGGCTCTTGTTCAAGAGCGGCAATGTTGTGGCCGATGCGTTGTCCTTGATCTGCTTCTGAAAGTATGGCGAAATGCAGTGAAAATAGCCGTATTCCGGAACGAGTTCCGCGTTTGGAACAATGGCATTGATCTGCTGATTGCAAGCGCCTGCAATTCGGATCAAGCCGGTCTTCCCGATCGTAGCCCCAATACAAGTCACGAGAATGCTCTTCGCAGGTAATGCCCGTGCTTGCCCCAATCCCTCATCGGTCAGTCCGTCGGTGGACTCCCTCGTTTCATAGCCAGCTTCAAGGTCCGGTGGCTTGTAGAATGGGTGATCATCGCCGTAGTATGCCGGAACCCTTTTGGAAGGGGTGCTTCCAGTAACAATCTGGCCGACTTCTTCAACCGGAACGATCCGCCAGCCCTCGGGTATTTCACCTTCTACCAAGTCAGGATCCGTCAACTTCCCCTCCACCGCCGCCTTCAACACCGCCTGCTTGTAACGTTTCAACTTGACCTTGGCCGCATGCAGGCTGGCTACCGCCGCATCCAACCGCCCCAGCTGCGTTTCAATGGCCGCAACGATGCGGCGCTGCTCGGGAAGGGGCGGTAGAGGTATTTCGATCTCGTCAATGTCAGACTTGCGAACAGAGGGGACAGTCGTTGCTTGGGACAGTTCTCCCAAGTCGACGGTGGTCATGAAGAGGTACAAGTATTCAGGATGGACCTCATCGCTCGGAATTAGACCCATGACGTTGTTGTCGACGAGCGCAGGCCTAGCCAAAAGCATTCTTCGATTCAGCTTAAGCCCTTCGCCGATCTTGGCGAATACCGTTGTGCCTGTGGGAAGCGGAGTGCCTTTTAACTGTTTGACCAAGTCTTCGGTCAAATTGTGCTCAGACTCAGCCAACAGCTTGTCACCGCGAAGCCACGCAGCGGAAATGTCGCCGACTTTGAAAACTGGATACACGCCTTCCGACCTCCCCTGCAAGTCCTTCGGGAAGCCAATGCCACTGGCTGCTCGCACTACCTTACCAAGCTGCACCTTCCGCCACGAACCAATAGCTTTCTTCGTTCGCTTCATCATCGCTTCCATCACGCCGCCAAGGCTTCGTTCAATTCATCCATGATCGCCTCCATGTCCTCACCAAAGAGCTGGTGCATGCGGGCGAGTCCGCCTTGTTGGCCCAGGGTGCCGAGCTCCAGGTCGTCGCGGTCCAGGTGCACGCTTTCGGCAATGAAGTCGCGCAGCAGCCGCAGCCAGGCCATCTGCGCCTCGGTGAACTTCACGTTGCCCGCCTGCTTGCGGAACACCCATTCCTGGAAGTTCTTCCGCACGGTATCGGCGTAGGGGCGCAATTCGGTGTCCACGCCCAGTTCGAAGCGGATCAAGGCCACGAGGTCGGTCAGTTGGCGTTGCGGGGAGCGCTTGTTGTCCGTTGTTAGTTGTTGGTTGTCGGGCCGGGTGGTCGGCAGTCCGTCAACTGACAACTGGGAACCGACAACCGCCCGCTCATAGGCGTTCCACACCATCTCCAAATTCAAGTTGTAGGGCGGCTGTTGCAGCGCCTCGGCCACTTCCTGCACCATCCGGAAGGTCACTCCCTTCCGCCGGTAGGGCTGGCTGTACCAGATCCGCAGGGCGGTGAGCTCATCGCGCTTTTCGGCCAGGAACTGGCGGAAGGTCTTCACCACGCCCTCGGCGCGCTCCCGGGCCTGGTCGCTGGCACCGGCGTAGAGCACCTCGTCGCGGTTGGCGGTGTCGATGATCTGTTCGTACTTCTTGCGCACGTTCTCCACGTATTCGCGGAAGGCGCTGTCATCGAAGACGGCGGTGGCGGCCTTGGGCAGATCGCTGCCGGGCCGGGCGGCCACCACGTCCGGGTCGTGGGCATCCAGCAGGTCGCGCACCACGCGCTGGATCGACTTGCCGCCGGTGCGCCGGGCGAATTCCTCCTTTTCCTGCGGGTTGATCTGCTTCTCCATCCGCGTGAGGCGGTTGGCCAGGCTGGTGAGGGTGTCGGTATCGCGGCGGCCCATCACCACCTGCATCATCAGGTCCTTGAGGGCCACGCCGGGCTTGCGCTCCAGGGGGCGGCTGTCGGTCTTCAGGCTTTGGGTTACGCCCACGGCATCCACCAGCACGAAGTGGGTCTTGTTGGTGGTGGCGCTGGGGGTCACCTTGCGCAGTCCGTCGAGGTCGAGGGTGCGGGTGCCGCGGCCCTTCATCTGCTCGAAGTAGTTGCGGCTGCGGACGTCGCGCATGAAGAGCAGGCACTCGATGGCCTTCACGTCGGTGCCGGTGGCGATCATGTCCACGGTGACGGCGATGCGCGGGTAGTATTGGTTGCGGAAGCGGGACAGCAGGCCCTTGGGATCCTCCTTGGTGTTGTAGGTGATCTTCTTGCAGAAGTCGTTGCCCTCGCCGTATTCCTCGCGCACCACCTGGATGATGTCGTCGGCGTGGCTGTCGGTCTTGGCGAAGATGAGGGTCTTGGGCACCTCGGTGCGGTGGGGGAAGATCTCGGTCTCCACGGCCTGCTTGAAGGCGCGGATGACGGTGCGGATCTGGCTGGGGTTGACCACGTCGCGGTCCAGTTGCTTGCCGGTGTAAGTGATCTCCTCATCCACCTGTTCCCAGCGGCGCCTGCGGGTGAGGCGGTCGCGCTTGTCGATCTGCTGCTGCGCCTTGATGGTCTCGCCCTGCTTGGTGATGCGCGTTTCGATGAGGTATTCGTCGTAGCCCACGTTCACGCCATCGGCCACGGCCTGCTCGTGGGTGTATTCGCTCACCACGTTCTCGTTGAAGAAGGCGTAGGTGCGGGCCTCGGGCGTGGCGGTGAGGCCCACCAGGAAGGCATCGAAGTACTCCAGCACCTGCCGCCAAAGGTTGTAGATGCTGCGGTGGCACTCGTCGATGATGATGAGGTCGAAGAATTCGGGCGGGTAGCGCTCGTTATACACCACCGGGGCGGGCGGCTGCTTGCCCAAGGCACCGGCCAGTTCGGCGGGTTGGGCCTCCTCGGCGCCATCGGCCAGTTCCTGCCCCTGCAGGATGGAGTACATGCGCTGGATGGTGCTGATGCACACCTGGGCGCCCGGGTCGATGTAGCCGCTGGTGAGCCGCTGCACGCTGTAGAGCTCGGTGAACTTGCGCGGGTCGTCGTTGGGCGTGTAGCCCTGGAATTCCTGTTCGGCCTGCTCGCCGAGGTTGCGCGTGTCCACCAGGAAGAGGATGCGCCGCATGCGCACGGGCGGCTTCAGCAGGCGGTACACGCTGGTGATGGCGGTGTAGGTCTTGCCGCTGCCGGTGGCCATTTGCACCAAGGCCCTCGGCTTGTTCTGGCCAAGGCTCAGCTCCAGGTTGTGGATGGCGCTTACCTGGCAGTCCCGCAGCCCGGCGGACATGGGGCCTTCCGGGTCCAACGGCCGCAGTTCGGTGAGGCGCTGCCGCAGGCTGGGCTGACGGAGCCATTCCTGCAAGGTCTCGGGCCGGTGGAAGCTGAACACCTCGCGGGCCCTCGGCTTGGGGTCGCGCATGTCCCAGTGGCGGGTAACCTCGCCGGTGCTGAGGTAGATGAAGGGCAGGGTGCTTTGGCCGATGGTCCAGCGCAGCTTGGCGGTGGCGTAGCCCTCGGCCTGCTCCTCGTGCATGGTGAAGCGCACGCCCTCGTCGGGCTTCTTGGCCTCCACCACGCCCACGGGCTGCCGGTCCACGAAGAGGATGTAGTCCGCCGGGCCCACGTCGGTGTCGTACTCACGCACGGCCACGCCCAGCGCGGCCGAGGGGTTGAGGTCCTTCTTGCTCTGCACGGCCCAGCCGGAAGCGGCGAGCATCGCATCAATGCGCTCCCGGGCGAGCTGTTCGGGGGAAAGTGGTGGCATTCGGAACGGCAAGATAGACCAAGCGGTATTCCCGCAAAGGTCCAAGATGGGCATCCGTGGCCGCCGATCCCTGTCGTGCAGGTACCGGGGGCGCTGATTCCGCTAAAAAGGACTCACTTCACCACCAACCGCTGCGTGGCCCGACCGTTTTCGGTTGCCGCGTCGATCATGTACATGCCCGGCGTTCGGCCGCGCACGTCCACGAAGAGACGGCCATCCGCAGGCAGAGGGCCATCATGCAACTGGAGGACTGTGCGGCCGAGCGCATCGCGGAGCACCACCTGCACGGGTGTGCCATGTGGCAGTTGCAGGCCGATCACCGCGATCTGGGAAACCGGGTTCGGGAACACCTCGGCGATGATGGGTGCCACTTCCTCGATGCCCGTGGGGATGCCCAGCACATGGAAACGCCACCAGCCTTGCGGCGCTACGATGGGCCGCACCTGTTCCTTGCCGCTGTTGGCCGTAGCGTGCACGTAGTAGTACACCGTGGTTCCTGGCGGTTGCGCCGGGATGTACGCTGACCAGTTGTTCTCCGGCAAGGCCGCCATGGCGGTGGTGTTGAAGCCATCGGCCGTGTCTGTGGTCCAGTACAGATCGGCGTTGGCAATGCCGCTGCGATGCCGGATGTAGGCGGTCACAGTGTAGGGGTCGCCTGTGTCATCGGCGTTCACATCGGGCAGCGGCTGGTGCTTGATCAGCAACGGGTCGCCCACGCCGACACCCTTGGTGATGCAGTGGATGGCGCCACCCTGCGCGATGATGTTGTTGCCGCTGTTGTCGCAGTCGATCCCCACCACCTTGTATCCCGGCATGGCTTCCCGCAGGATGCGCAGCCCCGTGGTATCCACCTCCTCGCGGTAGGTGGGCACCAGCACGGTGCCGTTCACGAACACCAGGTTGCTGAAGGTGCGGTAGCTGCCTTGCGGCGGATAAGCGCCGTTGGTGGCGGGCACCATCGGGATGCGGATCAACTGATAGGGCGTGCCGAACACGCTGTTGTACCCGGCCACCACGTCACTCAGGTTGCTTTCCAGTTGCGGGCCGTCACTCACGCCCACCGGGAACTCGCCCACCAGCAGCCGCTCCTCGTCCAGCAGCTTCATGTGCATGTCGATGTGGTGGATGCCGTCGTACGGCAAGGTGGGCATCTTGATGTAGCGTCCTTCTTCGATCCCCATCCATTGATCCATGATCGCGTCCACTTGGGCAGGCGTCTTCACCGTTTGGTTGAACTGCCCATTGGGGCCGTTCTCGTCCAGCACCAGGTTGCTGCTGAAGGCGGTGCCGAAACCGTCGGCCATGAAGTTGCCGCCGGTGTGTACCAGGTCGTTGGGGGCCTGCGTGGTGCCGTACACGGTGAGCCCCATCTGGCCGCCTACGAGGTCTGAGATGGCATCGTCCTGCGGACGCGGGCGGTTGTAGATCCAATCCAACAGGTACAGCGAATCCACCTCGTTGCGGTAGATGCTTTCGGCCATGTAGTCCCGCGCCCAGATGCTGTTGTACCCGCCCTGCAACAGGGTGATGTGGTCCAGGTCCGCCAAGGGACCGCCCGCCTGTTCGCCCAGCAGGTAGGTGGTCACGGTGTTGGGATTGTTGCACACGATGATCACCTCGCACTCTTCCTTGGCGTGGCGCACGATCTGTTTCAGGATGGCCGGGAAGCTCGTCCATGTGATCACCAAGGCTTGGATCTCCTCCCATTCGGCCATGGTGCGCGGCGCGAAATCGGGAGGTTGGGTGAGGCCCCTTGCGGCCGAGGCGCGGCTGTCGCGGTACTCCGGGACCAGGTCGTATTCCCAAGGGGCCATGCCGATGGGCAGGTCCACTCGTTGGGCCTGAAGGGCGGCGCCACACCCCAGCAACAGGGTGATGGCGAACATGATGTGGCGTAGCATAACACCGTGCAAGGTAGTTGCAGGGCGCTGGCAGGCGAAGGATTTTTCACCTATCCGTTCACGGCGCGGGCCAGGTCCATGCCCGTTCCCTTGCCGACCAGCCGGGTCATTTCCCCCATGATCGCGGCACCGGCCACATCCCAGTTGAGCTTGCGCTTGTGCTCGTTCATGGCGGAATGGGCCAGTTCCCGATAGGCCTCCCGGTCGGCCATCAAGGCCAAGATCTTTTCCGTGTAGGGCGCAGGCCCGTCCGTGGGGTTGAACAAGAAGCCATTCTTCCCGGCCTGCACCACTTCGCCCACCCCGCCCACGTCGCGGGCCAGGCTGGGCACGCCCAAGGAACTGGCCTCGGCATACACGATGCCATAGCATTCGGCCACGGAAGGCAGCAGCAGGAAATGGGAGCGGAGCAGATGGTTGATCAACCGGCGCTGCCCCATGGCCGTGCTCTTGTCGATGAAAGGGAGCACGCGGACATGCTGCATGGGCGTGCCGGCAGGGGGGGTGCAGCCGATCACGGTGAGCGTGGACGGCAACCCGGCCTTGTTCAGTTCCTCCACCACCTGCACCGCCAAAGGCCCGCCCTTGCGCTCCCAGCTGACACCCAGCAGCAGCAGGTCGCAGCGTTCCATGGGCCGCTCCTCGATGGCCCGCAGGATCAGCTCATCCGGGACCTGCAGGCCCAAGTTGCTCCCGAAAGGCACAACCCTCACCTTGGCCGGGTCGGCGCCATAGCGGCGCACGGCCGACCCGGCAGCCCAGTGCGAGGCATAGAAGGCCAGGTCGCAGTTGGCCAACGCCGCCCGCTCCAGCTCGTGCCCTTCGTGTACCAGTTCTTGCGGGTAGCTCGATAATTCGGGATACTGTTCCAGCAGGTCGGCGAAGGTGGCATCCGTGATGAAGACCTTGGGCCTGGAGGTTTTCAGCAAGGCCACCGGGATGCTGCTCGGGGAGAACACCGCATCGTGCCGACCCTTGTCCAAGTGTTTGCTGATGGAGCCGGCGAAGCGCTCGGCCATGCGCATCGAACGCTCGATCGGCATGGGCCCGTGCGCCCCCATCAGCCCATACAACCGGTTGACCACCTTGTGCAAAAGGAGCCGCTTTTGCTCCAGTTCATTCAACCGGTGCAGCCGGGCTCCCTTGGCTTCCAGGGTCTTGGCAATGAAATAGACCGACCCGCTCCATGTACGGATGTCGTAGGAGTTGCCCAACGTAGGATACAGGAGGTCCAGTGGTCTACCCATGTTGGGGGGATGCATCGGCTGTCCGGGGCAAAAAGTGTTCCATGGATCAGGGCCGGGCATCGGCCCGGGCAATGAACATGGAAAGATCGCAAAAATGGGGGACTTGAGGAACCCTTGTCAATTGGGGGCATGGACCGGCGTATGCCGGTACGGGGTCATGCACCCATCACCTCCTCCACCATGGCGGGGCTGCCGATGAACAAGGGCACCCGCTGATGCAGTTTGGCCGGTTTGATGTCCAGGATGCGCGTGGTGCCGTCCGTGGCCGCGCCGCCCGCCTGTTCCGCCAGCAGGGCCAGCGGATTGCCCTCGTACACCAGGCGCAGCTTGCCGCTGGGCTTGTCGGTGGTGCCCGGGTACATGTAGATGCCGCCTTTCAGCAGGTTGCGGTGGAAGTCCGCCACCAGGCTGCCGATGTACCGGGCACTGTATTTCTTGCGCTTGCAGGCATCGATGTAGCTGCGCACTTTCTCCGGAAACCCGAAGTAGTTGCCTTCGTTCACCGAGTAGATCTTCCCATCGTTGGGGATGCGCATGTTGGGATGGCTCAGGCAGAACACCCCGATGCTCGGGTCCAGCGTAAATCCATTGACGCCGTTGCCCGTGGTGTACACCAGCATGGTGCTGCTGCCGTACACCACATAGCCGGCCGCCACCTGCTGGTTGCCGGGCTGCAGGAAGTCGTTTACCGTGACCTTTTCGGGGTCGAGGCGGCGGTAGATGCTGAAAATGGTGCCGATGGAGACGTTGACGTCGATGTTGCTGGAGCCGTCGAGCGGGTCGATGGCCACCACGTACTTGCCGCTGGCCGAGGTGGGGTTGTTGAAGACGATGTGCTCGTCGTTCTCCTCGCTGGCCACGGCGCATACCGCGCCCTGGTTGCGCATCGCGTTGATGAAGCGTTCGTTGGCATAGACGTCCAGCTTCTGCTGGCGCTCGCCCTGCACGTTCACGCTGTGCCCCTCGGTCTCGCCCAGGATCTCGTTCACCAGCCCGGCCTTGTTCACCTCCCGGTTCACCAGCTTGGCCGCCAAGCGGATGGAGGTGAGCAGCTGCGAGAGGTCGCCCGTGGCGTACGGGAAGTCCTTTTCGCGCTCGATGATGAATTCGGAGAGGGTGGTGATGTGCGTCATGTCTTTTTGGATGCCCGTTTTTACGTGGACCGCCGGGGCGCGTTGCAAATATCGGCCGGACGCGGCGGCTGCGCGATCTTTGGCCGCCATGGAAGTGCTTATACGCGAGGCCGGTCCCGAGGATGTGCCGGGCATGCTGGCCTTGGTGAAGGAATTGGCCACCTTCGAGCGGGAACCGGAGGCGGTCACTGTGACGGAGGAGGAGATGTTGCGCGACGGGTTCGGCGATCGGCCCCTGTGGTTCGGATGGGTGGCCATGGAGGGCCCCCGGCTGTTGGGCATGGCCCTCTGCTACGACCGCTATTCCACCTGGAAAGGGCGCTGCCTGTACCTGGAGGACATCGTGGTGACGGCCGCCGCCCGCGGCAAGGGGGTGGGAGAGGCGCTCTTCCGGCGCTGCGTGCGCCACGGCGTGGAGCACCAGTACAATTGGATGCGCTGGCAAGTGCTGGATTGGAACACGGACGCCATCCGCTTCTACCAACGCTTCGGCGCGGAAGTGTCGGCCGGTTGGCTCAATGGTGACCTGACGGCCGAACAAATGCGCAACTTGGCCGCCCGATGAAAGTGTTCAAGTTCGGCGGGGCCAGCGTGAAGGATGCCGATGGTGTCCGCAATGTGGCGCGGGTGCTGGGCCGCTTCCCCGACGATGACCTGCTGGTCGTGGTCAGCGCCATGGGCAAGACCACCAATGCCTTGGAGGAGGTGGCGCATGCCCACCAGGAAGGGCGCGATGCCGCCGGGCCCATCGGTGCCCTGCGCGGCATGCATGCGGCCGCCCTGGAGGCCGTGGCCCCGCAGGACCATGATACGGCCGCCAAGCTGGCCGCGTCCTTCGCGGAGCTGGAAAAGCACGTGGAAAAACCTGCGGAATGGCCCTACGACCAGGACTATGACCATATCGTCGCCTTCGGCGAACTGTGGAGCACCATGGTGGTGGCCGCCCACTTGAACCAGGCCGGCCTGCCCACCCAATGGCTGGATGCCCGCGAGGTGGTGGCCACCGATGCCCTGCACCGCGCGGCGCGCGTGGATTGGGAGCGGAGCGCCGCACAGGCGGGCGTGCTGCATGGCGCCATGCAGCGGCAGAGACCGGCACGCCTGCTCACACAGGGCTTCATCGCCCGGAGCAGCGATGGCCGCACCACCACTTTGGGCCGCGAGGGATCGGACTTCAGCGCCGCCATCTTCGCTTGGCTGCTCGACGCCGACAGCGTCACCATCTGGAAGGATGTCGCCGGCATGTTCAACGCCGACCCCAACCGCTTCCCCGACACGGAGCTGCTGCCGCACATCAGCTACCGCGAGGCCATCGAGCTCAGCTATTTCGGCGCCAGCGTGATCCACCCGCGCACCTTGCAGCCCCTGCAGCAAAAGGGCATCCCGCTCTACGTGCGCTCCTTCATGGAGCCGGACCGGCCGGGCACCACCATCGATGCCGACGGGGAGGCCGACGCCCATGTGCCCTCCTTCATCGTGAAACCGGCACAGCTGCTCATCAGCATCACCCCGCGCGACCTCAGTTTCGTGGTGGAGGAGAACCTGCACCACATCTTCGGCCTCTTCGCCCGCGCCCGCGTGCGGATCGACCTGATGCAGAACAGTGCGCTCGCCTTCAGCGTGGCCACGGACGATACCCCGCGCAGCAGGGCCCTCATCGAGGAACTGCGCCGCGACTACCAGGTGCGCTACAACGAAGGTTGCGAGCTGCTCACCGTGCGCCACTTCGACGAGGCCACCCTGCACCGGTTGCTGCAAGGCCGCACGGTGATGGTGGAGCAGCGATCACGCAACACCGCGCGTTTCGTGCTGCGGTGAAGGCCGGACCCTACGCGGAGGTGGCCAACACCCCCTGCGGCCGCCACCTCAGCAGCCGCAGGCTGGTGAGGATCACCAGGATGGTGACGCCCACGTCGGCCACGATGGCCAACACCAGATGGCTGTGGCCAGCGAAGGCCAGGAGCAGGAAGGCCACCTTCACCAGGATCGCCAAGGCCGTGTTGAAACGGATCCGTTTCATGGTGGCCCGGGCCAGCTCGATCAGGTACGGGATGGTGCGCAGGTCGTCGTTCATCAGGGCCACGCCCGCCGTTTCCATGGCGGTGTCGCTGCCCAGCGCGCCCATGGCGATGCCCACATCGGCGGTGGCCAAGGCCGGTGCATCGTTCACGCCGTCGCCCACGTGTGCCGCCGGCCCGATGGCCCGCTGTAGTTCGGCGATCCGCAAGGCCTTGTCCCCCGGCAACAGGTTGCCGTACACCTGATCGATGCCTACCTGCCTGGCCACATGGCGCGCGGCCTGCTCGTTGTCGCCGGTGAGCATCACGGGCTGTATCCCGATGGCCTTCAGGTCGGCAACGGCCTGTTTGCTTTCCGGCTTCACCCGGTCCGTGATGCCCAGCACGCCCGCCACTTCCTCGTGGAAGCTCACCACCACGGCGGTCTTCCCCGAGCCCTGCAGCTCTTCCACGGCGCTTACGGCCTCGGGCTGGGCCTTCCGGCTGGCGGCGATATGGGCCAGTTTGCCCACCAGGATGGGATCATGGTCGCACACCAAACACTCCGCCTGGATGCCGTGGCCCATGGTGCTGGTGAAATCCTTCACGCGGTGCGGTTCGATGCCTGCGTCCTTGGCGCGCCGCACCACGGCCTGCGCCAAGGGATGCTCGCTGAAGACCTCCGCACCCGCCGCGCAGCCCAGCAGCTCCTCCTCATCCGTATCGCCGAAGGTGAACACATCCTCCACCACGGGCTGGCCGGTGGTGATGGTGCGCGTCTTGTCCAAGCCGACCACCTTCAGGTCCGCCAACGCCTCCAGGTATTTGCCGCCCTTGATCACCGCGCCCTTTGCACCCGCATTGCCGATGGCGCTGTAGATGGCCACCGGCGTGCTGATCACCAGTGCGCACGGACAGGCGATCACCAGGATCGTGATGGCCTGCTCCAGCCAATGGTCGAACGGTTGGTGGAGCAGGTATACGGGGATCAATACCAGCAACACGGCCAGGCCGATCACCACCGGTGTATAGATCCCGGCAAAGCGGTCGATGAAGCGCTGGGTGTGGCTGCGGTTGCCCATGGCCTGGAAGGTGGTGTCCACGATCCGCGCCAGCGTGGTGTCCCCGCTCGTGGTCGTGGTCCGGATTTCCAGAAGGCCCTGCTTGTTCAGCGTTCCCCCGTAAACCGCGTCATCCACCGCCTTGTCCTTGGGCAGCGGCTCGCCGGTGATCGAGGCCTCGTCCACCGAGCTCTGCCCGCCCGCCACCACGCCGTCCAAGGGGATCATGTCGCCCGGCCGCACCACCACCACGCTGCCAACCGGCACTTGCGCGATGGGCACCGGCTGCGGGGCGCCCTTCACCTCCACCGTCTTCGGCATGGTGTTGATCAGGCGCTTCAGTGCGCTCTTGCTGCGGTCGATGCCATAGTCCTCCAGCCGTTCGCCCAGGACATAGAGCGTGATCACCACGGCCGCTTCCGGGTATTCGCCCAGGTAAAACGCACCCGTCACGGCGATCACCATCAGCAGGTTGATGCTGCTGAAGCGCAACACGCTCAACGCCTTCAGGCCTTTCCAAAGCACGCGCCGGCCCACAAGCAATACCAAGGCGCCGAAAAAGATCGGCGCCCAAGGCATAGGCATCCGCACACCGCTCAAGGACAAAACCTCCAAGGCCACCACCACCACGACCGCCACCAGCAAGAGGATGAACTTGCGGTCAGTGGGCATGGACGCGGTGCTCAGTTGATGGTCCACACGCTCTCGCCGCGCAACAAGGCATCCAGGTCGCCCTCCCCGCGCTTCTTTTTCGCCAGCGCCACCTGAGCGTTCATCTTCGTCTCGTGCGTGTGGCGCTCACTCACGTAGAACACGCCGAACGGCCGGGGCAGCGCGCCTTCCTTGTGCGGGTCGTCGAACAGGCGCACCAGCAGGCTCGCCTTGAAGCTGTCGCGCTCATCGTGCACCCACAGGTCGGCCGCGGAGGCTTCGCCGGTGGTGAGGTCCACCACTTTGGGCGTGAAACCGTCCAGCTTGATGCCCTTGTTGCCGTTGGCGAACAGCAGCGGCTTGCCGTGTTCCACGAAGATGGTGTGCTCGGCCTTGCTGGCCTTCTCGGTGAAGATCTCGAAGGCGCCGTCGTTGAACACGTTGCAGTTCTGGTAGATCTCCACCATGCTGGTGCCGCGGTGCTTTTCGGCGCGCAGCAGCACCTCGCGCAGGTGCTTGGGGTCGCGGTCCATGCTGCGGGCCAGGAAGGAGGCATCCGCGCCCTTGCACAATGCCAGCGGGTTGAAGGGGTGGTCGGTGCTGCCCATGGGCGTGCTGCGCGTCACTGCCCCCTCGGGCGAGGTGGGCGAGTACTGGCCCTTGGTGAGGCCGTAGATCTCGTTGTTGAACAGCAGGATGTTCAGGTCCACGTTGCGGCGCAACAGGTGTACCAGGTGGTTGGTGCCGATGCTCAGCGAGTCGCCGTCGCCGGTGATCACCCACAGGCTCACGTCGGGCTGCACGCTGCGCAGGCCGCTGGCGATGGCCGGCGCGCGCCCGTGGATGCCGTGCATGCCATAGGTGTCCAGGTAGTAGGGGAAGCGCGAGGAGCAGCCGATGCCGCTGATGAAGACGATCTCTTCCTTCGGGCGGCCGAACTCCTGCAGCACGCTCTGCACCTGCTTCAGGATGGAGTAGTCGCCGCAGCCGGGGCACCAGCGCACTTGCTGGTCGCTGCTGTAGTCTATCTTCTTCGGCGCGGGCGCCGCGGGTTGCATGGTGCTCATTTGTTCAACAGTTCAAGTACGCCGTGGCGGATCTCGTCGGCGGTGAAGGGCAGGCCCTGCACCTTGTTCAGGCCGTGGGCGTCCACCAGATACTCGGCCCGTAGCAGCTGCCGCAGCTGCCCCATGTTCATCTCGGGCACCAATACCTTCTTGTAGCGCTTCAGCAGGTCGCCCAACCCCTTGTTCAGCGGGAACATGTGCCGCAGGTGCACGTGCGCCACGCTGTAGCCTTCGGTCTGAAGCTGCAACATCGCCGTGCGGATGGCCCCGTAAGTGGAACCCCAGCCCACCACCAGCACATCCCCGCTCTCGGGGCCGCTGTCCAGGCGGATCGGCCGGTAGGTGTCCGCGATCTTGGCCACCTTCTCGGCCCGCAGCTTCACCATCAGCTGGTGGTTCTTCGGGTCGTAGCTGATGTTGCCCGTCTTGTCCTCCTTCTCGATGCCGCCGATCCGGTGCTGCAAACCCTTCATGCCGGGGATGGCCCACGGGCGCACGCCCCGCTCATCGCGTTCGTAGGGCAGGAACGCCTCGGCTTCGCTCGGCGTGCCATCCGCCACTTCAGTATCGGTATAATCCTCGCGGGGGGTGACAAAGGGTGGTTTGATCGGCGCCAGGTCCGCCGCCCTGGGGAAGCGCCACGGCTCCGCGCCGTTGGCCATGTAGCCGTCGGTCAGGAGCATCACGGGCGTCATGTGCTCCACGGCCAGCTTCACGGCCTCGTAGGCCATCTCGAAGCAGTCCGTGGGGCTGCTTGCCGCCAGCACCGGGATCGGCGCCTCGCCGTTGCGGCCGTGGATGGCCTGCCACAGGTCGGCCTGTTCCGTCTTGGTGGGCATGCCCGTGCTGGGGCCGCCGCGCTGCACGTTCACTACCACCAGCGGTATCTCCAGCATCACGGCCAGGCCCAGCGCCTCGGTCTTCAGCGCAATGCCCGGGCCGCTGCTCGCGGTGGCCCCCAAGGCACCGCCGTAGCTCGCCCCGATGGCCGAGCACACCGCCGCGATCTCATCCTCCGCCTGGAAGGTCTTCACCCCGAAATGCTTGTTGCGCGACAGCTCGTGCAGGATGTCGCTCGCCGGCGTGATCGGGTAGCTGCCGTAGAACAGCTCCAGCCCCGCCTTGCGCGCCCCGGCGATCAGGCCGATGGCCACGCCCTGGTTTCCCGTGATGTTGCGGTACTCGCCCTTGGGCATGGGTGCGGGCTTCACCTCGTAGCGCGTGGTGAAGATCTCGCTCGTATCCCCGAAGTTGAACCCCGCCTGGAGCACCCGCAGGTTGGCCTCCAGCAGGTCCGGCTTGTTCTTGAACTTGTCCATCACGAAGGCCCGCGAACGGTCCAGCTTGCGGCCGTACATCCAGTGGATGAAGCCCAGCACGAACATGTTCTTGCTGCGGTCCTTCTCCTTCATGCCCAAGGTGGTGCCCTCCAGCGCGTTCCGCGTCAGCTTGGTGATGTCCACCGGGTGCACCATGTAGTTGCCCAGCGAGCGGTCCGTCAACGGGTTGGCCCCGTCCGCATAGCCCGCCAGCCGCAGGTTCTTGTCGTCGAAGCCGTCGCTGTTCGCAATGATGGTGCCCCCCTTCTTCAACTTGTGCAGGTTCGCCTTCAGCGCCGCCGCGTTCATCACCACCAGCGTGTCGCACTGGTCACCGGGGGTGAACACATCAACGCTGCCGAAGTGCAGCTGAAAACCGCTCACGCCGGCAATGGTGCCCTGCGGCGCGCGGATCTCGGCCGGGTAGTTCGGGAACGTGCTCACATCGTTGCCGAACAACGCGTTCGTCTCGGTGAATTGCGAGCCCGTCAACTGGATCCCGTCGCCGCTATCGCCCGCGAACAGGATCACCACTTGCTCACGGACCTCCGTGGTCTTGTGGCGGGATGGTTGGATCGTATCCATTTCAGGGCGCAAAGGTACGGGGGTTGCAGGCCCGTTGTCCTGATACCCCTCACCCCGACAATTCCGGGATCTTCCGGTTTTTCCGGATGTTTTGGGCGTGCCCCCGCATTCCCGGCAGGCCACTGAGGCCCTCGAAGCGGCCTGCCGGGACCTGCGGGGTCGGGCTCCCCCCCCGATACCCCCCCGATATTTATCGGGGGGGGCCTATCGGGACCGCTGTAGCTGCCCAGGCGCTGAGGCTCTCGAAGCGCCCGGGCAGGCCATCTCATTTCCGATTCTGTTCTTACGGCCGGATTACTTTGGCGAAATACGGGCGGCCATCGACTTGGGCGGCCTGCAACAGATACAGCCCGGCGGCGTGGCCGGAGAGGTCCACCTCCACGGGCCCGCCCCGGCTCTGCCAGCGGCCCACCGGCTGGCCTGCCGCGTTCCAAGCAGTTATGGCCCAGTTTCCGGGCCCGGGGAACTGGACCGTCCACCGGCCCGGGGTGCCCAAGGGGATGGCCCGTAGGTTGCCGGAGGCTTCCGGTTCCGGTATTTCAGCTAAGCCCACACCCGGACTGCACGCCTCCACGGCATCGCCGCCCAGCCACTGCACCACCTGCTTCATGGTGTCGCCGTCCACCGTAAGGATGCCCCCGCACACATACAGGCTGTCCCGCCAAACGGTCATGTCCAACAATGTGCCTTGGCTGTTGTTGATCCACCGGAAATCGCCCGGCGGCACGCACCAGCGGTGGCCGTCCCACTTGGCTATTCCACGGGCGGGCACGCCGCCCGCCGTGTTGAACAGGCCACAGGCCCACAGTTCATCATGGAACCATTCCAGGTCCAGGGCCGCGCCGGCCATGGGCACGGGGGTGTAGAACAGGCCTCCGCCCATGTCGTCCCACGCCTCGCCGTCGAAGGCGGCCACCAGGTTTCCCGGCCCGCCATTGGCCAGGGTGAAGGTGCCTGCCACGTAGAGGATGTCGTTGCGGATCAGGATTTCCTTGATCGGGCTTGTGGTGTTCCAGCCCGGCACATGCTCCCAGCTGCTGCCGTTCCAGCGCAGGAAGCTCACGAAGCCCGGCCCCAGCGGGTCGGGCACGGCGCAGGTCATGTAGGTCATGCCCTTGTAGTCGAAGACCGTGCCCACATAATTGCTCGGGTCGTAGGTGATCTGCTGGAAGGGTGGCCATTCATGGAACTGCTCACCATCGTACCGGAACACGCAGCTTTGGGGCAGGCCGCACAGGCTGCCCTTGCGGCCCGTGGCATACAAGGTGCCCTGGGGTTCCTTGGGCACCAGGGTGGTGATGCCTTCCAGGTAAGAAATGTTGCACCCCAAATTCTCCCACCGCTGTTCCTGTTCGTTCAGCCTGGCGAGATTGTTGTTCCATTCGCCATTTGGTAACTGGAATCCGAAAAAGCCACAGGCGTATAGTTGCCCTTCAAAACGTATGAACCAATGGGTTTGATTGGCCCCTTCGCCTCCGCTAAATGGTTGGATCCGGGTGGCTAAGCTGTCCCATCTATGTCCGTTCCATGTGGCTTGTCCGTGACCTAGTACGGTATCGTCGGCATTCAGGATATGCAAGAAGGTCCCACCGGCCAACAAGCGATCGGAAGCACTGTCGCCATACAGTGTTTGCACCCCTGTTGGCCCCACCACTCCCTTGCCCAAGGCCCTCCAATATTGGGCGTTCGCCGCCGTGCCCAGCAGCACGGCGGCGACCACGGTCAGCGTTCTCATGGCTTGGCCAGTTTGGCGGTGCGGGCCGTGCCGCCGT
>DAOKZW010000019.1:63147-70974 GCA_035325445.1 Flavobacteriales bacterium
GGCCCGTGGCATACAAGGTGCCCTGGGGTTCCTTGGGCACCAGGGTGGTGATGCCACTATACATGCTATTCGGGCATGACAGAGGCTCCCAGATTTCTTCGACTTCGTTAAGCTTGGCAAGGCTTCTGTTAGGAGGATCATTGTGGCCGAAGAGTCCATAGGTTCCACACGAGTATAATGACCCCTGGAATCGGAGAAACCAAAACGTTTGTTGCGTGCCCTCTCCTCCTGCAAAAGGCTGGATCCGGGTTGCCAAGCTATCCCAGCGGGTGCCGTTCCAAGCTGCTTGGCCGAAGGCCAGCACGGTGTCTCCGTCATTTATTATGCGCAAGAAGGTGCCGCCAGCCAGTAACCGATTGGATACGCTGTCGCCAAAAAGTGTTTGGACACCCATTGGCCCCACCACTCCCTTGCCCAAGGCCTTCCAGTATTGGGCGTTCGCCGCCGTGCCCAGTAGCACGGCGGCAATCACGGTCAGCGTTCTCATGGCTTGGCCAGTTTGGCGGTGCGGGCCGTGCCGCCGTCGTCCACCGCCTGTATCACATAGAGGCCCGGGGCCTCACCCGCCAGGTTCAGCACCAGTTGATGGCGCACCTTGGCATGGTGTTGCACCCTGCGGCCGGTGGCATCATATACCTCCACCTGCCAAGGTGTTTCATCCGGTAACAGAACGGTCCAGCTGGTCCCGTTGCCCATGGGGGTCAATGCAAGGTCGTTGCTGGGGGAAGGGGAGGGGTTTTCATGGATCCCCACGGGCAGGTGCCCGGCAAAGGAGGCGATGAAGGCATCACTGCCTTGGTGCTGGTTCTCCGGCGAGGCATAGCCCAAGCCTCCATTCTCAAAGTTCATCGCCCATTCAAAACGATACCAAGGGGCCATGGAATTGTAGCCTCCGGCACCGTTCAGGTGGATGTTCTGGTAGTAGTCCAACGGGCTGGTAGGGCTGAACTCGTGCAACGGGAAGGCATGCAGCGCCGTTGAGGAGGTGGTGCCGGCCACGTACACCTCTGCCAAGGGCAGCACCGTGGAGGCAATGGCCCATCCCCGCTCGCTCCTCAGGCCCCCGTAGGCGGTGCGCCACAGCATCTCCGGCGGGGCATCGTTGGCCCGGATGGCCAGGATCAGGGCATCGCGCGTGTTGCCGTTCGGGCCCAAGGGCTGGAAATAGCGCTCGGGGTCCAGGTCCGCGACCAACCCCGATGTGCTCCGGGTTTCGCCGATGATGTACACATGGTCCTTGTCATGCCCCACGTCCAGGAGCATGTCGTACCTGTTGCCCCCGAACAGGGTGCCGTACGTGATCTGGTGGTTCTCCGTGTTCATTTTGAAGATGAAGCCGTCGCTGCGGTTGCCCGGCCCGCTGGCGTTTGTTGTGCTGTGGTGGATGGTGGCAGGCCCTTCCGGCAGGGGGGCGTCCGCTTGTGGAAGGCTTTCCCGGCTGGTTCCGCCCACCACCCATAGGTTTTTAAGGTGGTCCACATCCATCCCGTACGCGATGCTTACGGGTGCGTCATCGCCGCCACCCCATCGGGTACAATACTGCAAGGTCAGGTTCTCCAGGCTGAAATACCCGAGGATGACCGAGCCGTTCGTGCTGTGATACCCCCCGCCGGCAGGAGCCACCAGGTCCGTTGCGGGCGCGGGGCCCGAGCTGATGCCAGTGAACCATAGATGTCTGCCTTGGTCCCCTTTTACCAGGCGGAGATCGGTGATCTCGGTATAGGCCCCGGCCGGATTGATGCTGCCCACGGTGGTGGCCCAGCGCAGGGTATAGTCCGCATTGAACGAGAGGAGGAAGGCCCCTCCACCGGCGTGCGCGTAGGCGCCGGGCGGGGTGAGCATGGGGAACACCGGTGATATAAGCACTCCACTGCCATTGGTACGGTACAACTTGCCGCCCACGGCCACATTCCCGCCGTCATCCACCACAATGGCCAGGCCGATCTCATTGGTCGTGTAGGCACCAGCTTCACCATGGGTGGTGGCCCAGTCACAAGTGCCATCCTCCTTGCGAAAAGCGCCTACCCAACTCCGTTTTTGCCCTCCGCCGTATCCCTCGTGCACAGCCTGGTCGAATACCGTATTGGGGATGGCATAGGGTTGGAAATCCATGCAGTTGGTTGTCCCGGTGACGAATACGTAATCGCGATCTTGGAAGCTTCCCTTGTACACGGCCAACTTTCGGGCTTCGGTGCGGGCAGGTGCCGGGTCGTATGGCAGCGGCATGGGCGCGGCCACGGCCCCGCCGTAGTAGGTGGCCCATTCCACGCGCTTGGTGCTGCCCTCGAACTTGGCAACGATCGCGTTGACATGGCCGGCGGCCTCCGGTTCAAATGGGTCGTAGTGGGCGTTGCCGGGGTGCACGGGGAAGTTTGTGGATAGGGTGTATCCACACACATAGGGGTTGCCCTCTTGGTCGGTCTCCACGCAGGTGAACTCATCATCCTGGGTGCCGCCCATGTAGGTGCTCCAGTTCAGGTCGCGTAGCTCGATGCCGCCCAAGGCCATGGGCTCATAGCCTATCTGTAGCACCAAGGGCCGATCGTGGTTGTAGGTGTCGAACAGGAAATGGACGGTGGTGTTGCTTTGGTCGATTTCATAGGCTGCTGTCCAGTTCACGGCACTGATATCCCCGTTCGGGGCCACCTGGTAGGCCATGGCTTGTCTCAGCTCGATCCATTTGCCCTGCATGTACACCTTCAGGGCCCCTTGCCAATCGATGCCCAGGCTGTCCTGCCCGGTGAAGACGAGCTGGATGTTGGCGGGGTCGCCGCCCGGCCGCACCACATAGGCCAACCTGGGGCCGCCGGTGCTTCCGTACACGTGGAGGTCAATGCGGTCGAACACATCCTGGTATACGGCGCGCCGGTAAGCCCTTACTTGCTCCACGGCGTGGCTGCCGCGGTAGTAATTGCTCACGCCGGGTGCCGGGATCATCAGGTCCGGGTTTGCATATTTGGTGGCCCCCACCCCCATATCCACGCGGTACGTCGTATCAGGGGTTACGCTGTCATGGTGCATCACGTGGTAGGTGAAGGATACGCGGGATGAGTCACGCAGATAGATCCCAAAGGGCTGCCTTCGAAGTAGGCCTTCACATCGTTGCGCTGGTTGCTTTCGGTATCGAATACCTGTCCCTTGTTTTGGCGCAGTATCGCACCTCCCTTGTGCTCGTCACCATATAGGTCCGGCGGCACGTAGGTCTGCCCCCACGTCAGCATGGTGCAACAGAAGAGCGTGGCGATGCCAAGGATCAAGCGCTTTGCGCGGGGGGGGGTAAAGATCTCATGTTATTTGGGTTTTGGTTTCCCTCAAAGCGAACCAATATTCCCGATCATTCCAAACTTGCTTGAGCCAATTGTTAGCCGAAATAGACAGCTCCAAAACCTGTTCTTGCCCATTGGTACAAGAATTCTGCCGGTTCACCCCACCACACCCGGTGCATTACTTTGCCCGGCGCACAATCCTCTCCCATGCAAAAACACACCCACCTGTCCATCATCGCCTTGGTGGCGTTGTCGGTCACGGCCTGCCGCACTTCCACTCCGGTGGTGCAGGCTCCGGCCGCTCCTTCCATACCCGCCCAGCTGGCCCAGCAGAACGTGGATGCCGTCATCTACCAGCACTTTTCCGCCGAGGCCTACCGCCTCTATCAGCAGGGCTACGAGCTCGCGCGCATCCGTCTCGATGATGCCTTGGCCAAACCCTGGCCCAAAACGCCCGCCGTGGTGGTGGACATCGACGAGACCGTGCTGGACAACAGCCCCTACCAAGTGACCAACGCCACGCTGGGCCGCACCTACACCCCCGCCACCTGGAAGGAGTGGACCGCCAAGGGCAGCGCGGCCGCCCTGCCCGGCGCGGCGGAGTTCCTCAACTACGCGGCCAGCCGCGGCTGTGGCGTGTTCTACATCTCCAACCGCGAAACGGACGAACTCGGGCCCACCTTGCGCAACCTCGTTGAAATGGGCTTCCCCATGGCCGATACCGCCCATGTGCTGCTCATGGCCGGTACCAGTGACAAAACCGCCCGCCGCAACCGGGTGCAGGAGACGCATCACATCATCCTGCAGGTGGGCGATCAGCTCACCGATTTCGACCAAGGCCTGAAGGACCGGAGTGTGGGCGATGGCAAACCCCTTACGGATTCGATGCGCGACTCCCTGGAGAGACACTTCATCCTGCTGCCCAATCCCATGTACGGTGCTTGGCTGGATGCCATCACCGGCCGGAACATGGAGGAGATTCCCGAGAAGAAGCAAGCCATCCTGAAAAAGAACAGTTACTGATGCGCGCCGTGGTACAACGGGTCTCCGAGGCGGCGGTGCACATCAGCGGCGCCGAGCATGCGCGCATCGGGCGGGGCCTGCTGGTGTTGCTGGGCGTTGAAACGGGCGACACCGGGGAAGAGTTGGAGTGGCTCTGTGGCAAGGTGGCCCGCCTGCGCATCTTTTCCGACGACCAAGGGCTGATGAACCTGGACATCAACGACGTGCGGGGCGAGGTGCTGCTGGTAAGCCAGTTCACCCTGCAGGCCAGCACACGCAAGGGCAACCGCCCCAGCTACATCCGGGCGGCCCGGCCGGAGGAGGCCATCCCCATGTACCTGCGTGCCAAGCAGCTCCTGAGCGAAATGGTGCACAGCCACGTGCGCAGCGGTGAGTTCGGCGCGGACATGCAAGTATCACTGATCAACGACGGGCCGGTCACCATCATCATTGATAGCCGCACCAAGGAATGAGCGAGGACAAACAAAGCAACGGGCCGGTGGCCGCCCTGCAACAGGAAACCGACCAGTGGATCCGGCAGGTGGGCGTGCGCTACTTCAACGAGCTCACCAACATGGCCATCCTGGCCGAGGAAGTGGGTGAGGTGGGCCGCATCCTGGCACGCCGCTACGGCGAGCAGAGCGAGAAGGAAAGCGACAAGGCCAAGGACCTCGGCGAGGAACTGGCCGACGTGCTCTTCGTCACCTTATGCTTGGCCAACCAGACGGGTACGGACCTTGAGAAAGCCTGGCGGAAAAAGATGGAGCGGCGCACCCGCCGGGATGAGGCAAGGCACAAAGGGAACCCAAAGTTGAAATAGCGCTAACGAGGGAACCGAGCCTCGGTCCCGACCCATTCAAATAGCGGCCACCACCGCATCCGCCACCTTCCGGGCCCCGCCCGTCCGCTCCTGCACAAACCGCGTTGCCGCTTCGGATGCGGCTTTCAGCGCAGCTGGGTCGTTCAGCCAGTGCTGCAATGCCTTCCGGATGTCCGCAGCCTCCCCCACCTCCAGCGCCGCCCCGGCCCGGATCAACCCTTCTGCCTCCGGGAATTTGCGATGCTTGGGTCCGAACAGGACAGGAAGGCCCCACGCGGCAGCCTCGAGGATGCTGTGGATCCCATCGGTAAACCCGCCACCCACGTACGCCACTTGTCCGTAGCGGTACAGACGGGCCAACAGGCCCATGCGATCCACCAGCAACGTGCCGTGTCCCTCCCTGCCCAAGGTGTTGGACACGTTATCGGTCGCGCTGTTCTCCAGCTCGCTCCAGCGCGCCAACGGTTTGGGGAAGCGCTGTTCCGCCTGCTGCATCTGCGTTTCGTGCAGCTCATGCGGCACCAGCAGGCATTTGGGAGCTTCCTTGCCCATGGCTTCCAGGGCTTCCGCAAGCCGCTGCTCATCCGGTGGCCAAGTGCTCCCGCACACCAGAACCGATCCGTTGCCAGCCCATGCTTTGGCCGTGGCCAGCTCCTCCCCTTGCGACCGGATCGCCCAGACACGATCAAACCTCGTGTCGCCGCCCACCGCTGCACGGCCTTGCGCCAAGGGCGCCACCAGTTTGCGCGAGGCCTCATCCTGGGTGAAGATCAACCGGAACGCCCCCAGCATGCGGCGCCAAGCTCCGCCATACCAACGGAAGAAGGGTTGCTCCTTGCGGAAAAGCGCCGAGATCAGGAAGGTGGGCACGTTCTTTTCCCGCAGTACCTGCAAGTGATGGTACCAGAACTCGTACTTTACGAAGACGGCCGCACGCGGGTTCACGAGCCGGAGCAGGCGCTCCGCGTTGCGCTTCCCATCCGGAGGCAGCAGATCCACATGGGTGGCCAAGGGGAAGTCCTTTCGGGCCTCGTAGCCGCTGGGGCTGAAAAAGGTGAGGAGCACGGGCAGCTCCGGCCGCTCCTGCTTGATCATTTCCAGTACGGGCCGTCCCTGCTCAAACTCGCCTACGCTGGCACAGTGCATCCATAGGCAGCCTTGCAGCTTCGGTGCGGCTGCCTCAAGGCGCTTCCACTGTCCCTTCCGCAGCCGCACCCACGCCTTGGCCTTGGGGTTCCACCAAGCGGCCAGGCGTACCGCTGCGTGATAAGCCCCGGTCCCCAGGTCGTACAGCAGCGGCATCAGCGATAGAATTCGCGGTGGTCGCGCCGCTTGTAGATCGGGAAGGTCCATCCGAAGCGGAGTCCGTTCAAGCCGTCCACGCGGCTGCCGTCATCGGCCCTGCCCTTGGCAAAATCCCAGGGCCGCAAGGAATGTGTGAAGGCCACGTGCATCTCGAACCCGACCATGAAATTGATGAGCCGGTTGTTGCCCAAATGCTGGTAGCCGGCGAAGAAGGTGCCCATCGGCCCGGTAGACAGCCCGTCGTAGCCTTTCAGGTAGTCGCCCTCCAGGGCCGGCAACACGTCGTTCTGGTGCTGGATCAGCAGTTTGTGCCAGATCCAGCCGGTCCCCAGTTTCAGCAGGATGCCGCTGTTGGGGTTGGGCCCCACCACAGGGATCAACTTGCCGGCAAAGACCGACACCGTATAGCCCCGCTCGAAGAGCAGGATGCTTGCCGCCTCCCCGTCCTGGTTCACCACCACGCCGTTGCTGGTCACCATTTCCTTCAGCATGCTGCGGTCCACGATCTTGTTGCCGAAAAGGTAGCTTCCCTCCAGGCCCAGCGAATAGTTGCTCTTGAACTTCACCGATCCGCTAAGGCCCAGGTTGCTGTTGTTGCCGAAACGCTGGGCCAGGTCGCCGCCGGGTATCTGGTACGCATAGCTGATGGTGAGCGGCACCACGGTGATGGAGGTGTCCTTTATGCCGTGTTGGGCGGAGGCGGTTCCGGCCCCGATGCACAGGGCCATGGCAAGCGTACCGGGAATGCGTTGCATGAAGGGGCAAAGGTAGAAGGGCGCGCGGGGTGGAGGTCAGCAAGCTGGGTTCAGCTTGTGTTCCAATTGCTTTTATCTAGGTCACCATCACCATCGTGAACAACATGGGCAAGGAGTATTATACCAAAACGGTTAACTTCGACCAGGCAGGGCGCAACAAGCATGTGGTGGAAATGGGGAACGCATGGCCAAATGGCATCTACCACGCCATCTTCCAGTATGGCGATGGGTCGTCAACGACGAAGAGTTTTAGCGTGGATTAAGAAAGAAGTTTGACAGCACGGCTACGCAATGGCGTGCACCCGCACATGGGTGCATGCCATTGTAGCTGTCGTGGCCATTAGACCGCCTTACCTCGTCCTTGATACATTCACCTCTTCAAATTCAGATTACATGTTAAGGCGCTTTGCGTTTCTTGCTCTCATGGCCGTTTCCCTTCCAACCTTGGCGCAACCTGTACCGGCCATTGAGTGGTACACTCTGTTCGGGGGTGTGGACGACGATTTCGCTGGGGGTATCTGTCAGTCATCTACAGGAGGATGGGTGGTTGCCGGCGGGACGCTATCTGCTGACGGTCTCGCTGCTACCAACCATGGCTTTACTGATGCTTTGCTGATTGAACTAATTGAATTAGGCACTTAGGTGTTAATGAGCGTTTGGTAGGGGCAAGGCTCAGTCC
>DAOKZW010000020.1:0-63518 GCA_035325445.1 Flavobacteriales bacterium
TTTCGGGCTTTTTGGGAAGGAGGGTGACTTGTACGCTTCGTTTGGACGCCCTTACATAGCCGAACGCCATCTCCCTGTACCAGCTCAGGCCGATATTCGTGCCGTTGACCACCCTGCCCAGCAGCTGAGGTTGGGTGGCCACGCCCAGCACCACCATGGCCAGGGAATCGGGCGACATGTTGGCGTAATTGGCCACGGTATCGCCCGTGGCCAGCACCAACAGGTCGAAATAGTCCGCCCGATAGCCCTCGAACAGGATCTGCGACATGCGCGGGCCGAGCTTAGCCCCCACATGGATGCGGTCCTGCACTTGGAAGGCCAAGCCGCCGAGGTGTTCACCCGAGTAGGCGAAGCCCAGCGACATCAGGTTGGCGCCGGCCTGCACGCCCGCATCGGCGAAAATGCGGCCTGCCTCTTCCTTGCCTCCCTCGCTGAACCGGAAATCAGTGTTCAGCATCCTGTTGTACATGTCGTCCCGGGTCAGCGCGTCGGAATGCACGGCATAGGTCCCTTCCAGAAGGCCGAAGGCCACATGCTTGCCCTCAAAACGCCATTTCAGGCCCAGGTTGGCGGGATTGATCCCGAGGGCCTGGTAGTCTGTTACGAACGTGGTGGCCGCTGCCCGGCCGCTGGCCCCGAAGGTTTCCGGTCCTTGCGCGGAAACGGGCCCGGTCAGCGATCCGATGAGCAGGGCCAAGGTGGTGGCGCGTAGCAATCCCATGGGAGGATAAATGTCTGGCCTGCGCCGGACTTTGCCACCCCCAATTCCGGGGATTTATGCAAGGGCGGCCATGGATTACGCGGGAACCCGCCTATTACGGACAACTCAACCAGCCTAGGCTTGACAGAAAAGGGAAAGGCGACCTGTTGGGCCGCCTTTCCGGGTGGTGGAGAATATCGGTCCCGATAGGCATCGGGACGAACCGATGACCTTCCCTCAGTGCCTGCGGGACGCTCGGTCCAGCGGGTTCATTCAACGCGAAAGGCGACCTGTTGGGCCGCCTTTCCGGGTGGTGGAGAATATCGGTCCCGATAGGCATCGGGACGAACCGATGACCTTCCCGCAGTGCCTGCGGGACGCTCGGGCCAGCAGGTTCATTCAACACGAAAGGCGACCTGTTGGGCCGCCTTTCTGATCGTGGAGAATATCGGAGTCGAACCGATGACCTCTTGCATGCCATGCAAGCGCTCTAGCCAGCTGAGCTAATTCCCCAATATGTCATGTCCGAAAATGCCACATTGGGCAAAAACGGGTCGCAAAGATAACGGAAAACACGATTGCCGCATAAGGCTGTTTTTCTCCCCGGCAGGCTTCACCCCGGCCACCTATCTTTAGTCCGCTTCCCATGGATATCATATCGGCCCGTGCACTGCTTGCCGCCTTGGGCGGTGATGTGAGCCTGTTCGGATACAGCGGCCGTTTCTTGGACGAACATTCTGCACGGCTTATCGAGCTGGGCCAGCACTGGAAGGTGGAAGGAGATGCCCAGGCCGCCAAGGGCCGTGCCGGCTATGTGATGGTGGAGGCCTATCAGAACATCATCCGGCACCGGGCGCCGGCACCCGCTGATGGTTCTTGGGAAAAGGGGCGCAGCCTGTTCATTTTCCGCACCTGTGCCACAGGCCAGATCCTTTCAACCCGGAATGTGGTGCGGACCGTGGATGCCGGTGCCTTGAACAAGGCCCTCGAAACCCTCAGGGCACAAGATGCCAAGGGGCTCAAAGAGTTGTTCATGGAGGGTATCCAACGCTCCAGCAGGCCGGGGCAGCGTGGCGCCGGATTGGGCTTGATCGAGATCACCCGGCGTGCAGGGAGGCCACCAGGCTGGGCTTTCTTGCCGCTGGAAGACGGCCAGGCCCAGTTCATCTTGCTGCTGGAACTGGGCACCGGGCAACTTGGGCTGGAGCAAGCGGTGCGGAAGGATGACGAGGTGGAGGCGGTGATGCTGGAGGGCCATATTTCATTGTTCCATGTGGGTGTGTGGTCCGCTGAATTGGCCAAGGCCCTGGTGGCCATGGCCCAGGTGGAAGTGCCTCCCAGGGCCGGACGCCAAGCCGACCGCGAATCCGTATGGGGCTTGGTGTCTTCCGTATTCATGCCGGCCTTCGAGGGAACACCGGTCCTGTTCATGCTCCATGGCCGGGAACGCCCCATGCTCAGCATAGGGGGCGTGATCGATGACCGGCAGGCCGGCGGATTGCATGCCGCCATGCAGGGCACGGACGTGGAGTTCAGCTTCGGCGACGGGCCCGGCGAGGGCAAGGTGCTGGCTTTCGTGCACGTGCCGTGGTGAGCGGCGATCACGGTTTTTGGGAAACGATAGCGGGGCCGATGGCAATGATCGGCGCGGTTTCTGCGTCATATCGAACGGCATTCAAGGCCGGGTGATGTTGGATGTCGAATTGGTATGGCACCCATGCAAAAACTGACCACCATGCGTCCGTTGTTCCGTGATTTGTACAGGCACCTGCTCGCGTTCGAGGCATGGTTCGACCGGCGCTACGGCTGGTTTTTCACCAACGGGATGAAACAGGACCGCACCGTAAGGACCGGGCCCGATACGGACGTGCGGGATGTGGCCCCGCTTTAGAGCTTGATGCACACGTTGCGTGCCTCGGTGAAGAAGCGCAGCGCCTCCGTTCCACCCTCGCGCCCCACGCCGCTCTGCTTCATGCCGCCGAAGGGGGTGCGCAGGTCGCGGAGCATCCAGCAGTTCACCCACACGATGCCGCTTTTGAGCTGCCGGGCCATGCGGTGCATGCGCTTGCCGTCGGATGTCCACAGCACGCTGGCCAGGCCATAAGAGGTGCCGTTGGCCATCTGCAGCGCCTCCTCTTCCGTGTCGAAAGGTTGGATCGTCACCACCGGCCCGAAGATCTCCTCCTGGTTGGTCCGGCATTCGGGACCCAGGCCTTCGATCACCGTGGGTGCCATGTACCAGCCGTCCTTGAGGGGGCCGGACAGCACCACGCGGTCGCCGCCGCAAAGAACGGTGCCCCCTTCCTCGCGGGCCAGCCGGATGTGGCCCAGCACCTTGTTCATGTGCGTCTCGCTTACCACCGCACCGATGTCCGTGGCCGGATCGCCGGGGTCGCCTACACGCAGGGCCTTCACCCGCTCCACGAAGGCCTCCCTGAACCGCGGATAAAGCGACCGCTCCACCAGGATGCGCGAGCCGCACAGGCAGATCTGTCCCTGGTTGCTGAAGGAGGACCGCACGGTTTCCTTCAGCATCTCATCGAAATCGCAGTCGTTGAAGATCAGCACCGGATTCTTGCCGCCCAGCTCCAGGCTCAGCTTCTTGAACATGGGCGCTGCCGTGGCGGCGATGCGTGCGCCCGTGGCCGTGCCCCCGGTGAAGGAGATCGCCGGGATCCGTGGATGCGCCGTGATGGCGGCACCCACATGGGGGCCCGTGCCCTGCACGATGTTGAGCACGCCCTTGGGGAAGTCGGCCTCGATGCAGCGTTCGGCCAGCAGCATGGTGGTCATGGGGGTGATCTCCGAGGGCTTGGCCACCACGGTGCAGCCCGCCGCGAGGGCCGGGGCGATCTTCCACGTGAAGAGATAAAGCGGCAGGTTCCAAGGGCTGATGCAGCCGGCCACCCCCACAGGTTGACGGTCGGTGTAGTTAACCGCGTCATCGTCGGAGATGTGCGCCTCGCTGTCCCAGTGCAGGATGGCCGTGGCAAAGAAGCGTAGGTTGGCGATGGCGCGGGGAATGTCCACCGTGCGGGCCAGGGCCACCGGCTTGCCATTGTCACGGCTTTCGGCGTGGGCAAACAGCTCCAGGTCGCGCTCCACCAGGGCGGCCACCCGCATCAGCGCATCGTGCCGCCCCTTGCGGCCCAAGGCCATCCAGCCCGGCAGGGCGCGTTCGGCCGCCTCCACCGCAAGGTCCACATCACCGGACCGGCTGTCGGCGATGCGGGCATAGACGTGGCCTTCGGCCGGCGCGAAGTCTTCCAGCCATCCGCCCTCCACGGCTGGCCGCAGCTCGCCGTTGATGTAATTGAGCACCTCTTGCATGGTCGAACAAAAGTAGCAGCGGCATGGGCGCAAGGGGTTAAACATCGTTACCGGATTCCGGGCAGGCCGCGGCAGGAATAACTTTCAGCCTTGTATGGAGAAACGCACCATCGCCCGCCTGATCGTGGCCATCGGGGTGGCCTTGCTGGGCTTGGTGCTCATCCAGGCCAAGTGGGTGCATGATACAGTGGCGCTGAAGGATGCGCAGTACCGGGAAGGCATCGACAATGCGCTGGTGGCCGTAAGCGAACGGTTGGAGCGCTTGGAGGCGCGGGAGCAGCTGCGGCACTTTTCAGGCGAAGCGGGATGGCCCGCCCAAGGCGGATTTGCCGGGGCTGACACCCTGCAGGGAGCGGGCCTGTTGGGCGACCCGTCATTGGATGATGTGCTCAAGGGACTGCTTACCGCCGGCATGTTGCGCAGCATCCAGGAGCGGATCGATCCGCGCTTGCTGGATTCATTGATCGCGGAGGAGTTGCGCCTGCGGCATATTCCGTACCGGCCCGGCTACGCGGTGTTCGACGGGGAGGGCCGGATGGTGCTTGCCACACCGGGCCGGGGTGTGGATACGGTGGCCTTGCGCGGCAGCCCGCACCGCACGCGCCTGTTCCGCAACGACTGGGTGCTGGACCAGGCCGATGCGCCGGCGTGGTGGCTGCACCTGGATGTGCCCGCACGGCCGGTGATGTTGCTTCGTAGCCTCTGGCCCATGGTGCTCACATCGGCCATTCTGCTGGCACTGGTCGCCGTTGTCTTTGCCTACACCCTGCGGGCCATCTTCCGCCAGAAACGACTGGGCGAGGTAAAGAACGACCTGGTGAACAACCTCACCCACGAGCTCAAAACACCCATCAGCACCATTTCACTGGCCTGCGAGGCCCTCAATGATCCGGGCATGCCAAAGGATGCCGACCAGGTGGCCATGCTCACCGGGATGATCCGCGACGAGAACAGGCGGTTGGGCATGCTGGTGGAGAATGTGTTGCTCAGCGCCGTGACGGAGGAAGGAGGCATGCGGCTGAAACTGGTGGACGTGGACATGCACGCATTGCTGGCCGAGGTGGTGCGCAACAGCGCGCTGCAGCTGGAGAAGCGGGGAGGCAGCATCATCCTGCTGCCCGGGGCCGAACTGGCCCACCTGCGCGGCGATCGCACCTACCTCACCAGCATCTTCTACAACCTGATCGACAACGCGGTGAAATACTGCAACACCACCCCCGTTATCCGCTTGGCCACGCGGAGCGACGCGCAGCACCTCATCATCGAGGTGAAGGATAACGGCATCGGCATACCGCGCAGCGAGCAACGGAAGATCTTTGACAGGTTGTACCGCATACCCACGGGGAACATCCACAACGTGAAAGGCTTCGGGCTGGGCCTGAGCTACGTGAAGTCCGTCGTGGAGCGCCATGGCGGCACCATCCGCGTGGAAAGCAACACGGGCGGCACCGAGCAGCCCACGGGAAGCCGGTTCATCATCACCCTACCTTTCGAGCATGGAAAAGAAGACCAGACTGCTGCTGTGCGAGGATGACCATAACCTGGGCCTGCTGCTGGCGCAGTACCTGCGCGCCAAGGGCTTCGAGGTGGAGCACCGCACCGACGGCGAGCAAGGGCTGAAGGCATACAAGGAGGGCGGGTTCGACCTGCTGCTGCTGGACATCATGATGCCCGTGAAGGACGGCTTCACCCTGGCACGCGAGATCCGCAACGCCGATGACAAGACGCCGATCGTTTTCCTCACGGCGAAGAACATGCGGCAGGATACGCTCATGGGCTTCGAGAGCGGCGCGGACGACTACCTCACCAAGCCCTTCAGCATGGAGGAGCTGCTGTTGCGCATTCAGGCGGTGCTGCGAAGGTCCTGGGGTGCCGCACCCGCCAAGGAACGGCAGACCGAATTCAGGCTGGGACGCTATATGTTCGATGCACGTCGACAAGTGTTGTCGGGGCCCGGTGGCGACCGCACCCTGACGACCAAGGAGAATGAACTGCTGCACCTGCTGTGCGAGCATGCAAACGCCTTGCTGGAAAGACCCATGGCCCTAAGGAAGGTGTGGGGCGACGACAATTACTTCAACGGCCGTAGCATGGACGTGTACATCGCCAAGCTGCGCAAGTACTTGGCCGCCGACCCGGACGTGACCATCGCCAACGTGCACGGGAAGGGCTTTCGGCTGGTGGTGCCGGAGACGCGGGTGGAAAGATCATAAGCAGCCCGTGCGCCCCCCGTCCACCGGCAGGTTGATGCCGTTGATGTAGGCGGCCGACGGCCCGGCCAGGAAGCAGATGGCCGCAGCGGTCTCCTCGGGCCGCGCGAAACGGCGCAGGGGTATCTCGGCCAACATCTCTTGCGTGGCCTCCTCTTCGCTGATTCCCGCCTTGCTGCTTTTTCCGGCGATGATGGCCGCCAGGCGCGAGGTGGCCGTGGCCCCGGGCAGCACATTGTTCACGGTGATATGGTGCGGCCCCAGCTCGTTGGCGAGGGTCTTGCTCCAATTGGCCACCGCGCCCCGCACGGTGTTGCTCACGCCCAGGTTGTGCAGCGGCAGCTTCACGCTGGTGCTGATCACGTTGATGATGCGGCCGCCGCCGCGCGCCTTCATGCCCGGCACCAAGGCCAGCACCAAGGTCTGGAAGGCCAACAGGTGCAGGCGGAACGCCTGGGCGTAGGCCTCCACCTCCGCCAGGTGCGCCGGGCCCGGCGGCGGGCCGCCCGTGTTGTTCACCAGGATGTCCACCGGGCCGTGCTCCGCCACGTGGAGCGCCAAGGCCTGGCCCAATGCCGCGGTGTCCGCCATGTCCGCCGCGAGGTAGCCGTGCCGTTGTCCGCCGGAGGTGTCCAGCTCCGCCACGGTGTGGCGCAGGTCCTCCTCCTTGCGGGCCAGCAGGAACACCTCCGCGCCCAGGCGCGCCATTTCAAGGGCCGTGGCCCGGCCGATCCCTTGGGTGCCGCCGCCGATCAAGGCCCGCTTGCCGTCCAAACGTATGTCCATGCCGTAAAGGAAACATCCCGGCGCGATCCGGGATGCCGGCCGCGCCCACAACGCCGATCAACACCCCGCTGGCGCTGCCGTACCTTCGGGACCCAACAAACCGGAACGATGAGCATACGGCGTCCCTTCAATTTGATGCAATGGATCAAGGATAACCGCGACCTGCTGAAGCCGCCCGTGGGCAACAAGAACCTGTATGCCGACGCGGGCGATTACATCGTGATGGTGGTGGGCGGGCCCAATGCCCGCAAGGACTACCATTGGAACGAGACCGAGGAGTTGTTCTACCAGTTGGAAGGCGACATCGAGGTGGGCATCCAGGAGGACGGCAAGGCCGTGAAGGTCCCCATCAAGGCCGGCGAGATGTTCCTGCTGCCTGCCCGCACGCCGCACTCGCCTTCCCGCCCGGCCGGTTCGGTAGGGCTGGTGATCGAGTGCAAGCGCGATGACCGCGAGATGAAGGACGGCCTGCTGTGGTTCTGCGAGAAGTGCAACCACAAACTGTGGGAGGACTATTTCGTCCTGCACGACATTGAAAAGGATTTCCTGCCCCGCTTCAAGAAGTTCTACGGTAGCGAGGAGCTGCGCACTTGCAAGCAGTGCGGGCACGTGATGGAGGCCGATGGACGATACGTATAGAGGGGGGATGCCGGAGCTATTGGCCGTAGACATACACACACACATCCTGCCCAAGGATATTCCCGATTTCGGGAGGCGCTTCGGCTATGGGGGGTTCATCCACCTGGACCACCACAAGCCGGGTTGCGCGCGCATGATGAAGGATGACCGCTTCTTCCGTGAGGTGGAGGCCAACGTGTGGGATCCGGCGCGGCGCATGGCCGAATGCGACCAGCACCATGTGCATGTGCAGGTGTTGAGCACCGTGCCCGTGATGTTCAGCTATTGGGCCAGGCCCAAGGACACGCTGGACCTGGCGATGTTCCTCAATGACCACATCGCCGGCATTGTGCAGGAACATCCCAAGCGCTTCATCGGCCTGGGCACGCTGCCCATGCAGGATATCGGGCTGGCCGTCAAGGAGCTGGAGCGCTGCAAGCGCATCGGGCTGGCCGGCGTGCAGGTCGGCACCCACGTGGAGGGGCATAACCTCGGGGAGCCCCATCTGTTCCCCATTTTCCAAGCATGCGAGGAGCTGGGCATGGCCGTTTTCGTGCACCCTTGGGACATGCTGGGCAAGGAACGGACCGAGAAGTATTGGGCGCCCTGGCTGGTGGCCATGCCCATGGAGACCACCATGGCCATCACCACGATGATCTTCAGCGGCCTGTTCGAGAAACTGCCGCGCCTGCGGGTGGCCTTCGCCCACGGCGGAGGCTCGTTCCCCGGCACCTTCGGCCGCATCCAGCACGGTTTCGATGTGCGCCCCGACCTGTGCGCCGTGGACAACCCCGTGGCGCCCCGCGATTACTTGGGCAAGTTCTGGGTGGATTCGCTCGTGCACGACCCCGCCATGTTGCAACACTTGGTGAACATGGTGGGGCCGCAGCGCGTGGCCTTGGGCACCGACTATCCTTTTCCCCTCGGCGAGCTGGAGCCGGGGAAGCTGATACGGTCCATGCCGTGGGATGATGCCCGGAAGGAGATGCTCCTCAGTGGCGCAGCCCTGCAGTGGCTCGGCCTGGAGCGCGGCATGTTCCTGTAAGGACAGGTCGGTAGGGCCTCAGCGGATGAGGTTGACATGCCCGTAGGCCGTGCGGCCATCGCCGTTGCGCTCCGTGTAATCCACGCGCCACACGTAGGTGTCGATCGGCGATTCCCGCCCCTGGTAGGTGCCGTCCCAGCCGTTGTGCGGCTGGTCCGTGGTGAAGATGAGCTCGCCCCACCGGTTGAACACGTAGAGCCTGAAATCCGTCACGTCCGCAGTGATGGCGCGGAACACGTCATTCACCTCGTCGCCATTGGGTGTGAAGGTGTTGGGCACGAACAGGCTGCCGCGGAAATACACGGTGACCTGTGCCGTGGCCCTGCATCCGTTCGTGTCGGTGGCCTCCACGGTATAGGTGGTGGTGGTGGTGGGCGTGGCCACCGGCGCGGGGCAATCGTTGCAGCTCAAGGTGGAGTCCGGCCACCACAGGAAGTTGCCGCTGCCCGTGGCGAAGAGCTGCGCGCCGCCGCCCCAGTCGATGGTGGCCTCATGGCCGGCGAAAACATGGGCCGGCGGGTACAGGGCCACGTCCACATCGGCCACGTCCGTGCAGCCCAGGTCGTTCGTTACGGTGACGGTATAGTGCCCGGCCTGGGCGGGGTCGAGCACCAACTGGTCCGAGTTGGAGGCCACGGGCGACCATGTGTAGGTGGTGCCGCCCCCGGCATGGAGCACCAGGCGGTCGTTGGGGCATACCGTGGTGTCGGGCCATGCGTGGGCCACCACCTGCTGCACGTCCACGAAGGCGGATGCGGTAGTCGTGCCGCAGGCATTGCCCACCACCACGGTATAGGTGGTGGGCACCGATGGGTTGACCACCGGGTTGGCCATGCCCGGTTCGCTGATGCCCGATGCGGGCTGCCAAGCATACGAATCACCCCCCAGCGCCCATAGCTGCGCCTGGTCGCCCAGGCAAATGGCGGTATCGCCCACCAAAGGCACCGGCGGCCCGAACTGCACGGCCACCGTGAGGGAATCCTCCACCACGCATCCTTGGGGCGTGGTGATCACCACGTGGTAGATGGTGGTGTCCGGGGGCGAGGCCAAGGGTGTGGCCGAGGTTGGATCGGCCAACAAGGCGGCCGGTGACCAGGCATAGGTGCCTCCGCCGGTTGCCTGCAAAGGCACCGATTGGCCCACGCATACCACCGTGTCGTTGCCGGCGCCCACGCCGATCGGCATGGCCACCACGATGTCTATGCTCGCCGTGTCCGTGCCGCAGCTGTCGGTCACCACCACGGTATAGGTGGTGTTGCCGGGCGGCGATACCACGGGGTCCGCCACGTGCAGGTCGGTGATGCCCGGCGCGGGAAGCCACTGGAATACATGCCCGCCGTGCGCCTGCAGTTGCACGGACCCGCCGGGGCATACCGGCGGCACCGGGTCGATGGAGGGCGTTTGGGGTTGGATGATCGCCACCTGTACGTAGGCCGTGTCGTTGCTCAGGCAGGGGTCGTCGGAGCTCAGCACCAGCCGTACGGTGTACGTGCCGGGCGTCGAGTAGGTGTGCGTGGGTTCGAAGGCCGTGGCACCCGTGCCATCGCCGAAGTCCCAATCGAAGACGGTGCCGCCCACGCTCAGGTTGATGAAATGCACGGTGGCATCCGGCAGGCACACGTGGTCGGGGCCGTCCACCTCGATGTGTGCCGTGGGCTTGATGAGGTCGAACTTGAACACGCCGAGGTTGCAGTTGAACGAGTTGTTCGTGGTGGACCATGCGTTGGGCGTGGTGGGAAAGTCGTTGTGCCCGGGGCAGCCGGCGCACACCGCTTGGTACACCGTGCCATGCTTGTCAAAACGGGAAGTGCCACCGTCCACATGTTCACGGCTTTGCGGGCCGCCGAAGAAGGTGGCGTAGTTCAGGGAGGCCGCGTCCTGGTCAAGCACCATCAGGTAGAAATCGCTGCCATCGGTGGTGGACTGGAAGGCGTCCGCGGTCACCGGCGTTCCCGTGGTGCTGCCGCCCTGCGCCTGGGCGTAGCCGTTCACCACGCCCGCCCAGCCGCTGAAGTAGATCTGGCCGCAGTCGCTCACCAAGAAGGCCGAAGGGGAGAGGTTCTGGCTGCTGCTGCCCGAGCCGATCACCGTGGACCACGTGGAGGCTGAAAGGTCGTTGGACAGTTTCTGGATGAACTGCGTGCTGCCCGGATTGGCGTACACGCCCGGCGTCACGGGGAAGGCCCCGTGGGTCTGTCCAACCGCATATACCCCGTCATCGGGGCCCACCTGCACGAAGTAGCCTTGATCGTATGCCGGTGTGCCGAGGTAGGTGGCCGAAAGCAACTGGTCGAGCGCCCCGTTCCACCGTGCGATGTAGCCATCGGCACCCCCTTGGTACGCAGGCTGCAGCGGCGAACCCGGCATGGCCAGCCCGCTGCTGGTGGTGCCGCCCGTGGTGTATACCCGTCCGTTGGAATCGAACTGCACACCGTAGCCGCTATCGGCCCCGCTGCCGCCGTAGTAGGTGGCCTGGATGGTCGACAACGCCGGGTTCATGCGGAAGATATAGGCATCCTGTATGCCGCCGAACGTTGTTTGGGGCGCATTGGCGCTCACGGGTATGTCGGCACTTTGCGTGGAGGTGCACACCACCGGCCATTCCTGCGCATCCAAGGCGATCTCGCCCCGGAAATGGTCGCCGTAGTTGTGCACCAGCGGCAGCACGTCGTTGAGCCCGTCGTTACCGCTGCCGCCCACGTAGGTGCTGCCGATCAGGGAGGTGGCATCGGCCGAGAAGTGCGCCACGATGATGTCGGTGCCGTTGGCATGGCCGAAACCATAGCCGCTGTTCACCCCCTTCCAACCGTTCGCGCCATTGGCCGCAATGGTGACCCCGCCGTGGAACGAAGTGCCGAGGGCACTTGCCGTAACGGGGAAATCCAATGAACCGGTGGTGCCCAGGACATACAGTTCGTTGTTGTTGTTCACCACCAGGCTATGCGGCGATTCATTCGCGGAACCGCCTAGGTAGCTGCTCCAGATCAGCGCGCTTCCGTCGGGCGAGAACTTGGTGAGCCCGATGTCGATGCTGCCGCCGTTGAACGAGGGGTCCAGCACGCCGGTGGTGACGGGGTAGCCTATGCCGAACACGATGCCGCCACCATACAGGTGGCCGTCGTTGTCGTAGGTGGCTGTGAAGCCGAAGTTGTCCGCCGTACTGCCCGAGTAGCTGCCGAAAGTGAGGACGGGGTCGATCACCAGGGGTAGCGAGGGGTCATGGCCATCCGGCAGCGCGAACGAGAGCCGGTCGCCCTGCAGGTTGAAGCGGCATCGCACTTCCCGGCGTCCCATGGGCGTTTCCTGATAGGCCGACAAGCCGTCCTCGATCACCGTGCCGGCCGTGGTCTCCACCACCACCCGGCCATCGCGCAGCAGGATGCGGTCCTGGCCCTCGTACCGGATCCGGATCAACGAAGGGTCCGCACCGGCGGCCACGTGGAAACTGTATTTGAGCCCCTCGCTTCCGTCCAGCTCCAGGTCTATGCCCGGATAAAGGCCCTTCAGCCATACTTGCCCATACACCGGACAGCCGGTGCCCCACGAGGCGGGGTCTTGGCCCAAGAAGTAGTTCTCGTAATGCCCTTGGGTGTCCGAGCCGGTTGCCGCAGGCATCGAAGCCCCTTCAAAAACGGCCCGGAACGCATGCACGTGCTCCGGGGCAAGCGGGCCGTCATCCGCATGCCCGTGCCCATGCAGGGGCCCGCCCTGGTGGAGCATCCAGGTGAAGGCTTGATGCTCCACGAACAGGGCGCCACCGGGCACCCGGGCCCGGAAGGCCACCTGAGAAGGCCATTGGCCTTGGTTCCGGGTGAAGGTGGCCACCGGTGGCCCGGCGGCGGAAAGGCCCAAGGATGCCGCAAGGCATGATATGAGGGGCAGCAGGCGCACGGTTCAGGGGATGCCGTTGGACAGCACTAAGTTATTCATGGGTGGCCGGGCCGGGAGCGCTGTGGGCCGCCCGGGCGGCCAAGCACAGGCTGAAGCGCGCGTTCCAGCCTTCCGCCTGATCATGCTGCCGCCGGTTCCCATGGCTCATTCATGGGTAAGACACCGGCGAGGGGCCCGGGGTTGCTTGGCCCGGAGCAGGGAAATTCGGGCAGGCCGGCCCCCGACCCCTTGGGGCCCAACGTACCTTTGGCGGCAATTCCACGCCCCATCGCCACATGAGCGACGCGATCAAGCACGAATGCGGCCTGGCCTTCATCCGCCTTCGCAAGCCCTTGTCACACTACCAGGAACGGTACGGCAGCGCCCTCTACGGGCTCAACAAGCTGTACCTCCTGATGGAGAAACAGCACAACCGCGGCCAGGATGGGGCGGGCGTGGGTACCATCAAACTGGATCCACCGCCCGGCACCCCGTTCATCGACCGCGACCGCAGCACGGCCAAGGATGCCATCCCCCTCATCTTCGGGCGCATCTATAAGGGCGTGGAGATGGCCCTGGCCAGCAACCCCGCGGCGGGCAAGGACGCGGAGGCCCTCAAATGGGCCGCCCCATACGTGGGCGAGGTGCTATTGGGGCACCTGCGCTATGCCACCTTCGGACGCGACGAGCTGGAGAACTGCCATCCCCGCCGCCGCCTCAGCAATTGGATCACCCGAAACCTGGTGGTGGCCGGAAACTTCAATATGACCAACGTGGACGAGCTCTTCGAGCTGCTCGTCAACATCGGCCAAGTGCCCAAGGAACGGAGCGATACCATGACCGTGCTGGAGAAGATCGGCCACTACCTGGACATGGAGAACGAACGCCTGCGGGCCATCCATCACCAGCTCGGCTACAACGAGAAGCAGATCACCGGCATCATCGGGGAAAAGCTCGACGTGAAGAGCATCCTGCAGCAAAGTGCATCCGACTTCGATGGCGGGTATGCGCTGGCCGGCCTCATCGGCCATGGCGATGCCTTCGTGCTGCGCGACCCCGCCGGCATACGCCCGGCCTTCTGGTACGCCGATGAGGAAGTGGTGGTGGCCGCCAGCGAACGGCCTGCCATACAGACCGCCTTCCGCCTCACCGCCGACCAGGTGCAGGAACTGGAGCCCGGGAAGGCGCTCATCGTGAAGAAGGACGGCAGCTACCGCGTGGAGGAGATCCTGGCACCGCTGGAAAAGCGTGCCTGCAGTTTCGAGCGCATCTACTTCAGCCGCGGCAGCGATACCGATGTGTACCGCGAACGCATCGCCTTGGGCCGCTCCGTGTGCCCGGCCATCCTGCAGGCCATCGACCACGACATGGAAAACACCGTGTTCTCCTTCATACCCAACACCGCCGAGGTGGCCGCTTACGGCATGCTCAAGGAACTGGAGGATGAGCTGGACCGCGTGAAGGAGCGCCGCATCCTGGAGCTGGGGCCCAAGCCCGATACCGCCAAGCTCCGCGAGATCCTCGCCATGAGGCCGCGATTGGAGAAGGTGGCCATCAAGGACGTGAAGATGCGCACCTTCATCACCAACGACAACGACCGCAACGACATGGTGGCGCACGTGTACGACATCACGTACGGCTCCGTGCGGCGCGGCAAGGACAACCTGGTGGTGATCGACGACAGCATCGTGCGCGGCACCACCCTCAAGCAAAGCATCCTCAAGATGCTGGACCGCCTGTCGCCCCGCATGATCGTGGTGGTCAGCAGCGCTCCCCAAGTGCGTTACCCCGACGGCTACGGAATCGACATGGCCCGCATGGGCGATCTCGCCGCATTCCAGGCCGCCATATCGCTGCTGCGGGAGACGAAGCAGGAGAACATCATTGACGATGTGTACGACCGTTGCTTGGCCATGGTGGACAAACCCATCACGGAGCAGTACAATGCCGTCAAGGACATCTACCGGCCCTTCACCGCGGAGCAGATCAGCAAGCGCATCGCCGAACTGCTTACCCCGCCTGACATCCAGGCCGAGGTGAAGATCGTATACCAAAGCATTGAAGGCCTGCACGCGGCATGCCCCAATCACACGGGCGACTGGTATTTCACCGGCAACTATCCCACCCCCGGTGGCAACCGCGTGGTGAACCGCGCCTTCGTGAACTGGTATCAAGGGAAGAACGTGCGGGCGTATTGAGGAGGAACTACATGTGTCCCCGGGCACTACCGGCGCCTGCGCTGCAGTTCCTGGATGTCCAGCAGATCCTTGGGCCTGCCCGCACGGACCTTGCTGCTAACCAGGTCATCGAACCCCAGTACGCGATTGATGGCGACCGGCTCACCGGCAAGTTCAGTGAGCTCGCTTGCGGCCCATGCTTCCTCGAAGCTCTTCCCCGGATCAAAGCGCGTGATCAGTTCCAGTTCCAGGTCCGGTGATAGGTTGATCGAAATATTTTGCTCCTGCCGGATTACAGCTTCGGGCAGCTCTTCCAGTGAATAGCCCAAGGACTTGAGCGTGGCCAAGAGCCGGTCGAAGTTGGCTGGTGTCGGGTCCACCCACAGGTCTATATCAGCCGACTGCCGCTGGTACCCGTGAAAATTCACCGCTCCGCCATCGACAAGAAGTACACGCAGGCCATGTTGCTGGGCCGCTATCAGGAAATCGCGCAGCTCCTCACCGAACGGGCCCATCCTTGTTGATTACGAAGTTCCCCTTGTCCTGCTTGGCCTTTCGCATGTGCGCCGGGCGAGGCCCGGCGAAGCTCCGCAGGAACCACATGAACCGTTCGGCAGGGGTCAAGGCCAGAAAGGCCTGCTCGCGCCGGGCGTTGTGCTCCTCTTTGGTGCCGAAGTGGACCCGCTTGTCCATGGCCATGCTCAAAGGTAGACCGGAGTGGGTGGCTCGTGATACCTCAGGTGAGGCGCACTCACGCCAACCCCTCCACGTACTTCCGGTCGTTGGCCAGGCGCGGTACCTTGCTTTGGGCGTCGTTCATGCCGCGGGCCTTCATCCAGGCCGCAAAGCCGCCGCGCGACACTGGCACGATCACCAACGGGCGCAGCATGCTGCCCGTGATCAGATCCTTGTAATACACGTTGCGCTTCTGCAGCGCCTCATCGATGACCCGTGCGAAGGCTTCCATGTCGGCCGGGGGCGCAGCGAATTCGATGAACCACTCGTGACGCGGCAGTCCTTCGGCCGGGGCCAGTTGCGGGGCCACGGTGAACTCGGCCACCTCGCATGGATGCTGTTCCATGGCCTCCTTCAGGGCGCCTTCCACCTCTTCCGCGATCACGTGCTCGCCGAAAGCGCTGGTGAAGTGCTTGGTGCGCCCGGTGACCACCACGCGCGGCGGAACCAGCGAGACGAACTTCACGGTGTCTCCCAGTTCGTAGCCCCAAAGGCCAGCATTGGTATGCAGCACCAGCGCATAGTTCACGCCCAGCTCCACTTCACCGATGGAGAGCCGTCGCGGGTTTGGCTTGCCGAGGTCTTCCGTGGGGATGAACTCGAAGTAGATGCCGTTGTCCAACACCAACAGCAGGCCCTCGCCGGGGCCTTGGTCCTGGTAGGCGATGAAGCCTTCGCTGGCGGGGAAGGTCTCCACGCTGTCCACGGCCCCGCCGATCAGTTTTTGGAGCCGCGCCCGGTAGGGCTCGAAATTCACGCCACCGTACACGAAGAGCGAGAAGTGGGGGAACAGTTCACGGATGGTGGACTTGCCGGTACGGGCCAGCAGGCGCTCGAAATACATCTCCACCCAAGGCGGGATGCCGCTGATCAGCCGCATATCCGCATGCACGGTCTCGCCCACAATGGCTTCCACCTTGGTCTCCCAGTCAGGGATGGTGTTGGTGGCGTAGCTGGGCAGGCGGTTCTTCAGCAGATAGGCGGGCACGTGATTGGCCACGATGCCGCTGAGCCGCCCGGCCGGTACGACCCCCTTCTTGTCCAGTTTCGGGCTGCCTTGCAGGAAGATCATCTTGCCGTCCACGAAGGCGGTGTTGCCCGTGCGGGCGATGTAGGCCAGCAGGGCGCGCCGGGCGCTGCCGATGTGGTTGGGCAGGCTGGCCTCGGTGATGGGGATGTACTTGGCCCCGCTGGTGGTGCCGCTGGTCTTGCACAGGTACAAGGGCGTGCCGGGCCACACCACATCGTGCTCCCCGGCGATGATGCGCTCGATGTAGGGCCGGAAACCTTCGTAGTCGCGCAGCGGTACGGCGGCGATCAGCGAGGCATGGTCGTGTACACCGTCCAGCCCGCGTTCCTTTCCGAAGGCCGTGTGCCGTCCTTGCGCCACCAGCTGGCTTAGCACTTTGGCCTGCGTGGCTGAAGGGGTTTGGGCCCGGCGCAGCACCGCGCCGGTGGTGGCCCGCGCCAGGATCCTTGCTGCGAACGACTTCACGGACATGGCTCACTGGAAGCTGATGTAGGCCTGCGGGTCCACCGGCTTGCTGCCCGACCACAGTTCGAAGTGCAGGTGCGGCCCGCTGGTGAGCTCGCCGCTGTTGCCCACGATGGCGATCGCCTCGCCCGCCTTCACTTTGTCGCCCACCTTCTTCAGCAGCACGGCGTTGTGCTTGTACAGGCTCACCAGGTCCAGGCTGTGCTGCACCAGGATCACATAGCCCGCGTCACTGGTCCAGCTGGCCATCAGCACGGTGCCGTCCAGGCAGGCCTTCACGGCCTCGTCGGCCTTGGTCACGATGTCGATGCCGTAGTGGCCCTCGCCGGGGTTGAAATTGCTGGTGACCACCCCGCGCAGTGGCGGGAAGAACAGCAGGCCCGGCAGCCCTATGCGCTCCAAGCTGCCCGATGGGGTGGTGGTGTGTACGCTGTAGGCCTCCTCCTGCCGGATCTTCGCCCGCAGGGCGCTGTCGGCCCGGGAAGGCTGCAGCTCCTCCGCGCCCGGAGCCCGCACCGTGGGCACGGTCAGGGTGATGCTGTCCGCAGGGAGCTCCCCGCTGAGCACGTTGCGCAGGTTCTCGATGTACGCATCGCGGATGGAAAGCGCATGCTCCAACGAGTCCGCGGTGAGCGTGGCCCGGTAGGCATTGAGCTTCACCTGCTGGTTGGAGTAGCCGGGGATGTACTGCTTCAGCGGGGTGTACACGATCACCGCCGCCACGAACAGGGCGTTGATGATGAACAGGATGATGGCCAGCAGGATCACGTTCATCCGCGACAGGCGGAAGCTGAAGCGCTCCTCGTACGTGGATTCGCTGATGAGCGCCACGCGGTATTTGTTGCGCAGCTTACGCAGCAGTTGCCTCCGCTTGGCCTTCCTCTTGCGGCTGTCCGCCGTTGCCTTGTCCGTCATGGCGTACCGCAAAGGTGGGGCACGGCGGCCGCAACACCACGGTTAAAGTCTGCGAATGCCCATGCGGCCGCCCGCCGGGGCCGCCGGTATCTTCGCCCCGTCACGCGCATGGAACGTCACCGTACTACGCCTGCTGCAGCCGGAAGGGGAGCCCGGGTCCGGTTCGTCATCACCGCTGGCGCGGCCTTGTTGCTGGCGGCGTGCGCCCAGGTGCGGGAGCCGCAGGGAGGCCCGAAGGACACGGCCGCGCCGCAGTTGCTTGCCGCTGAGCCCGCCAACGGAAGCTCGGGGTTCGCCAGCAACAGGATCGTCCTTCATTTCGATGAGCGGGTGAAGCTCGATCGCGTACGCGAGCGGCTCCTGATCTCTCCTCCCCTGGAAAAGCAACCGGACGTGGCGGTGGCGCGGGGCACGGATGTGGTGATCACCCTGAACGCTCCCCTGAAGGAAGCCACCACCTACACCTTCAATATCGGCGAGGCCGTGCTGGACCTCAGCGAAGGCAACCCGGCAGCGGGCCTTACCTACGTGGTTTCCACGGGCCGCCATGTGGACAGCCTTTCCCTGGCCGGGCGGGTCGTGGATGCATTCTCCGGGCAACCCGTGCCGGATGCCTTGGTGCTGCTGCATCCCGTGCAGGACACCGGTGATGTGCGCACCATGCCGCCCGCCTATTTCACGCGCTCCGCCAAGGATGGCCGCTTTAAGCTCACCCATCTGCCGGCCGGCCCCATGTACCTTACCGCTTTGGTGGACCGCAACGGGAACTTCCGCTATGACCTGCCTACCGAGGAGGTCGCCTTCCTGGAGCATCCGGTGGATCCCGGTGACACGGAGGCGTACGTCCTTCGCCTGTTCCGGGCCGCCTCGCCCACCCAGTTCGTGGTGGCCGCCAAGGTGCTGCCCGAACGGGGGTGGCAGATGGTCATGGCACGCCCCGCCGGTGAATTGTCCCTTCGCTCATTGGACCGCGAAGGAGGCCGGTTGCAGTGGTGGCCCGAATGGAATGCGACCCGGGATACCGTGGTCTTCTGGCCCTCGGACACCACCTTGCTGAACGGGCAGCGCTTTGTGCTTCTTGAAGACACGGCCGCGTTGGACTCACTGACCTATCGGGCCGTGGGCGCGATGCCGTTCCATTCCGGGGTCACGGCCAAGCGTCATCCGGTCTCCGGGGATTGGCTGCTGGAAAGCACACGCCCGGTAGGGATGGTGGACGTGTCGCAGATGCGCCTGACAATGGACACCCTGTTGATCCCAATGGTGGTACCGGAGGACAGCATCCACGGACGGACCATCGGGCTTGGGATCAGGCCCGGGCCAGGTAATTCCGCGGAATTGGTGCTGTATCCCAGGGCCATCCAGGCCGTGATGGGCGGCACGAACGATACCACGCGCCTGGTGCTGCAGGACCCCGATCCGCGCTCACTGGGCAAGTTGAAGCTTGAATTGACCGTGGACAGCACGGAGGTGATCGCCGGTCCCTTGTTGGTGCAATTGAATGCAGGGCAGGGCCGCACCTTGCGGGAGATGCGGCTGGAGGGGCTGCCCGCCCATGTGGAATGGGACGGACTGCCGCCAGGGAGCTATGGCATCAAGCTGTTCCGGGACCGGGACGGAAATGGCCGGTGGAGCACCGGGGATTACGACCTGCGCATCCCTCCGGAACAGGTCTTCCTTGATCCCGACCCCGTGGTGATCCGTGCGGGCTGGGTGGTGGAGCGCACCTGGACCCTTTCAGGGGTGCGTTGACGGCCTTGGCCGGAGCAGATCGGGCATTCGTCGGTTGTAGGATAATCGCTTGGTAATCCGGGCTTTCGCGCCGTGGCATAGATTTTTTTCGTGTCTCTGCCAAGAAAATTCGTCGAAAAAAAGCAACCACTCGTCTATTGGTATCGTCTTCTCATCGAAACGAACATTCGGAAGAACCTTGCGTAGTAAGGCATCAAAAATCCCCAATCGGATAGGATCCAGATCCATTTCCATAATGCGTCGCTTTCTCTGTGCCTTGTTCCTATTTGCGTCGGTTGCGGCCATGGCCCAAACAGGGGCGCTGGACACCCGCGGCCGTGAGTTTTGGCTGGCCTTCATGCAAAACGCATCAGGTACCCAGCAGCTTTCCTTGAAGATCGCCGCCGAACAGCCCACCACGGGTACCGTAAGCCTGCCGCTCGCCGGATGGAGCACCACGTTCAGCGTTGCGGCCAACGGTGTAGCCACGGTGAGCATACCGGGCATCCACGAAGCCATCGGGTCCGAAACGGTGTTGGACAAGGGGGTGTATGTAAATGCCTCCGCACCCGTGACCGTCACTTTGGTGAACTACCAGAACCAGACCACCGACGCCACCCAGGTGCTGCCCCTGCAGAGCTTGGGCACATCGTACCGGGTGCAGGCCTTGCCGGGCACCTCCACTGCCTACCAGAACGGCACCTACATCTTCCGCAGCGAGTTCCTGGTGGTGGCCACCGAGGACGGCACGGGAATCACCATCACGCCGAGCGCCACCACCACGGCCGGACATGCGGCGGGGGTGCCATTCACCGTGAACCTCAATGCCGGCCAGGTTTATCAGGTACAGGCGCTGAGCGGCCTCACCGACCTGACCGGCACTACCGTGGTGGGCACCGCCCAAAGCGGCCCCTGCCGGCCATTTGCCGTGTTTGGGGGGAGCATGTGTGCCGTGATCGAGTGTGCGGCCTGCGACCATGTGAACGAACAAATGGTGCCCGTGAGCACTTGGGGAACCTCCTTCCATACCGTGCCCTTGGGCAACTTGGCCGTGTGGGGTTACCGCGTGCTCGCCAACGAGAACAACACCGCCGTGTCCATCAATGGCGGGGCACCCGTCATGCTCAATGCGGGCGGGGTGCATACCGTGGCGAACACGAACCAACCTGCGTGCATCACCGCCAATAAGCCCATCAGCGTGTCGCAGGTGATGCAGGGGGCCACCTGCGCAGGCAGCGGAGATCCCTCCTTGCTGCTGCTCACTGCCGATGACCGCATGAGCCGTTCGGCCGGGTTCACCACCCTCTTCTCCACACAGTCGGGCATGCAGCACTTTGTGAGCGTGGTGACCCCCACCGGCGGCATCTCCCAGTTCATGCTCGATGGCAGTCCCGTGGCGGCCTCCGCATTCAGCACTTACGCTGGCTGCGCGGGCTACTCGTATGCCAAGCTGCCGCTTCCTGCGGGCGTCCACACCCTGTCCTCCAACACGGGCTTCCTGGCCTATGCCTACGGCTTGGCGTCGGGCGAAAGCTACCTGTACGCACTGTCGAACAACATGGCCGAGCCGGCCCCGCAGGACCCGGTGATCTGTTCATCGGACCCCGTGACGCTGACCTCGCCCATCGCCTTGTCCAACGCCCAGTGGACCATGGCCAGCGATCCCGGGACCGTGCTGGCCACGGGGAACAGCTACACCTTCACGCCCGACCACAACGATGTGTACCGCGTGGACGGCGTGATCATGCCCAGCGGTTGTGCGAAGCATTTCGAGTTCCAGGTGGGATTGCCCGTGGACCCCACGCTCGACCTGACCGCAAACGGACAGGCCACCACCACGGTATGCCAGTTCAATGCCGTACAGCTCGGTGTCGGCGCCATCCCCAACGCGGATTGGTTCGACCTGAACTGGAGCCCGTCGGCGCAGATGTCCGACCCGACCATTCCCGACCCGATCGCCTATCCCAATGCGGACACCTGGTACAAGCTGATGGTGTCCAGCCCGGTGGGGTGCGGCAGTGCCGTGGACAGCATCTTCGTGCATGTGCAGCCGAGCAACATCTATTCGGTGCGTACCACGGCATCGGACGATTCCATCTGCCTGAACAATACCACCACCCTGCACGCCGAGGTGGAACGTGTGCTTTACGCCGATGCCTTCGAGGGAGCGCCGGCCCCGTGGTGGCAGTCCATCCAAGGTGGGACCGCCAACGCGGCCTGCGGGTCCGTCACCGGAATGGCCCTGTACTTCAACGGCGGGGGAACACGCAGCGCCACCTCGCCTGCCATGGACCTGAGCCATGGGGGCATGGCCCACTTCGCCCTGAAGATCGCCGCGGATGCCGCGCCATGTGATGATGCGGACCCCGGCGAGGACGTGGTGCTCGAATACAGCACCAACGGCAGCACGTGGAACAACCTGGCCTTGTTCAATGAGGCGGCCTACCCGGATTTCACCCAGATCGATGTGGCCGTGCCCGCCCTGGGGCCTTCCGGCAATGCCGTACGCCTGCGCTGGCGGCAATTGGCCCACTCCGGTGCCGGGCAGGACAACTGGGCGTTGGACAACGTGCTCATCACCCGCTATGAGGATGCAACCGGCCAATTGGTTTGGACGCCAGCGGCCACGTTGAGCAACCCCGCCAGCGCATTGCCCGTGGCCACTCCCACCGGGGATACCTGGTACAAGGCGCAGGTGACCAACAACTCCGGGTGCGTTTACGAGGATTCGGTCCTGGTGCATGTGGCCCCTGCCTTCAACCTTCTGCCCATGAGCGATACCGTGCGCTGCGGGGCGGCGGGCGTGCAACTGCAGGCCCAGGTTTCCTCCGGACAGGGGATCACATGGAGCTGGACGCCCGCCACGGGCCTGAATGCCACGGGCACGGCAAACCCCGTGGCGTCGCCGGCGGCCACCACCACCTACACCGCAACCGCAACCAATTCATGGGGATGCACCGCCTCCGGACAGGTCATGGTGGCCGTGAGCCAACTGACCGGCGTAACGGCCAGCGCGAACGACCTTTCCCTGTGCCACGGCGAATCGGTGAACCTGTCCGCCTCGGTGTCCTCCACTGGCAACTACAATATCGCATGGACACCGGCACCCGTGGTGGCCAATCCGGCCGCAGCGAGCACAACGGCCACGCCCGGTGCGCCCACGACGTTTACCTGCACCGCTACCGACGTGGCCACTGGATGTACGCAATCCGCATCCATAGCGGTGGACGTGAGCCCGCAGTATGTGCTGCAGATGCCCGCCGATACTTCCGTGTGCACCGCTTTGGGCCTGCAGCTCCAAGTGGGCCACAACATGCCCGCGCCGTATCAGATCAGTTGGGCACCCGCCGCTAACCTGAATGCGGCCAACATCGTGGCACCGGCCATCCTGGTGGACCATTCGGCAACCTATGTGGCCACCATGACCGATGCCAATGGATGCACGGTGACCGACTCCACCGTGGTGACCGTGGCCTTTGAGAACCTGGTGACACCCGTGAACCTGGCGGCCTGCATGGGTGAACAAATGGTGCTGGACGCCGGCTTCCCCGGATCCACCTACAGCTGGAACACAAACGCCACCACGCAGACCATCGCCGTTACCCAGCCCGGGCAATACGTGGTCACCCTGACCGATCACAACATGTGCCAGGTGGTCAAGACCTTCAACGTCCTGTTCCACGCATTGCCCGTGGTGGACCTGGGGCCCGACCTGAACCTGTGCGGAGCGACCAGCCATGTGCTGAACGTGGGAAATGCGGGTAACTCAATCCTGTGGAGTACCAACGCAACCGGCCCACAGATCACCGTGAACGCAACCGGCACGTACAGCGTCACCGTCACGGATGCCAACGGATGCCAGGCCTCGGATGCCGTGAACATCGCGTTCAATGCCTTGCCGGTGGACAACCTGCAGGACATCACGGCGTGTGAACTGGATCCCGTGGTGCTCGACGCGGGCAACCCTGGGGCCACTTACGCGTGGAGCACGGGGACCGGCACACAGGCCATAACGCCCACCGCCAGCGGCACCTATTCCGTTACGGTGACCACGTCGCAGAACTGCAGTGCGACGTTTGATGCGGTGGTTACCCTGATGCCCCGCGTATCGGTGACATTGGGCGCCGACCAGGTTTTGTGCGAAGGAGATCCCCTGCTGTTGGATGCGGGCGAGGTGCAGGGCGTGAGCTATCTGTGGAATACGGGCCAGACAACACCGGCGATCAATGCCAGCACAAGCGGTGTGTACAGTGTGACGGCCACCAACGGCTACTGTTCCGGAACCGATACCGTAACGGTGCTTTTCAACCCGGCACCGGTGAACACGTTGGCCAACACCACGGCTTGCATCGGCGGCACCATCGTGTTCGATGCGGGCAACCCCGGAAGCACCTATGCGTGGAATGATGGCCAAGGCAGCCAGTCGATCTCCGTGACCCAGCCGGGCACATGGACCGTGCACGTGGAAAATGCCTTCGGATGCGTGGCCGACTTCACCGCCAGTGCCAGCTTCGTGCCGCCACCCACGGTTTACCTGGGCACGGACACCGTGCTGTGCAGCGGCCAGATTCTGGTCCTGGATGCCGGCGATCCGGGCAACAGCTACACGTGGAGCACCGGAGCCACATCGCGCACCATCGCCGTGGGTAGCGGAGGCACGTACAGCGTTGTGGTGAACAACGGCTATTGCAGCGTTTCGGATGACATCACGGTACTGTTCAATCCCGTACCTGACCGGTTGCCGGACCACCAGTTTTATGCCTGTTTGGAGGAAGATCCGCACTACGTGGAGATCGATGCCGGCAACCCAGGCAGTGTTTTCCTGTGGGGCAACGGACAGCAATCACAGATGATCCGCGCCAAGGAATACGGATGGCATGCCGTGAGCATCACCAACAACTACGGCTGCACGCGCATCGACAGCGCCTTGGTGGAGGAGTTCTGCCGGCCCACCATCTTCATCCCCAACACATTCACCCCCAACGGTGACGGGCGCAATGACATCTGGTTGGTATCGGGCAACAACATCGTGGAGTACGAGATGTATGTGTTCGACCGCTGGGGCGGGGAGCTCTTCCATTCCACCGATGTGAACGTGGGCTGGGACGGCACCGTGTCCGGGAAACCCGTGCCCAACGAGGTGTACGTGTTCCAGGTCACCTACAGGTTGCAGGAGGACAGCAATGGACGCCTGGGCTTTGAGCAGACCCGGATGGGGCACGTGACCGTGATGCGGTGATGCCCCGCCCTTGATCAGTTCCGGCCGGACAGCTCGAACGCGTCCGCATCCAAGGCGACGGGGAATTTTTTGCGCAAGGCCAGCATGGGACCGGCCTCCAAGGTCACGGTGCGTACCCACTCCCCATCGCTTTGCGGGAACGCCTCCACGGGCTGGCCCAGCGCATCCAGTGCGGTGCATCCACCCCCATACTGCAGGCCGTTGCCGTCGGTGCCCACGCGGTTCACGCCCACCAGGCAGGCCTGGTTCTCGATGGCCCGCCCGATGAGCAGATGCTGCCAGGCGTAGTGCCGCGCCGACGGCCAACAGGCCACGTAGAGCATCAGGTCGTAGTCGCCGCGTCCCGCAATGCTGCGGGAGCGCGCGAACACCGGGAAGCGGAGGTCGTAGCAGATCTGCAGCAGGATGCGCCAGCCCCGGAATTCGGTGACCACCCGTTTGTTGCCCGTGGTGTAGTGGTTGTTCTCCTCGCCCATGCGGAAGAGATGTTTCTTGTCGTACCAGGCCATGCTGCCATCGGGCCTCATGAAGATGCCGCGGTTGGTGTACCGCCCATCCTCGTGCATGATCATGCTGCCGTAAATGGCGGCATCCAATGCCGCCGCCTGTTGCCGCATCCAGGCCACCGTGGGGCCGTCCATGGTCTCGGCCAGCTCGGCACTGCGCATGCTGAAGCCGGTGGTGAACATTTCCGGCAGGACGATCAGGTCCGTGGCCCCTTTCAATGCCGCGAATTTTCCGGCCAGCATGGCGCGGTTGGCCCCGGCGTCCTCCCAGGCCAGGTCCGTCTGCACGAGCGTTACCCTCAGGTCTTGCATAGCTTTTCGATTGCGGCATCCAAGGTAGCGTCCTGCTTGGCGAAGCAGAAACGGACCAGGTGTTGCCCTTGTGGTGGCTGCCGGTAGAACGGGGAAAGGGGGATGGTGGCTACCCCGTGTTCGCGGGTCATCCACTGGGCGAACTCCAGGTCGGGCAGGTCGCTGACGGCGCTGTAGTTGGCGAGCAGGAAATAACTGCCCTCGCATGGCAAGGGCCGCAGTTTGGAACTGCGCAGTCCATCCAGCAGGCGGTCGCGCTTGGCTTGGAAGAACGGGGCTAGCTCCATGTAGCGGGATGGCTCACCAAGGTATTCCGCCAAGGCATACTGGGCCGGCGCGTTCACGCTGAACACGTTGAATTGGTGGGCACGACGGAACTCCGTCATCAATTGACGGGGAGCCAGCACATAGCCCATCTTCCACCCTGTGATGTGGAAGGTCTTGCCGAAGCTGAAGGTGACGAAGGCCCGCTCGTGCAGCTCCGGGTAGCGGATGGCCGAGGCATGCGGCTCGCCGTCGAACACGATGTGTTCATACACCTCGTCGCTCAGCAGCAGGATGTCCGTGCCGCGCAACATGGCCGCCACCTCCCGCATGTCCGTGTCGCGCAGGATGCGCCCGGCCGGGTTGTGCGGTGTATTGATCAGCAGCAGGCGGGTCCTGGGCGTGATCGCCTTTCGCACCGCTTCGGCATCGAAGGCCATGTCCGGACCGAGTTGCACATGCACCGGCGTGCCGCCGAACAGTTCCACGCCGGGCGCGTAACTGTCGTAGGATGGATCGATCAGCACCACCTCGTCGCCCGGGCGTACCACTGCGGCAAACACAGTGAAGATGGCCTGGGTGGCGCCGGCGGTGATGGTCACCTCATGTTCGGGGTCGTATGCATGGCCGTACAGCTTTTCGGCCTTGGCGGCAACGGCTTCCCGCAAGGGGACGAGGCCAGGCATGGGAGCATACTGGTTGTGCCCTTTCCGAATGGCCTCGGCGACGAGCTCGCCCAACTTGGGATCGATGGGGAAGTCCGGAAAGCCCTGGCCGAGGTTGATGGCGCCGTGCTCCACGGCCAGTTTGCTCATCACCGTGAAGATGGTGGTGCCTGCGCGGGGGAGTTTGCTCGTTAGCTGCATGGTATCGGATACGCACGGCTAACTTACCGGTCCTGTCTCCTTGCCCGAAGCCAGCGACGATCTTTACCGGAAAGCGATCACCCATGAAACTGGATACCATCCAAGGAGACATCACGAAGTTCCAGGCTGACGCCATCGTGAACGCCGCCAACAGCAGCCTGCTGGGCGGTGGCGGGGTGGACGGGGCCATCCACCGGGCCGGTGGACCGGAAATCCTGGATGACTGCAAGAAGATCGTGGCAAAGCAAGGTGGCTGCCCCACCGGGGAGGCGGTGATCACCACGGCGGGAAGGCTGCCGGCCAAGCATGTGATCCACACCGTGGGGCCTGTATGGCATGGCGGGCAGCGGGGGGAGCCGGAGTTGCTGGCGAATTGCTACCGCAACAGCCTCCTACTGGCCGAGGAACATCAATTGGCCTCGATCGCCTTCCCGGGCATCAGCACCGGGGTTTACGGCTATCCCAAGCAGGCAGCGGCGGAGATCGCCGTCACGACCGTCCGCGAAATGACGGATACCCTCAAGCACGTCAGGGAGGTGACGTTCGTGTACTTCGACACGGAAAGCGAAGTGATCTACCGGGGTCTCTTGGGCCAGGCTCAGTAGGTGCTGTTCTTGCCGCTGGCCTCGCCTTCCTTGCTCACCTCGGCACAGAGGTACTCCCGGTTCAGGCGGGCGATGTTCTCCAGCGAGATGTCCTTCGGGCATTCGATGTGGCAGGCACCGATGTTGGTGCAGGTACCGAAGCCTTCGGCGTCCATCTGCTCCACCATGTTCAGGGCGCGGTCCTTGGCCTCGGCCCGGCCTTGCGGCAGCAGCGCGAACTGGCTCACCTTGGCGGAAACGAAGAGCATGGCCGAGCTGTTGGGGCAGGCGGCCACGCACGCGCCGCAGCCGATGCAGGTGGCCGCGTCGAAGGCCTTGTCGGCATCGGCCTTGGGCACGGGGATGGAGTTGGCGTCCACCAGATTGCCGCCGGTGTTCACGCTGACGAATCCGCCCGCGGCCTGGATGCGGTCGAAGGCGCTGCGGTCCACCACCAGGTCCTTTACCACGGGGAACGCACTGGCCCTCCACGGCTCCACGTAGATGGTGTCACCATCCTTGAACTTGCGCATGTGCAGCTGGCAGGTGGTGATGTGGCGCTCGGGCCCGTGCGGCCGGCCGTTGATGTACAGGCTGCACATTCCGCAGATGCCTTCACGGCAATCGTGATCGAATGCAACAGGCTCCTGGCCCTCGCGGATCAGCTTGTCGTTCAGCACGTCCAGCATCTCCAGGAAGGACATGTCCTCCGAGATGCCGTCGATGGGGTAGTCCACCATGCTGCCCTTGGCGTCGGGGCCGGATTGCCGCCAGATCTTGAGTGTGAGTTTCATGATTCCCTCCAGCTTTTGGATGGTCGACCCAGGGTCGGCATTACTTGTAACTACGTTGTGACAACTTCAGCAACTCGAACTTCAGCTCCTCCTTGTGCATCTCGTCCTTGCCCGGATCGCCCTTCCATTCCCAAGCAGCCACGTATGCGAACTCGTCATCCTTGCGCAGGGCCTCGCCCTCCTCGGTCTGCGACTCCTCGCGGAAATGGCCGCCGCAGCTTTCGGAGCGGTGCAGGGCGTCCATGCACATCAGCTCGCCCAGCTCCAGGAAGTCAGCCACGCGGCCGGCCTTCTCCAGTTCCTGGTTGAACTCCTCGTCCTTGCCGGTCACACGGACGTTCTTCCAAAAATCCTCACGGATCTTCCGGATCTCCTCGATGGCCTCGCGCAATCCCTTGTCGTTCCTGGCCATGCCGCACTTGTCCCACATCACCTTGCCCAAGCGGCGGTGGAAGTGGTCAACGGGCTCGGTGCCCTTCACGTTCATCAACCGCTCGATCTGGCCGCGCACGTTCTTTTCGGCCTCTTCGAATTCCGGGGTGTTGGTGGGAACGGGGCCCGTGCGGATATCGTCCGCCAGATAGTCTGAAATGGTGTACGGAATGATGAAGTAGCCATCGGCGAGGCCCTGCATCAGCGCCGAGGCGCCCAAACGGTTGGCACCGTGGTCGCTGAAGTTGGCCTCGCCCAGCACGTACATGCCGGGAATGGTGCTCATCAGGTTGTAGTCCACCCACAGGCCGCCCATGGTGTAGTGCACGGCCGGATAGATCATCATCGGGTGTTCGTAAGGATTGTCGCCCGTGATGTTCTCGTACATATCGAACAGGTTGCCGTACTTGGCGCTCACCACCTTCACGCCGAGTTCGCGGATCTGCTCCTTCGACGGGTCGTGTATGTGGTGCACGTTGGCCTCCACCTTGCCGTAGCGCTCGATGGCCGAGGCAAAGTCGAGGAACACGGCCTCGCCCGTCTTGTTCACGCCGAAACCTGCATCGCAGCGCTCCTTGGCGGCACGGCTGGCCACGTCGCGCGGCACCAAGTTGCCGAAGGCCGGGTAACGGCGTTCCAAGTAGTAGTCGCGATCTTCCTCGGGGATGTCGCGACCCTTCTTGCGCCCTTCCTGCAGGGCCTTGGCATCCTCGATCTTCTTGGGCACCCAGATGCGGCCATCATTGCGCAGGCTCTCGCTCATCAGCGTGAGCTTGCTCTGGTGGTGGCCGCTCACCGGGATGCACGTGGGGTGGATCTGCGTGTAGCACGGATTGGCCATGTAGGCCCCGCGCTTATGGGCCTTCCAGGCCGCGGTGACGTTGCTGCCCATGGCGTTCGTGCTCAGGAAGAACACGTTGCCATAGCCGCCGGTGCACAGCAGCACGGCGTGGGCGCCATGGCGCTCGATCTTGCCGGTGACCAGGTTGCGGGCAATGATGCCGCGCGCCTTGCCGTCCACCAGCACCAGGTCGAGCATCTCGTGCCGGTCGTACATCTGCACCTTGCCCTTGCCCACCTGACGCATCAGCGCGCTGTAGGCGCCAAGCAGCAACTGCTGGCCGGTCTGGCCGCGGGCGTAGAAGGTGCGGCTGACCTGCGCGCCACCGAAAGACCGGTTGTCCAGCAATCCACCGTAATCGCGGGCGAAGGGCACGCCCTGTGCCACGCACTGGTCGATGATGTTGGCGCTTACCTCCGCCAAGCGGTAGGTGTTGGCCTCGCGCGAACGGTAGTCGCCGCCCTTGAGCGTATCGTAGAACAGGCGGTAAACGGAGTCGCCGTCGTTGGGGTAGTTCTTGGCGGCGTTGATGCCACCTTGGGCGGCGATGCTGTGGGCGCGCCGTGCGCTGTCCTGGTAGCAGAAGCTCTTCACGTTGTAGCCCATCTCGGCCAAGGAGGCGGCGGCCGAGGCGCCGGCCAGGCCGGTGCCCACCACGATCACGTCCACGCGACGTTTGTTGGCGGGGTTCACCAGGCGGAGGTGCTCCTTGTGCAGGGTCCACTTCTCAGCAATGGGACCTTCGGGAACTTTGGGATCAAGTTTGCTCATCGGAAATTCGAATAGGATCGTTCAACCGGCGGGATCAATACACCCAGCCCAGGTACATGGCCACCGGCATGGCCGCAAACAGTACGGGCACCACGATGGAGAAGACCACGCCGCAGCTGGAGATCAGGCCGTTGTACTTGGTGCTGTTCAGCCCCAGGTGTTGGAATGCGCTCCTGAAGCCGTGCAGCAGGTGCCAGAACAGCGAGAAGCAGCCCAGCACATAAATGATCACGATCACCGGGTTGCTGAACACATCCGCCATGCGAGCGAACATGTTCGTCTGTCCTTCGGCATCAACACCGTAGGCGTCAAGGCTGCCCACGATGCCACGGGCCTTCACCCAAAAATCGCTCAGGTGTACGATCAGGAACAATAGGATGAGGATGCCCAGGATGGCCATGCTGCGCGAGTACCATGTGCTGTTGGTGTTGGGCTGTGAGTAGGCATACTTCACCGGGCGGGCCGCCACGTTGTGCCGCTTCAGCATGATGCCGTCCACAATGTGCAGGACCAGTCCCGCGAACAGCACGATCTCCATCGTGCGGATGATGAAGTTGGTGCCCATGAAATGGGCCCATTTGTTGAAGGTGATGCCCCCGTCGTTGAAGAAGATCATGGCGTTGATCGCCGCGTGCACCACGAGGAACGTGATAAGGAAAAGGCCCGTGAGGGCCATCCAATACTGCTTGAGCAGGGAAGAGCGGAAAAGTCCTTTTTGTGCCATGGGCTTGTTCGCGGACGGCCATCATGCCGCCCTTGGTTGGTCTGTGGCAAATGTAGCCGTCCATATAGAGGCCTCCCGGAACAAGGCTTATCTGGAATGATCCTAAGTTGTGACGATCGTGAAGAGGCGGCTGGCCATGTGCCGAACAGCTCTTGGCTTGTGCCCGGTTACTGCAGCGATCAACGCGCCAACGGGGCCGTCCAGCTGGCACCGCTGATATCGGTGAGCAGCAGCGTGTATGCCCCTTGCGGCAGGGCCCGGAACCGCTGGTCCATCCAATGGATGTCCGCCTTGGCACCCAACGGCAGCACCATGCTGTGCGTGCCTGGCTTCACCTTCGCCACGTAGTGGTTGTGGATCCGGCCCACGGGAAAGTCCGCGAGTTCCTCGCCGTTCAATTCCAACACGGGCGTTCCGTTATCGTCCAGTACGGCCATGCCGATCAGGAAGGAGCCGTACACATCGGCACCTTCCACGCGCTGCACGGTGAAGGTGAGCCCGGTGTTATCCATCCGCGCCGCCTCTATGGCCAGTTGCGGCCGCACGGACTTGTTGTGCAGCGTGCCCCACACGCCGCCGTGGAATACCTGGTTGGTGAACAGTGTGAGGAAGAAGATGGCCATGGCCCCGCCGAACACCACCGGCTTCCATCGGGTTGCGAACGCTTCGATCGGGCCGGAGCCCAGCCAGAGGAACCACCGCTTGCGGGTGATCGGCAGCCCGCGTTGCATCATCCAATGGTCCAGCGAATAGGCGGCGCTGCCGGTGAGGAAGAGTGTGAAGCCCGAGGCCACGCCGAGGATGCCGATCTGCCATTCATCCAGGCAGGTGGTGCCGATCCAGCCCGAGCCCAGCAGGATGCCCATGGCCAGCCCGAAGGTGGCCACGCTCATGGCCCGCGTGAAGAAGCCGAACATCAGGAACAAGCCCACCACACCTTCGATGATGGTGAAGGCCACCATGGCCCACCACAGTTGGTCCGGATGGCTCACCAAGTGCTCGATCAGCCCCTTGATGCCCAAGGCATGCGGCAGAAAGTGGTTGAACTTCTCCCCGATGTAACCGGCCACCTCGGGGTCCAGCTTGTTCTCCAGGGCCACGCGCCGCCAGAAGGCGGAGAAGTAGGTCCAGCCGACCACGAGGCGCAGGGCCAAGGTGAAGAGACCGGCAGGGTTGGAAACGGAATTAGTGCGTTGTTCTGTCATCAGTGTATGGATCAAAAGGCGGTGGCCCTGCATGGAGCATGCCGATCAGGCTGCATTGGTGCCGGCTTTAGGAATGTTGGCCGAACGGTGTGGAAACAGCACTCCAAGCTTACATGGAAAAGGGCCGCGCCATCGGTTGCAGACCATGGGTATTGACTCCGTGGGTTTCGGCTTATCTTGGTGCTTCTTCCTCAAAAAACCGCCATGGACAAGTGCTTCCGCAGTACGATGAGCGTTCAGGCGAAGGCTCGAACGGCCCCTTGCACATGAACGAGCCACTTGCAGAATAGTAGCATATATGATACCTTTGCATGAATTCCGTACGGACCAAGGCCGCTCACCTTTCGGTGTATGGTTCGATGCGTTAGAGAGGGGAGTCGCGTTGAAGGTGGTCACCTATTTGAACCGGATGTCCTCGGGGAATTTTGGACAATGCAAGAGCTTGCGGGGTGGACTGCATGAATGCAGGATCGATGTAGGGCCGGGGTACCGGGTTTATTTTGGAAAGGAAGGTGACAGGTTGATCATTCTCCTCGCGGGGGGAACCAAAAAGAGGCAGCAGGCCGATATTGAAAGAGCAAGGACCTATTGGAGGATTCATAAGGAACGAAGAAAAGGATGAACCCATGGTGCTGACAACGGATTTCAAGCAACGTGTACAAGCACGCGTCCAGCGCGATCCCGAATTCAGACGTGGCCTGTTGACCGAGGCCATTGAATGCCTCTTGAACGACGACATCGAGACCGGGAAGGCACTCATCCGGGATTACATCAATGCGACGATCGGCTTTGAGGCGCTGGCGGAAAGAACCAAGCTGAACTCCAAGAGCATCATGCGCAGCCTCTCGGCCCAAGGCAACCCCACGTCCAAGAACCTGTTTGCCATCCTGCATTCCCTGCAACAGGCGGAAGGGCTTCAACTTTCGGTACGGGCTATTTGATCGCCACCTGATTCCCTGTGTTGCGGCCTAAGTAGGGGGTGGACTTGGATCTCCCGGGGGCGCAGTGGATTGTCTTTGCACTCCTTTTCAAAACCCGCCATGGACAAGCGTTTCCCGCAGTATGATGAGTTGGACCTGTCACAGGTGGCGGCGGAGATACTGAATACGTGGAAGGCGGAGGACACCTTCGGGCAAAGCATTTCCGCGCGGAAGGATGCACTACCCTTCGTGTTCTACGAGGGGACGCCCAGCGCTAACGGCCCGCCGGGCATGCAACCTCACTTGTTCCGTTCGTAAAAGAAACCGATCAAGGCCTCCTGTCGGAACTGGATCTTGTAGTTGAGAAGGGGGTTGTATGCGAGGCGGGTGTCGAAGCGCAATTGCAGGTATTTCCACAACTTTGCGATCACCATGTTGTTGAATTGCAGGTTCACGTGGTCCCGGTCCAGGCCGTTGCCGAAGAAGCGCGAGTTATTCACCCACTCCACATGCTTACCGAATTCCTTTTTGATGGCCGTGGAGAAGGAAAAGCCATAGTTCAGGAAGTAGTAGGCTTTTTTGCCTTCGATCACATTGGCCTTCACCGATGCCGGAGCGGTGAACTCCTTGGGTGAGCTGTTGAACTGGACCGTGGCAAAGGCGAATTTGATGTTGCTCCGTCCCCAGAAAGTGTATACGCCACCATAGCCGAGCTGTAGGTTGAAGGGGTTCAAAAAACCGCCAACTTTGCGATCAATCAACTCGTCCTGCTCGAAATCATAATCGGGAAAACTTGTGGGCAGGAACTGCGTGCCGAAGGTCACGGTGTATGAGGTTTTGAATTTGCGGCCGGTGCTGTTCCATAGCAGATTCACCTGCAACATATCGATGCTCTTCTCCCAGGTGCTGTCCACGAACTTCAGGTAGCCGAGGTCGGCCATTACTTGGTGGCTATGGCCGCTGCTCTCGGCAAAGAGTTCATGGGTGTACAAAAGATTGCCTTGCAACGAGAAGTTTCGCAAGTCTTGCCCGTTCCAGTTGTCGCTGCTGGCGTAGCTGGCACTGAGGGAGCTGTAGAGGGAAGTGTTGGTGAAGGAAACGGAGCTGTTTGTGTGAAGGTCATCCCCGGCTGGGTGGTCGGTTGCCGGAACCGTGTCCACTTGCTCCGGGCGCGTGGATGCTGAATCCTGCTGTGCATGCAGCGCAGCAGGAAAAGTCGCGATGGCAAGGAAGAGCAATAGCCATCCGCCCCGGCATGCCATGGGTCATCGCTTCAATAGGATGGGAGGTTCTGCCCCCTGAGCTCAACCGGCAAGTCCTGGCGATTGGAATAGCCGATCACTTGTCCCGCCGTGTTCACCAATACTTCGAGTGCGGTCGTCTTAAAGTAGCTTTCGGTTTCGTTGATATTGAACTCGCGCAACACTTGCTCCAGCCTGTTGGACGCGAAATACCTATAGCAGCCGTAATGACCCTGGTCCAAGGCATACACAGGCCCTGTCCATCCCCAAGCGGTCAATCGGCTTCTGGCGATGGGCAAACTGAAGTATTCATCCACAAGGATCAGCACCGGGACGATTGTGTCGTATTCCAGCACCTTTTTCAAGTAGGGTGGCATGGTCCGCGGGAAGGAACTACAACCGGAATCGAAAAACATGAAGAAGGACGCCCGTTCAATGTCCCTGTTCCTGACCAGATCAGACACGCTGGTGGGTTCAATACGTCCTTGATAGTTGTTTTCCGCACACTTGTGGCAGGATAAGTACGTCGTGTCCTTCGGATTACAAGAAGCCGTATCCTGTGCATGCCTGAGGATGTACTTGTCTCCCCGCATGCATGAAGCAAGCAAAAGGATCAAGAGAAGATAGGGGAATGCTTTGGTCATTGCGATGGGGTTTGAGGGGTAAAGCTGGAATTCGCCCCCAAACTAACCTGATTAACTACTTGAGGTAGATCGGATGGAGATTGACGAAGGCCGCATAAATTCTGGATGGATCAAGTGCAGGGATGCCAAGTGGATCTTGGAAAGGAGGTTGCGAATTGCGTCCTCCTTTCCGGGGGGGCCAAGATGGGTCTCCGGCATGCACCGTTCGGCTTCACCGGGCACGGCGTGTTGATGCTCTCCAATGTGTTGCGCAGTAAGCACGCCATTGCCATGAGCATCCGGATCATTCATGTGTTCATGCGCACGCGCAAAGTGCTGGCCATGCACAAGGATCTCTTGTTGGAGGTGGAGAATTTGCGTGGTTCCGTGAGCCACTACAGCCGGGATATCAAGGTGATCTTCAACCGCCTCAAACGGATGGAGCAGGAGGAAAGAAACCGGCGGTTGCCGGCTCGGGTCCGATACCTATCGGAGGCTAAAGAGACGAAGCAGCACAGACCAGTGGTAGGGTTCAAGAAGGACAAGCCGGGCAAGTAGTGCCCCAACCCTGATTTACTCCAAAGGCCGAAAGGATTCAGTTTTCAATCCGAATCCGAGCGGTGCCCCCAGCTTGGATCTCCCGGAAGCGCAGCGAGTTATCTTTGCAGCCCTTTTCAAAACCCGCCATGGACAAGCGTTTCCCGCAGTACGATGAGTTGGATCTGTCGCAGGTGGCGGCCGATATCCTGCAAACGTGGAAGGCGGAGGACACCTTCGGCCAAAGCCTGGAGCTGCGCCGGGATGCGCCGCCCTTCGTGTTCTACGAGGGCCCGCCCAGCGCCAACGGCCTGCCGGGCATCCACCACGTGATGGCCCGCACCATCAAGGACATCTTCTGCCGTTTCCAAACGCAGCAGGGCAAGCGCGTGGACCGCAAGGCGGGCTGGGACACCCACGGCCTGCCCGTGGAGCTCGGCGTGGAGAAGGAACTCGGCATCACCAAGGAGGACATCGGTAAGACGATCTCCGTGGAGGAGTACAACCGCAAGTGCCGCGAGGCCGTGATGCGTTACACCGACGTGTGGAACGATCTCACGGAGAAGATCGGCTTCTGGCTGGACATGGAGCATCCGTACGTCACCTACCACACGGCGTACATGGAAAGCGTGTGGTGGTTGCTGAAGCAGCTGCACACCAAGGGGCTGTTGTACAAGGGCTACACCATCCAGCCGTATTCGCCCGCCGCGGGCACCGGCCTCAGCAGCCACGAGCTGAACCAGCCCGGCACCTACAAGCCGGTGAAGGACACCACCGCCGTTGTCCTCTTCAAGGTGAAGGAAGACGACAAGAGCGGCTTCCTTTTCGAGGATGCCTTCGGTGAGGTCTCCATCCTCGCCTGGACCACCACCCCGTGGACCCTGCCCAGCAACACCGCGCTCACCGTGGGCCCGAAGCTCCAGTACGTGCGCGTGAAGACCTTCAACCCCTACACCCACGAGCCGAACACGCTGGTGCTGGCGCAGAGCAGGCTTTCCGCTTACTTCAAGGAGAAGGACCAGGTGCAGCCGGAAGCGTGGAGCGAGGCGGCCAGCGCGTACGACAAGAGCGGCAAGCACATCCCTTGGTGCCTGGCCGGCAGCTTCAGCGGCGAGGAGCTGGTGGGCATCCGCTACGAGCAGTTGATGCCCTACGCACAGCCCACGGACGGCGACGCCTTCCGGGTGATCCCGGGTGACTTCGTCACTACCGAGGACGGTACCGGCGTGGTGCATACCGCCCCCAGCTTCGGCGCGGACGACATGCGCGTGGCCAAGCAGAACGGCATCGGCTCGCTCACCTTGGTGGACCTGCGGGGCCGCTTCAAACCGGAGGTCACCGATTTCGCCGGCGAATACGTGAAGGCCGAATACCTCGGCGCCGACGAGCTGATCGCCGAAGCCAAGAAGCAGGGCCGCGACAAGTACCTGAGCGTGGATGAGCGCATCGCCATCAAGCTGAAGACCGAAGGGCGCGCCTTCAAGGTGGAGAAGTACGAGCACAACTACCCGCACTGCTGGCGTACCGATAAGCCCGTGCTATACTACCCGCTGGACAGCTGGTTCGTGCGCAGCACCGCCGCCAAGGACCGGATGGTGGAACTGAACAAGACCATCCGCTGGAAGCCCGAAAGCACCGGCACCGGCCGCTTCGGCAACTGGCTGGAGAACCTGCAGGATTGGAACCTGAGCCGCAGCCGCTACTGGGGCATCCCGTTGCCCATCTGGCGCACGGAGGACGGCAGCGAGGAGCTGTGCATCGGCACCTTGGCCGAACTGAAGGCCGAGGTTGAAAAAGCGATGCAGGCCGGATTGATGACGGAGAATCCGCTGAAGGATTTCGACGCGGAAAACCCGACGGCCGACCAATACAAGGCCGTGGACATCCACAAGCCGTACGTGGACCGGATCGTGCTGGTAAGCCAAAGCGGAAAGCCCATGCACCGCGAGAGCGACCTGATCGACGTGTGGTTCGACAGCGGCAGCATGCCCTACGCCCAATGGGGACTGGACTACGCCAAGCTGAAGGCAAACGACCCGCGCCCGTTCAAGGCACCCTTCGCAGAAAGCTATCCGGCCGACTTCATCGCCGAAGGTGTTGACCAAACGCGCGGCTGGTTCTTCACCCTGCACGCCATCAGCACGCTCGTCTTCGACCAGGTGACCTACAAGACCGTGGTGAGCAACGGCCTGGTGCTGGACAAGAACGGCCAGAAGATGAGCAAGCGCCTCGGCAACGCCGTGGACCCCTTCAAGGCGCTGGGGCAGTACGGTGCCGATGCCGTGCGCTGGTACATGATCAGCAACGCCTCGCCGTGGGACAACCTGAAGTTCGACGAGGAGGGCATCACCGAGGTGCAGCGCAAGTTCTTCCGCGCCCTCTACAACACCTACGGCTTCTTCGCGCTCTACGCCAACATCGACCGCTTCGACCCGGCCGCCGCGCAGGTGCCCATGGCCAAGCGCACCGAGATGGACCGCTGGGCGCTGAGCAAGCTCAACAGCCTGATCAAGCAGGTGCAGGAGGCGTATGCCGATTACGAGCCCACGGTGGCCGCCCGCGCCATCCAGGATTTCGTGGTGGAGGACCTGAGCAACTGGTACGTGCGCCTGAACCGCCGTCGCTTCTGGAAGGGCGAACAGGGCGACGACAAGAATGCCGCTTTCCAAACGCTGCACCGCTGCATCGAGGTGGTGGCCATGCTTAGCGCGCCCATCGCCCCCTTCTTCAGCGACCGGCTGTACCGCGACCTGCATGCAGGCACGCCCGAGGCTGCCAAGGGCGTCCACTTGAGTGACTGGCCGCAGCTGGATGAAGCCCTGATCGACAGCGAGCTGGAGCAGCGTACCGCCTTGGCGCAGAAACTGACCTCGCTGGTGCTCAGCATCCGCAAAAAGGAAGGCCACCGCGTGCGCCAACCCTTGCGCAAAATGCTGGTGCCCGTCACCGATGCGGCCATGCGCCAGCGCCTGGAGGCCGTCCGCGAGCTGGTGCTCAGTGAGGTGAACGTCAAGGAGTTGGTGATCCAGGATGCCGATGAGGCCAAGCTCACCAAGAAGATCAAGCCCGACTTCAAGAAGCTGGGGGCCCGCATGGGCAAGCTGATGAAGGCTGTGGCGGCCGCCATCAACGGCCTCGACCAAGCGCAAATCGCGGAACTGGAGAACCAAGGGAACCTGAAGCTTTCCGTGGAAGGCCAAGAGGTTGAGGTCCAGCGGGAAGACGTGGAGATCATGGCTGAGGCCGTGCCCGGCCTGAGCGTGGCCAGTGATGGTCCCATCACCGTGGCCGTGGACATCACCTTGGACGACGAACTGGTGCAGGAAGGCCTTGCGCGTGAGCTGGTTAGCCGCATCCAAGCCTTGCGCAAAGACAGTGGTTTGGAGGTCACGGACCGGATCCGGTTGCAGATCCAGCGGAACGGGGGCGGGGCCTTTGAAGAGGCCGTAAAAACCCATGCCGGGCACATTTTGACCGAAACGCTGACGGTAACACCTGATGATCAAATACTTGTTAGTGAGATTGAACCATCATTCGGCCCGCCGGTGGAAGTGGAGGTTGAAGGTGCCGGGAAGTGCTTGCTGGCCTTGGTCAAAGCGGAACTTTGAGCCTTGAAATTGCCTATATTCGCGGATCAATCGAAAAAGGGGGTCCGATATGGCAACCAAGAAAACCACCAAACCAGTGAAGAAGGCAGCCGCAAAAAAGCCCGCCCCAAAGGCAGCGGCCAAGAAGGTTGTTGCCAAGGCCCCGGCGAAGAAGACCGTAACAAAAAAGGCAGCACCTGCAAAAAAGGTGGTGGTGAAAAAGGCGGCAGCAACCAAGCCTTCCAAGCCTGCCGCGAAGAAAGAAGTGAAGAAGACGAACGTGAAGACAGCGACCAAAAAACCGGTGGTGGCCAAGGCAACCCCGAAGAAGGCCGCACCGAAGAAAGCGGCCCCGAAAAAAGCAGCTCCCAAGGCGGCAGTGACAAAGACCGCCGCTAAGCCCGCCGTGAAGAAAGCAGTAGTGAAGACCCTGACCAAAAAGGTGGAGGTGAAGAAGGCCGTGGCAAGCCCCAAGGCCGCCCCTGCACCCAAGGCTCCGGCGCCGACCAAGGAAGTGAAGCCGGCCGCAGCCAAGGCGGCCGTGAAGAAAACCGCCGCCAAACCGGCCGGCCGGCCCCGTAGCCGGACCAAGGCGGCGGATGCTGAGGTGAAGCCCGTCTCATCCAAACCACTGGTGACCGTGGGGGCCGGCCCCAGCATGCCGCGAGTTACCCCCATGGTGGCCGTGCAAGTGAGCACCCTGGAGGCAGGTGATAAGGTGCGGTACAGCGACGCGGAACTGGAAGAGTTCCGGACCATCATCAATGCGAAGCTGGAAGACGCCCGGAAGGACTATGAACTGCTGAAGCAGACCTTGGCCAACACCGACAACAACGGTACCGAGGATACCAGCCCATCCTTCAAGATGATCGAGGACGGAAGCGAAACCCTCGGCCGTGAGGAGACCGCACAACTGGCCGGCAGGCAAGAGAAGTTCATCAAGCACCTGGAGGACGCCCTGTTGCGGATCCGCAACAAGACCTACGGCATCTGCCGGGTCACCGGCAAGCTGATCAGCAAGGAACGATTGCGCTTGGTGCCCCATGCCACATTGAGCATCGAGGCCAAGCAACAGATGAGCAACTGAGCGGACCGCATTTCCGGTGAAGCGCCCCCTCCTGATCATTTTGGCCATCCTCTTGGCCGACCAGGTCCTGAAGTTCTGGGTGAAGCAGAATTTCTACCTCGGTGAATCCACGCCGATATTCGGGGAGGGTTGCACGTGGGCCTACCTGCAGTTCGTGGAGAACAGGGGCATGGCGTTCGGGCTTGAATTCGGGGGCACGGCCGGCAAAATGGCCCTTACCCTCTTCCGGATGGCGGCACTGGCCGGCATCGGATGGTTGTTGTACCGTGCCGTGAAGGAAAAGCGCTCAGCGGCGATGGAGATCAGCTTGGCGCTGGTGTTCGCAGGAGCCCTGGGCAACATTATCGACAGCGCCTTCTATGGCCTGATCTTCGATGCCAGCACACCGTTCCACAAGGCCGTGCTCTTCCCCGCCGATGGCGGATATGCACCCTTCCTGCACGGGGCCGTGGTGGACATGTTCTACTTCCCGCTCGTACACGGCCGCTTCCCCCAATGGATGCCCATCTGGGGGGGGCAGGAGTATGAGTTCTTCCGCCCAGTATTCAATCTGGCCGATGCCGCCATCAGCGTGGGCATCGTGCTGGTGGTGCTGTTGCAGCGCAAGCATGCCCCTGCACCGGACCACGAGTTGACCTACGTGCGGGCCGTGTCCAAGGACAAGCCGTGAAGCGGCAGCAGAGCTGGTCGGCGGAGGACCTTGCCGAAGGCTCCAAACGGGGAGCCTGCAAAGGGAAGCGCAGTCCCGATATACTGGCCAAACCGATCGCCGCGAACAGCCCCAAGCATCAGTCGGGCCGCCCATCCAGCTTCGGGGCCTGGGGTTGCAGGTTGATCCGAAGACCGAAGGAGCCCTGTATGCCGGAGCCCGCCCGGGAGGCCAGCGAGGAATTGCCCATCACTACCACTTGGGGCCGGTATTCCATGAACAGGCGGACCTGGGACCAGAAATTGTTCTTTCGGGAAACCTGGAAATCGAGGCCCAGCGGCAGGTAGCCGCCCAGCCACCATCCTGCCCCATCCCGAGGCGATAAGATTTCCTGTTCCCTCAACCGCGGGGCCAGATCGGCTACGGGCCAGCCGTGCCCATGCTCTTCCAGGCGGACCGTCCGGGTGTGCTCCACCTCGGTGGTGACATTCATGCGGAGCCCGCCCTGAACACCGATGCCGCCATAAAACCGCCAGCGGCCCCGGCCTTGCCAGGTCAATGAGGCGGCCAGTCCCAAGCGCTCGCCACCGTGGGCTACCCGATAGGCTTCATGCACCACCGAGTCGAGCTGATATTCCTCGCCCGTCCCGATGGAGATCAGCGTGTCGTGCGGCGTGCGGGAAGTCTTCTCGTAGAAGCCCACGCGGGTGCTGCGGCTGGCATGCAGGATGCCGAGCCGCAGTTCGGGACCGGGACGGTCATCGCGCCGGAGCGGCAGTAGCCCGATCGAAATGCCGAACAGGGCTTCCTCCTCGTCCATCACGCCGGAACTGGATCGGAAGCTGAGGTCGGACAGCAGCAAAGGGGATGACCATTGCGATCCCGCGAGCAGGGAACCGAGGTCTTGGCGATCCAGGAACGGCGTGTTCAAGGAGAGGGTGCCGGTGTAAACCTCCACGGAATTCCACAAGGAAAGGGGCGGGGCTTCATATTGGGCGTTGGCCCCGTTGGCCATGGCTGCCGTGAGCAGGCAACCGATCCAATGCTTGACGACTGCGGAGCGTGACCGGCGTACCTGTTGCATGGCTGATCTAGGGGTTGGTGGGTTGCGGTTTCAACTTGCCGGCGGCGATCAGGGCCTCGGCGATCTGCACCGCATTGGTGGCGGCACCTTTGCGCAGGTTATCGGCCACCACCCACAGGTTCAAGGTGTTCGGCTGGCTTTCGTCGCGGCGCAGGCGGCCCACGTACACGGCATCCTTGCCTTGGGCGTGCATCGGCATGGGATACAGGTCCGCGCCGGGATCATCCACCACCTCCACGCCCGGCGTTTCCCCCAGCAACCGGCGCACCTCATCCAAGGTGAAATCGTTTTCAAACTCCACGTTCACCGCTTCGCTATGGCCGCCGGTCACCGGCACGCGCACGGCCGTGGCCGTCACCCTGATTGCAGGGTCCAGGATCTTCCCCGTTTCCCATACCAACTTCATTTCCTCCTTGGTGTACCCGTTGTCCAGGAACACATCGCAGCGCGCCAGCACGTTCCCGTCGATCCGGTAGGGATAGGCCTTCTCCCCGTCACGCCCATGGCGCTCATCCTCCATCTGCTGCACGGCCTTGGCGCCCGTGCCCGTTACGCTTTGGTAGGTGCTGACCACCACACGCCGCGCCTTGTAACGCCGGTGCAGGGGTGCCAGCGCCATCACCATCTGGATGGTGCTGCAGTTCGGGTTGGCGATGATCCCGCCACGTGAGAAGTCCGTTTCCGCCACCAGGTGGCCATTGATCTCCGGCACGATCAATAGCTTGTCCGGATCCATCCGCCAGGCACTGCTGTTGTCGATCACGATGGTCCCTGCCGCAGCGAATTTCGGTGCCCATGCCAACGAGGTGCTGCCACCGGCGGAGAAGAGCGCGATGTCGGGCCGGGCGCCCAAGGCCTCCTCCATGCCGATCACAGCGACCTCCTTCCCACGGAAACGGACCGTTTGGCCCACGCTGCGCTCCGATGCCACCGCAAGCAACGTGTCTACCTGATCGCCCAAGCGCTCTTCCAGAACCCGTAGCAACACACGGCCCACCATGCCGGTGGCGCCCACGATGGCAACCTTCATCCTCTGTTGTTCCTTTGTCAGCCTTGCAAAACTACTACCTTTCCTTCCCTTACTTCCAGCGTATGCCCTACCTGCTCCGCCTCTTGTCCGCCGCAGCCACCGTGCTCTTCGCGATGCTTGCGCAGGCCCAGTTCACCGATGACTTCAGCGATGGGAACTTCACGGAGAACCCGGTGTGGGGCGGCGACAGCGAGAAGTTCATCGTGGAAAACGGGCAACTCCGGTCCAATGCGGGCCAGTTGACGGTGGCAGGCAACTACTACCTGTCCACGCCGTCGATGCAAATGGAAGGGCAGTGGGAGTTCTTCTTCAACCTGAAGTTCAGCCCATCCGGTGCCAACTATGTGGACGTGTACCTGACCAGCGATGTGCAGGACCTCACCGCGCCGGGCAACGGCTATTTCGTGCGCATCGGCGAAACAGCCAAACATGTGGTGCTGAACAAGAAGGTGGGCGGCACGATCTCCACCCTCGTGGCCAGCGCGGACAATGTGGTCAACAGTTCCACCAACAACCCCTTCCGCATCAAGGTGATTCGCGCCGCCGGTGATGTGTGGACCTTCTTCCATGATGACGGCAATACGGGCACCTATGCCTTGGTGGGAACCGCTACGGATGCAAGCGTGACCACCGGCGGTTGGTTCGGTATCCGCATCACCCAGAGCACCGCCGCCTCACCGGCCAACAACCATTTCTTCGATGATTTCTATGTGGGGCCGATCATCCTGGACACCACGCCGCCCTCCATCGTTTCCGTCACCGTGGTGAGCAACCAGAACGTGGACCTGCTGTTCAACGAACCCGTCAACCAAGCCTCGGCCGAGGATGCCAGCCATTATGACGTGCTCCCGTTCAACAGCGTGGCCAATGCCTCCTTGGATGGCACCAATCCGGCGCTGGTACACCTCAGCTTGGCTTTCCCGATGCAGAACCTTGGCACCTGCACCCTGCTGGTGAACGGGGTGGAGGATCTGGCGGGCAATGCGATCACGGGCGGCCAAACACAGTTCACCTACGTTGAAGTTTCCGCACCTCAACCGGGCGAGGTGGTGATCAACGAGATTATGCCCGACCCCACACCCGTGGTGCAGCTGCCCGATGCGGAATACGTGGAGCTCTTCAACAACACCACCGACCGCGTGTTCGACCTGGCCGGATGGACCTTCAGCACCTTGAGCACGCAGACCACGCTGCCTGCATACCACCTGCTTCCCGGTGAATACGTGGTGTTCGTGAACAACGGCAAGGTCGCGGAGTTCACCGGCATCGCACCGGTGCAGGGCTGGTCGTTGAGCACGACGGCACTTCTGAATGCGGGCACCACGCTGACGCTGAAGTCACCGGGTGGTACCGTGATCGATCAGGTGACCTATTCGGATACCTGGTACCAGGATCCGGTGAAGAAGGACGGTGGGTGGAGCTTGGAGCGGAAGGACCCCTTCACGCCGTGCTCCGGGGCGGGCAATTGGGCGGCCTCCACCGATATGCGGGGCGGAACGCCCGGTGCGGCGAACAGTGTGTTTGAATTGCTGGTGGACAACGAACCGCCGGCCTTGCTGATGGCCTACGTGATGGACGAGGCCACCGTGGACCTGCTCTTCAATGAGATGATGGACGGTGCGTCTTTGATGAACGGCACCTACACTTTCGAGCCGGCCCTCGGCATCGACAGCCGAGAGCTGGTCGCGCCGGAACGCATCCGGTTGCATCTGAACGGCACGCTGATCGAAGGGCAGCTGTACACCGTTACCGTCAGCGGTGTGAGCGACTGTCCGGGCAACGCCATCGGTGCGCAGAACACGGTTTTATTCGCCCTGCCCGAGCTGCTGGCGAAAGGGGACGTGGTGATCAACGAGGTGCTGTACGACCCGCGCGGCAGCGGCAGCGATTTCGTGGAGCTCTACAACCGTTCGCAGAAGGTGGTGAGCCTGCAAGGCCTGCAACTCGCGAACGTGACCAACGGGACCGTGGCCAATGCGCGCACCATCACCAGTGAGCCCTTCCTGTTGTTGCCGGGCGGATATGTCGCCATTGCATCCGATGTGGCCAACGTGCTGATGAACTATCCGCTCGGCCATGCCGACCGCATGCTGCAAATGGCGTTGCCCAACTACAACAACGGCAGTGGCACCGTGGTCTTCCTCGGCCAAGCCGGAGACACGCTGGACTGGTTCGCCTACAGCGATGCCCTGCACTTCCCGTTGCTGAAAAGCGTGGACGGCGTGAGCCTGGAGCGCGTGGATCCCAACAGGCCCACCGATGATCCCACCAACTGGCACAGCGCTGCTGCCGAGGTGAACTTCGCCACACCCGGCTATCAAAACTCACAGTACGCCCCGGCGCCCGCGCCGCGCGGCAGCATCACCATCGACCCGGCCATCTTCTCACCGGACAACGATGGCCACCAGGACCTGCTCACCATCACCTACGAGTTCGACGAGCCCGGTTTCGTCGGCACGATGAAGGTGTTCGACCTGGCGGGCCGCGAGGTACAGACCTTGATGAACAACGCCTTGCTGGGCACCAGCGGCAGCATCAGCTGGGACGGCATGATGGACACCAACGAGCTGGCCCGCATGGGCCCGTACGTGATCTACATGGAGGCCTACGACCTGGCCGGCAACGTGGAGAAGTTCAGGAAGACCGTGGTGCTGGCGCACCGATTGTGAGTTGCTGAAGGGGGTAGGCGAGATCCTTACCACTTCATCCATTTGACGGATCGCCAGCCTTCAGCAGTGTACACCCGGATCAGGTACATGCCTGGCAAAAGCCCAACAGTGCTCAACTCCAGCGAACCGGTGGTCTCCGATGCGGATAGAACCGTCCTGCCTGTGATGTCCAGCAGGTGGATGTCCATTCCACCCTTGATGCCGGTTTCAATATGCAGTATGTCTGTACCGGGATTGGGGTAAATGGTGATGGGCACATCGTTCGCTTTGCTTGGTTCGTGGATACCGACAGTAGCGGTGTCCAGACCGAAAACGGCAAAGCTCTTTCGCCATTCACCGGCTATGCGTCCAAATCCGCCTCCGGTGAGCAATCGATCATGGCCAAGCAACAGAGCCCCTACCGCGATACTCGCATCAGGAGCAGGGTTCCATTCGGTAGCGTGGCCAGTGAGCAGATCCAATGCTGCCAAATTGTTTCGGAGCTCTCCCCCGATCCCGGAAAAATAGCCTCCGACATATACGGTGCTGTCATTGACCGCTATCGCGCTGACACTGCCTTGTGTTTGTGCATGTGGGTTCCATGCGAGAGCTTGTCCGGATGAGGTGTCGAGTGCGGCGATTCTGCTGCGAGGTTGCCCATCGATCACAGTGAATGATCCGCCAACAAACAACGTGGCGCCATGCATGGCCATGGCAAGCACCTTATTGTTGGCGTCCGGGTTCCATGCGGTAGCCAGCCCCGTGGATGCATCCAGTTGCGCGATGTGGTTGCGCGGCTGTCCACCAATGCTATCAAAGCCGCCTCCAGCATAGATCGAGTTGCCATGCGCCAACAGTACCATGACATCGGGGGACAGGTAGTACACGCTGGCATGGGGGTTCCAAGCGGTGGCTAGCCCCGTTGCCGTGTCCAATGCGGCTATGCTGCTGCGCGATTGCCCTCCGATGTTGGTGAATTGACCACCGGCATACACATGGCCTCCACCAAGGGCCAAGGAAGATATCCAGCTATCGGAATCAGGGTTCCATGCCGTGGCATGGCCGTTAGTGGAGCGTAAGGCCGCGATGTAGTTGCGTGTTTCGCCGCCAACATGGTTGAAACGCCCCGCAGCATACACCCGGCCGTTGTGCACTTCCAATGCCGTTACCAAGCCGTCGGCATTGGGATCCCATGAGGTAGCCATCCCCGAATTAGCGTCCAGCGCTGCGAGGTTATTGCGAACGACCCGCCCAATACTGGCATAGTTTCCACCGGCATATACGGAACCGCCGTTCGTGGAAAGTGCATAGATGGGGCCGCTTGCGTTGGGGTCCCACGGGAGTGTTTGTCCCCCTATGGCATCAACTGCCACGATCCGGTTGCGGGTCACGCCATTGATGCTCATGAAATACCCCCCAGCGAACACGGATCCGGCATTTACCGAAAGCGCAAAAACCGCTTCGTCGGCGGATGGTGCCCACGACGTGGTCATGCCAGTTGTGGCATCCAATGCTGCAAGACGGGACCTGGGTTGGCCATCGAACAAGGTGAACTCACCACCCACATAGACCGTGTTGTTGGCTACTGTCAAAGCACGCACAGTACCGTTCACGCCGGGATCCCACGAAGTAGCTTGGGCAGTGACCGCATCCAAGGCAGCAACTTTCCACCGCGACTGCCCTCCAATCTGGGTGAAATCACCGGCCACGTACACAGTGGTTCCGATCGCCGTGATGGCATACATGTTCTGCATTCCCGTGTTCATGGTGACACTGGCATCCCATGGGGTTGCCAGGTCGCTGTTGAGATCCAACGCGGCAAGGTGGTTGCGCGCCTGGCCCCCGATCGCGGTGAAATGCCCAGCTGCATAGATCACGTTATCGCTCACGGCCACCACGGAGACCCTGCCGTTCGCACCGGGGTTCCATGCCGTTGCTTGGGCGGTAGAGGCATCCAAGGCTGCGATGTGGTCGCGAGCCTGGCCTCCGATCTCCGTGAAATCCCCCGCGGCGATCACCGTATTGCCGCTTACAGCCAACGATAACACCGCACCATTGGCATTCGGGTTCCATGGATCCACACTGCCATCGGCATTGATCCGCGCCAAATAGTGCCGTACCTGGTCGCCGACCTTGGAAAAGGAGCCGCCGATATACCAGCCGCCGGCTCCGTCCGGGGCGACCGCCGTTACGGTCTGGTTCGGCTTGGCAAAGGCCATATTGGGCTGAGCGGTTTCCGTGTCCAACAAGCTACCATGAGGTGAACTGGGCCCAACATGATGAAAGTTACCTCCGATGTACACCACATTGTCGATGCTATCCTCACGGAGCGTATGGACCGTCCCGTCCGTAACCCACCACCGTTCTTCGAGGTTCTGCGCTTGGCAACAGACGGCTGTCATCAGCAGTCCAAGGAATAGGGTCTTGGCACGCAACTGGGCAAAAATGTTGGTCATGATGAATTTGGAGCTGGTTGATCGATCATTCAACTGCCAAGCACTCCCATTGCAAGGCACATTGAACCTGGGAGACTTTCCCCCCAACATGCTAGACGCCCCCAAAGTGCCAAGTGCTGCTCAGCACAAGCAATTAATTCGTCCGCGTTTCCTCTTCCTTGAGGTGGTATCCTACGACCTGGCCGGCAACGTGGAGAAGTTCAGGAAGACGGTGGTGCTGGCGCACAGGCTGTAGTGGAGAAGTGCGCCTGCGGCGCAGGAGTGGAGAGTGGACAGTAGACAGTGAACAGTAGGCAGTCCACTGCGTTACTGTTTACTGTCGCGCCAAAGGCGCACTGTCCACTGTCCACTCAACTCACGTAGGACTTCTCCGGATACGGGATCGGCTCCTTCTCGCAGTGCTTCGGGTCCTTCACCTTGGTGGGGTGGGTGGCGTGGTACTCGAACTCGTGGCGGAAGTGGCGGATGGATGCGGCCACGGGCCACGAGGCGGCATCGCCGAAGGGGCAGATGGTCTTGCCCTCGATGCGGCGCTGCACATCCCACAGCAGGTCGATGTCGTCCGTGCGGGCCAACCCGTGCTCGAAGCGGTAGAGGATCTTCTCCATCCAGCCGGTGCCTTCGCGGCAGGGGCTGCACTGGCCGCAGCTCTCGTGGTGGTAGAACCGCGAGTGGTTCCAAGTGGCGCGCACGATGCAGGCCGAGTCGTTGAACACGTAGAAACCGCCCGAGCCCAGCATGCTGCCGGTCTGGAAACCGCCATCGCTGAGGCTCTCGTAGGTCATCAGCCGTGTTTCGAACTTGGCCGTGCGGTACAGCAGTTCCGCGGGCAGGATGGGTACCGAGCTTCCGCCCGGGATGCAGGCCTTCAGGGGCCGTCCGCCGCTGATGCCGCCGCAGTACTCGTCGCTGTTCACGAACTCTTCCACGGGCACGCCGAGCTCGATCTCATACACGCCCGGCTTGTTGATGTGCCCGCCGGCACTGATCAGCTTGGTGCCGGTGCTCTTGCCGATGCCGATCTTGGCGTATTCCTCGCCGCCCTCGTTGATGATGGGGACCACCGCCGCGATCGTCTCCACGTTGTTCACCACCGTGGGGCGCTGCCACAGGCCCTTCACGGCGGGGAAGGGAGGCTTGATGCGCGGGTTGCCGCGCTTGCCCTCCAGGCTTTCCAGCAAGGCGGTTTCCTCGCCGCAGATGTAGGCGCCGGCCCCCACCTGCACGAACACGTCGAGGTCGAAGCCCTTGCCCAGGATGTTCTTGCCCAGCCAGCCGGCCGCGCGCGCCTCGCCGATGGCCCGCTCCAGGATGCGGGCGACGTAGAAGTATTCGCCGCGGATGTAGATGTAGCAGGTGTTCACCCCCAGCGCGTAGCAGCTGGAGATGATGCCCTCGATGAGCATGTGCGGCTTGCGCTGCATCAGGTACCGGTCCTTGAAGGTGCCGGGCTCGCTCTCGTCGGCGTTCACCACCAGGTGGCGCGGCACGCCATCGGGCTTGGCCAGGAAGCTCCACTTCATCCCCGTGGGGAAACCGGCGCCACCGCGCCCGCGCAGGCCGCTCTTTTTCACCTCCTCCAGCACCTCCTCGGGGGTCATGGTGCGCAGGGCCTTTTCCACGCTGCGGTAGCCGCCGTTGGCGCGGTATCCTTCAAGCCCCTGGATGCCGGGGGTGTTGATATGTTCAAGCAGTAGTTGCCGTCCCATGGTCCGCGGGTTCAATCAGGTCCGTGTAGTTGGAGCGCGTCTCTTTCTTGCGCAGCTTCTCGATCAGTTCGTCCACCTTCTCGATGGTGAGGTGCTCGTGGTAGCAGGCGCCGCACTGCAGCATGGGCGAGGTGCCGCAGCTGCCCAGGCATTCCGCCGTGCGCAGGGTGAACATCCCGTCGGGCGTGGTCTCGCCCGGCTTGATGCCCAGCTTCTTCCCGATGTGCGCGATGATGTCGTCCGCACCGCGCAGCATGCAAGGCACCGTTTGGCACACGTCCAGCACATGCTTGCCTACCGGTTCCAGGTGGAACATGCTGTAGAAGGTGGCCACCTCGTACACCTCGATGTACTGGATGCCCAACAGGTTGGCCACGGCATCCATGGCGGGCACGCTCAGCCAACCTTGGTTGTCCGCCTGTACCACGTGCAGGATGGGTATCAACGCGCTTTTCGAATGGTTGTCCGGGTAGTGCGTGATGAGCTCCTTGCACTCGGCCAGGGCCTTTTCACTGAAGACGTAGGGCTGCACGCCCCCGGCTTGGGTATTCGGGTCGGATGGTTGCATCAGGCGTCAAGTTCACCGGCGATCACGTTCAGGCTGCTCATGGTCAGGATGGCGTCGCTGAGCATGCCGCCCTTGATCATTTCCGGATAGGCTTGGTAATAGATGAAGCACGGACGGCGGAAGTGCACCCGGAAGGGGGTGCGGCCGCCATCGCTGACGATGTAGAAGCCGAGTTCGCCGTTGCCGCCCTCCACGCAGTGGTAGATCTCGCCAACGGGCACCTCCACCTCGCCCATCACCACCTTGAAGTGGTAGATCAGGGCCTCCATGTCGTTGTACACCTCTTCCTTGGGCGGCAGCACCCAATCCGGCACATCGGCGCGATAGGTGGTCTTGTCCGCCATCTTGTCCAGCTTTTCCAGGGCCTGGCGGATGATGGAAAGGCTTTGGCGCATTTCTTCCTGGCGCACCACGAAGCGGTCGAACACGTCGCCGGTCTTGCCCACGGGTACTTGGAAGTCGAAGTCCTCGTACGAGCTGTACGGGTCGGCCACGCGCACGTCGTAGTCAACCCCGGCGGCGCGCAGGTTGGGGCCCGTGAGGCCGTATTGCAGGGCCTTGTCGGCGGCGATGGGCCCGCAGTTGATGCAGCGGTCCATGAAGATGCGGTTGCGCACCACCAGTGCGTCAAACTCGTCGAGCACCGCCGGGAAGTCGCGCACGATGCCCCGGATGCGCTCCCAGGCCAGGTCGCTGAAGTTGCGCTCGAAGCCGCCGATGCGGCCGATGTTGGTGGTGAGGCGCGACCCGCAGATCTCCTCGAAGATGTCGTACACCTTCTCACGCCACTGGTACACGTACAGGAAGGGCGTGGTGGCCCCGCTGTCCTGGCAGATGATGGTGTTGCAGATGATGTGGTCGATGATGCGCCCGAGCTCCATGATGATCACGCGCATGTACTCCACGCGCTTGGGCAGCTGGATGCCCAGGAGCTTTTCCACCGCCATGTGCCAGCCCATGTTGTTGATGGGGGCGCTGCAGTAGTTCATCCGGTCGGTGAGCACCGTGATCTGGTAGAAGGGGCGGCGCTCGCAGATCTTCTCGAAGGCCCGGTGGATGTAACCGATGGTCTGCTCGGTCTCCAGCACCACCTCGCCGTCCATGGTGAGCACGTTCTGGAAGATGCCGTGCGTGGCGGGGTGGGTGGGGCCCAGGTTCAGGGTGGTGAGCTCCGTCAGGCCCTCGCCCGTCACGTGGTCGTCGCGCCAGTGGTCCGGTCGTTTGATCGTTTCGCTCATCGTCCGAAGAAGGTGTCGTTCTTATCGTCCCGGGTGGGGTCTTCCAGCGGGTAGTCCTTGCGAAGCGGGAAGGCCGGGAAGTCCTCCATGTTCAGGATACGCTTCAGGTTGGGGTGCCCGGTGAAGCTGATCCCGAAGAAATCCCAGGTCTCGCGCTCCATCCAGTTGGCCGTCAGCCACAGGTCGGTCACCGTGGGCAGCTTGGGCTCGGCCATGGGGATGAAGGTCTTCACACGGATGCGGTGGCCGTTGCGCATGCTGTGCAGGAAGTACACCACGCCCAGCTCCAGCTCGGCGCCCGGGTGGTGCATGCCGCACAGGGAGGTGAGGAAATTGAAGTCCAGCTCGTCGCGCAGGAAGGCCAGCGTTTCATGGATCTTCGCCTTGGGCACGGTGAAGACCATGATGTCGTACTGGCGCTCATACGTGAAGCCATCGGCGCCCAGGCGCTCGGTGAGCTTGTCGATCGTGGGCTGGTCACGATCTGCTTTGATGGTGAATGCAGGCACGGCTTAGTCGATCTTGTACTTGGTGAGCAGGTCCTCGTATTCCTTGCTGTAGCGGCGCCGCAGGCTTTCGTTCTGGGCCAGCTCCTGGATCTTCAGGATGCCGTTGATCACCTGCTCGGGCCGCGGCGGGCAGCCGGGGATGTATACGTCCACGGGGATCACCCGGTCGATGCCCTGCAGCACGCTGTAGCTGTCGAACACCCCGCCGCTGCTGGCGCAGGCGCCCATGCTCAGCACCCACTTGGGCTCGGCCATCTGCATGTACACCTCGCGGAGCACGGGGGCCATCTTCTTGGCGATGGTGCCCATCACCATCAGCAGGTCGCTCTGGCGAGGGCTGAAGCTCAGGCGCTCCATGCCGAAGCGGCCCAGGTCGTAGTGCGAGCTCATTAGCGACATGAACTCGATGCCGCAGCAGCTGGTGGCGAAGGGCAGCGGCCACAGGCTGTTCTTGCGGGCCATGCCCACGACCTTCTCCGCGCTGGTGGCGAAGAAGCCGTTGCCCGTGTAGCCCGGGGGGCCTTCCGGCACGATGGTGACGCCGCCCTTGGTGACGACGGGCCCGGGCTTGTTGTTGTCTGCGCTCATGTATCGGGTAAGTTCACGGAAACGGATTCAAAAAACATGCGGGGTCACTCCCATTTCAGGGCGCCCTTTTTGATCACGTAGAAGAAGCCGGCCATCACGAACGTGAGGAACAGCAGCATCTCGGCCAGGCCGAACCAGCCCAGTTCCTTGAAGTTGACCGCCCACGGGTAGAGGAAGATCACTTCCACGTCGAACAGCACGAACAGGATGGCCACCACGAAGTATTTCACCGAGAAGGGCGAACGCGCGTTGCCATGCTGCTCGATGCCGCACTCGAAGCTTTCGTCCTTGCGCTTGCCCGACCGCTTGGGGCCGATCCACGCGGCCGCGGCCAAGGCCACGCCAACAAAGCCTGCGGCGATCAGCACTTGCAGGATCAGGGGGAGGAAGTCGTGGGGGGTGCTCATGGATGTTCCAAAATTCCGTGCGAACCTACGGGAGTTCCACGGGTGTTCCAAACATAACGGTCAGGGATTTTAACCGGCTGCCCGGCCACCGCGCCCGGAGGTGCAGCCCTGGCCCGCCGATACATGGCCCCGGCCCGCCTGGCCGAAGCCCCTTCGGGCCGCATGCCAAGGGCCTTCAAGGCCCATGTACCTTGGGCTCCCACACTTCCACCCGCAGGTCGTCCACGCGCCAGTTGCCGCCATGTCCGTTCCATGCGTACACCTTCAGGTTGTCCTGCGGGGAGCGCGCTTCCGGGGTCAGGTAATCCATGTGGGCCGATACCCACTGGTTGTGCACGCCGGGCGGCAGCTCCCAGTGCCCGGTCCGGTATTCGTACGTCTGCCCCAGGTGGTGGAAGGTGGCCACCAGCACCGGCGGCGGACCGGCCGGGAGGCTGTCGCCCACCCACAGCCGGGCGCTGATCCGCAGCCACGCATGGTCGTGTGCGGTGAGCTCGCTGAAGGGGATGTCAGGGCCCGGCGACCAAGGTGTGCCTTCCGTGAGCAGGAAGCTGCCCTCGGCCTCATCGTCGAACGTGTAATGGCACAGCAGGCGCCGGGTGTAGCGGCCCTCGTCGGTGAAACGCGCCCCTTCCCCGGTGGACCGCTCCACCATGAGCAGCGTGTCGGCGCCCGCGGGAACGGACGTGCGGCCGAAGATCGCCCGGTAGTAGGCCTTGGTCACACGGTCCTTGGGCAGGATGCCTTGCTTCCACTGCCAGGTCTGGAACAGGTTGAGCAATACGGCCCCACCGATGAACAGGCCCGTGACCACCCGCAGCATCCTGTGCCGGGACAAGGCCCGCAGCGCATGGCCCAGGGGCAAGGCCAGCACGGTATAGGCGGGCACCATCGAACGTGAGCTGAACGATCCGCCGGCATACCACCAGGTGGTCCAGGCCGATACCACCCACAGGTTGGCCACGGTGAAGAGGGCGATCGCCCAAAAGGTCCCGTGCTCCTTGCGCCACAACAGCGGAATGCCGGCCAAGGCAAGGACCATCAACGGGGTGTACAACAGCCAGCCCTTGCGGTAGCTGAACAGGAAGTTGGCCAAGTGGGGCGGGAAGAAATCGAATCCTTCCCCCGGGTTCACGTACGAGTAGAAGATCCATTGGCCGGTGACGATGTGCCAATAGATCGCTTGCGGAGAGACGGCCACCAGGAAGGCCGCGGCAGCCGCAAGCAGTTGCCCCGGCCGTGCGCGCACCATCGCCCATTTGGCGCGCCAACCCTGGCCCTTGGGCAGCCAAAGCAGGGGGATCAGCAGGGCCACCCCTTCGGAGGGGCGTACCAAGGTGATCAGCCCGACCCACAGGCCGATCTGCAGGGCGTGCCCCAGGCCCGGCAGGTCATGCCAGCGGATGGTGGCCTGCAGCAACAGGGCATACAGCAGGAAGAGCGGGGTGTGGGTGAGCAAGGTGCCGTCCCACGCGGCAAGGTGCAGGTAGTTGGTGCCGAATACCGTGAGCAAGATGAGCGCGGCGGCCAGGCCATCGCTGAAGAAATGCAGCAGCACCCGCCGGAACACGAACAGGCCCAGAAAGGCGTACAGCAGGCAGCCGTAGGCGAGGATGTACTGGTATGGCGGGGAGAAACCGTCGGCCGGGTGTCCCGACAGCGGGGCCACCCCGTGGGCGATGAGGAAGAAGGGGGCATAGAGCACCGCCATGCCGGCGCTGTACTTGATCACACGCCGGCCATCGGGGCCGTCCACCAATTGGTACAGCGTGCCCGAAGGTTCGTAGCGGGCCATCACCTCATCCAGCCATGTGCGGTCCTGCAAGGCCACGTCGTGGTGGATCACCGTGGCCGGCAGGTAGAGGTAGTAGCCGAACACGTCCCAGGTGAGCACGTTGCGCGGCGGCGCCGCGGTGCGCAGCGTCAGCAGGGTGAGGCAGCCCAGCAGAACGGCGTACAGGCTCCGGCGGTGCATGCGGCAAGGTAGGCCTTGCGATCAAGGTTGCACCTTCTCGGCGGAGATGATGCTGTCCACCACGTATTTGGTGTGCCCGCGCCACGGCAAGGCACCGAGGTATTCCTTGTAGTGCAACGTGAAATGGTCGCCGCTGCGGGCCATCAGCTCCTCTGCGACCTGTTTGTCCGCCACGGAGAACTCGAACTCGTAGGAGTTGAGCGAGGCGCCCTGCGCACGCAGGCCGGTCTGGATCAGCTTGCCCTCGTAGGTCTTGAACAGGATGCCCTTGTACACCACGTAGTTCAGCTGGCCCGATTTGGCCCCTTCGCCGAACACCCAGAACCACCGGAACCACCCGGCGGCGAGCAGCAGCAGCACAAGCACGAACACGATCTTGTAGGACAGCTTCATGGCTGCAAGGTACCGCCGGTCCGTGCGCCGCCGGTCAAGGCTTGGTCAGCTCGAAGTCCTCCATGAACTTCGTGGTGAAATCACCCGCCCTGAACTTCTCGTTCTGCAAGAGCTGCAGGTGGAAGGGGATCGTGGTGTGGATGCCCTCGATCACGTATTCGCTCAGGGCGCGCTCCATCTTGGCCAAGGCCTCCTCGCGGGTCTGCGCGCTCACGATCAGCTTGCCGATCATGCTGTCGTAGTTCGCGGGGATGGTGTAGCCGGCATAGGCATGGGTGTCGATGCGCACCCCATGGCCGCCGGGGCTGTGGTAGCTGGTGATCTTTCCCGGGTTGGGACGGAAGTCCTGGAAAGGGTTTTCGGCGTTGATCCGGCACTGGATGCTGTGGCGCGTGGGCTCGTAGTTGAGGCCGCTGATGGGGATGCCCGCAGCGATCTTGATCTGTTCGCGGACCAGGTCGAAGTCGATCACTTCTTCGGTGATGGTGTGCTCCACCTGGATCCGCGTGTTCATCTCCATGAAGTAGAAGTTGCGGTCCTTGTCCACCAGGAATTCCACGGTGCCCACACCCTCGTAGTTCACGCTGGCCGCCGCCTTGATCGCCGCCTCGCCCATCTTCTTGCGCAGCGCCTTGGTCATGAACGGGCTCGGCGTTTCCTCCACCAGCTTCTGGTGGCGTCGCTGGATGCTGCAGTCGCGCTCGCTCATGTGGCAGAAGGTGCCGTACTGGTCGCCCGCGATCTGGATCTCGATGTGACGGGGCTCCTGGATGAGCTTCTCCATGTACATGCCCGGGTTGCCGAAGGCCGCGCCCGCCTCTTGGCTCGCGTGCTCGTAGGCCGCGTCGAACTCATCCTCGCCCCATACCGCGCGCATGCCCTTGCCGCCGCCGCCGGCGGTGGCCTTCAGCAGGATGGGGTAGCCGATCTTCTTGGCCTCCTTCTTGGCCACCGCCACGTCGGTGATCAGACCTTCGGTGCCCGGCACCACGGGCACGCCCGCCGCGATCATGGTCTTCTTGGCGTTCGACTTGTCGCCCATGGCCTCGATCTGCTCGGGCAGCGCGCCGATGAACTTGATCCCGTGCTCCTGGCAGATCCGGCTGAACTTGGCGTTCTCGCTCAGGAAGCCGTAGCCCGGATGGATCGCGTCCGCGTTGGTGATCTCCGCCGCGGCAATGATCCGGCTCATGTTCAGGTAGCTGTCCTTGCTCGGCGGGGGACCTATGCATACCGCCTCATCGGCAAAACGCACGTGCAGGCTGTCGCGGTCGGCGGTGCTGTACACGGCCACCGTCTTGATGCCCATCTCACGGGCGGTGCGGATCACGCGGAGGGCGATCTCGCCACGATTGGCTATGAGGATCTTCTTGAACATCACGCAGGGGAATTAACCGGAACGATGCAACGCCCGCCACGGGTATTGGAAGGTCGGCAATGCTTGTTCATCATGATCTGCTGATCCGCTTTTCATATCACGTGGTGACACCGTTGCGTGCCGCACGCCAGGGCGGTTCAAACTAGGCCGGGTCCACCAGGAACAACGGCTGGTCGTACTCCACCGGCTTGGCATCGTCCACCAGCACCTTCACGATCGTGCCGCTCACCTCGCTCTCGATCTCGTTGAAGAGCTTCATGGCCTCGATGATGCAGATGGTCTTGCCCGGCTTGATGGTGTCGCCGACATTGGCGAACACGGGCTTGCCCGGACCGGCGGCCCGGTAGAAGGTGCCGATCATCGGTGATTTGATGGTGATGTACTTGGCATCGGCCGCAGGGGCCGCCGCGGGTGCGGCAGGGGCGGCGGCGGCAGGGGCGGGAGGCGCTGCCACCGGGGCGGGCGCCGGCACCGGGGCCGCCATGTATTGCGGGGGAGCCACCATCTGCACCGTGCTCTCCTTGTGTGCCGCCTTGATGGTGAGCTTGAAATCCTTCTGCTCGATCTCCACCTCGCTCACGCCGCTCTTGGCGACGAATTTGATCAGGTCCTGGATCTGTGTGATGTTCATCGGTTCCTTGGAATGTGTTGCGGCCATCGCGGGCCAAGGTAGAAAAGTCCCCGGTTCAGGAGCCGTAGGCCCACTTCACGAAGATAGCACCCCAGGTGAAGCCGCCGCCGAAGGCCGACAGGATCAGGTTGTCCCCCTTCTTCAGGCGGTTCTCCCATTCCCAAAGGCAGAGCGGCAAGGTGCCCGAGGTGGTGTTGCCGTATTTGTGGATGTTCAGCATCACCTTGCTTTCGTCAAGCCCCATCCGGTGGGCCGTGGCGTCGATGATGCGCTTGTTGGCCTGGTGCGGCACCAGCCAGGCCACGTCGTCGGCCGTCAGGCCGTTGCGCTCCATGATCTCCGCGCTCACGTCAGCCATGTTGGTCACCGCGAACTTGAACACGGCCTTGCCCTCCTGGTACACGAAGTGCTCCTTCGCCTCCACCGTTTGGATGGTGGCCGGCCGGCGCGAGCCACCGGCCTTTTGGTGCAGGTACTGGCAGCCGCTGCCGTCGGAACGCAGGATGCTGTCCATCACCCCGAAGCCCTCGTTGTTGGGCTCCAGCAGCACCGCACCGCCGCCATCGCCGAAGATGATGCAGGTGGCCCGGTCGGTGTAGTCGATGATGCTGCTCATCTTGTCGGCGCCCACCACCACCACCTTCTTGTGCTTGCCGTTCTCGATGAACTGGCTGCCCGTGACCAGTCCGTACAGGAAGCCCGAGCAGGCCGCGTTGATGTCGAAGCCCCAGGCGTTCCTGGCACCTACCTGGTCGCAGATGATGTTGGCCGTGGCCGGGAACTGCATGTCGGGTGTCACCGTGCAGCAGATCAGCAGGTCGATCTCCATGGGGTCGATGCCGCGCTTGGCGCACAGGCCCTTCACCGCCTCGATGGCCATCACGCTCACCCCTTGGTCCTTGCCCTTGAGGATGCGCCGCTCCTTGATGCCGGTGCGCTCGGTGATCCAAGCATCGTTGGTGTCCACCATGGTCTCGAGCAGGGCGTTGGTGAGCACGAAATCGGGCAGGTAGCCCTGTACGGCGGTAATGGCGGCGGTGGTCTTCATGGATGGGGGCCTCTATGTCCCGTGGAGCCTGGCCCGGGGCGCAAGTTCGTTATTGGAACGCATCGTGGATGCGCTCGTGCAATTTGCTCTCCACCACCTGGCGGGTGAGCAGCAACATGTTCTTCACGGTGGTCTCGTTGCTGATGCCGTGCCCGATCATCACCGTGCCGTCAACGCCCAGAACGGGGGTGCCCCCGTAGTTCTGGTAATCGAAACGGTCCAGGAAAGGATCGTCCACCTGCATCCGGCTTTTGATCAGCCCGTGGAAGCCCTCCAAGGCCTTCAGCACCACGTTGCCGGTGAAACCGTCGCACACGACCACGTCCGCCTTGTCCAGGAACAGGTCGCGGCCCTCCACATTGCCCACGAAGTTGAAACGGTCCGTTCCCTTCATCTGGGCATGGGCGGCCAAGGTGAGGGCGTTGCCCTTTTTCTCCTCCTCGCCGATGCTCAGCAAGGCCACCTTGGGTGCGCTGATCTTATACACGTATTGCGCGTAGAGCGAGCCCAGCAGCCCGAACTGGAAAAGCATCTCAGGCTTGCAGTCGGCGTTGGAGCCCACGTCCACCATCAGCCCGAAGCCGCCATCGGCCTTTGGCAAAATGCTGGTGATGCAGGGGCGCATCACCCCGGGCATGGGTTTCATCACCATCACGCTCCCCACCAGCATCGCGCCGGTGTTGCCCGTGCTGGCGAAGGCATCCAGCAGGCCCCCTTTCAGCATCTTGAAACCCAAGGCGATGCTGCTCTCGGGCTTGGCGGCCAAGGCCTTGGAGGCATGGTCGCCCATGCCGATGTCATCCCGGCTGGGCACGATGTCGAACGCGGAGGGGTCGCCGCCCTCGGCCAGCAACCCTTCACGGATGGCCTCCTCGTTGCCGATCAGCACAAGGCGCACCCCTGCCGGCAGCTCCTTGGCCGCCAGCATGGCTGCGCGTATGGGTACCAGCGGCCCGTGGTCGCTGCCCATGATGTCCAAACCGATCCGCATACCGTGGTGCGGGCGCGTCTGGAACAGGGGTTAGGCCTCGGTGGATTTGGTGGTCAACACCTTCCCGCGGTACATCAGGTCGTCGCCCACCTTGTAGGCGCGGTGGCGCAGATGCGTCTCGCCGGTGGTGCTGCACGTGCTCAGCGTCACCTCGGGTGCGCTTTGGTGCGTGCGACGCTTGGCGGTGCGGGTCTTCGAGAATCGACGTTTCGGATTTGGCATGATCGAAGGTATGAAAAGCGCTTCAGGCGCTCCGTTGTTTAAGGTCTTTCAGCGCCGCCCACCGTGGGTCGGGCTCGTGGTTCACTTGCATCTTTTCCAGCACCGCCACCACCGCCGGGTCGCAACCCCCTTCGGCGTGTACATGCCGGATCGGAAGGTGCAGGCTGATGCACTCGTAGATGTAATGCGTCAGGTTGATCTCCGCAGTGTCCGGGTCAAGGTTCACCAACTCCACGTCATCGCTCTCCTCCTCGCCCGTCAGCTTGAAGATCTGCCGCTGGTCGCCCGTTACAGCCTGCTCCATCGGGGTGTTGCACCGGTCGCACAGCATGTCCACGTGGCCGTCCACGTGGATGCGGGCCACCAGCAGGTGGTTCGTCTTCTCCAGGTCCACCTCCACCTGCGCCCGGCCGCCCAAGAAATCCTCCCGGCCGCAAGCCTGGAAAAAGTCCGGCCCCAAGCCATAGGAGAAACGGTGCGAACCGTCCTTCAGGCCGCTGATGGCGATGGTATGTTCGGGTAGCGCCTCCATGGGGAGCGTGTTCCTTCCGGAAAAGGACCGGCAAATGTAAGGAGATCCGGGATCCGCGCCGCAAGAAGGAATGATTGGTTGGGGAACGGACAGGTGTTTGGGGTACTGGCTGTGCCTTACTTTAGTGCCCCGGGCAGGGGGGTAAGGGTTCGTCTTGGGGTGCGTTAACCCCACCTGCTGGCAGGGATAAAGCGAAGATCTTCGTTAATCCGACGTTATGTGCAACCCTAAAACGACAACAGAACAACAATGACAAAAGCAATAATTTTAGTAGGACTTGGTGGCGGAATTGGAAGTATTTTACGTTACCTAACTTCGGTTGTTGTTGCCAAACACTTTCAGGCAATTTTTCCTTTAGCAACATTTACAGCCAATGTTTTAGGTTGTTTGATTATTGGAATATTCATCGGATTATTTGACCGACAACAACTGGCAAACCCTGACCTGAAATTTTTATTGATAACAGGTTTTTGCGGTGGCTATACAACATTTTCGGCTTTTGCCTCAGAGAATATCAACTTGTTTCAATCAGGCAATTCATTGACTGCTTTCGTTTACATAGCGTCAAGTGTTTTGATTAGCCTGTTTGCGGTTTTCATAGGAATAATCTTGACAAAATAATAAAATGATAAAAGACAAATTTAATCCTTGGCATAGTGTATCACCGGGGGACAAAATACCTGACATCGTGAACGGAATAATTGAAATTCCCAAAGGGACACGGGCAAAATACGAATTGGACAAAGACAGCGGTTTACTAAAATTGGACAGAGTTTTATATTCTTCCGTCTATTATCCTGCAAATTATGGTTTTATTCCGCAAACCTATTGCGATGACAAAGACCCGTTGGACATATTGATTTTGACACAAATTGACGTTGTTCCTCTTTGCATTGTTCCTGCCAAAATAATAGGTGTAATGAGAATGCTTGATAATGGCGAAGCAGACGATAAAATCATTGCTGTGAGTGCAGGTGACCCAAGTGTAAACCATATCAACGACATTGCGGAACTTCCCCAGCACTTCATCAGCGAACTGCGTAACTTCTTTGAAGACTACAAAAAATTAGAAAACAAAACTGTTGTAGTAGAAGAATTTTTCGATAGAAAGACGGCTATTGAAATTTTACAAGACAGTTTTAAAATGTATAAAGACCATTTTACGAAATGACAAGAAGGGCAGCACATAACAGCGGTTTGGCGTAATGGGGTCGGACGTTCTTCGTATGAAAATTTGTGCTACATTTAAACTTTCGGCTTCGTATGAAGTTTTGTGATGAAAAGCCCCCACTACGCCAAGCCGCAAACCGTTACCACCAATTGTAAAAAAACGACACAGAAAACAATGACAGCAATAATAATTCTCTTTGTAGTTGGAATACTACTTTTGTACTTCGGAATAAAAAAATTAACCGAAAAATCTTCTCTTGAGAATAAAAAAAGTGATAAAAATTTACATATCAGTTCTCGTAAAATTTCAACTCAACAAAAATTCAAATCCAAATTATCAGGCTTATCATTTCCTGACAGAATTGACGCAATAGTTTGGCATATTCAGGCTATTGAAAAAGGGCTTGCAAATGGTGACTTACAACTGGCTAATCTTTCATATGCAAAACTTATTGAAAGTATAAGGCAACAAAACGTGACAGAGAACGGAAAGTTTGAAAACGACTTAGCGACAATTCGAAAAGAATATGACGAGTTTAGAACTTTATACGGACTGGAATATCCACCACAATTTTTGCCACCTTCTCAAAGACAAAAGACACAAAGCTCTTCAACCATTCCGAGCAACCCAAAGCCGATAGTAACAAGCAATAATTCAAAATTAAAAACACTTTTATCGGAATTAGACTCAAAAGGACACACTGAATATCCACTTTTAAGAAAAGAATACGCAGTATCTTCTGGAATGCCTTATACAGACTTTTCAGGCTGGGTAATTGAGCAACTTAAAACGAAAGACTACAACTCACTTTACGCATTTGTAAAAGAATATTATTTAGGCAGAGAAAACGACACTTATAGAGAACAAGAACTAAAAAAGATTTTTGAAAAGTTTCTAACTAAGAACTTCAACGCATTATTTAAAGATATTGATGAACAAGCAATTTTTGAAATTCAAGCATTTTTTATCCTTAAACGTGGTATTGACGATTTCAATAGAGAATTTTGGATTGCAGAAGATAAAGAAGCTGAATTACTATGTAAAATTTTGAGTGTATATTCGTTTGAAATTCTTCCAACCTCTTTTGAACCACTAATCAAGAAAGCAAATAAGTTTTTGCGAGAAATGCGAAAAGACGTTGAATACTGGAAAGAATATAAAAATTACAAAACAGAGGAACTGCAAAACGAATACAAACTGGAAACAACCAACGGTTTAGAAAAGAAATTAAGACAACTTAATTCAGGCGAAAGACTTCATTTCTTTGACTTTGCAACTGTTTACTCATACAGAAAATTTTGGAATGGAGACAGTTCCTATAAAACAAGAAGCTATGGAATTAACGAGTTAGACAGCGTTGAGAAAATTTCAAAATTGGGGATTTTTGACAACGTAAGTGATATTAATGCTATACCTGAAATCACAAGCAAGGGAGAGCTAAAAGAGACCGCAGAAAAAGCTGGATTTGAAATCAAAAAATCGTGGACAATGGACAAGATATTTGAAAACCTTATCAAATCTGAACAAGGACAGGCATTTCTGCAAGACTTTGTGAAAGGCAAACAAATTCTTGTATTTAAAGACGAATATCGAGCCGACTTAACAAGTATTTTCAAACAACAAGAAAAAATAAAGCGGACAGTTGACTTAATAACGATGATGTAATGATGAACGAGACAAGAACAACTGGTGGTAACAGGCGTTTGGCTCAATGGCGGGTGAAGTGGTTAATTGAACATTCTACCTCGCATCAACTTTTGTGGTGTATTGACAGTTTTGTGCTCCGAAATCCGCCACTGCGCCAAGCGCCAAAACGTTATAGGGCATTTTAAAAGACGACAGCATGAGACAACTAACAATCATATTAACATTATTCATCACGACAATCTTAACTGCTTGTGGACAGACAAAATCTTTTGGCGACAAAAAAGTTATTGACTTGACAACAGTTGACTTTATTGAAATTCGCAATCACTCTGGACACGCAGACTCAATTCAGACTGTACGTAAACGGCTGACAAATGAACAGGCAAAATTGTTTATAGACAAATGGAACAATGCGAAATCAAGTGGACCTTGCAAATACATTGTTTGAATTAGGCACTTAGGTGTTAATGAGCGTTTGGTAGGAACAAGGCTCAGTCCG
>DAOKZW010000021.1:0-61103 GCA_035325445.1 Flavobacteriales bacterium
CCCAACGGCTTCACCAGCACCGAACAGAACCCCGTGGTGACCGAGGCCGGCATCTACACCCTGACCGTGACCGGTGAGAACGGTTGCACCAGCACCGCTTCCGCCACGGTTGAGCTCGACAACGAGGCTCCGGGCGCCAGCGCCGAGGGCGGAACCCTCACCTGCGCCATCACGAGCATCCAGCTGCAAGGCAACGGCAACGGCTCCTTCTCCTGGAGCGGTCCCAACGGCTTCACCAGCACCGAACAGAACCCCGTGGTGACCGAGGCCGGCATCTACACCCTGACCGTGACCGGTGAGAACGGTTGCACCAGCACCGCTTCCGCCACGGTTGAGCTCGACAACGAGGCTCCGGGCGCCAGCGCCGAGGGCGGAACCCTCACCTGCGCCATCACGAGCATCCAGCTGCAAGGCAACGGCAACGGCTCCTTCTCCTGGAGCGGTCCCAACGGCTTCACCAGCACCGAGCAGAACCCGACCGTGACCGAGGCCGGTACCTACACGCTGACCGTGACCGGCGAGAACGGCTGCACCAGCCAAGCCACCGCTACGGTTGAGCTTGACAACGAGGCCCCGGGCGCCAGCGCCGAGGGCGGAACCCTCACCTGCGCCGTGACGAGCATCCAGCTCCATGGCAACGGCAACGGCTCCTTCTCCTGGAGCGGTCCCAACGGCTTCACCAGCACCGAGCAGAACCCGACCGTGACCGAGGCCGGTACCTACACGCTGACCGTGACCGGCGAGAACGGCTGCACCAGCCAAGCCACCGCTACGGTTGAGCTTGACAACGAGGCCCCGGGCGCCAGCGCCGAGGGCGGAACCCTCACCTGCGCCGTGACGAGCATCCAGCTCCATGGCAACGGCAACGGTTCCTTCTCTTGGAGCGGCCCCAACGGCTTCTCCAGCACCGAGCAGAACCCGACCGTGACCGAGGCCGGCACCTACACGCTGACCGTGACCGGGGAGAACGGCTGCACCAGCACCGCCACCGCAACGGTTGAGCTCGACAACGACATGCCCGAGGCCAGTGCCGAGGGTGGCGTGATCACCTGCAACGTCACGGAGGTGACCCTGATGGGCAACGGCAACGGTTCCTTCAGCTGGACGGGCCCCAACGGCTTCACCAGCACCGAGCAGAACCCCGTGGTGACCGAGGCCGGTACCTACATCCTCACCGTGACCGGTGAGAACGGCTGCTCCAGCCAAGCCACCGCCACGGTGGAGCTCGACAACGAGGCCCCGGGCGCCCAAGCGGTCGGCGGAGTGCTCGATTGCACCACCCACAGCGCCATGCTGCAAGGCATGGGCAACGGCTCCTTCTCCTGGAGCGGTCCCAACGGCTTCACCAGCACCCAGCAGAACCCTGTGGTGACCGAGGCCGGCACCTACACCCTGACCGTGACCGGTGAGAACGGCTGCACCAGCACCGCCACCGCAACGGTGGAGGAAGGCGACTGCGGTGGTTGCGATACGCCGATCATCATTTCCTGCCCCGAGCCCGTCACCGTGGAATGCGGGGAGGACATTGACCCCTGGACCATCGGCTTGCCCGTGATCCGCAAGGACAAGGACTGCCCTGAAGTGATCTACTTCAACTACTATGATGAGTTCAGCGGCACCTGCCCCATCGTGGTCACCCGTCACTGGACCTTCCGTGACACCGAAGGCAACGAGGAAACATGCGAGCAGACGATCTTCATCGAGGACACGCAAGCCCCGGTGCTGATGAATGTGCCCGCGGACGTGACCGTGGTGTGCGGCAACGTGCCCGGTATCCCCACCGAGGTATGGGCCCAGGATTGCAAGACCAACGTTCCTGTGATCATCACCGAGGATACCATCCCCGGCCAGTTCGGGGTGAGCTACACCATCATCCGCACCTTCACGGCCACGGATGCCTGCAACAACAGTACCACCGCAACCCAAACGATCACCGTGGTGGGCTGCAAGGAGGAGTGCGACACCCCGATCATCATCTCCTGCGCACCGGCCGTGGTAACCGTGGAATGCGGGGCCTCCATCGACCCCGAGGACATCGGATACCCTGTGACGCGCAAGGATGACAACTGCCCCGAAGTGGTCTACTTCAACTGGGTGGATTGGTTCAGCGGCACATGCCCCGTGACCGTGACACGCCATTGGACCTTCCGTGATGTCAACGGCAACGAGGAGACTTGCGACCAGACCATCATCATCCAGGACACCCAAGCCCCTGAGCTGATGAACGTGCCCGATGACGTGACGGTGGTTTGCGGCAACGTACCCGAGTGGCCCAAGAACGTGTGGGCAGCGGATTGCAAGGAGGACGTGCCGGTGATCATCACGGACGTGGTGGTGCCCGGTGAGTCGGAAGGCACCTACACCGTGGTCCGCACTTTCCGCGCCACCGATGCATGCGGCAACACGGCGCAAGCCACCCAGGTGATCACCGTGGTGGGCTGCAAGGATGAATGCGAGGCCCCGATCATCATCTCCTGCGCCCCGACCGTCATCACCGTGGAGTGCGGTGCCTCCATCGACCCCGAGGATGTGGGCTACCCGATCACCCGCAAGAGTGCCGATTGCCCCGAAGTAAACTACTTCAACTGGGTGGACTACTGGCAAGCCGGGTACTACACCACTACCGTCACGCGCCATTGGACCTTCCGTGACGCTGCCGGGAACGAGGAAACCTGCGACCAGACCATCTACATCACCGGTTGCGGCGGCAATGACCAGGCCAACGACCAAGGCGGCGTGAAGGCAACCCTTGCCCAAAGTCCGGTGACCAATGTGGCCGTGGCCCCCAACCCCTTCCGGAATGAGACCAAGATCACGTTCCGAAGCGAAATGGACGGGCGCGCCACCGTTGCGGTGACCAACATGGCCGGCCAAGTGATCGGAACGCTCTTCGAAGGCGAGGTCCGCACGGGTGAGACCAAGTCCATCGAGTGGAAACCGGAAGGGCTGAACGGCGGCCTGTACTTCTACCGCATCGACCTGAACGGATATCCCACCACGGGCAAGATCTCGTACCGTCCGTGACCGATCTCCGGCAACCCATGATGAAAGCCCCCGCCAACGCGGGGGCTTTCATCTTTCGGAGAGGTATTTTCGCACCCCATGGACACCGCCCCTCTCGCGGAACGTATGCGCCCCACCTCCCTGGATGAGGTCGTCGGGCAAGAGCACCTTGTCGGGCCCGGGGGCATTCTGAGGAAGGCCATTGCCGGCAAGATCCTGCCGAGCATGATCCTGTGGGGGCCGCCTGGCGTGGGCAAGACGACCATGGCCCAATTGTTGGCCAAGGAACTGGACCGGCCCTTCCATACGCTCAGCGCCATCAACAGCGGGGTGAAGGAGATCCGTGAAGTGATCGAGAAAGCCGGCGGGGCCGGCCTGTTCTCGCGCAATGCGGTCCTGTTCATCGATGAGATCCACCGGTTCAGCAAGGCCCAGCAGGATTCGTTGCTCGGGGCGGTGGAGAAGGGCACCATCACCTTGGTGGGCGCCACCACGGAAAACCCGTCATTCGAGGTGATCGGCGCCCTGCTTTCGCGATGCCAGGTGTACGTGCTCAAGCCGCTCACCGTGGAGGACTTGACCGGCCTGCTTGAACGGGCCATGCGCAACGACCCGGAGCTGCGCCAATGGAAAATCGAGTTGAGGCAGACCGATGCCCTGATGAGGGCCGGCGGCGGGGACCCCCGAAGGCTCCTGACCACCTTCGAACTGTGCGTGCGTGCGGCACTACCCGCCGAGCCGGGCCACGAAACGCCCGTGGTGATCACCGATGAGCTGGTCCTTCAGGTGGTGCAGGCCAACGCCGCCAAATATGACAAACAGGGGGAACAGCATTACGATATCGTGAGCGCCTTCATCAAGAGCATGAGGGGCAGCGACCCCAATGCCGCCGTGTATTGGTTGGCGCGGATGGTGGAGGGTGGCGAAGACCCGCTTTTCATCGCGCGGCGCATGGTCATCCTGGCCAGCGAGGATATCGGCAACGCGGACCCCAATGCCCTGTTGTTGGCCACCACCACCATGCAGGCCCTGCAAATGATCGGCTGGCCCGAAGGGCGCATCATCCTTTCGCAATGCGCCGTGTACCTGGCCTGTGCACCGAAAAGCAACGCCAGCTACATGGCCATCGGCAAGGCACAGGAGGCGGTCAGGCGGACCGGCGACCTGGCCGTTCCCATCCATTTGCGCAACGCCCCAACCAAGCTCATGAAGGAACTGGGCTATGGGAAGGACTATCAATACAGCCACGACTCGCCCGGCCATTTCTCGGACCAGGAATTCCTGCCCGAAGGGTTGAGCGGGACGACCTTCTATCAACCGGGCGACAACCGGCGGGAGCAGGCATTTGCGGCCTACCTGAAGCAGGTCTGGGGACGCAAGTACGGGGCGTGATTCAATGGGCCCGCTCGGCCTCCATGAAATTGCGGTGCATGTCATAAACGATGCCCAACCCCACCATCAAGCCACCCACCGCCTGCTCCACCACCTGCCAGATCAGGTCCACCACAACGTGCTGGATCCCATGGCTGGCAAACGATAGCCCGGAGGCCAGAACGACCAGGTAAACCCCCACCCCGGCCACCGCACCCGCCATCATCGCCTTCGCCGGGAATGCGGTCTTCATGGAGATCCATTCACGCGCGAGCAGGAAGTGCATCCCGAAGGTGAGCACCAGACCGATGAGCAAATAGGCCAGCCCTGTGAGCGTGAAATACAGCCACATGTCCATGCGCAGGTCCGCAATGTCCGTGAGCGCCACCCCATGCCACACATAGGAGATGCCCATCATCACCAACGCGCTCAATAGCCAAGGGAATAAAATGCGTCGCCTGAACAAGATCATCGCGCCAACATGGCTCTTGCGGCAAATTTAATCCCGATCAGGATGATCGGCCCTGCCCAGGCGCCAACAGTAGTAAAGCACAGGCATCAGCACTTCGCAAACATCGGATGGGCGGTACATTGCAAGCGTTAAATGCCCCCACTTTACTTTGCTGCCCATGTCCAACAGTGGCCATAACCGCCTCCTTGGGATATTCATGGCGGCCTGTACCACACTTGCAGCCTGTCAAAAGGATAGACCCAAGCCGCAATGGGACCTTGATGTACTGGCCCCCTTGATCCAAACCTCCTTGACCATCGGCGACCTTGTGCCGGACACCATGTTGGCCACCGATGGTAGTGGGCAGGTGAGCATTCTCCACACCTTCGAGCTGTTCTCCCTTTCCTTGGACACGGTCCTGACAGCCCCGGACACCAGCTTCCGCTATGCCTATGCCCTGCCTTTTCCAGGGCCTATCCAATTCCAACCGGGCGTAACGTTCGATGCCAGTGATGAGGTGACCCGGTTCGACTTGGACGACCTCCAACTCAGCAAGCTGATCGTTCGCTCCGGCCAAGTGGATGTGGCCATCACCAACATGATGAACGGCCACATCATCGGGGATTTCGCGTTGCCGGGAGCCCAATTGGAAGGCGAACCCTTCCAAGTGCTGATGGCCTTGCCTCCCGGCACCCCGGCCGCACCCAGCAACACAACATCCTCGAGGCCGCTGAACGGCTACGTGTTCGATATGCGGGGACCAGCCCTCAACCAGGTGAACTCCTTGGCCACGCATCTGAGCTATTCCAACGCACCCAACGGGAGCACCATCTCCATCACCAACATGGACAGCCTGCTGGCAACGGTTAGCTACCACGGCATAGTGCCCGAATACGCTTTGGGATACTTCGGCATGCGCACCATACAAGTGGAACCGGCAACAACCCGCCTCGACCTTTTCGAGAACGTGTCGGGCACGCTGGACCTGGACCAAGTGGATGCGACCGTGAAGATCCGCAACGGATTGGGCGTGGATGCCAAAGCCACCATCCACCACATCCGATCACTGAACACCAGGACCGGCACTGAAGTACCCTTGATCGCCAGCTTCACCAATAACCCTGTGAACATAGACAGGGCCGCGGATATGGGCAGCACCTTCTCCCCGTCCGTCAAAAACATCGCCTTGGACCAAGGCAACAGCAACATCAAGCAATTCCTGGAAAACCTCCCCGACCAGATCGGTTACGCCTTGGATGTCACCATCAACCCGATGGGCAACATCAGTAATGGGCACGACTTCCTGTATCATGACAGCCGGGTAACCGCCGAGCTGGAGGTCAACATACCCCTTCGGCTGAGCGCCACCGGGCTTTCACTGCGGAAGGTGATGGAGGTGGACCTTCCCGGCACGGCCGATGCGCATGCTTGGCAATACGGGACCATGCACCTTTTCGCCCAAAACGGGTTTCCGTTCAGCGCCGCCATCGAACTGGCCGTGGTGGCTCCCGATGGCCAGTCCATTTCCGTGCTGGCACCCGGTGGCACCATTCCGTCAGCCACCCTCGGAGCCAATGGCCTGGTGACGGAAATGGCGGACGGGAGGCTCGACTTCCGGATCAATTCCGCGCAAATGAACCTGCTGCACCTAAGTGGGAAGGTGCAGGTAACCGCCGTTTTCAACACGGCGGAACAACCCCAACACGTCCAACTCCTGGACAGCTATCGCATGGACCTGAAGCTGACCCTGGACGGCAACTACGTGGTGAATGGGGATGAATAAGTACGGCCTGCCGTTCCTCTTCCTGCTTCTCCCCTTTGGTGTCCATGCCCAAGAGGACAGTATCGCCAAGGCGCGGCCTCCGCACACGCGGCATCTCGCCCTCGAAGTGAGGGGCGCCTATGATTCCAACGTGCTGTACAATGACTTGGTGATGGGCCTGTACAACGGAGGATGGTTGAGCAAAGAGATCAGGCAGCGCTCCATGGATGCCATGGGCAAGAACAACCGGGCCGGATATGAACAAGCAGCCAAGCTCACCTATACCTGGGGGCAACGCTCCATTGGGCGACGAATTTTCCGGTCCCGGACAAGCCTTTCCCAACAAAGCTATCTGGGCCTGCACTTCGCAACAGATGCCTACGCCCTGTCCTTCTTCGGCAACAAGCAGTTCGAGGATCGATCCGCCCAGGTCGGCCCCAGCGCGTTCGCTCAAGTTTCCTATCAACAGGTCGCCTTCGGTTTGGAGGAACATAGTACAGGCTCCTACTTGGAAGTGGGCCTGGTGAATGGAAGCCGCCTGAATAGCGGAAAAATCCGGAGGGCCGATCTCTATACAGCTCCTGCGGCGGAGTACATCGAGGTGGACCTTAATGGGTCCTACGCCCGGGCTGATACCGCTGCCGCCCAGTGGTCCAAGGGGATCGGGGCTGCCATCTCGTTACGATGGTGCCATGGACTGACCCTGTTCAAGAACGACGCGCGTATCACGCTGGGGACGGAAGACCTCGGTTTTGTGGCTTGGGCAAACCGGTCCCTTTCGGTCGCCAAGGACAGCCTCATCCGCTTCGAGGGGTTGACTGCTGATGGCCTGTTGGATCTCGATGGCCTCATCTTGGACCAACATGAGCTACAGGACAGCTTGGGCCTCGGTTACACCCAAGGTCGCTTTGCCACCCTGTTGCCGGCTTTGTTTTGGGGGGAGATCGGCTTGGGGCGCGTCCGGCACGCCTTCGATGGGCGGGTGAAGCACGCTTGGGTCCTGATGGTCGCCCACCGGCTATTGCCCGGCTACCGCCCCCACGTATCGGTCAAGCATGAATTCCATCTAAACGATGCGTTGGCCTGCACCGTGGGGCTGGCCCATGGCGGATTCGGTGACCTGCGTGTGCTGTTAGGCCTGGAGGCCTCCGTAGGGCAGCATCTCTCCTTTGCTGCCGAGACGATGAATGCGACCGGCTTTCTGCCCGGGTTCCGCGGAAAAGCCTTGCTGTTCAAGGCTGCCTGGGCGTGGTGACGTCAGTTTTCCGCGAGCGCCTCCTGCTCATACGTGAGTTGGGAACAGCTGGCCCCGTCCTTGAAGTAAAAAGTACCGCTGTACTTGCGTGCCACCCTCCTGTACTCCGTTACCTCATCCCCGCGCTGCACCCGGACGATGGTAACCACCTCGTTGGGTTGAACGATCACATCCTGCTCACGGATCACGGGCACGACTGCCGGTTCAAATTTGGGGCGGGGCTCCTCGCCCGTACGGGCCAGCGCTGGCTGGACCCGGGACGGCTCATATCCGTATTGAGGGGCTGAGCCCCGCCGCGGGTCGGCCCCTTCAGATGGTTTGGGCACCACTGCGGCCACGGCGGGTTTGGGGGCCTGCACCTTGGGCGCTGCAGGAGGGCTCGAAGGCTTGGGTTGTGGCAGCACCGGTGCCGGCGCTGGCTTCGGCGCGGGCTCCGGTGGGGCGACAGGTTTGGGGGCTTGCTGGGCAAGCTCTTGTTTAGCCTGCGCCTTGGCCTGGGCGGCAGCATCCTTGGCCGCCTTGGCATCGGCCTTGGCCTGGGCCTTCGCCTCCTGATCCTTGAGCTTGGCCGCTTCAGCCTCCGAACGCGCTTCTTCCTTTTGTTTGCGGTCCACCTCCGCTTGGGCGGCCGCCAAGGCGCTTTGGATGCTCTTGGTATAGTCGGTGTCGTAGTCGAAATCGCCAGCCGTGGCATCATACCTGATCATGCCAACGGGTTGATTGAACACCACCGTGTTCACCCCATCGTATTGCTTGAACAAGGAAACAACAAAATCGAACGGGGTGAAAGCCGACTGGGAGGCCGAGCTGGGCACCTTCGTATCAAACGAAAGCCGCTTGGTCACAAAACCATCCTTCTCGAAGGAGAGGATGTAGCTCTTGTTCAATTCCAGTTCAAGGGAAAAGCGATTCAGGTCCGCATTCAAGGTGCGATGCTTCTGGCCGTCCTTGAATACGACCAACCGGCAACCATCGAGGCTGCCGCCCTCTACTTTCAGCCGGCCGTTGATGGTGAACTTACCCTGGGCCATGGACATGCCGCACAGCATGATGGCAAACCAGACAGCCGCCCACCGCGACCACCGTTCCGATAAGATCGGGCCCATCCTCCGTTCAAGAGGCAAAGCCGGCTGTGGCTAAATAACCCTTGGCCAGCATGGCGGCCACCAAGCCTATGGCCAAGATCCCGGCCATGACCAAGGTGCGGACAGCTACGGTATTGTTTGGCTTTGACATGATCAATGTGTTTGGGCACATGTTACGCCGCCGCCGGGCCGAGGGTTACGCCCGGAGCGCAGCCCAAAAAGCTTCGGGCTGCACAAGTGCGGCCGGCCCGGGAAGCAACCCTGAAACCAGGGCGACGTGGTGCGCGTTGAAACCCCCGAGATGAAAAGAACGGTATTCACCTTCGTGCTACTGGCAACCATGGTCGGCACGAACGCACAGGACCTGGCGACTTACGCCCCTGCGGTAAGATCGACCGAAACGCTGTTCCAAAGCGGTGTCAAAGCCTATAACAGCGGCCAGTACGAGCACGCGATCAGCCTTTTCTCCGAAGTATTGGCGATGGACCCCGACCACCTCAATGCCTACCTGCAGAGGGGATTTTGCCACAGCTTGCAGAAGGAATATGAGGAGGCGGTGGCCGACTTCACGTCCGTGATCGAACGCAAGTCGGATCACCTCTGGGCGTACACCAGCCGAGGAAGCGCCTACGGCAAATGGGGCAAGCAGGAACTGGCCATAAAGGACTTCAACACCGTGATCGGGCTGGACCCCAAGAACCAGGAAGCCTTCAACAACCGTGGCTGGGCCAAGAAAGCTTTGGGGGATACCAACGGGGCCTGCCAAGACTGGAACTCCAGTCGCAAGATGGGAAACGCGGAAGCCAAGATCATCCTGCAGAACAACCGATGCAAATGACACGAAGCCTGTTCATCATTATTCTTTCCCTCTGCATCCTGCTGCCCGCCATGGGGCAGGACCAGAGCTACGCGGATTGCCTGGTGAAGGCTGCCAGCAGCTGGGGAAAGCCATGCGACAAATGCGAGATCTACACCGGCTATAAAAGGGATTTCACCAGCGTTTACCAAGTGGAGTTCCGCAATGTGTGCGGAGAGCTGCTGGAGGTGAAGGTGGCCATGGAGGAGGATAACGGCACGTGGCGAACCTTTCCCGTGAAGGTCCTTGCCGGCGGGGAAACGCTCGCGGCCTATGCCTGCCGGGGCACCGGCAAGTACATGTACTGGGCCCGCAGGGTGAATGACACCGAGATCGTCCTTCCGTCGGATGGGCAGATAGCCAGCGCCTACTCGGCACAATAAAGGCTTGCACGGCCCTTTCGTCATCAACGATGGATCGTTGACAGCACGACGCCGGCATTTGTTCAACCCATGCTGCCCGCTTCTACTTTGGCCGCGGTTGAAATGGCATCATGGCGCTCAAGCACATGCACATAGGCCGCACGGAAACCTCGCCCGAGGTGGAATTGGACCTCGATAGCGGCACCATTGAGATCGTGGGGCGATCCCTTCCCGCCAACAGCGAATCGTTCTACGAACGGGTCTACCGCTGGATTGATGAATACCTGAAACAGCCGCGGGAACAAACAACGGTGAACATGCGCCTGGATTACATGGACACCAGCAGCAGCAAGCACTTCTACAACATCTTCCAGCGATTGAGCTCAGTGAACGCGCAGGGAGGAAGGGTGCTTGTGAATTGGCACTATGAGATCGGCGATGAGGAAATGGCCGAGACCGGCAAGGACTACCAAAGCCTATTTTCCCTGGATTTCAACCTCATCGAGGTGAAGGACCTGTTCTGAGCGCGTTGCCGAAGCCCCATCCGGCCCTTTTTTCGGGAGCCACCACGGGGCGTGGGAGATGAAGCGGGGAATTACATGGACTGACCGCCGAGGCATGCCCATGGCTTTTTATTGCCCACGCCGGGCCATTAGGGCCACACTTGGGCATGGAAACCACTCGCCACACCCCTGAGGCCAGCCTGGCAAACCGCCTTGTGCGGACCTGACCTTGGCTTCCATTCGTGACAAAGCCCCCCAGGAATTACCATGGGGGACCTTGCTTTTGTGGACCCGTAGGGAGTCGAACCCCAAACCTCCTGATCCGTAGTCAGGTGCTCTATCCAATTGAGCTACGAGTCCAGTACCCGCCTTCAACCATCACTCGGGAAAGCCGAAAGCGGCCGCGAATATAATACGCAACGATCAACGTGGCTTATAATACTTCAATGCTTCCGGCATATAGGCTTCCAAATCCCGGATCCTGCGCTCATCATTCGGGTGCGTGCTGAGCAATTCGGGAGGTTTCGCACCACCCTGCGCCGCCATCCGCTCCCAAAACTTGGGGGCTACCCGGGGGTCGTAGCCGGCCATGGCCATGAACACCAGCCCCATTTTATCGGCTTCCGTTTCGTGCTTGCGGCTATAAGCCAACATGCCCAGCTGTCCACCCACACCAAAAGCCTGCAAGAACAGGTTACTGGCCGTGGATGGCTTTTCCGAAAGCAGCACCTGCAAGGTGATGCCGGCCCCTTGCATGGCCAGCAGCTGGCTCATGCGTTCATTGCCATGCCGTGCAATGGCGTGGGCGATCTCATGGCCTATGACCAAGGCCAAGCCTTCGGTATCCTGGGTAACCGGCAATAGACCGGTATAGACCACCACCTTGCCGCCGGGCATGCACCATGCGTTCACCGTGGGGTCATCCACCACATTGAACTCCCATGAAAAATCGGACACCCTTTTCGCGGCCCCGTTTTCCGTAAGATAGGCCGTGGCTGCATTGGCCAGCCGCTCACCGATCGTGCGCACCATCTTCACCCGCGGGTCCGTTGGCGGCAACGGTGGATTGGCCTTCAGGAAACCTTGGTATTCCGTCAGGCTCATGGCCATCAACTCCCCTTCCGGCAATAGGTTGAGCTGCTTGCGCCCCGTAATGGGCACCTTGGAACAACCGATCACCGTGGCCACAAGAAGGGCCAACGCTCCCACCCGCTTCAAGCTCATTGGATATCTGCTGACAACCCACGTTCGCAAAGGGCTTCGCACATGGGGCGCAGCGTCCTGTACGTTCCCCTTTTCACGCTGCACTTACCCGTATAATGGACCAGCCATGCACATTGCTCCGCTTGCATCGGCTCATGATCGCAGATCTCCATCAGGCTCACGATGACATGCTCAAAGGTGTTCACGTCATCGTTATGCACGATGATCTCCCGCACCTTTTGGCTGACGGTAAGCGCATCCGCCTCCGCCAAGTTGCTTTCCTTCCACAGGGTATCCATAGTTATCGGCTGATCCGTACCGCGAAGGTAAGGACCGCTCAACGTTCCTGTCCAACCGGTTCGGCCAGTATTGCCGTGCCGAACTTGGCCAGCAGGGCCCGTGCGTCCCTGAGCGGGATCCGCTTTCCATTCAGATAGGCGGTCACAAAGGCATCCGTAACCCCCAAGGTCACGGCCCCATTCTTGCGTTGCGCCGCCTGCGCCTCGTTCAGGAAGAAACCCGTGGTATACCGGATCTTGCCGTTGGGCGTCAACTCACTGTTCAGCGGGGTAATATTGAACAGCCTGTCCAAGGCCGTAGGCTTGCTGTACACCCCTACCTGTACCGTGAAGAACAAGCCCTTCACGGTTTCCACTTGGCGGGCCGGTGCAGCAGTGGGGTCGTTGTAATAGCCCGCAGCTGTTTCCGAGGGCGCAAAGGCCGCCAGCAGTTCCTCCGCCGTGGCAGGGTAGTCCGCCAGAACCGCCATTTCCGCCGCCGCTTGGGCCTGTCCATCGGACAAGTTCGCGGGTGGCACCGCCACCGGGGCCGTTGGCACCGCTTCTTGGCGCGTTGCACTTTCGGGCCGGACCGGTGTGCCAGGTGCAGGAGATATGGTTGTTGTTGTGGTGGTAGTGGTGGTGGCCAACGAAGCCTGTTCACGCTGCACTTCCCGCTCCGCCACCATGGCCTCACGTAGCGATACCCGTCGCCCATCCATGTAGGCTACGACAAACGCATCCCGATAGCCCCTTTCCCGCACCCGTTGCCCCGCTTGGCGGGCGCTTTCCGCAGAGGTGAACATGCCAGCCGTGTACCGGACCAGTCCGTTGCCGGCATTCTCGCCGGTGATGGGCGACATGTCGCTGAAGGCCTCCAAGGGCAGCTCATTCCGGAAGGCTCCGACCTGCACTTTGTACACTACCCCCGTGGGCATGGGGGCATCGATCGGTATGGCTTCCGCCCGTGCCGCTCCCGCTTCACGGAACGTGAACAGGTCGGTGGCCAATTGCCTCCCGGCGAGGTCGGCCAAGGAGCGGTCCATTGAAGGAACCGGCGTCAAACGGGAAGGCACGTCGGTCTTGGCCCGTGTACCGTCACCTTCATGCCGGGTCTCCCCTGCCACAACCGGAGGCTGCGCCGCGGGAGTGCCCTGCACCGTCATTGCCGTCGGGGAAGGCGCTTGTACCTGCTGCTGCGCGGAGGGGCTTGTTGCTTGCATTGCAACCACTTCAGGCGTAACCGGTGCCGGAGGCTCGGCCCTGCTTGGGGCTGCCGGAGTGGTTACAGCCGGCCGGGTGCGGGCCAACAGCGGCTCCGTACGCCGCCGCGATTGCTCCAAGCCCATCAATTCCTCAGGCCGTCCCGGTGGTAGGCCCTGCATCCAGGCCGCCGCTTGGGCATCCGTCATTTCCGCTCCGGCCACCAACTTGTTGGCCATGGCTTGCAAGGAGTCGGCACGCGCAAACAAGGCATCGGCCCTGGCCTCCAATTTGGCTATCTGCCCGTGGATCGTATCCACATCCAACCGCCCTTGTCCTTGTGTTCGCAGGGATCGGGCTTCTTCGCGAAGCGCGGCCGCAAGGGCCCGTGCTCCATCAGCCTCTTCCTCCTTGCCCACGGCATCCGAACGGTCCTGCATCGACTTGCCTTTCATTCGGAAGTAATGGGCCGCATCATGGTGCCCCATGACATCCATGCGTTCCGACGGCTCCAGATAGTAGAATCGATCGAGGTAACCAGCCAGGACCGCACTATCCCCGGCACTCCTTTCGTGGTCCGCCGCCCGCATGTCTTGGGATGGGCGCCCGGTATCCATGGGCGGCTGCCCCATTTCCGCAACCGTGGTTCCGGCCTGGTCGTCCTTCTTGGGTGCTGTCCCGCCCGAAGTTCCCGGCTCCGTGGCCGCCTTGTTGGGGCCAGCCATTTCACGTTGCGCATCCGCAGCGGCCAACACCTCCGGGAAGAGCCGCGCCTCCACTTCATCATAGGACAAGGCCTCGCCTGGCACTGCGCTCCCGCCCACCAGATAACTGCGCACCGTAAGGGAACGGTCCATGCTGCGCAGCGCCTCCAGCTCTTCGCCATAGGCCTGGCGATACAAGGCATTCCTGCGCAGGATATCTTTCGCATTGTCCGCTTGCTTGCGCAAGGTCTTGGCACGGCCCATGCCGGCATCGGCCTCCTGCTCGTATGAGCGCGCCATCTCCAGCAAAGGTTCGTTGGGGGCCAAGCCCCGTTGCGCCAATTGCTTCGATAATACTTTCGAACTGTCCTTCGCCGCATCGTATTCGCCCCTGCTGATAAAGGCCATGCGCTGACCCAGGTCCATGTCATGGATCAGCAGGTCATCGATCTTGCGGTCTATCTGCTGGCGCATCTTGTTGTATTCCTTGGCGGCGGTTATTTCGCCCAGCGCCAACTCCATGCTGTCGATCTCCGCTTGCATGGTACGGGCCTTCTCCAGGTCATTTTCCTTCCGGGCCACGGCCTGCTTCAATTGGGCCGATCGGGGTTCCATGCGGCTCAAATAGATCTTGGCCGGGTCCGGATCGATCGTTACATAGGCATCGTTATGCGGCGTAGTGGAGCCCCCTGCTGGCCGTTCAGCTCCTGCCGGCTGTTTGGTCCCCGACAACAATTCATCTTCCATCGCGCTCGTTTCCGAGGCCGCATATTCCTGGCCCACATGGGCCAATGCACGTTCCGCAGCGAGCACGTGCTCCTGCTTGAGGTCGCGCCAGCGTTGTATTTGGGGCAATATCCGATCCGACCGTTCGGGATGCTGTTCCAGCTGGGCCAAGGCCATGGCGATCTGCACGTCCACACTATCCACCAGCCTGATCTCCAAGGCTTGGATGCGATGGGCCTTTTCCACGTCGCTTCCGTCTCCTTCCTGAATATCAAACAGCGCCAGCCGGAATCCGGGGAAGGCTTCCTCGACCAGCTCCTCGTCCAAGGCCGTTGGGTCAAAGTCGAGGTACGTGTAGATGTGGCCATCGCCCATGGTGCTGCGCCCCTTACCGGCCTGTGACCCGCCCGCCCGGAGGGTCTCCATTCCCGCTTTCAGCAAGCTGATCTCCTGGTCCAGGCTATCCCTTTTGCCCCTGCTCCTTTCCGCCACGCGCAACTGCTCCAGCTCGGCCAGCTTGTTGGCCAGCAGGAAGGCTTGCTCGTCAACCGTCAGCGCTGGGGCCGGTTCCGTCCCGCCCGTTCGGCCAGCTTCACCGTCCCTGTTCGCAGCCGCAGCACCAGGTGTCGGCGCGGGCCGGTCGAGGCTTCCCCCGGAAGCGGTGGCGTCCAGCGGGGTTGTCCGGTCGCCTTGTGCGCCTCCTGCCTGCTTGCCTTCTTGCGCAAGGCTGTTGGTTGCCCCTGCAGCAGCCACGGCCCCAGTGGTGCTTTGTGGCACTTCGTCTTGGTTTGCCCCGGTGGCAAGCGGGTTGTCAGAGGTTTGTGCACTGCTTGTGGTCGTTGTCTCCCCCGTTCCGGTGGAGGTACCTGCAACTGCCAGCGGCTCATCGTCAAAGGAAGTCTGCGGCACTTGGTGCATGTTTCCGCCCGGAAGCGGCTGCGCCACCAAGGTGCTGGTCTTTATCCCGGATCTCAGGGCCAACACTTCCGGGCCGTTCCAATCAAAGGTCCTCCGTTCCCGCTCCTGTGCCGTCAGCTGGGGTTCGTATTGCTGCTCGATCGCCAAGGCCTGATTGCTGGCGCGCACCTCGGCCAATCGTCTTTCCACGGAGGCCAGCTCCCCGGCATCCGGGGCTGCGGCCCCGCTTTCGCCCGGCCGGCCCGTGAGGTATTTCAGCAGCTCCACCTGCCCCCTTCCCGTTGCAGCGGCTTCCTCCGCCATGTCGGCCTTGTGGAATGCCTCCGATACTTCCTGCTGCATGGCCTGATGTTGCCCCTTGAGCATGGCCAGCTTCGTTTCCAACTCTTCCTTCTTGCGCCCCTTGGCGGTACCGGCTTCCCTGGTCAGGTTTTGGATCTGATCGGCCAAGGCGCTTTCATCCTCGCGCTGTGCCGCGGCACTTCGCATTTTCCGGGCCGCCTCATCACCAGCCTCCGCGGCTTCGCGGCGCATCCGCTCCAGCTCGTCGGTCCGGGCGTCAGGGCCCTTCTTGCCGTCCAGTTCCGCCTTGAGTTGCTTCAGCGCACTGGTGAGCCGCGTTTGGTCGTTGGCCGTTTGGGCCCGTACCAATTCGGTATGGAGGGCCGTGGCCTTACCGGCATCGACGCGGGTCTGCGTGGCGGCGGTACGCATGATATTTCCGGTGGCCATGGCCACTTGGGCCCGCAGGCCGGCTTCCTGGGAACGTTGCTTGGCCTCAGCGGCCTGCCGCATCAACCGGTTCTTGTCCGAAACGGGGGCCCCGGCTTGCGCTTCCTTCACCCATGCCGCTGCTTGTGCCGCATAGGCTTCGGCCTGCTCCAAGCTCAGGAGGGCCAGCTCAAACGATTCCGCCGATCGCTTGTCCTGCACCAAGGCCAAGGCATCCTCCTTTTCGGCCTCCGTCCTGGCTTGCTCCACGGCTTCTTCCAGTGTAACCCAACCATCGAAGCCAGCATCCTGCATGGGGTCCGGGCTGCCCGCCGATGCCGGTATTTCCGCCACGGCCTGCACTCCCGTTACGTCCAGCCGCGCACGCTTCCGGATCTCCTCCAAGGCCAAGGCCATGACATCCTCGTCCAAGGGGGCATCAAAGTGGTTCTTCACGTCCAAGCGCCCTCCCGCCTTCGCCTCCAATTCCATTTCTTGCCGGAAGGCTTGGGGTTTGTGCGCCGCCGGCACATCCACGGCTGCCCAATAGGTACGTGTTACCCCTTCCTCCTCCACCAGGAATTTATAGCGCCCACCTTTGGGGACCACAAGCACGTACTCCCCGTTCGCGTCGGTATGCACATCGGCCACGCGGGCCCGCGTGAGTTCATCTTCCACGATGATATGCGCCTTCTTGGCACCGTTGCCCAAAAGGGAGGCATAGGTTCCTTTGAACACGGTCAGGTTGAGGGGCGTTTGCGCCGTGCCCACCCGGTACACGTTCACCTCGCCTTGCCTGCTGTCCCGATCGCTGGCAAAACAGGCCTGGCTGCCGTCGGGGCCGACGATGTACAGCATTTCATCGGCTGGCGTGTTCACCGCGAAATCCATGTTCTCCGGTGCGCTGAACACATCCATGCCCCTATCGTACACGCTGCGGAACACATCGTACCCGCCCATGCTGTTGTGCCCCTTGCTGCAGAAATAGAAATTCTTGCCATCCGGGGCCATTACGGCGAAGTCTTCGTCCTGGTCGGTATTGATGTATCCTGCCAGCTTCTGCGGGGCGGCATAGGCCCCGGTGGGCAACAGCTCGGTGCGGTAGATGTCCCTGCCCGTCTTCCCGTCCTTGCCATAGCTGCTGAAATAGATGGGGCCTCCGTCCTTGGGCAGGTAGAGCAGGAACCGCTCACCGCTCTTTTTGTCAAGGCCGGAAAGGAGCTCGTCGGGCGTCACCACGATCTTGCCGCCGATGTCACTGAGGTCGTAGAAACGGAAAAAGTCGTCGGCGGACACGGCCACCTTGTTCAGCACATCGATGTCCTTGAGGTTGCTGAGCAGGTACTTCCCGTTGCGGCTCTGCTTTTCCAATGCATCCACGGCAAACCGTGCCAGGAGTTTCTTGTCTGCGGTTCCCTTGAAACGCTTATAGGCATCGAGGGCCACATCGAACCGGTAATCCAGTTGGTAGGCCTTGCCGAGGAAATACCAAGCGAGGTCGGACGTGGCCGGGCCGCTGACCGCATATTTCAGGTAGCCGATGGCCTTGGCCTTGTCATCATCCCCATATATGCTGCACGCCCCGAACTTGTAGTTCAATTCATGATCCTGGGGCGACAGGCTGACCAACTGCGAATACATGGGCCAGGCCTTGGCATAAGCCCCTTTTTCGAACAGGGCATCCGCCTCGGCCCTGAGCGCCTTGTCCCCTGCCTGCCCCCAGCCCGGCAAGGCCGCCGCCACCAAGAGGATGGCAAGGCCGGATCGGATGGGTTGGGCGAGTTGGCACATGGGGTCAGGCGGTTGAACGGCCCAGGAAATTCATGCGCCCCTCGGTCCCTTTCAGCAACCGCCCGATGTTCTGGCGGTGCGTGTAGAACACGAGCAGGGCGAGTGATATGGCGAAGACCTTCAACACGAGGCTGGGTTCACGATAAATAAAGATAACAGCCAACGGGAAAGCGACGGCTGCCGCAAGGGAGGATAAGGAAACATAACGTGAGAACAGGAACACCACGAAGAACACCAGGATGCAGATGAGCGCGGATCCCGGGTGAATGGCGAGGACGCCGCCCAACGACGTGGCAATGCCTTTTCCTCCGCGGAATCCGGCAAAGACGGGATACAGATGGCCCAGCACGGCCGCTGAAACGAGAAGTACGCGCAAAAGGGTCCAAGCATCCGAATAAGGTTCCAAACCGCTCCAGACGGGCAAGAGGCGTACGGGCAGGAACCCTTTGAGCACATCGAGCAGCAGCACGGGAAGGCCCGCTTTCGGGCCCAGGACCCTGAACGTGTTGGTGGCGCCGGCATTCCTGCTCCCGTGCTCGCGCACGTCCAAGCCAAAAAAGGCTTTTCCCCACCACACGGAACTGGGGATGCTGCCGCAGATGTACGCGATGGCCATTGCGGCCAGGCCGAAGTTCCAAGGGAAATCCGTCATCATAGGCCGAAGCGGTCGCGGAAGTCGTCCACCTTCCGTTTGTTGGTCAACATGAACTGGTAATCAGGCATTCCCTTCTTTCCCGGGAATTGGCGCTTATCATCCTTGAGCTCGCTGATCATGGTGTTGAACTCGGCGTTGCTGCTGTGCACGTACATGTAGTTGCGCGTGTACTGGAAGAACCAGTAGGTCTGTTCATCCAGCATCAACAGCACGGTCATCACGTCTCCGCTTCGCTTGCGCTGGAACTCCACCTTGCCCTTCAGGTAGCGGTATACCGGTTTCTTCAGTACCGTGCCCAGGCCCACCTGGCCCGTGCTCTGCCAAGCCTCGTCCTTGGCGTTCCACTCCATGTTCAGGTCGCAGAACACCAAGGCCTTTACCAGCTCCTCGGGCAGGCGCTTGATCTCGCCCTTGATACTGAGTTCGCTGATCAGCTTGTCGCTCTTCTCCTTGCCGAGCACTTCGCGCAGGGAGCGTTCATACATCGTTTTGGACAGGTCAACCTGCTTCTGCTCCGGGTAGGCCGCCATCTCAGCCACCATTTTGTCCAACGCCCCGGAAAGGAACGGGAAGTCAGTGATCAGGGTAACCTTGGCGCCGGTGGTCTTCAGGCTGCCATTGTACTCCATGGTGCCGTAAGCATCGGCCTCCACCTGCCCGAGCTGCATGCCCGGGCTGATGTGACCGTCGGCGTGCAGCATGCAATTCTCCGTGTTCAAGGCCACGAGGTTGCCGGGCAGTTCATTCTGCCTGATCTTGTCCTTGTTGGAGATGAGGTAGGCCTTCTTCGCCTTATCGAAGAACAGCAATCCCTTGGCGCTGATGATATCCCGATCGCCCTTGTCCGCCTTGCGGCTGAGGAAGGTGCCATAAGTGGTGAACGGGTCGTCCTTGGTCATGTACATGCCCGCCCCCACGGGGAACCCTTCCGCATCGATGAGCGAATCACTTACCGGAATGAACACCTCCGCGGGGTCGATCATGCCGGTGAAGCCCATCCAGTTCTTGGAGATCCCGGCGCAATCGTGCATGATGCGCGTGTTGCCCGTGAAGGTGAGGTCCTTGACGGAAGCCCGCAGCAGGACGTCGCCAAAGAAATCGAAGGCAGGGCTAAGCTGGAAGCCTTCATCTTGGGCAACCCGGCCCAGCGCATAGGTCTGGAAGGTGGAGTCCACATTGACGTTCCGCATCTGTATCGGGAAGACCTTGCCGGTCTCGTCCCTGTAATCATAGATGCCCGAGCCGCTATAGCGTTTTCGTGCGGCGATGTTCACCGTGGCATCGTGGATCTTGTGGTACTTGTTCACGAAGTTGGCGGTGACCGTTGCCCGGGTGAGCGGGTCCATCTTCGCGTTCCGGCCGATACGGACGCGCAGGCTGTCCGGGGTGATCAGCGCATCGGCCACTTGGATGTACTGCACCTCATTGGCCGTAATGAGGTGTTTTTTCAGGTCGTATCTTGCCTTGGGTGCCATGAATCGCAACGAATCCTGGTCGGGGTGCACACTGATGAAGTTGCTCCCCGACAATTGCAGGTCTTCGTTGGCCGCCATGGCGGTCTTGTCGCTTTCAAGCTCGATGTCCCCCTGGTCCATGTACCACTTGAACCGGTCCATGTAGCAGATGTACTGGTTGTAGGGGAATTCAACCTTGGTCTCGTCGCCGTTGCTCACGAATTCGCCGACCCGTTCATCCAGCTTCACCGTGGCGTTCACGTTGTCCGTGCGGAAAGCAATGCTTGTCGTATCGCCTTCCGTCAACCGGAAGTCGCTGGTGTCCGCATGCACGGTCATTGTTTTGAAATCGAATAGCCTCGAGCTGAGCGTGGCGTTGGTGAAGTCCACCAGGCCGGCGCCCGTCATCCCTTGGGGGCGCAGTTCGGTGAGGCCATGCAGGTATGCCTGCCTGTCATACATCACCATGGGCTTGGAGAGGTTGCGGGCCAGCAGCACGTCCGCCGCAGGCTCCAAGCGCAGGAAAACATTGGCGGCCTTTACGTTGGGCACGTTCATGGTGGCACTGTAGGCCGCTCCGTTGTACAGCGTATCGGCCACACCGTAGGTGGTGTCGGGCGTGAAGTACAGGTCCTTGCTGTAGGCGATGGTGGTGAGGTAGCTCAGATCGCCATTCCCGTGCAGGCCCTTGTTGTCCAAGGTGAGGGTTTCGGAGAACTTGGCCTTCTTGCCATAGAGCGGGAGCCCACCTGCGCCGGTAGGCCGTACGAAGCCCAAGGCATAATCGGGTTGGAGTCGCAGTGTTTCGCGGATGTCCGGGAAGATGCCGCCACTCACCAAGGTGCCTTCGAAGCGCAGCCCCTCATTGGAGAAGTTGTCCAAGCTGTCGAGCACGAACGGGTCGCTGCGATAGTAGAACCCGTCCCGTTTGTAAGCCCCCTTCTGGATCGCTTTCCGGTCGTAAAAGACGAAGCTTTCCCTGGTGCTGTTGAACCGGGGAAACTCGGGGTATTTCTCTTGCTGCAGGCCATTTTTGTTGGAGGGGGCGTCCACCTCCAAGGTGCCCGCCACATTCTCCAGCACGTTCTTCACTTTCACCAAGCGCGACCGCCCGTTCTCGTCGGGTTCAAAGCTGTCCGCCACGAAGGCCACGCTGTCCACATTGAGCAGGTCGATGACGAACGGCTCGTAGTGGAAATAGTACTCCTTGCCGTGGAAGGTGAGTTTACCGGCCTTGATCATGCCCCCGAAACTGAAATCCCTGTCCTTCTTGATGGTGACCGCCTGATCGGCCGGATAGATCTTCACGTCCTGCGAGTCGCTCAGCGTAATACGGGCCACGCCTTTGAGGGCCAGGTCATTGTTCAGCAGGTTGATGGTGCCGTTCACCCCGTCGGGGCTGTTGCTGTTGAACTGGAGCACATCGTAATCCATGCGCCCTGCGCTGGACAGGATGTGCTGCCGCAAGCGGGGCAAGATGGCCACCCGCTCTTCTTCGGGATCGTAGTGCAGGTATCCTTTGTTGGCCAGGTCGATCAACATCGGCTTTACCTGGTTGATGGGCAGCTTGACGTACAGGGCATAGCTCTTCACATCGAATTCATCGCCCGCCTGTTTGCTGAAATCACGCAGGCGCGAAAGCGGATGGACCTCGTCGATGCCCAACAGCGCGATGTACCGGCGCTTCTCGAAATAGTTGAAACTCTCGAAGGAGGTACGCGTTTGCGTGGTGCCTTGCATGTTGCCCAGTTGAACCACGGGGTCGCCCTGCTTCCACCGCAACTCCTCAAAGTACATGTCGAGCTTGTGATAGGTGTCATAGAAGGGCCCCTTGGACAGTCCTTCATCGGGCTTGATCAGTGTGAGCTGCTTCTTTTCGCGCATGAAGCGCAGTGTCACCTTGGGGTGGTAGATGGAATCCTTGTCGAGCATCAAGGTGGCGGTGACATCCTCGCTGGAGATCTTGTCCGGGTCGATGACATACGTGAGCCCCTTGGTGAGGATGAACGGCCGCCCTTCCCTGTTGAATACCAAGGAGGCCGGTTCTTCCTTGGTGCCATAGCCCATAAGCTTGGCCCCTTGCATGGCGAAGCCCCCCTCGAAGTCGATCCCCGGCACAATGTCCTTGATCTGCTTGCGCAGGTCGTAGCTTTCAAAGCGCGGATAGCTGGCCGTTGTTTCCGTTACATTGGCCTTGAGCTTGTCGGTCACGGTACCCAGCAGGATCCTGTCGAAGTAAGGGTCTGCAAAATTCACGCTGTCCACCACGATCTCGGTGGTCTTCAGCCTGAGTTGATAGCTGCGCGTCCATTTCACGAAGGTGGCCGTGGGGCTCAGGCCTGCCCGCCGCCAAGTTATCGTACCGCCCTTGCCGGCCCACGTGTTGGTAAGCGGAAAATAGGTACCGCTGGTCCCTTCAATCACCGAACTATCGGTTTTGGAGGCCCACACCAGGTCCATGGCCGGGAACATCACCTTCGGAACGGAATCGAAGGCGAACGTGAATTTCCCGGAGCGCGAATACCAGGAGCTTCCGGCCGTTTCATATAAGACATTGGCCTCCAACAGGCCCTTGCCCATCTTCAGTAGGTCTTCCATGTCCTGCTTTCGTGATGAGCGGCCTGCCTTCTCCCAAGCCTTCAGCCAAGCATCAAACTCTTCCCCGGTGTGCCCTTTCGCCGGGAAGGCGGCAGCCGTCGCCAGCATATCCTTGAAATCGGGCAGGGCGGCAAAGCGTTTCTTGCCCATCACATTGGCCACCGATAGCAGTCGGGCCCGTTGCCCATCGTTCAGGTATCCACTGTTCCAAAAGGGGGCGAGGACGCTCTCCGCGAAGGCGGTTCCTTCCTTCTTGTTCGCGCTGGCCAGGAAGCCGGTGATCTCCGCCAGGAAGGCTTCATTGGTGAAAACAGGCGCCTGCGCCTGGCTGGCCAGCGGCAGCAACACGGCTCCCAAGATCCAGATGGACAGCAGCAGTTGCTTCACGTCCTTCATCGTGCGATGTGTTTTACCCATCGTTGGAATGCCCATTCCCCTTCCTCCTGTTCTTCCGCGAGTTCCAGTCCCTGCTGTTCCGCTGCCACGGCCATCAGGTGCTTATCCCCTACCACGAACCCGCTCAACAGGAGGCTTCCCCCTTCAGCCAACGCTCCGGCCAGGTCGGGCATGGCCTTCACCAACGTGTTCCGTTCAATATTCGCCAAAATAGTGCCGTATCCGCCCCCCTGCTCCAATTGCGTGCCCCCCTTTTCCACAGTCACCAGCTGACAGTCGTTCAGGTCAACATTGTGCCGGGCGTTTTCCACGGCCACCGGGTCGATATCGATGGCCAGCACCTTTGAAGCACCCAGCTGCTCGGCCAAGATGGCCAGCACGCCCGTGCCACAACCCAGGTCGCAGACCACTTGCCCGGCCCATGACAGGCCCAGCATGGACCGCATCATCATCCGTGTGGTGGCATGGTGGCCCGTACCGAAGGCCATGCGTGGGGTGATGACGATCTCATGCCTGTATCCTTCCCGTCGCGGATGGAATTCAGCCCGCACCAGCACCTGGCCGTCCACCTCCACCGGCTGAAAGTCCTGTTCCCATCGCGCATTCCAGTTGATGTCCGGCACCACGCGGACCGTGCAGGTGATGGTCACGTGCGGATCACGCATCACCAGCATGCGGTCAACGGCAAGCTGATCGAACTGCCCGCTGGCCACATAGGCCTTGAGCCCATGCGGGGTTTCCTCAAACCCTTCATACCCCAGGTCCATCAGTTCCACCAACAGCAGGTCACGCCACGGCTCCGGCGGCATGACCAGGAAATCCACTTCCGTGTACTGCATCAGGAGTGGGTCTTGGCTTGGTGGGCGATCTGTACCAGTTGGATGAAATCCTTCGCGGACAACGAGGCCCCGCCGATCAACCCGCCATCGATATCGCGACCGCTGAACAGGCCTGCGGCATTGGACGGTTTGCATGAGCCACCGTACAGGATGGGGATGGCATCGCCGGCCTCACCGGCCAACTTTTTGAGCTCCTGCCGCAGAAAGGCGTGCATCTCCCGGGCTTGTTCGGGCGAGGCCGTAAGGCCGGTCCCGATGGCCCAAACCGGCTCGTATGCCACCACTACCTTGGCCAGGTCGTCCGCGCCGAAACGGCTCAAGGCCTCGCGCAACTGGCGGCCCACCACCTCAAAGTGGCGCCCGGACTCCCGCTCTTCCCGGAGCTCGCCGCAACAATAGATGGGCATGAGCCCGTGGCGAAGCAAGGCAGCCACCTTCTGGCCGACGACGGCATCCGTTTCACCATAATACTGGCGCCGTTCGCTGTGCCCCACGATGCAGGCCTGCACACCCAGCGACCTCAACATGGGTACGCTCACCTCGCCCGTAAAGGCTCCTTGCTCTTCCTGGTGGCAGTTCTGGGCGGCAATGATGATCTCCGCTTCGCCCACATCCCGCCGGGAGATGCGCGCCACCGCCTCGGCCAAGAAGGGATAAGGCGGGGCCACGACCATCTGTACCGCCGGGGCGGACGACCCCGGCCACGTACACAATTCTTCCACCAAGGCGGCGGCTGACCGTGCATCGGTGTGCATTTTCCAGTTTCCGGCAATGATGGTTCGTCGGCCCATTTCTTCTTCTTTTATATCACGGAAACGACAAATATCATTGTGGCACGCCTCCGTTCCACGGATGCGCGACACAGGTTGTCAACGGCGATCGTTGGTAGGCCCTTAGTGCAGGCTCTTGGCAGCCTTGGCCAAGGAGGGCACCCTGCGGCAGGGCCACTTGCCACGCACCGTGCCTTCCTGTAGCAACACCACGCCCGGATTGCTCCGGATCACGGTCTTCAGTGTGACCTCATCGCAGGTCAAGTATTCAAACGGGTTCTGGTTGGCATGCCGGAAATCCTCGCTTTCATCATAAGAACTGCTTGTAAGGCCGTAAACCTTCCATCCTGCCTTCATCGCATCCTCGGCCAACTTGTTGATCTCGGGCTGGCACGCCGTACGGGCCTCCCTGATCGTTTTGGCCACCACCAGCAACACCGGCGCGCCGTCATGCAGGATGTCATCGGTCATGTCGTCACCATCGCTGTTGAAGAGAACGAAATCCTGCACCTGCGAGGGAACGCCGGGATCAACCGTCTTCACCCGGGTGCTGTTCTCCTTGAACTCGTAGTTCGGGTCATCCCAGGGATAGGGTTCCGTGGTCAGGTATTCCTTCTCCTCGCCGGTCTGCTTGTTGATGTATGTAACATAGGTGAGGTTGGTCGGAGGGCGTGCATCCTGTTGTTGCTCCACGATGCTCTTCCCTACGGCATACGGCCGGTAATCGCGGATGGGCAGATAGGTAATGGTATACCACATGAAGGCGGCCGTGCCGATGGCCACCCATGCCGCGGTGGCCCATTCGCCCTTGGGCTCCTCCACTATTTTCTTCAGCAACAGGTACCCGGCCAACACCACGATGGTGAAGACCAACGGGAACCACCAGGAGAACACCCAGCAATAGAAGGCCAGCAACGCCAAGGTGGCCGGCAGGATGGCCAAGTCATCACCCCAAGTATTGAATTGGATGCGTTTGCGGAAAAAGAACAAGGGAAGCACAAACACCAGCAGGATCATGTCCTTGGAGAAGCTCTCCCACGGTGTGAGCGACCTGCCCAAGGAGCCTTTCATGGCATCGCCGAAGCAGCCGCAATCGGTCACGCAGGTCACATCCCGCATTTCGGCCACCCCGTTCACCAGCACTTCGTATTTCGCAAACGGGTCGCAGGTGGCGGTATAGGCCGTAAGCCAGCCGAAGAATAAGGTGAGCCCCAACAGGGACCAAGTGGCCAATTTCATCCGCCCTCCAACGAGCACGGCAAAGCCGAGCACCACCTCGGCCAAGCACGCGAGAATGGCCAAGTACAGGGCATAGGGCATCAGCCCCGGCAGGCCCAGGGCGCTTTCGGCGAAATATTCCTCCAGCTTATAGCTGAAGCCCAGCGGGTCATTGGCCTTGATCAAGCCACTGATAATGAAGGTGGCCCCGACCAGGATCCGGGAGATCAGCAGGATCATACGCATGGCAAATGGATGTACGGCCCTTCCAACGTGGATCGGGCCGGGCGAAATTAGCTTTCCGGCACGGCGCCGCCTGTTGTTTGGGAAAGTTGCCAAATCGGCACCGCCCCCGCAGCGCTGGTCATAAGCGGATCACCGGGGTTGCCTCGGCCCGGGGCCTGCGATTGGCCGTGGGCTGCAGCAGGTCTCCGGAATACCGGTCGTACTCCACCATCGTTTCACGCACGTCGCCTTTTACATTGCGCTCATACGTCCTGTTCCAGCGTGCCAAACCCGTGGAGGGATCAAAGCGGGCCACACCCATGGGCAGGTCCAAGAAGGAAAGATCCACGCCCGGGCGGACGGCCGGCAAGCGCATTTCCACCTCCAGGCTGCTGATCCGCCCGTCGCCTTCCCATTCTTTGCCATGGGTGTCGATGGTGATGCACTTGCCTTGGTATCCCGGGGCATCCACGCGTACCACATAGCTGGCGTTGTTATCGAAGACCATGGTGTACCGGCCTTGGGCATCGCTTCCTTGCATCTTGTCCAGGATACCGTCCTTGTATACACGAACCCGCGCCTTGGCCATGGGCCGTTGGGTGGCGTAGTCGGTCACCAGCCCGTCGATGCGGAGCTTGAAGGCCAAGGCCTCGGACGACGAGGCCAGCAAAGCCATTATGAACAGGCCCGTGATGTAGCGCATTGCCGCGTGTTTGTAAGGTTTGACAGCGGGCGAAAGTATTTTCCCACCTATCGGGACCCAAGCAGTTTGGAGCTATATTCGTCCGATTTGCAAACACACCATTGTTGATCAACGTTGACAAGCTTGGAAAAGCAAGCCTCTTGTTACGACCTTGGCACCTACTCAATAGAGCACTATGAACGTTAGGCATTACCGCTCCCTTCTCCTATTGGCCCTTGTGGCGCCCATGGCCTTATGCGCCCAACAGGTGCGTGTGGTGACGCGTGTTGTAACGGATGCCTCCCCGGCTTGGAAGATGTGGAAGGCGGACGGAATGTCCATGAACCATCCCGGAAATTGGTCGGCATGGGCCCCCACGCAAGGGGACACGGTGGTGGTGTTCCGCCAAGGGGCGGTCGAAGGGCAGCCCCACGCATCGCAGGTCGCGGTTTATGTACGCAGCATGGACAGCATGCCCGTGCTCCGCAACGACCTGGCCGATGCCACCATGGCCACCGCAGGAAAGGAAACGATGACCGCTCCGGGAACGATATACGAATTCAACAAGGACGGTGTCGCCATGCGTGCCATGGAGCAGTTGGTGGCCGAGGATGGCCGACCCTTCAAGCTGACGTATATGGCCCCCCGTGATGTATACGAGGAATACCTGTACATGGCCGAGGCCATGATCAATTCCTTCAGCGTATCACCGGGCCGCTGATTCCTGCTCATCCATTTGGATGAGTGCAAAGACAGCATAGTTGACAATATCCAGGAAGTTGGCGTCTATCCCCTCGCTGACCGTGGTTTCGCCTTGGTTATCCTCAATTTGCTTGACCCGCAACAGCTTCATCAGGATCAGGTCCACCAGTGAGCTGACCCGCATGTTGCGCCAAGCCTCACCATAATCGTGGTTCTTGCGCACCATCAGGTCGCGGGCGGCCCGCATCTTGGCCTGCACCTCGTCGATCGCCTGCTGCGCATCCATGTCGGGCGCATCCACAACACCACGGTCCAGCTGCACCAGGCCCATGGCCGCATAATTCACGATGCCCACCAATTCGGGCCGGATCCCCTCGCCCACTTTGCTCACCCCCGTTTGTTGCAGTGTACGGACACGGTGGGCCTTGATCATGATCTGGTCCGTGAGGGAGGATACACGAAGGATCCGCCAAGCCGTGCCGTAATCCCGCGCCTTCTTCCCGAAAAGGTCCAAGCAGGCCCGCGTGGCCCGATCATATTGTTCAAGGGTCTTCTCCATACGGTCCGTTGCTCCCGACCTTTGGGCCATGGGAACCGGCGGCGAAGATATCGTCTGGGGCATGCACGGCCGGCTGATCCGGCTGCAAGGGCCCTTGGTCATGGGCATCCTAAACCTCACCCCCGATTCATTTGTGGGCTCGAGCCGCTTGGGTTCCCTGGACCAGGCATTGACCTTGGCCGCGCGGATGTTGGAGGACGGCGCCTCCATCTTGGACGTAGGTGGTGCCAGCACCCGGCCCGGGGCCTCGGAGGTGCCCTTGGATGAGGAGTTGAAGCGTGTCATTCCCGCCATTGAGGCCCTGCACAAACGCTTCCCCACGGCCATCATCAGCGTGGATACATGGCGCGCCTCCGTGGCCACGGAGGCCGTGGCCGCAGGGGCATCCATCATCAACGACATCAGCGCAGGACGTTTGGACGGGGACATGCTGCACGCCGTGAAGGAGCTGCGCGTGCCGTACATCCTCATGCACATGCAAGGCACCCCCCGGACCATGCAGCGTGCACCCACCTATACCGACGTGCTGCGCGAGGTGGTTGCCTTCCTGAGCGCAGGGGTGCAGAGGGCACGGGCAGCGGGTATCGCCGACATCGTCATCGATCCGGGGTTCGGCTTCGGCAAGGACCGCATGCACAACTTCACCCTGCTGAAGGGCATTCCTGCCATGAAGCAGCTTGGCGTGCCTGTGCTGGCCGGGCTCTCGCGCAAGCGCATGATCAATGAAGTACTCGGCACCGTGCCTGAAAACGCCCTCAACGGAACCACGGTGCTGAACACCTTGGCGTTGCAAAACGGGGCCGACATCCTGCGTGTGCACGATGTGCGCGAAGCCATGGAAGCCGTGCGGCTATCGCGCGCCTATGGCGAGGCTCCTCAGCGGTAGACCGCGCGCTCACGCCGGTCCCGCCGTTCGTAATAGCCCTTGGAGGTCTTTTCGTACTCGTCCATCACCTTCCCGAAAACAGGGCGCATCTGGTTGGTGTAGGGTACATCCCAGCTCATGTTCCGCACGCTCGGCTTGTAGGTCGCCAAGCCAATGGCTTCCTCAAAAATGCTGAGGTCAACATCTTTGATCCAAGCAAAAAGGGCCATTTGAAGGTCCATCTCATAGAACGGCACGTCCGGGTAGGCCGGGATCTCCCGCGTATCGATGATGACGTGCTTGGTGACCATGTGCTTACGGCTGAACCAGACCTCATACTTCCACCCCCGCTCAAGCTCAAACCGATAACGGCCATCACCACGGGTGATCACCTGCCCCTGCTCTTGGCCGGCTTTCAACACCCGCACCAAGGCGCCTTTCAGCGGATCCCCGGAATAGTATTCCGTGACCTTGCCCGACAAGATGACGCTGAACCGCTGGGCATTCACCGGAAGCCCCAATGCCAAAAAAAAGAGGAGGCTCACCCCCCCCGCCCGAAGACCTTGGAACATGGCGCAAAGGTATTGCCGATATCCTCCCCGTACCGAGGCCCCGGCTGGGCCATATCCGGCCCGTCAGGCCTTCCGCTCCACGGTACGCACCGTCATCAGCCGCTTGCCCCCTTTTACACGCATGGGCACCGGCGGGCCGAAATCGTATTGGGCCGCAGCGTCAGGCATCTTGTCCAGCAGGTCCTGCGTGATCATCAGGTCCGCCTTCAGGTTCTTGGCCATGGATTGAACCCGGCTGGTGGTGTTCATGACATCGCCGCTGAAATCGATGGCCCGTTTGATATGGCCCACTTGGGCCACGATGACGCGCCCGCCATGAAGGCCGCCGCGGAATTTGGGGGCCGCCCCGAACTCCCGCATCAGGCGGGGCCTGTGCGCCTCCAGCCGCTCCTGGATATCGAAGAACAAGGCCAAGCAATTGGCGTGCTGGGTGCCGGTGCGCATCGTCCAGGTGAAGATCACCTCATCGCCCACGTATTTGTGGATCTCCGCATCATGGCGCAATACGGCATCGGTCATCAAGGAGTGGGTTGCCTTCAGGAACCTGAAGTAGAGCATATCCCCCAAGCGCTCATTCAAGGCCGAGCTGCCCACCAGGTCCATGCTCAGCACCACGCGCTCATCCTCCCGGGGCTTGTCATACCACCCAAGCAAAAAACCCAGGAAAAAACGCCGCCCCATGAACTCCTCCACCTGTACCACCAAGATGGCCACCGTGGTGATCACCACCACCTGCCCGGCAAACCGGTAGATCCCGACGGCCAGGATCAGGTCTACCAACGGAAGGGGAACAACCCCCTCCAAGGGAATGGTGAACCCCCTGCTGGCCAACCATGCAATGGCCAGCAGGGCCACGGTAAACAGGTTGACCGCAAGCGCCTTCCCGATGTATTGCAACGGAATGGCCAGGGACCGGAAACGGCGGCGGAAAAGGAACTCCTCCAGCACGCCCGTCCAAATACCCAAGGCCGCCCAAGCCCAAAAAAGCTTCATGGCCGCCCGCCCCCCGAACAACATGAGCACCGAACCCACGGTTGCCGTCACCAAGGCGTACTTCAGCAGCTTGCGCAGCTTGTAGCGGGTAATGGCCGAGATGCGTTTCAAAACTCAGATAAGTGGCGCGAAGATAGCTGCCGGGCATGGGCGAACTTTGTCGCATGTCCTTCCTGAAAAGCCTTTTGAGCTACGCCTGGCCCATTACCGAATGGGAGGGCCAGGGCAAGTATGGGCCGCTAAAGGTGGTGTGGGAACAGGGCCATCTGGTGGTGAACAGCAACGACGCCAACCAGAGTTATGGAAACCTGCATGCCATTTGGCAACAATGCCTGGACGATCAAAAAGTATCGGCACGGGCCCCGCGAAGCATCTTGTTGCTGGGCTTCGGCGCGGGCAGTTCCGCCCATGTGCTCCGACGTGAACTGGGGGTCAAGGCGCCCATCATCGGCGTGGATGGCGACGCCGAAATGCTCCGTTTGGCACGCACCTATTTCAATGTGGAAAAATTGGCCGGCCTGGAACTGGTGGAATCCGATGCCTTGGAGTTCGCACATGGGCATCGGCAGCAGCATGACCTTGTGCTGGTGGACCTCTGCCACGAACTGGACCTGGCGCCGGGCGTGGATGAGGACCCGTTCATTGCATCCTTGAAGCGGTGTCTCGCCCCCGGCGGGCTGCTCTGTTTCAACACCATCGTGCACGATGGGGAGAGCCGCCGGCGCAGCCAACGTGTGAGCGATCTGCTGCGTCATCATTTCGGCCATTGCCAGGAACATTTGTACCAAGGGATCAACCGGGTGTTGACGACCTCGTTGACAAGCCGCTCCGAAAGCAGTGGACAAGGAACCGGAAGGGTCTGAAATTTGGAGGCTCCATTGCTCTGCTTTGCGCGTGTACAATAAAACCATAAGGATCGGCATCCTCCTGTTTGCGGGGTGCACAGCGGGCCTTATCCGCGCCCAACCCATCTGCTCGATCAATATTGGGGCCGACCGCACCATTTGCCAAGGCCAATCCACGGTGCTGCAGGGGCCCGCAGGCTATAGCAACTACCTGTGGAGCACCGGGGCCACCACCCCGGACATTACCGTGGGCACGGCAGGCGACTACTGGTGCCAAGTGAGCTATCCCAGCGGCCAACTGGTGACCAATGGCGACTTCTCGGCGGGCAACACAGGCTTCACCTCGCAATTCACGTACTCCTTGGTATCGGTGCAGAATGAAGGGATGTACACGGTGGGCCCCAATGCCAGTTGGTACCATAACCAATTCCAAGGAACCGGCACGGGCAACTTCCTGATCGCCAATGCAGGCTATGTCAGTTGGCTCAACGGCCAGCACGACGTATGGTGCCAAACCGTACCCTGCTGCCCAGGCCAAACCTATACCCTCAGCTTCTGGGGGCGCACCCTGAGCAACGCCACTCCGGCCCGGGTGGCCTGGCACATGAACGGGGTCATCGCCCATTGGCCCGACTTCACCTTCCCGGCCTTCAATGCAGGATGGCAGCAATACACCACCACGTGGACCGCCGGGCCGGGGCAGACCAGCGTACAAGCCTGCATCAGGGTCACCTCCGGCGATGGCGTGGGCGATGATTTCGGGATCGACGACATCTCCATCTCAGGCATGGTGTATCTGCGCGACACCCTCCATGTTTCCGTAACACCGCTGCCATCCGTGAACCTGGGACCCGATGCAACCCTTTGCGCAGGGCAGAGCATGGACCTCGATGTCACCGTGCCGGGCGGATACTATCTGTGGCAGGACGGAAGCACCTCTCCCGCCTACCACGTAACACAGGCAGGAACCTACGAAGTGCAGGTAACAGCACAGAACTGCACGGCCACGGACCAGATCACCGTGGGCTACAACCCCATCCCTTCCGTTGACCTGGGCCCCGACCAGGTCGTGTGCCCAGGAGATGCGGCCACCTTTGACGCCACCATGGCCGGCGCCACCTACCTGTGGAACACCGGCTGGACCGGCCCCACATACACCACGACACAGCCTGGGGCCTACACCGTGGCCGTGACGGCAGGCGGATGCACCGGGCAAGGCACCGCCACCTTGTCCAATTTCACCTTGCATACCGTGGACCTCGGGCCGGACCAATCGTTCTGCATGGGAAGCAACATCCGCATCGGAACGCAGGTGAACGGCGCATCCTACATGTGGGACACCGGGGCGACCACCGATTCCATCACGGTGACCACGCCGGGCATCCATTGGTTGGATGTCACACTCAACGGCTGCACCGTCAGGGATTCCATCCTCATCACCCAGTTGCCACTGCCGGTGGTGGCCCTCGGCCCTGCCCCGCTGATATGCCCGGGCGGCACCGCCCTGTTGGACGCCACCACGCCGGGCGCAACCTATTTATGGAGCAACGGGGCCACCACGCCCACCATCCAGGCCGGTGCCGGAACATGGACCGTGAATGCCACGGTGAACGGCTGCACGGGTACCGCAACGGTGGCCGTGGGCGAATACCCTCCCCCGACGGTGGACCTGGGGCCCGACGTGGTGCTCTGCCCCGGCGATTCTTGGGTATTGGATGCAACCCAGGCCGGTGCGACGTACCTGTGGAATACGGGGCACACCGGGCCCACTATCACGGTATCCGCAGCCACCACCGCCATCGTAACGGTGACCGATGACAACGGATGCACCGCCAGCGATACGGCAGTCGTAACGTACATGTCGCCGGGGGCCGTTTCCTTGGGGCCCGACCTATCCATTTGTCCGGGTGATTTCGTGCGTATCGGCGCACACATGCCCGGGGCCTCGTACGTATGGAATACGGGGGCCACAACGGACTCCATCTCCGTGCAGGTGGCCGGCACCTATTGGGTCAACGTGCTGGTCAACGGCTGCACCGTCAGCGACACCATCGTTATTGCCACAAGCACCGCGCCGACCGTGTCGTTGGGGCCCGGCCAGCAGGTTTGCCCCGGAACCACAGCCACCCTGGACGCCAGCACCCCCGGTGCAACCTACCTCTGGAGCAATGGCGCAACAACGCCGACGATCAACGTGGGGCCGGGAACATGGTCCGTGGACGTAACGCTCAATGGATGCACCGCCACGGCCAGTGCCACCATCGCGGAATACCTGCTCCCGCAGGTGGGCCTGGGGCCCGATATCGCCCTTTGCCCAAACGACGTACTGACGCTGAACGCAACACTGGCCGGCGCCTCTCATGTGTGGAGCACCGGGGAGACCGCCCCCACGATACAAGTCGCCCAAGCGGGCACCGTATGGGTGACGGTCACCGACCAGCACGGATGCTCGGTAAGCGACACGATAGTGATCAGCCACGTCAATCCAGGCCAAGTCCAATTGGGGCCCGACCTTACCCTGTGCGCGGGCGATCAAGCCACGCTGGATGCCACCATGCCCGGCGCCGCCAATTACACGTGGAGCAACGGCTCCACCAACCCCACCTTGATCACCGGCACCCCGGGCACCTATTGGGTTTCCGTGGAGACAGGCACCTGCCACGTCACCGATACCATAACCATCTCCACCACACCGGCCATCAACCTCAGCATTGGCAGCGATACCACGCTATGCCCCGGCGCAACCCTTCTGCTGCAAGCCGTGCCCGCCAACCTGTCGATGGTATGGCAGGACGGCAGCCAAGGCACAAGCTTCCTGGTATCGGCAACCGGCCAATATCACGCGGTGGCCACCGATGGCTTCGGCTGCAGTGACAGCGCTTCCGTGGATGTCAACTACCTGGATGCATTCGCCTTCTCCCTGGGCCCGGACACGACCATCTGCAATGGCACCAGCCTCACGCTGCACGCGGGTGTGCCCAACGGAACCACCCAGTGGTCCGGAGCGAGCAGCGCCACCACTCCCTCAATCTTCGTTTCCACCACGGGCACCTATATCGCCACCACTTCCGTGGCCGGGTGCTCTTTCTCCGATACGGTCCAGGTGGTGGTTTCCGGGCCGCCCGTGCCCGACCTGGGGCCCGATACCGTCCTCTGCGAGGGAAGCAGCATCACACTATCAGTACCGGGCGGCACCGTGCTTTGGGACAATGGCTCCACCGGCAACAACAGGACCATCACGCAAGGGGGAACCTATTGGGTACAAACCCTGCTGGATGGATGCACCGCCGCCGATACGCTGGTTGTGACAACGCAACCCTTGCCCGCGGTGAACCTGGGCACCGACACCGTCCTGTGCCCCGGCCATACGCTGACCCTGCAAATCCCTTTAGCTGGTGCCACGGTGTTATGGGAAAACGGCAGCACGTCGAACCCAAGGATGGTGGCTGCTGCCGGCACCTACACGGCCACGGTGACCGTTGGGGCCTGTAGTGCGCAAGACCACATTACGGTGGGGTACACCGCCATGCCCGCCATCGATCTTGGGGGCGACCGCACCGCCTGCATCGGGGATACGGTGGTCTTGGCCGTGGACCCCGGCAACGCCCAGACCTTGTGGAGCAACGGAAGCAACGCCAGCGCGATCAACGTTGGCTCGACAGGCACGTACGGCGTGCTGCTCACCATGGACGGATGCAGCACCGCCGGGTCGGTCCACATCACCTTCATCCCTGTGGCCACCAGCGTGGGGCTGGGGCCCGATACCGGGATATGCCCGGGCGTACCAATGACCCTGGATGCCACCATCCAGGGCGGAAGCTATTTGTGGAACGACGGATCCACCGGGGCCACCTTGGTGACCACCATGCCGGGTATTTATTCGGTCACCGTAACGGGACCCTGCATCCTTGCGAGCGATACGATCCGGTTGTTTGAAGGTGATTGCGATCCCATGGTCCACGTACCGAACGCATTCACTCCGGACGGCGATGGCATCAACGATGTGTTCCGGCCCTTGCTCGATGGCACGGTGCGCCAGTGGACCTTTTTGATCTTCAATCGCTGGGGAGAGCGGATCTTCAGCAGCGAATCCCCGGATGATGCATGGGATGGTCGGTACAAGGGACAAGAAGCTCCCCAAGGCGTGTATACTTGGCACCTGCACTATGAGTCCGCACCCGGGCTCATAGTGGTCCAAGTGCGCCGAACGGGAAGTGTAACCCTACTGCGTTGAGCGCTCCCCAAAGCCGTCCTCTTTCCACAGGAAGCTCCCGTCCGCAAGCCGGATGTATGCAAAGCGTTCACCTTGGGTTGCCTTCACCACGCCCTTGTCCACCGGGGCAATGCCATCGTAGATCAACGGCACCAGCACCTTTCCGGTGACATCCACAACGCCCGTCCCGTGGTCGCCGCGGGCGATCAAGGTTTGCTCAGCCACGTCGCCCAAGGCCACAAAGCGGGGCGTTATCACCTCTCTCCCCAAGCTATCGATCAAGCCAAAGAGACCTGCCAATTCCACGCGCCCATATCCGCCGTGCAACTCCCAGGCCTGGTCATACTTGGCATCCACCACATTGGCGAACGACCGCTTGATATAGCCCCACTTGTTCTTCCGTTTCACCGGGATCAGCCCTCCTTCCAGCAGCCCGATATCGGCATATTGCGGCTGGATGACCCGGTTTCCCAGTATGTCCACCATGCCCCATTTGCCGCCGGAGAGGACGCGCGCCAGACCGTTGTGGAAATCGCCCATGCCTGCCGTCAATGCATTGGCCTCGTACCGCTGCGGTATCACCCACTGCCCGGCAGGGCCCACATAGCCGCATTTGCCCTTGTCGACCACCAAGGCCAGGCCATCTTTGAAAAGGCCTACATGGTCATGCTCCACCGCCAGGACCACTTCGCCGAACCGGTCTATGATGCCCATGTGGCCGCCCTTGCGAACACGGGAAAACGGCAGGTTCATGAACCCCTCCACCCAATCGTACTGGCAGGGCACCACCACGTCGCCCCGTACGTCTATCACCCCGCTTTGATCGTCGCGCACCACCACCGCCAGCCCATTGTGAAAGCGCATGGCGTCATCGTACACGAAGGGGACCTGCTCCTCCCCGGTGACGTTCACGTAACCGAATTTCCCCTGTTTGGCCGCCGCCGCCAAGCCGTGGTCAAACTCACCCACTTCCTCATACTCCAACGGCACCGTCAGCTGTCCGTTGCGGTCCACGGCCCCTTGTCGGCCATTGAGCTCCACCGTGGCCATCCCTTCCCGGAAATCCAGGACATCATCGTAGATGATCGGCACCACCTGCTTGCCCAACTTGTTCACCGAACCGCTGCGCCCTTCCCGGCCCACTTGCGCCTGCCCTTGAATGAACGGCTCCACGAAGTCAAACTCCGCCTTGATCCGTTCAACGCCCGATTGATCCACAAAGCCCCATTGGCCTCCCTGCCGGAACGGGTACAGCACCAGGCTGGCCACCTTGTAGTCGTTCATCAGTTCCCCGATGTACGGATAGTCCGGGAAATCCTTCAGGAACCTGGTGATATTGGCCACGCTGAGATCCCGGGTATAGGCCTCATAGATCTGTCGCCAAGCTTCTGCCACGTTGGAGTTGCGCGGATAGCGGCGGATGAATGCCGCATACTCCTCCACGCTCTTGTTGGGCGTGTTCAACTTGAGCAACATGTCCTCCGCGTCGCGTACGTGGATGTTGTCGGGATATTCCCGGATGAACGCCTCATACTGGGCGATGCTCCCTTGCGGGGTTGCCTCCCGGTAGATGGCCTCTTGCAACCGGGAACGTGCGCCATAGGCCTCCTTTGCATCCGGATACTTCCCCAGGAAGGCCCGGTAGGCTGACGCCGTATTCAAACGACGTGCCTCTTGGAAGGCGAGCTCATCCCGGCGGTCCACCGCTTGCGGCACCATGGCACTGCCTGCATAATCCCGGATGAAGCGGTCGTACCCCTCTATCCGGTCCTGGTCGGAAGCTTGTTTCCATGCCAAGGCCCCCACATGCTCCAGCTGGTCCTGCAACGATGATGGGACCACGCCGTACTTCGTCAACTTCGCCCGCTCCCGTTCGTCGAGCTTCTCATACGCCTGCATGGAGCGCCGGATGGCCGCATGGCTCGAGTCCAGCTGGTAGAAGGGATTGTCCGCCCTCCCCTGGATCACGCTCAGGCCGTACCATGCGGCGGCTGGCTCCCGCTTCAGCTGCTTACCGAACAACTCCTTGGCCTTGAAGTAATCATGCATGGCCAAGGCCGCAAAGGCCCGGTCCAAGGGCCCGGCGATGCCCTGTATGGCCATGGCGCCCAACAACAGGGTTGCCACGGCCCTTCCGACCATTCTGATCATGCCGCAAAGCTATTCCCGGGCATGGGCCATGCACCTCGTGCCCATTCCATCCACTTGGGATCAGCGGAAATCGTTGTAGGCCGCCTTGAATTCCGGGTCGTCCATGAAGGCATCCTTGCCCACCTCCATGGCGTCCTTGGCCGCGCTGCGGTTGCCCTTGCCATCCAGGTACTCCGCATAGTGGATCAAAGCGCTTTTCAGGAGCTTCTTTTGATCTTCCGGCAAACGGGCCGGACCACCTGCGGCCTCCAACGAGGCCTGGTACTTGGTTATGCTTTCATCGCCGGCCGGCCCTTGATTGGCCTTGTATTGCGTAAGCGCCAACATCAACCAAGGGCCCGGGTTTTCCGGATAATACCGCGTCATCGATTCAAAGAAGCGGCGGGCCTTGCTCATGGTCTTGTCGCCGCCCTCGTACATGTTCATGCCGCTCTCCTGCGCCATGGTGTTCAGCTCGGCCCAGAAGTCCTCGTAGTTGTGGAAGAACTCCATTTCCCGGTCCTTTTTCCGGTATTTCTCCGCCCATTTCAAGGCGTCACGGTCGGCATTCTTGTAGTCGTCCATCTCCCGGTACTTCGGGATCTTGCTCATCTCGTACAGGCACATGCTCATGTACAGGTACGGCATCGCATCCTTCTTCGTCTTGTCGTTCTGCGTATAGCGCTCGGCCTTGTAGATGCAGTCCTCGTACTTCTCGTCCACATACTTCACCAGCAGGTCGTCATACGGCTTGGTTTGGGCCCAAGCCAAGTTGCCGGTGAACGCCAGGAGCATGGCCAGTGAAACTGTGGATCGCCTAATTTTCATGGTGGTCTTCATTGGTTCAGTGTTCTACGCAAGAACGATGCCGAAGGTATGCACGGCTGCCCGCATGCCGAAGGAATAGCCTCCGCGCCGGGTAATTTTGCGCCCATGCGCATTGATATCCTCACCGCCCTGCCCCGGCTGCTCGACAGCTACTTCAACGAAAGCATCCTGCTCCGTGCGCGAAAGAAGGGGCTGGCCGATGTACATGTGCACGACCTGCGCGATTTCTCGGAGGACAAGCACAAGCGATTGGACGACTACCCCTTCGGCGGCGGCGCGGGCATGGTGATGACCATAGCGCCCATCCACAAGGCCATCCAGTGGCTGAAGGAACAGCGCGACTATGATGAAGTGATCTACATGAGCCCGGACGGCGACCTGTTGGACCAGCCCATGGCCAACAGGATGAGCTCCTTGGGGAACATCATCATCCTGTGCGGCCACTACAAAGGGATCGACGAACGCGTGCGCGAACATTTGATCACCCGGGAGGTGAGCATCGGCAACTACGTGCTCAGTGGCGGCGAACTGCCCGCAGCGGTTTTGTGCGATGCCTTGATCCGCCTGATCCCGGGCGTTTTGGGCGATGAAACCAGCGCCCTGTCGGATAGCTTCCAGGACGGCCTGGTGGCCCCGCCGGCCTACACGAGGCCCGAGGTATATGGCGATTGGCGCGTACCACAAATATTGCTGGGCGGCCATGCGGCGAACATCCAGGAATGGCGACACCAGCAAAGCCTCGAGCGCACCCGGAAGCGGCGACCGGGCCTGCTCGGGGAAGGAGAAGTACAATGAAGTGCGGAGTGATAAGGAAGATTCCGTAATATTGCGCCCCCAAACAAAGGGCATAACGCCGCAATCCGCTGAGCGCCATGGACAAGATCAAGCAACTCGAGAAGGAATGGTCCCCTGTGAAAGTGCAGGAGGACTTCAAGGCAGGAGATACCGTCACCGTGCACTACCGCATCAGCGAGGGTAACAAGGAACGGATCCAGCAATACCAAGGCGTGGTGGTGCAGCGCAAAGGCTCCGGCAGCACGGCCACCTTTACCGTCCGCAAAATGAGCGGGTCGGTCGGCGTGGAACGTATCTTCCCCGTGGCTTCGCCTTTCGTGGACAAGGTGGAGGTGAACAAGCGCGGCGATGTGAACCGCGCCCGTATCTTCTACATCCGCGAACGACGCGGCAAGAGCGCGCGCATCAAGGAAAAGCGCCAAGCCGGGACCGAAGGCACCGCCGCAACCAAGTAATACAGGGCAATGCCCCAAAGGAGAGCCCCGCAATGCGGGGCTCTCCTTTTTTCGTTACCTCTGTATACACAACAAAGAGACGATCATGGGTATTCTCTGGAGCCTGATCATAGGGGGCGTGGCCGGATGGCTGGCCGGCCAGATCATGAAGGGACAGGGCTATGGAACTCTGATGAACATCCTGCTCGGCCTCGTCGGCGGGCTGATCGGAGGCTTGGTGTTCGGCCTGATCGGACTGGAGGCCACCAATAGGCTGGGCCAACTGACCAGCTCCACCATCGGGGCCGTGTTGCTCATCATTTTGGTAAGGGCACTGCGGAAGTGATGCCCGCCCAACCATTGCCGATCAACGGAATCATGAGGTGGACCGTTGCCGTGATCCTCCTGCTCCTCAGCCCGGCCTTGGCCCCGGCCCAGGACACCATCAACCTGCGCCTTCTCGACAGGGTACTGATCGTGACCGACCCCGGCCCCGGGGTCCGGTACGTGAACCGAAGAGCAAAGCTCCCACCGGCATCCCTGCCGGTGCGCCGCATCCTGCTCACCCTCACCTATGCCTGCCCCGACTCCTTGCGTTGCGCCGATTGGGATTACCTGGACCATGTGCTTGTACGGCCGGTCAATGGCCCGGACACCTTCGAGCTGGCCCGCATGCTCACGCCCTACGGAGGGCTATTCCATCGGGATTGGCAATTCAGCTGGACCTCCGACGTGACCGACCTGCGTACCATCCTGCGGGACAGCGTGGAAGTGACCCATGTCCATCACGGTTATGAACCTTTTCACGACCGGGGCTGGGCGGTCACCTTGGACCTGCACTTCATCACCGGCCCGCCCATCGCCCCGATCCTGGGCATACAGCAACTGTACCGGGGGCATTTTGCCATGGGCGATGCCTCCCAACCGCTTGAAAGCGCCTTGAAGCCTGTCATCGTGACCCCGCCACCGGGTACGGCATGGATGACCATCCGATCACAACAGACCGGCCATGGCATGAACCCGGACGACGGCTGCGGGGAGTTCTGCGCCAAGTGGAGAAGCATCCTGGTGGACGGCCAGGAGGTGCAGCGACGCCGGCTGTGGAAGGAATGTGCAAGCAATCCCCTATTCCCGCAGGCGGGCACATGGATCTTCGACCGCGCCGACTGGTGCCCGGGTGAGCTACAGGTACCCGACCGCCTCACCGTGCCGTTGCCCCCCGCAACGGGAAGCCATACGGTGCATTTCGAGCTGGAGCCGTATGTGGCGGACAGCAGCACCGCCTACACCAACCTGTCCGCCTATGCCGTGCATCTCGGCCGCCCCGCCGCCAAGCACGATGCCGCCATCACCGAGATCCTGGCGCCCAGTACCGAGCCACGCCACGCCAGGCTCCTTCAACGGCATACCGGTCCACGCATCGTGGTGGCCAATGCCGGATCCGACACGCTGCGCTCGTTGACGATCCTGTACAGGATGAAGGGCACCAAGCAGAGCTCATTCCAGTGGAAGGGTGCCTTGGCATTCGGGGCGCGTGACACCATCGATCTGCCAGGCCCGATGGCGGCGGCCGGTGAAGGCACTGTCTTTACGGCCACCTTGAAGGGGCCCAACGGTAACAAGGACGCATGGACGGCCGACAACACCTTGCGGAGCCGGGCACCAAAGCTGGACGTGCTTCCCGCCGACCTGTTGCTACAACTGCGGACCAACAAGCAGCCCGAACACAATTCCCTTATGCTCCTTGATCCCGATGGGAAGGCATGGGCGGCCCATCCCTTGGGCTCCTTGCGCCCCGATACCCTGTACAGCGATACGTTGCACCTGCCTCCGGGCATCTACCGTTTGCAGCTAACGGACACCGCCGGTGACGGACTTACATTCTGGTTCAACAGCGAGGGTGGCCAAGGACATCTGCGGCTGCTCGATGCCGAGGGCCGCCTGCTCAAACGGTTTGAGAGCGACTGCGGCAACGGGATCACTTACCTCTTCCGTGTTGGCGGCACCCCCACCCTGCAACCCGATACCATGCCCGCGATCAGCCTTTTCCCCAGGCGGACAAGAGGCTTCTCACAGCTGGACCTCTTCGCCAACGAAGCGGCCCGCGTGCTCATCCGCGTTGCCGACGAGGATGGCCATGTGGTGCAGGAACTGTGCCCCAACCTTCCGGTCAAGGAGGTCTCATTCGCGATCGACCTCACCGCCTCCAAGCCCGGCCGCTATACCACCACCGTGGAGATGGACGGGCGGGAGGTATTCCGTGAGCGCATCCGCCTCGAGGAGTAGCTATTCCCCCTTGGCCGACGCGAAACCGATGGCCCCGGACCCCTTGAACTTGGACCCCGCATCCAACTCCTTGATCCATCCGTCCAGCTCGTCATCCGTGATGTAATTGCGCTCCCGAAGCCACCGCAGGCGCCCCACTTGCTCCGCGCGAGGAGCAACCCCAGGGATCGGGCCGAACTTCCGGATCGCATAGTCGCGGGCATGCGCGCCCAGTTCGGCCACCAGGCGCCCGACCTGCTCCTCACCGGGCCTGTTGCCGTACAGACGGATCGGAAGGCCTTGGATCACCGGGATCTCGACGTAAGGACCCGAACGCAACCAGCAATAACCCGATGCCACCGCGCTCATCACCAGCCACGGCAATACCGCAAGAAACCCGCTACCCGGCCCCGCGGCCACGGTAAGGGCCACAACCGCCGTGCCCAGCGCGATCAGGCCCGACACCAGGTCGAGGTGGGTGCCCCGGACCACCTGGTCCATGGCCAGTTCCTCATACAGCACGGACCGTTCCTTTCCGGGGCCGAACATCCGGTCCTGGTACTTCAGCCCATAGGGGCCGAAATTCAGGATGCGCTTAAATGGTCCTTTGGCCTGTCCGAAATCGCGCAAGGCGTTCATCACCCCACCAATTCCTTGTTGCGGTTGGGGATGTCTTCCTTGCTGAATGGCATGCTATCCTCCTCTTCCTTGAGTTTCATCACCAAGGCGAGAGCATCGGGCACCACGTCGCTGCACAGGGTAAGGAAACTGCCGGGCTTGGCCGTGCCGATGGCATGCCGGATGGCCTCCTCTTCCTTCTTGATGATGGTGACCTTCTTGTTGGGGTCCACCTCTCGGATCCCTTGCATCATCAAGGCGATGATATCATCGTCCGTGCGCCCGCGCAGGTTCCGGTCCTGGCGGATGATGATCTCGTCGAACATGCCCGCGCTCAGTCGGCCCAAGGTTATGGTATCCTCTTCGCGGCGGTCGCCGACACCGGCGATGACGCCCACCTTGGGGCTGTCGGGGATCTTGCCCAGGAAGCGGCCCAAAGCCTCGAATCCGTGCGGGTTGTGCGCATAGTCCACCACCACCTGGAAATTCTTGAACTGGAACAGGTTGAGGCGCCCCGGGGTTTGGGCAGGCGAGGGCACGAAGGTGTTCAGCGCTTCGCGAAGCTCTTCGATCTTCACACCTCTTACATAGGCCGCCAGCACGGCGGGCAGGATGTTCTGGATGTTGAACACGGCTTTACCCCCGTATGTAAGCGGCACGTTCACGGCCTTCTCGATCCGCAGCTTCCATTCACCCTTGCTGATGGTGATGAAGCCATTTTCGTAGATGGCCGCCAAGCCGCCCAACTTGCAATGCTGGCGGATCAGGCGGTTGGTCTCATCCAAACTGAACAAGGCGATCTTGCTCTCGCACTTTTTGCGCATGGCCATGACCAGTTCATCATCGGCATTCAGAATGGCGTACCCGTCCTGCCGTACGCTGCGCGGCACGATGCTCTTCACATTGGCCAACTCCTCAATGGTGTTGATGTCCTTCAGGCCCAAGTGATCGGCTGCCACGTTGGTGCAGATGCCCACATCGCAGTTCTCGAAGCCCAGGCCGCTGCGCAGCATGCCGCCCCGCGCCGTTTCCAGCACGGCCATGTCCACCACGGGATCCTTCAGCACGAATTGCGCGCTCACCGGGCCGGTGCAATCCCCTTGCATGAGCATCCGGTTCATGATGTACACGCCATCCGAACAGGTCATGCCCACTTTGTGGCCATGGCTGCGCATGATATGCGCGATCAACCGCGTGGTGGTGGTCTTGCCGTTGGTGCCCGTTACCGCAATGATGGGTATGCGGCTGGGCGTGCCCGGCGGGAACAACATATCGACCACGGGCTCCGCCACGTTGCGCCCCAGGCCTTCGGTGGGGTCCAGGTGCATGCGGAAACCCGGCGCGGCATTCACCTCCAGCACCGCGCCGCACTCGCTCAGCGGCTTGGTGATGTCCTCGGTCATGATGTCGATGCCGCAAATGTCCAGGTCGATGATCCGGGATATGCGCTCGGCCATGAAGATGTTGTAGGAATGCACCAGCTCGGTGACATCCGTGGCGGTACCTCCCGTGCTCAGGTTGGCCGTGGCTTTCAGGTACACCGTCTCCCCTTCCGCAGGCACGCTCGCGGGGGTCAGGCCGCTGCGCTCAAGCAGGTCCAGCGTGTGCTGGTCGATATCCACTTGGGTGAGCACCTTCTCGTGGCCGAAGCCGCGGCGCGGGTCCTTGTTCAATTCCTCCACCAGCTCCGCGATGGTGTGCCTGCCATCGCCCACCACGGCCGCAGGCGTGCGTTTGGCGGCGGCCACGAACTTGTGGTCTATCACCAGCAACCGGTGGTCCAGGCCGAAGATCTGCTTCTCCACCACAACGCTCCGGCTGATCTCCTTGGCAAGGGCCAGCGCGGCCTTGGCCTCCTCCCATGTCTTGATGCCGATGGTGGCACCTCGCCCATGGTTGCCGCCAATAGGCTTGATCACGCAGGGGAACCCGACCACTTTCAAGGCCTGTTCAAGCCCTTCCTCGGTGCGTACCACCCGGCCCTTGGGAACAGGAATTTCATAGCTCTCCAGCAGCTCTTTGGTCTCTTCCTTATCACAGGCTATCTCCACCCCGATGTTGCTGGTCTTGCTGGTGATGGTGGCGCGGATGCGTTTCTGGTGGATGCCATGCCCCAGCTGCACCAGGCTTTGCCCGTTGAGGCGGAGATAGGGAATGCCCCGGCGCGATGCTTCCTCCACGATGGAGCCCGTGCTGGGGCCCAGGCGCGTTTCCTCGCGAAGCTCCCGCATGCGCTGGATGTCCTCGTCCAAATTGTATGCTTCACCGTCGACCAAGGCCTGGGCGATCCGCACGGCCGCCTTGGCGGCATACAGGCCGACCGCTTCCTCGATGTAGCTGAACACCACGTTGTAGATGCCATGCTCGCCGGTGGTGCGGGTGCGCCCGAAACCGGTGTCCATGCCCGCCAATGTCTGTATCTCCAACGCGATGTGCTCGATCACGTGGCCCATCCAGGTGCCCCGTTCCACCCGCTCGAAAAAGCCCCCCTCATACTCTTCGCTGCAGCGGTGGGAATACAGCGACGGCAACAGTTCCTTCATACGTTCATAGAAGCCGGGGAGCTTGTCCGTGGGCCGCTCTTCCAAGTCTTCGATATCCAGCCGCATCACGATCAAGTGATTCCGGCGCACCGACCAGTAGTTGGGGCCACGCATGGCCTTCAGGTCCAGGATCCGCATGAATGTTCGGGTTTGGTTTTGGTGCGGTCAATGTATGAAGATCGGCGTGTTGAACAAATTCGTGACCGATCAGTACAAATGTTCCAAGCCCATTAGCTTTGTCCCTGTTGCGCCTCCGCGAAACCGATGGAGGCGCAGCACTGGGGCGGGGAGCAACACAAGGAACATGGAATTTGTGCCCAAGGGAAAACTGATCGCCATAGGCGGTGCCGAAGACAAAGGGAACGGCACGGACAGGAACGGGGATAGCGGCAACTTCGTGGAGAAAGGGATCCTCCGCCGGGTGGTGGATGAGATGGGCGGACCGTCCATACGGATCGCCCTGATCACCACCGCGAGCTCCATCCCCGTGGAGGTGGCCGAAAACTACCAGGATGCATTCGGAAAGCTCGGCGTGAAGGAGCTCGACATCCTCGACATTCGGGAGCGCGCCGATGTGACACCGGAAATGGCCAGTCGGCTCGAAGCCGCCAACGGGGTGATGATCAGCGGTGGCAACCAGCTGCGCCTCACCACCATTTTCGGAGGAACCGAATTCCTCAAGGTCCTCAAACGACGCTACCGCGAAGAGGCCGGCTTTGTGATCGCAGGCACCAGCGCCGGTGCCATGTGCATGAGCAGCACCATGATCTACCAAGGGCAGAGTGCTTCGGGCCTCGTGAAAGGTGGAGTGAAAATGACCACCGGTCTGGGACTGGTGAATGATGTGGTGATCGATACACACTTTGTGAAAAGAGGACGCTTCAGCCGCCTCACCCAAACCATCGCCGCCAACCCCACGGCATTGGGGGTCGGGCTCGGGGAAGACACCGGGGTGGTGATCACCAATGGTGATAACATGGAGTCCATTGGCAGCGGCCAAGTGATGATCTTCGATGGCCATGACATCAGCTACTCCAACCTGGCCGACGTGGATGAAGGAGATGTGTTCAGCATCGAAGGCATGCGGATCCACATCATTTCCAAGGGTCATAGTTATTCGCTGAGCAACCGCAAGTTCACCGCTACACCCAAGGTGGTGCACGGTTAACAGCGCCCCTCCACGCTTCTGTCCCGAACTGCCATCTGGCAGCCGAGCCGCAGGGAACGACCCAGGCCCCCGCACCGGAAACGGCTGTTCTGTCAGGTTGCCTGCCATCGCCGCCACAACCCTGGCTTGGCATAGGGTTTTCATGCCCCATGCAAAAGCCTATACGATGAGCACGAACAAAACATTGCTGGGTGTCTTGGTGGGATTGGCCGCCGGTGCCGCTTTGGGAGTACTGCTGGCTCCCCGCTCAGGCAAGGAGACACGGGTCATCTTGAAGACGAAAGGAAAGAAAGCCAAGGACGACTTGGCGGACCTGCTCGATCGCGGTTTTGAAAAGTGGCAAGGCACAAAGGACACGATCGTGGAACGCGCCCACATGACGAAGGATGACCTCAAGGAATTCCTGGAGTTCATGGCTGCCGAAGGTGCAGACCTCAAGGAACGGATCAAGCGGGACGTGAAGGGAACTTCCGGGGCCGCGTGACCAAGGTTTGCATCCCGGCCCATATCACATCGGCCAACCCCGTTGATTTCCCGTTATTTTGGCACCTGTACCGCCAAACCAGCGGGGGTACGGCAACAATACGACCATGATGGACGACAACGAGAAGCGGGCCGGCGCGGAGCCCCCTCCTTTTGCGGAACAATTCTTCGCGTCGCTGGCCACCGACGGGAAGGGCTGGTGGGAGGCGCAGAAGCAATACATCGTTTTACAGGCCTACGAAAAATTGGGCCGGGTGATCGGGGCATCGCTCGTGGTACTGCTGCTCGCAATTACGGTGGCGATGTTCGTCGTGTTGGCGAGCGTGGCATTGGCCATTTGGCTGGGAGGTCTATTGGGCCAGATGGCGCTGGGCTTCGTGATCGTGGGCGGCCTCTACCTGCTCCTCTTCCTTGGCCTGCTCCTCTTCCTGGGGCCCGGTCTGCGCAAGCGTGTCACACTCAAGGTCATCAACATCCTGTACCATGAAGAGGCTTGAGCGCTTCAACAACTTGGATGAAGTGAGGGCCGAGAAGGAACGGCTGGCTGCCATCCGCGATGCCCATGGGGATCGCCTGCAAGGGCAGCTGGCCTCCTTGTCGCAGGCCGAAGTGCGCAGGAACATCTTGCGCGATGCAGCCAAAGGAGCGCTTTCGGGCCTGCTGCCGCGCGGGTTGTCGGAAAACATGGCCACCATGGGTGGCATTGCCAGCGGGCTGCAAATGGCCTGGGGTGCCCGTGGAGGAAGCTTGGCCAAGCGTGCTGGGCTGTTCCTGTTGGGCATGGCAGGTCCGGCGCTGCTCGGCCGGGTCGAGCGGATTCCCCTCACGGAGATCGCGAAGGAGATCGGGATCAGCGTGCAGCGCGTCAGGGAATACATTCGGGAACGGGTAGACAAGGATCGAAATGCGCCGGAAGCCTGAAGCCATGGCCTCCACACCCGGATCACCTGCTACAACGCCCGATACCGGCCGGATGAACGACCCGTTGCTCCGTTACGTGCTGGTGCTGCTGGCGATCATCGCCACCGTTTCGGTCCTCTACCTCGCTCAGGACCTTTTCGTCATCCTGTTCGTGTCCGGCATCTTCAGCTTTCTGTTGCTACCGGTGTGCCAGCGCCTGGAAAAACGCGGATTCCCGCTGGGGCTGGCCGCTACCGTGAGCTTCCTGCTGCTGTTGTTGGTGTTCTTCGGGGTGCTTGCCTTCATGGGCTGGCAATACTCCCATTTCGGAAAGGACCTGCCCGCCTTGCAGGCCGCCCTGATGCAACGGGTCAACGAGGTCCAGCTATTCCTGGAGCAGCGCTTCCACATCACGCAGACCCAACAGGTGGAATGGCTGAACAAGGAACTGGCCGCCTTCACGGACCGGGCCGGCTCCTTGGCCATGGGCCTGTTCTCCGCCACCGGCTCCATACTGGCGTCGGCCCTGATCATCCCCATCATCACTTTTTTTCTCCTGCTGATGAAGCGCCGGTTCCGTGCCTTTTTCAGCCAATTGAGGTCCAACAAGGACGGGGCCGTGCTCCGCATCGTGGAGAACATAGCCATGCTTTCACGCAAATGGCTTAAGGGAGTGCTCACCGTCATGTTGTTCATCGCCGTGCTGGACACCATCGGCTTTTTGGCCCTGGGCCTCCAGTATGCCGTGCTGCTGGCCGTAACGGCCGCCATGCTCAACATCATCCCCTACTTGGGGCCTTGGCTTGGGGCCCTCTTCCCCATCCTGATCGCGCTGCTCACCAAGGATTCCGCCATGGTGGCCGTTGGCGTGGTTGCCGTTATAGCGATCACGCAGTTCATGGACAACAATTTCGTGACGCCCAAGGTGGTGGGCTCCAGCGTGAGCATCAATCCCTTGGCCAGCATGATCGCCCTGATCGCCTGGGGGGCCCTGTGGGGGTTCATGGGCCTGATCCTCGCCATCCCCATTACCGGCATGATGAAATTGGTCTTTGATGAGATCCCCATGCTACGGCCCTGGGGTTTCTTGCTGGGCGAGGAAAAGAATTGGCCGGAGGAAAAGCGGATCAAGTTGGCCTGGGGCCGAGGCACGCACGCAGGAAAGCCGGGCAAGAGGCCCGGCGGCAAGAAATGACCACCCCTTGGGCGACGCTTACAGCACCTGCAGGATGAGGCACTTCAGGTAGTGCGTTTCGGGTATCGACCAATGGATGGGATGGTCGGGCGGCTGGGTGCCGCTATAGATCTCCCTCACCTCACGGTGCGCATCACGGGCCGCATCGGCAACGGTTTTCCGGAACAGGTCGGGCACCATGTGCTGCGAGCAGCTGCATGTAACAAGAAAGCCGCCCGGCGGAAGGCTCTTCATGGCGCGCAGATTGATCTCCTTGTAGCCCCGCACCGCTCCGTCCAAGGCGGCCCGGCTTTTGGCAAAGGCGGGCGGATCCAACACGATCACATCCCAGTGGCCACCGCGCATGGCAGGCCCCGAAAGGAAGTCGAATACGTTGGCCGCCTGGAATGAACATACGTCGGCCAGTCCGTTCAACCCCGCGTTGGCGCGCGCCAAGGACACCGCCTCCTCGCTGATGTCCAACCCCAATACCTCCTTGGCACCGTAGCGGGCAGCGTGCAGCGCGAAACCGCCCGTGTGCGTGAAGCAGTCGAGCACGCGGGCACCACGCACCACCTGCTCCACGGCAGCATGGTTCAGGCGCTGGTCCAGGAAGTGCCCGGTCTTCTGGCCCTGGGCCACATCCACCGCAAACCGCAACCCGTTCTCCAAAATATCCAGCTGCGTCGGGAAAGCCTCCCCGATGAAGCCCTTCACGAGCGGGAGCCCTTCCTTTTCGCGCACCGGCACATCGTTCCGCTCGTAGATGCCGCGCGGTGCAAGCACCTCCTGCAGGGCGTGCACCACATCTCCCTTGTAGCGGTCCATGCCTAAGGCAAGCGTCTGCAGGACGAGCACATCATTGAACTTGTCCACCACAAGTGCCGGCAGCCCATCGGCCTCGCCGAACACCACCCGGCAGCTTTCGGGCTGCCCCATGCGCACCCGATGGTCCCAGGCCGCTTGGATCTTCCGCTTGAAAAAGGCGGCATCAATGGGCTCATCAAGGTCCTTGGTGAGCATCCGTGCCCGGATCTTGGACAAGGGATTGAAATACCCTTGGCCCAAGGGCCCCTTCCTCACATCAAACACCTGCACGACATCGCCGGGCCTTGGTGCACCCTCCACCCGCTTCACTTGGTTATCGTATACCCACGGGTGGCCCGAACGGATCCGTTGCCGGGTGTCTTCTATGTACAGGCGCGAACGCATCAAAATGCTTTAGGCCGGCGAAGGTAGGGCCCGCCCATGCCAGCCTGCGGCCGCTACGGTCGGGGCAACGGCCATGCACCTGTCCCGGGGCTAACTAACTTTGAGGCATGAGGAACCGGGGGTTATGGATGGCGGCGGCCATGTTCCTGCACGCAGCGGTGTTTGCACAAGCGCGGCTGGACGCCGTGGTGGAAACCAAGCGTTTCCATGAACCGGGACGCGGTGACATGGTGCACGTGAATATCGCCGTGCTGGGAAACACCGCACTGTGGACCATGGATGAAAGAGGGTTCGAACGGGCACAGGTGGAGGTGCTCACGATGATCGAACAGAATGGCCAGATCATCGATTTCCGCAAGGAAAAGGTGACCTCGCCCGAACGGGCCGACACGCTGCAAGGCGACTTCACCTACCAAGCCAACTTCTTGCTCGCACCAGGTGAATACGCCATCGTTGTGGAAATGCACGATGCCAACCTGGCCGATACGGCACGCACCTATGTGAACATGCCGTTGGTGGTGGCCGACCGGGGGCGGGGCGTCAGCCTGTCCGACATCATGTTCACCCTGCCCGCACAAGCCGGCAAAGGGCCGATGCCGTTCATGGGCACCTATTTCCCTCCGGAAATCGACCGGCTCGGGGCCTACGTGGAAGCCTATGGAACCATCGGGAAGTTCGGCGCCGGGGGGCCTTTCCTGGCCGTGACCCAGATCGAGGATTACGAAACCGGGAACATTGCAGGCAACTTCAGGCATGTGCAACGCATGAAGGCCGATACCGTGGCACCAGCCTTGGTGGAATTCGGCATCGGCAGGTTGCCCAGCGGCAACTACCTGTTGGCCGTGGAACTGCGTGACCGGAACGACTCCTTGGTTCAACGGCGCACCCAATTCTTCCAGCGCAACAACCCCATGACCTACGACCCCGGCAACTTCATCGGGGGCGAGCAGGGACCCAATTTCACGGATGCCTTCACCAATGCGGATACCCTGGCCGAGCACCTGCGTTCGCTCAGGCCCATCGCCGATGAGCTGGAGCGCAAAATGATCGACGATCAGGCCAAGGATGGCAAACTCGACCTGATGAGGCATCTGATGTACTCCTTTTGGTACAATCGCGACCCGGCCGACCCCAAGGCCGCGTGGGAACGCTACCTGCAGGCCGTGCATTATGCCGACCAACGTTTTGGCTGCCGCAATATGCGCGGCTACCAAAGCGACCAAGGGTATGTCTTCCTGCGCTATGGCGCACCAAATACCGTGGTGGACAGGCGCAATGAGACCACCGTGCTGCCGTATATGATCTGGCACTACTACCGGGCAGGCAAATATTCCGACAGGCGATTCGTATTCTACCAGCCCGAACGCTCCACCACCTGCTGGACCTTGTTGACGTCGGACGTGCCCGGCGAACTCAACAACACCCGCTGGCTGGACACGTTGGTGCCCGGCATGGCCGACGGCGGCGTGAAGCGGGACGAGGTCCTCAACAATTTCAAGAACCCCCGTTGATCGCTGTGACAAGCGGTTACGGGGCGTGGGGCCGCCCAACTAATTTCGCCCCGTGCCTATCATCTGCTTGATCGACAAATTCGTGGCGGCGGAGCTGCCATTGATCGATGTGCGCTCCCCGGGCGAATTTGCCCAAGGCCATATCCCCGGCGCGAATAACATACCCCTGTTCTCCGATGCGGAGCGTGCGGTGGTAGGCACCTTGTACAAGCAGCAAGGCCGCGATGCGGCCATGCTGGAAGGCCTGCGTCTTGTGGGGCCCAAACTGGCCGGGATCGTGGAACAAGCCAAGGCCATGGCGCCGGACGGAAAGGTGCGCGTGCATTGCTGGCGGGGTGGTGAGCGCAGCGCAAGCGTGGCCTGGCTGCTGGAGAAGGCGGCCGGCATGCAAGTATTCACGCTCAAGCAGGGATACAAGGCTTTTCGCCACCACGTGCTCCAGTCGTTCATCCTGCCCCGCCGGCTCCATATCCTCGGGGGGTACACCGGCACGGGCAAAACCCAATTGCTCAAACACCTGGAAGCCCACGGCCAACAGGTTCTGGACCTGGAAGGGCTGGCCAACCACAAAGGCTCTTCCTACGGTGGTATCGGCACTGGGCAACAACCCAGCACGGAGCACTTCGAAAACCTGATCTGGGACCGGCTGCGGCACTTGGACCCGGAGCGCCCCACCTGGGTTGAGGACGAAAGCCAATTGGTGGGCCGGGCCAAGATTCCCGATGCCTTCTTTGCACGGATGCGAACCGCCCACCTGTTTTTTGTGGACAGGCCGCAAGAGGAACGGGTTGACCGGTTAGTGCACGACTACGGCGCCTACCCCAAGCAAGACCTGGCCGATGCCACCCTGCGGCTCCGCAAACGGCTCGGTCCGCAAAACACCAAGGCCGCCTTGGAGGCCTTGGACAAGGGAGCCCTGCACGACGTGGCCCGCATCACACTGGGCTACTACGACAAAACATACCGCCACGGGCTCGCCTCACGCAGCCCGGGCCAAACAACGATCATTCCTGTGGATGGCCTGGATGAAGAGGGCATCACAGCCCAACTCATGCAACATGGAAACCCGCGAACCTGAACCGGTCCGTCTTACGCAGCTCAGCCACGGCTCGGGGTGCGGATGCAAGATCGCCCCGGCCGACCTGGAAAAAATACTGGCCAGCAAATTGGGCACGCTCCCCCACCCCAAGCTCCTGGTAGGTTACGGCAGCAAGGACGATGCCGCCGTGTATGATCTGGGCGATGGACGGGCCGTGATCAGCACAACGGATTTCTTCACCCCCATCGTGGACGATGCTTTTGACTTTGGCCGCATTGCCGCCACCAATGCCCTCAGCGATGTGTACGCCATGGGCGGCACACCGCTGCTGGCGGTGGCGATCTTGGGTTGGCCCCTGGAGAAGCTGGGCGCCGAATTGGCGGCCCAGGTGGTGGAAGGAGGCCGCCAAGCCTGCCATGATGCCGGGATCCCCCTCGCTGGCGGCCATAGCATCGATGCCCCCGAGCCTTTCTTCGGCCTCGCCGTTACCGGGGAAGTGCGAATGGAAAACCTGAAACGGAACAATACGGCCCAGCCAGGCGATGCCCTGCTGCTCACCAAGCCGTTGGGCATTGGCATCATGAGCACCGCGCAAAAACGGGGCAAATTGAGGGAGGAACACCTCCACATAGCCCGCGACCTGATGATAACGCCCAATAGCCTTGGCATGGAACTGGGCAAGCTAAACGGCGTTCATGCGCTTACCGATGTTACAGGGTTTGGCCTATTGGGCCATCTGCTCGAGATGTGCACTGGAAGCGGCGTAAGCGCGGTGCTCAACTACGCCAGCGTGCCCGTTATCCCCGAAAGTCGGACTTATTTGAATGAGGGTTGCTATCCCGATGGTGCCCTCCGGAATTGGAAAAGCGTGGCACAAAATATCAGAGGTATCAACGGCATGGAGTCTTTGATCACCCTCTGCGACCCACAAACCAGCGGCGGATTGCTCATCGCCTGTAAATACGAGTTGGTCGATCGTATAGTATCATTAAGCGATAAATTCAAAGGTAGAGCCCACCTAATAGGAAAGTTGATACCGGCAGACTCAGGCAAAACGATTGATGTGACCTAACCAATTTACATTCCAATAATTGATAAAAAGTCCGCACCTAGACGTATGGCTTATTGTGCTAAACGTTAATTTCGCGGTACACTCTCCAACAAAACTGCTCCCAAATGGCAAAACGACGCTTAAGTGACAAGGACATCAGCCAGCTGCTGGCACACTATCGGAATGAAAGAAGGCAGCTGACCTACCAACTCGATCTGGTCAAGGCTGCCATAGCCGACCTCAAACAACAAAAGGGCGAAGCCGGCGAGGATGGCGACGGTGCCCGGCAGGATGCCGCCCCCGTGATCGCGAAACGTGGCCCCGGCCGTCCCCGGAAGCATGTAGAAACCACCAAGGTGCCCGGCAAGCCCGGGCGGCCGAAAAAGCGGGAGCGCAAGGAGCGTGCCCTCAATGAGTGGGACAATGCCGTATTGGCCATCATCACCCAAGAGGGCCTGTTGATGCGGAAGGAGGAGCTTTTGAAAAACCTGCTGGAATGGGCCGCAACGCATAAGCCCGAATTGACCCAGGAGGAAGTGGAGGCGTTTCTCACCCGCACCCTGCAGAAGTTGAGCGGCAAGAAGAAAATGCTGGGAACGCACCACAGCGGGATCCGCCGCGGATATCACTACGGATTGATGGACTGGTTCTTCCAAAGCAGCGGCAAACTGCGCAGGCAACACTACGATAAGTTGAAGCTGACCGACCAGGTCGCCGAGGAAGAAGTGGCCTGAACCGACCGGCGTAAGGCATGAAAATGGCGGCCATGGCCGCCATTTTTCTTTGCCACAAACCCGTGCTCCGTAGCCCTTGTTCCTGCAGCCGGGGCCCGGTCGGCCAACGCGGGGTGCCCCGGTCGTAAAGGGCTGCCGGAGCGACGGCCGCCCTTTCGGCGCCTTTCCTCTTCAACCGCCACTCCCGTTGTGCATACAACCGGACCTTGCGCCGAGTATCTTAGCCGAACAAGTCCATTCCCATGAAAAACATCCTTGTAGCCTTGGAACTGAAGGGTGATACGACCCGCGTATTACAAAGCGCCAAGGAGTTGGCCCAAGCCGTTGGCGCCAAGATGTGGCTGCTGCATGTGGCCGCGCCAGAGCCCGATTTCGGCGGTTATGAAGGCCCGCAATACATCCGCGATGAACGTGCAGGGATCCTCAAGGAGGAGCACGCGCAACTTCACGAAATGGCCCAAGCGTTGGCCAGCGAATCACTGGACATACAGCCCGTCATGGTGATGGGGCCCACCACGGAAACCATCCTGAACGAAGCTGGGCGCATCAAGGCTGACCTCATCGTGATGGGCACCCATGGACGTCGTGGGCTGGCCAAGGCTTTTTTGGGCAGCACCTCGGACGATGTCCTGCGCGCCAACCGTTACCCCGTGCTGGTCGTGCCTACGCACGTCCACCCGTAAGGAGCCATCGGCCGCTATCGCGGTTGCAACCTTGGCCGGGCCGCACGTTAGGCACTCGCGACTCTCTTGAAGGGCGACCGGTCCAGGCGTGCATCATGGGCGTACCGCCCTTGGTACAAAAGGCCGAACACGGCCGTGGTGACCACTGTGCCGACCAGCGCCCCCGCGAGGATATCCTCCGTGAAATGCTGGGACAGGTAGACCCTTGAGAACGCCAGCAGGGCGGCAAGCACGGCCAAACCGATGGCCGCTGCCCTATTCCCGATGACGACCGCCAAAGCCAGGCACATGCTGAACGCAGCCGTGGAATGGCCGCTTGGGAAGCTGAAGTGGTGATGCAGGTCCATGCCGGCCACCAGCTGAAGGCCGGGCATCTCCTCCAGGAACATGGCCGGGCGGTCGTATCCCGCAAAGACCAGGTGCTTCAACAATTGCACCGCTATGGCGGAAAGACCGGTACCCAGCCCCATCATCAGGAAGGTCCGCCAGCTTTTGCGCAGCAGCACCAGCGCCAAGATCACGGGCACCCAGCCATTGGCCAATTCCGTAAAGACGGGCAAGAGTTGATCCCCCAGCTGTGTATGACCCGAATTAAGGGCTACGTGAAGCCCGTACCGTCCCAGTCGGAAGTGGGCGATCAGCGCGGGCACGGCCAGCAACATGCCAACGACCAGAAAGGCCCGGACGCTGGCCCGGGTGGCTGGTGCGGGATGCGGCGGCAGCATTGCGCGCGAGGTGGGGCCGGCATACAAAAAGGCGCTGGGCCTGCCCAGCGCCTTTACAATGCCATCATGGCTTTATCAGGCTTTGTAAAAGCCTTTGGCCTGGGCCCGCTTCAAGGCTTCGCGGATCCCCAACTTGGAGATGGTACGCATTCCGGCGGCGCTCACACGAATGGAGACCGTGCGGTTCTCTTCCGGAATAAAGTACTTGCGATCCTGCAGGTTCGGCACGAAGGTGCGCCGGGTCTTGCGGTTGGAGTGGCTCACTTTGTTGCCGGTAATGACTTGCTTTCCGGTAATCTGGCAGATGCGTGACATAGCTAAACGATTTCGGGCGGCAAAAGTAGCACAAAATTCCGCCCCGGCACGGCGGGGCGCATTTTCAACGCAACGGCATGCCCGGGTTGCCGCCCCTGGCATCCAACTGCCGACGCAGCAAGTTCAATGCAGCCATGCCCGCACGAAGGATCACCAAGGCGCGGGTGCCGCCAAAAAGCATGCGCTTGGACACCACCCCCTGCGGGCCGGCGACGGCCATCCATACCGTGCCGACGGGTGTCGTGGGCGTACCCCCATCGGGCCCTGCAACTCCCGTGGTGGAAATGGCCCAATGACTGCCCATGCGCTTCCGCACACCTTCCGCCATCAGTTCGGCCACTTGGCGGCTCACCGCACCATGCTCCTGGAGCACGGCGGCAGGCACGCCCAGCTCCCCGGTCTTCACCGCGTTGGCATAGCTGATCACCCCGCCGAGAAAGTAGGCCGAGCTGCCCGGCACCGAGGTGATCAAGTGGCTCACATAGCCTCCCGTGCAGCTTTCGGCCACCGCCACCGTTTGCCGCATGGCGTTCAACCGATGGCCGATCGCCTCCTGCAACTCCAGGTCGCCCTCCCCATAGATATGTTCCGGGATCAAGCTGTAAAGCTTTTCCGCATGGTGATCCACCAATGCCCGGGCGGCTGCGGCATCTGAATTGGCGTAGCGGCTCAGGCGCAGCTTCACCATGCCCGGCGAGGGCAGGTACGCCAGGTGGATGTCATCGCCGGCCAAGGCCTCCTCCCAATCGGCGATCAGCTCAGAAAGGGGCGTTTCGCCAATGCCGGCCGTTCGTATGGTGCGATGGATGATCGCCGGGGGGGCGAAGCGCGCACGGAGCTTTGGCAAGGCCTGTGTGCGCATGATCTCCTGCATCTCGTAGGGCACACCGGGCAGGCTCACGTAAACACGCCCGTCCCGTTCAAACCACATGCCGCTGGCGGTGCCCAACGTATTGGCCAATGGGGTGCAGGAGTGCGGCAGCATGGCCTGCCCAAGGTCTCCCGCCTTTATCCGGGCCCGTTCCACGCCACGTTGGCCGAACAAGGCCACGATGTGCGCTTCCACTTCCGGCCTGTGAACCAGGTGGGTGCCGAAGAATTGGCACAGGCAGCGCTTGGTGATGTCGTCCTTGGTGGGCCCCAAGCCCCCGGTGATCAAGACAATGTCGGCCGTGGCCGTTCCCAACGCGTCGAGAATGGCGCCTTCTTCATCGCCCACCACGCGCGTACGAGTGGGGCGCATGCCCCACAGGCCCAATTCCTCCCCCAGCCATGCGGCATTGGTGTTCACCGTTTGGCCGATCAACAACTCGTCGCCGATGCACAGGCATTCGGCGGTTACCTCCCGGATCATGCGTGCCTTGTTCTTATTGCCCCCAAACGTAGGGCTCCCGGAAGAACCTCGGAACGGGGACACAAGCGCCCGATGTGTGTAGGGGCACCTCGGGATGTTCCGAGGTGGTCTTTTGTCACCATTCTTTCCGAACACCCTGGCATATCCCTATTTTTAGTTACGTAGTTTCATGTAATTATTCCTCGTCATTCCGACCGGTCAATTCTTGCACTATCCAGACAATTGCGATGCTTCACCTTGTCCCCTAGCGTATTGCCGATTTATTCGCGGCCCGCTTCACGGCGCCAACCCTGCATTCCATGCCACAATACCTATTTCTAGGTATTGTACACGTATTGAGCCCCATCTTATTTCGCTTCCGAACCGACAAGGGTTTATGCTTCCCTGCGGACTAATTCAGCAGTTCAATCCAGCCAGCGCAGGGCCGTATTGCCCAACCGGGATGCCTCTCTCCATTCAACCAAACAACCTTCAACCCATGACCAAACGCTATTCAATGAACAGAACACCGGGTGCATGGCGGTACCTTGTATTGCCCATTCTCCCCGTGCTGATGGCCGGCCAGCTAACAGCCCAAAGCACCGTCATCATTGGGGCGGGAAGCGGTGCCAACACCGTTTCCACCTATCCCTGCCCCTTGGGGAACAAGCTTCAATCGCAACGCGCCCAATACCTATACACCGCCGCTGAACTGAACGCGGCCGGCATAACGGCCAATTCGCTGATCACCGAAGCGGGCTGGGTGGTGAACGCACGCGCGATGACCGGGCACCTGCTGACGGACTACACCATTGCGATGATGAACACGGGCACCACCTCCCTCTCGGATGTCAGTTGGGAGGCGGGTGCCACCACCGTGTATGGTCCCGCCAACTACTCCTATCCGTCCAACTTCGGCGGCAACATCCTGTTCGCGCTGAACGGCGGCGGGTTCGTGTACACGGGGGGCAACCTCTTGGTGGAGGTTTGCAACAACTCCACGGGTGCCTCCAACAACCCCACCATCCAATGGACCACGGGGCTCGGCTTCAATGCCCAGCACACGTACAGCGCCAACGCCACCCCCTTGTGCGGCACCGCCAACACCACCAACACGGGCACCCTCACCACCCGGCCGCGATTGGTATTGACCTCCCTCCCGCCCGATTGCTTGGGCGTGCCCGGTGGGTCCGCCCTTCCGGGCAACACCTGCGATGACGGGGACCCCAACACCACCGGCGACGTGTGGGATGCCAGCTGTGAATGTACCGGCACCCCTTGTGGCGGAAACATAGTGGTGGTGGTCATCAAAACGGACGACTACGCCGAGGACATCACGTGGGAGATCCTGGACGACAGCAATAACCAAGTGGCCACGGGCGGGCCTGGCGCCGGACAGAACAACATGGAGGTCCAGGAATCGGTGTGCTTGGGCAACAGCCCGGGCAACATGTGCTACCGGTTCATCCTCAATGACGGCTTCGGTGATGGTATCGATGGTGGCTTCTGGGAACTGCGTACGGCGACCGGAGGCCTGTTGCTGCGTGATGCATTTGATGGTGTAGCGGACGGCGACTATTCCCCCGCAAGCAGCCCCGCCTCCCCCGCATACGGCAATGGCCACAGCTTCTGCCTCCCCTTGGGCCCGGTCCATATTGCCCCGGATGAATGCAATGTCTTTAACAACCTGCTTGGCAACAAGGTGTACTGCAACAAGTTGACCGGAGCCGCCAACTACCAGTTCGAGTTCTCCGATCCCGATGCCGGTTTCATCCGCCGTATTGCACGCCCCAACAACTACGTGGCTTTCGGGGACATGGTGTCCAACCCGCTTACGCCTGGCGTGAAGTACTTCGCCCGCGTGCGCACCGACAAGAACGGGCCCATGGCATCCGCACACTGGGGCACTGGTTGCGAAATGGGCATTGCCCTGCAAGCCCTCGGCTGTTCCGGCCTGATCCAAGCGCCCGCATACGGGCACTCATGCAACGAGGTCCGCAGCTTCAACACGAACAACAGCTTCATTTACGCATCACCCATACAGGGCGGCACCGAATACCAGTTCCACATATACAATGCTGGCGAGGGATACGATGAAACGTTCAGCCGGAACACCTATATCCTGCAGCTCAAGTGGAACGGCAATGTGGCCCCTCCGTTGATGAACGGAAGCACCTATCAGGTGGAGGTCAATGTGAAAGTGAACGGCCTCTGGAGCGGCTTCTGCGCCGCAAACACATGCTCCATCACCATCGACAACAACCCCGTATTGGTGAACCGGTCGGCACAAATGGAAACAGGTGCGGCCTCCATTTGGCCCAATCCGGTGCGCGATGGAAGGGTGAACCTCAACATCGAAGGCATTCAGGCCGACAAGCAGCATATTAGGGTGGACATCAAGGATGTCCATGGAATACATGTCGCGGGCCAGTCCTTTGAGAACTACGGTGAGCGGTTCAATACGGTCCTGGACCTGCCGGGCCATATCGCCAACGGTGTATACATGGTGCACATCTCCATCAACGGCGAACCGACCATCAAGCGTTTCAGCTTGATCCGATAGGCGCTTCCCGACCAAGCGGAAAAGGCCGCCCGTTCCGATATGCATCGGAACGGGCGGCCTTTTCCGCTTGGCACCATTTGCGAACAGCGGTGCCCGGGTCACGGTCGCATCAGGCGCGCCTCGTAGGAGGCACCCTCTTCAGCGTGTCCGTACAGGGTACTTCGAAGAACCTCCATCCGATGGCACAAGCGATGATCGTTCATGCCAGCCAAGGCGCGACGACAAGACGTTACCCGTACTGAGAAGCAGCACATAATGCCTGAATGAGGTCCGATATGTATCGGACGTTTGCCCGAAGAGCCGGCCCGAAGTGCCGGTGACGCGGGGGCGAGGTTCTTCGAGGCCCCCCCACAGGGAATCTACAGGAGGTTCCCAAGTAGGAAATGGATGATCAATGCCAGGGTTCCGCCCCGTAAGTGAAACCACCCGGCTACGGTGCGCACCGTAGCCATTCCGCGCACGATAGGTGCTCAATTCGGGGCTGTGCCCCCGCATCTTTTCAACAAAAACCCGGCTACTCTGCTTTGCGCAATATTCCTATGGGCTGCGAGCCTTCCCGGCCTGCCCGACTAAGGCCATGTATCGTGAAGCCGGCGCTAAGAATAGTTGCCGGAGTCGCATGTAAGCGACGCAAGAAACGGCGACGGTTGCCTTTCGTGGAAAAATATATTGTTATTGCTTCTTAAGGTGGCTTTGCAATATTTTGCCTCACATCGCAGCGGATCAGGCTCCCTTGTGCGTCCGTTGTGAGCGCTTCACGAAACCCCAAACCACCCTTCCATGGACCCAACAGACCCTTGCTTAACCCGACCGGACAATTCCTTAAAACCA
>DAOKZW010000022.1:0-23671 GCA_035325445.1 Flavobacteriales bacterium
GGACTGAGCCTTGTTCCTACCAAACGCTCATTAACACCTAAGTGCCTAATTCAATAACCATATATGCGGCTTTCATTTCCGCGCAGACCATCCAGCATCGGGAGTATTTCGTGGTAGAGCCGGTATCGACCGGGCAAGAGGCCGTTCAGCACGTTGACGTCCGCTCATTGGTGGTCAGCCTGGTCTTTCTGTTGGTAAGCTTATTCATTGTGGTGTCATTGGCCAAGGTGCTGGCCGTTCCGTTGGAAACATTGGTGATCCACTACGAACTGCCCCAAAGCCTGGTAGGCATCGCCATTGCGGGGGGCATCCTGTTGCCCGAGGGCATTGCTGCCGTAAATGCAGCGCGGAAGAACAGGCTGCAGACCAGCCTGAACTTGGCCTTGGGCTCCTCGTTGGCTACCATCGGACTCACCATCCCGTGCGTGTCCATTGCGAGCTACTTGTATGGATTTCCGCTGGTGCTGGGCCTGGATGTCATGTCCATCCTCCTGTTGGTGATCTCCATTTTCACCGTGCTGATCTCCTTGATGAGCGGTCGTAGCAACTCGGTGTATGGGGCGGTGTTGTTGGTGAACTTGGTGGCCTACATTTTCCTCACCATCAACCCTTAGGGCAGGCTGGGGCCGCCTGATATGGCGGTTGCGTTAATTCCGTGGTACATCGTTCGAAGGGGCAGTGCCCGGCAACGAATATCCCACAACCGCCAACTTATCCCCTGAACATCCGCAGCAATTCCTCCGCCGCATCGAACGGGCTGACCTCCCCACGTGCCACTTGTTCCTCCATTTCGGGAAGTGCCTTGCGGATGCGTGCATCCCCCTTGAAGCCCTCGATGAGCGCCTCTTGAATGGCGGCATGCAGCCACCAGCGGGTTTGCGCCTGGCGGCGCTCCGCCACGTAGCCGCTTTCACGGTTGCGTGCGGCGATCTGCTCCAGGGCCTCGGCCAGTTGGGGAATGCCCTTGCCCGTGGTGGCTGAGCAAAGCTTCACGGGCGGCCGCTCGCCACTGTCGCGCGGGGGCAGCAGCGAAATGGCCTGCTTCAGGTCCATGGCCGCGCGTTCGTTGCGTTGTTCGTTGCCGCCGTCGGTCTTGGTCAAGGCGATCAGGTCGGCGCTCTCCATGATGCCGCGCTTGATGCCTTGCAGGCTGTCGCCGGTGCCGCCGATGGTGAGCAGCAGGTTCAGGTCGGTGAGCTGGTCCACGGCGGTCTCGCTCTGCCCCACGCCCACGGTCTCGATCAGGATGCGGTCATAGCCGGCGGCCTCGCAAAGGATCATGGCCTCGCGTGTGCGGCGGGCCACGCCGCCCAAGGTGCCGCCGCTGGGGGAGGGGCGGATGAATGCCCGGTCCTCGGCGGCGAGTCGTTCCATGCGGGTCTTGTCGCCGAGGATGCTGCCGCCGGTGCGGGTACTGCTGGGGTCGATGGCCAGCACGGCCACGCGGTGCCCGCGGGCGATCAGCTCCATGCCCAAGGCATCGATGAGCGTGCTTTTGCCCACGCCCGGTATGCCTGTGATCCCGATCCGCACCGAAGGGTTGCCGATCCCGAGCGCGGCCCTTACCAGTCCGGCAGCGGCCTCCCGGTCGGCGGGGCGGGTGCTTTCCACCAAGGTGATGGCGCGCCCCAGCGCCACGCGGCTGCCGCTGCGCAACGCATGCAGCAGATCGCCGGTCCCGGATCCTGCCTCCACCATCAGTTGCCCCGGTAGTTGTTTACCCATTCCCGCTCGCCCATGTCGCGCAGCAGGCGGAACATCTCGGTCCCCACGATCAGGCCATTGGTGTACTTCAGGCCGTACTGCCCGAGGATCTCCATTTGGCGGGGGCTGGGTGCCAGCGGCTTTTCGCTCCAGCCCTTCGATACCCGTTGGCCGTCATCGGTTTTCAGGGGATATTCCCAGTAGCGCAGCTTCCACAGGTTGTCCAGCGTTACGCAATCGGTGAGGAAGCCCATGGCGGCACTGTCGGGGGGCAAGGTGCAGGCTTCCACGCCGTACTTGCGGAACAGGTCCTCGGCATCGGGGTTGGCCGGGCTGAAGGTGCGCCCTTGCGCCTGCTTGATGAAGCTCTCCCGGGTGATGGGGCGGCTTTCGGCCACCTGTCCGTCGCGCATCTTCACCAGGAAGAGGCAGAAGAGCTGGCCGTCGGTGGAAGGGGACAGGCTGAGGGCAAACTCCCGTTCGCCGCCCCCTTGGGCGAAGGAGGGCGCACAGAGGGCGAGGGCGGTGATCAGGAACAGCAGCCGCATGGTGTGCGAAAGTACCGCAAGGCGGCCGGGGTTCAGTGGCGGAGCGGCGTCAGCCGGGCATAGACCATGGAGTCCACGAAGCGCCCGTTCACCAGGTAGTTCTCCTTGAAGTGGCCTTCCCGTTGGAAGTGGGTGCGTTCCAGCACGCGTATGGAGGCGATGTTGCCCGGTGCCACGGTGGCCTCCACGCTGTGCAGGCCGATCACGCGGAAGCCGTGTTCCAATACCGCTTCCAGGGCTTCGCTGGCCAGCCCTTGGCCCCATAGGTCGGGGTGCAAGGCGTAGCCCACTTCGGCGCGGTGGTGCTCCTTCATGATGCGCCAATAGCCGATGTAGCCCACCAGCCGGTCGGAACCCTTTACGGTGATGGCCCACATGATGGCATCGCCGGCGATGGCGGCCTGGCTGAACTCGCGCACCATGCGCAGGCTGTCGGCGCTTCGGGTATCGAGCGGCTTGGGGATGAAGCGCATCACCTCCGGCGACGAGCGCAGCCGGAAGATGGCCGGCGCATCGGCCTCGCGCAATTCACGCAACACCAAGCGGCGCGCGTGCAGCGGCGGGATCTCCGAAAAATCGGGCCACAACATGGGTGCAAGGTAGCTTGGCAAACGTAGCTGCGGCATGTGATCTGTAGCTTGCGGCCCATGATGGCAAAGGCTATGTGGAAGCGCGGGCTGGTGGGCTGCGCGATGCTCCTGTTGATGGCGGTGCAGGCATGGGCCACCGAGTACGTGGTCCCCGCTGGCACGGATGTCGGCAAGTGGTTTGCCCAGCTGCCCAAGGATGCCACCGCCGTGGTGTTTTCAGCTGCGGACAAGTATCACAGCAGCGGCGACATCGTATTGCCTGAGCGCCAGCTCTTGGTGGTGGACGGCAAAGGCTGCAAGCTCACGTTGGGGCCGAATTCCAACGGGTTTACCTATCCTATCGGGAACATGAAGGAGGCCATGGCGCGCACCAACAGCCGCTACCTGATCAAGGACTTCGCCTCCATCACCGGCGGCCGCAAGGCGGTGGACCTGAAGGCCACCTTGGGGAGCATCGTGGAGAACTGCGAGCTGGTGGCGCAAACGGAGGCGGCCATCGACCTGCGCTTCTGCCTCCTCGCGCGCCTCAGCAACATCCGCATCACCAACCCGCGGGACAAGGGTGTGGTGCTGCGGCAGGGCGATTGGCCCGGGGCCACGGGCACCAACAGCCAATGCAACAGCACCGTGCTGGAGCAGGTGCGTGTGTACTGCATGAACACCACCACGGCCGCGTTCACCATCCTCAACAGCGGCGGGGTGCGCATGACGGAATGCGTTTCGGAGGGCGCCCCGTCGGACTATGACATCTTTCTGAGCGCAACGTTGGACGGCGATGAGAGCCGCCCCGCCACCAACCCGGTGGTGAAGTCGTTCTCCCTTTCCAACTTCCATGTGGAACATGGTGCCCGCAAGGCCTCCATCTATGTGAACATGCCGGGCAAGGCGGTGGTGAACCTGGACAACGTGTACTGGAACGGGGAACAGAAGGCGCCGGTGGTCCTGTACACGCTGGGCCAATTGAACATTTCGAACATCGGCTGGTGGAACCGCTATTTCTGGATCGGTTCGCGGGTGAGCGCCCCGCGCATCAGCATCAGCGGCGTGCCCAGCGAGATGGAACTGGGGGAGGCCAAGGTGGGCATCAAGCGGGCCGGCTTCCTGCGGCTGGTGGATGCCTTGCCGGGGAACGATACCCTGAAGCTGAACTACGTGCAGGTGCGCCAGAAATCCTGGTAGCGCACGACCCCGGAAGGACCGGTCATTTCAGGTTCCGCAGCAGGAAGCCCACCCACGACTCCTGCCGGCCCACGGCGTTGATGCACCTGGGCGTGGCCTCCACCTCCACGCCGGCCTTGGTGGCGGCATCCGCCAGCACCTTGGCATGCAGGGGGTGGTGCAGCAGCAAGCCTTTCTTCTCGGGCCGGGCATTGGGATGCTCGCAGTCCAGCCAGATCGGCGGATCGCCCTTGTTGATCAGCCGGGGAATGTCCAGGTCGGCACGAAGGGCGGTCACCTTGGGGTCAAACACTTGGCCGTGGGAGGAGACGCCGTAGAACTCGGCGATCTCTTCGCGGAAGCGCGGGTCCTCGGCGGGATGGATGCCGTACACGGGGCCGAAGATGTTGTCCCAAGCCGGCAGGTCGTAGGTGCTTTGGGTGTTGATCGCCACCACCGCCCGTGCCCGGGTGCTTTCCCTGGCAACGGGGTCGGTGGAGGAGGGTACGGCCATGTCATCGTGCATGGCCAGCCACAGCGAGGTGCCCGCACCGGCGCTGGCGCCCATGAGGGCGATGCGCTCCTTGTCCACGCCGAACTCCTGCGCATGGTAGCGGATGAATTGGATGCAGCGGCGGGAGTCGGCCAAGGAGTTCATCACCCCTTGCGGGCCGTCCTGCAGGAAGCGGTAGTTCACCGAGGCCACGCCGAAACCGGCCCGCAGGAGAGAGTCGATCTGGGCGGGATATTTCTTGAAGAAGGCCGCCTTGTCGCCTTGGGTGAACCCGCCGCCATGGATGAATACGAGCAAGGGGGCCGGAGCAGGCCCTTGGGGCAGCAGGATGTCGAAGGCGCACCGGGCGTTGCTGCCATAGGCCACGTTGCCGGCGAACCTGTTCTGCGTGGCCAAGGGGGCCGGGCCAAGCTTCAGGTCCAGGTCGGTGAAGTAGTCGGTGCCCGGCACCGTGGCGCCGGGGTTGGGGGTGCCGGTTTGGCCCTGACCGCCACGGCCGGGGCCTTGGCCGCCGGGCATTCCGCCCGGCCAGTTGCCGCCGCCATGGTAGAACGGCTTGCAGCCGGGCGTGGCCATCAACAGGGCACTGAGGCCTACGGCCAACAGCAATTTGAACTTGTGCATCATGTCGCGGCGATCAACGGGGATATTGGTGGGGGACCGCAAAGTAATCGCATGGTGGTTGCGGGCCGGAGCTGTGGCCGGTGATGCGCTTTCCGCCTCACCCGTGGTACACGCGGGAAGCAATGATCGAACCGTCGCGGACCTCCAACACCTCGCCCACGCGCAAGTCGGCCTCGCCTTCCACGTGGCGTATATACTCCATGAAGACGCCGCGTTCCTCGGCGATCATGTTCGTCGGCTCGTAGCGCAGGGTGGGCAGGCGGTCAAAGGCATCGCGCCACCAATCGCGCAGCGCGGCCCTGCCGCGGATCCAACCGCCGGTTTCGGGCCTTCGGGCCAACAGCTTGGGACTGAAGTGCCCGGCCTCGGGATCGTAAAGATCCAGTAGAGCCTCCAGGTCGTGCCGGTTGAAGGCGTCGAACCAGTTGTGTGCGATGTCTACTGTCCGTATCCGGCCCATGTCAGAAGGATTGTTTCGTTAAAGATCAGGGGTGCAGCCGCACGCGGAACACCATGGCCGGGATGCCCCGGTGCACCGTGTTCTTCTCGAAGGCCATGCCGTTGCGCTTGGCCACGGCCTGGCTCCGGAAGTTGTGATGGTCGATCAGCGAGATCACCGATGGGGCCAAGCCGTGCTCCCGGACGAATTCCTTGCAGGCGATGGCCGCCTCGGTGGCGTAGCCCTTTCCCCAGGCAGACGGCAGCAGGTGGTAGCCGATCTCCAGTTCGGGGATGCCGTCCACGGTCTGCGTGAGCAGGCCTATCATGCCCACAGGCTTACCGGTACTCCGCTCACTCACCAAGTTCAGGCAGGAACCATCAGTAGCCAGGCGGTCCAACGAGCGTTGGATGAAGCCCTTGGCATCGGCCTCGCTGCCCAAGGTGAACGGCATGAAGCGGATGGCTTCCGCATCGTTCATGTATTCCATCCACCACAGGTGGTCTTCCATCACCGGATGGCGGAACATGAGGCGCTCCGTGGCGAGACCTTCAAGGGAGGGGATGGGTGCCACGTGCATGGCCCAAAGGAAGTGCTGTTCGTTCCGACCTTTTTCAGCTTGAACGGGCGGTGATGCCTTCGCTCAAGCCCAATTGAACAGGGGCCACTTACGGACCTGGTTCACATTCCAAATGCCGATCTGCAAGCCTTTGAAGTTTTCCGATTTGTTGTAAATGCCGATCTGCACGCCTCGGTGGTACCGGGAAATGTTTCCGCCGGCAAATTGAACCCCGTACATCTCAACCGCATGGTTCATGGCGATGCCGACCTGCAGGCCGGTTCCGTGATAGGTGAAATTGAAGATTCCTCCTTGGAGCCCATTGAACCGGTCGGATTCCGCGATGGCCAGGGCGAGTGCGATGCCGTTCACCTGTTGATTGTACACCCCGCCACCGTTCAACGAGATCCCGTTCACCCTGCATGCGCAGACGCTCCCGAGGGGCGAAAGCAATAGGCCATGGATCTGCTCGGATGGTGGGGCCGCCATGATGGCTTCATAGTCAGCCTCCTTCAATGCACTTGCAGTAGTGGGGGCCATGAATAGGAAGACGCCCAGGCCGATCGCCTCGGCGTGGACCCCGATGGTGGTCACGTGATGGGCACTGTCGGGGACAATGGATGCCAGTCCCACGTTGAGCCCGATGGTCGTGGTATTGCGGGCATGGAAGGTCCAGACCGGGAGCCTATGCTTCTGCTTTTGTGCGAACAGGCCCAAGGGGAGGAGCAAGAGGATGGGAAGTAGACGCGCTCGTGTCATGGGGTAGGGTTGGGGGGCCTTCGCCCGAAATCGAAGGTAACACGTGGCGCGAGGACAAGGGTTTGTGGTGGGTCGTTGAGGGATAGGGATAGGAAGGATGGGCATCGGGCAAAGTTCTCGCCTTCGTGTACCATGCCGGTGGGTATGCCCAGAGGGCGGATAGTAAATGCGATGTGCGGTTTCCTAGAGTGAGGTGCCTCAACTGGGTTACCCGGAATGACCAAAGGGTGCCTCGAAGAACCTCGAGCCGATGGCACAAGCGTTTATCGTTCGTGTCAGTCAAGGCGGGACGAAAGGAAGCTACCCATAGGTAACTGACTGAGGAGCAACGTAGAATGACCGAGCGAGGTCCGATATGCATCGGACGCTTGCCCAAAAGGTCGGCGCGAAGTGCCGATGACGCGGGAGCGAGGTTCTTCGTGGTACCCCAAAGCCAGTATCAATGCTCCAGTTCACTGATCCGCTTGATCAATTCGGCTGTAATGGTCACAAGGCCGGGATGGGATTTGGCAAGCCCTTTCGAAAGAACCTTGTCGCCCGCCCATAGCTTGGCCTCCAATCCCTGCGCCAATGCTACAAAGGGTACGTCCTTCAGGTCGTTCTCCTTCATCATGCGTTCGGTAGCCCTGTACAAAGAACCGGGCAGTGCTGCTTCGTTGATAAACGTGATGTTCTTCGCTACTATTCCGATAACCTCATCCAATTCGGCATCCTGAAGTTCGGTGAGCTTCCGCAGTTTATCCCGATGGATGTCCAATTCCTGCAACAGGAATTCACAGCTGTAGAATTTGAAATGCCGCTTGCCGCTGATCAAGACCAAGGCAATGCGGCTTGCGGAATTGAGGATTGAACTGAAGACGATGTTGGTATCAACGACGATCTTCACTTCGTCAGCCTTTTCCGGTTCTTGGCGTACCACTTGGCGTTGATGTCGGCCGCCAAGGCATCCACCGTCTTTTGCGACACCTTGTATCCCTTGGTCAATTCCTTGTAGCGGGCATACTCCAAGAGCTCTTGCAGGTCCTCAGTATCCACCGATGCGGGCAAGCGGATGATGACTTCCTTGGATGTGCGTTCGATCAGCATGGACGTAAAGATGGCCATGGCGGCCCGAGTTTGGCCAGCCGTTATTGGGCGCTGGTGTCCGATACCTATCGGTCCGATATCTATCGGACCACGCCCTTGCCCTTCGTCTTCCGTACCCTTCGCCCCGCCAGCCTTCTAAGCGCTTCCTGTTGCACGCCGTCCCGGATGAACCCGCGCAGCGAAAGGTCTTCATCCAAGGCTTCCCAGTGGATGCCGATACCGCCGCCGATCAGTCGCCAATCGCGCAATTGCGCCGAGCTTGCCTTCCGCAACCGTTCAAAGTCAGAAAGGCGTGCTTGCAGGAGATCGCCACTGTTGAGCACGATAGCCAGCAGATCCAACTCCTTGTAGGGGTGCACATCGGCGATCCGCAAACCTTCCTTGAGGATCATGGCCTCGATCGGGTCGGGCCCTGCTGGCCTATTGGCCGAAGTGCCGCCGCCACGCCGTGAGGAGCTTGTCTTGGTGCTCATGGATCAGTTGTTCGATGCGTCGTTGTTTGCCTGCCTTGAACCCGGTCGAATATACACGTGCCGGATGGGGCAGCAGCCACCATTTCTCGGAACCGTCCCCTTTCTCAACGTGGATATGTGGCGGTTCATCGTTCTCGTGACTGTAGAAAAAGAACCGATAACCTTCAACGTCCTGGATCGCGCGAGGGCTCATCGGTCCAGCTTCCAATCTTCCCCTTTCCTCATTCAACTTTCAGCTTTCAGCTTTCCCGTTCACTCCTTCATCATCCCCACTACCTTCTCCACCACGTCCTCGGTGTTGGGCTTGCTGAAGTAATCGCCGTCGCTGCCATAGGCGGGGCGGTGTGCCTTGGAAGTGAGGGTGGCCGGGGCAGCATCCAGGTAACGATAACCCTCCTGCTTCTGCAGGATCTGTTGGAGGATGAACGCACTGGCCCCACCGGGCACGTCCTCATCCACCACCAACAGGCGGTTGGTCCTTTTCAGGCTTCCCACGATCCGGTGTTCCCGGTCGAAGGGGAGGAGGGTGCGTACATCCACCAGTTCCACGCTGATGCCAAGCGCCTCCAGCCGGTCCGCGGCTTCCTGGCAGATCCGGAAGGTGCTGCCGTAACTGACCAGGGTGAGGTCGGTGCCTTCGCGCACCACTTCCGGGATACCGATGGGAACCGTGAATTCGCCGAGGTTGGATGGCAGGCGTTCCTTCAGGCGATAGCCGTTCAGGCACTCGATCACCAGGGCCGGGTCGTCGCTTTGGACCAAGGTGTTGTACATGCCCGCAGCCTGCTGCATGTTACGGGGCACGCAAACCACCATCCCGCGCACGCTGTTGATGATGGTGCCCATGGGGCTGCCGCTGTGCCATACGCCCTCCAAGCGGTGACCGCGAGTGCGCACGATCAGCGGGGCCTTCTGGCCGCCCATGGTGCGCCATTGCACGGTGGCGAGGTCGTCGCTCATGCCCTGCAGGCAGAACATCAGGTAGTCCAGGTATTGGATCTCGGCCACAGGGCGCAGTCCGCGCAGGGCCATGCCCAAACCTTGGCCCAGGATAGTGGCCTCGCGTATGCCGGCATCGCTCACGCGCAGCTCGCCGAAGCGGGCCTGCATGCCTTCCATGCCCTGGTTCACGTCGCCGATCTTGCCGGTATCCTCGCCGAAGGTGAGCAGCAGCGGCTCCTTCTCGAAGAGGGCCGCGAAGTTGTCGCGGATGATGATGCGGCCGTCCACCTCTTCGCCGGTGCCATATTCCACGGGCACCTCGGGCACGTTCAGGCAGCTTTTGGCGCTTTCGCTGTACAGGTGGCTGCCGTACCGCCGGGCGTTGTCGGCCATGGCCTGGGCCACCCACTCCCGCAGGTCATGCGCCGGGGCTCCTTCGGCCTCCGCCAAGGTGAGTGCCCGGCGTGCGATGCTCAGCACCTCCCTGCGGCCGGGGTCCATGGCTTTGCGCAATTCGGCGGCCATGGCGGTGGCGCCATCCAGGGGCAGGCCGTCCAGCAGGGCCAGCACTTCCTTCCGTTCGGCCTCGATGGGGGCCATGAAGGCTGCCCAAGCGGCCTTTTGTGCGGCGCGTACATCGGCCTTCGCCTTTGTCTCAATGGCATCCAGGTCCGCCGCAGTGGCGATGGGGTTTCCACCGGGCTTGAAGGCCAGGATGAACTCGCGGAAGCGTACCAGGCAATCGGCGGTCTTGTACCATTCGAGCTCTTCCTTGCTCTTGTACCGCTCGTGGCTTCCGCTGGTACTGTGGCCCTGCGGTTGGGTCACTTCCTCCACATGGATCAGGCAGGGTACATGCTCCTCGCGGCATTGGGCGATGGCCACCTCGTAGGTCTTGTTCAAGGCGGCATAGTCCCAGGCCTTCACCTTGTGTATGCGTAGGCCGTTGGTGCCGTCCTGCTTTTCGAAGCCTTTGAGCAGCGTGCTGATGCTTCCCTTGGTGGTCTGGTGGGCCTTGCTTACGCTGATGCCCCAGCCGTCGTCCCACACGCTCACGGCCATGGGCACTTGGAGCACGCCTGCGGCATTGATGCTTTCCCAGAACAGGCCTTCGCTGGTGCTGGCGTCGCCGATGGTGCCGAAGGCCACCTCGTTGCCGCCCTCGCTGAGGTGGGTATGGCTTTGCAGGGCCTTGTTTTGGCGGAACACCTTGCTGGCCTGGGCCAGTCCGAGCAGCCGTGGCATCTGCCCGCTGGTGGGGGAGATGTCAGGGCTGGAGTTGTATTGGTCGGCCAGGTTTTTCCAGTTGCCGTTGTTGTCCAGGCTGCGGGTGGCATAGTGCCCGTTCATCTGGCGGCCGGCGCTGGAGGGGTCGGCCGCCACGTCGGCGTGGGCATACAGCTGGGCGAACCATTGCTGCACGGTGAGTTCGCCGATGGCGAACATGAACGTTTGGTCGCGGTAGTAGCCGCTGCGCCAGTCGCCCGGCCTGAACTGTTTGGCCATGCACACCTGGGCCAGCTCCTTGCCGTCGCCGAAGATGCCGAACTTGGCCTTGCCGGTGAGGACCTCCTTGCGCCCCAGCAGGCTGGCCTCACGGCTGAGGCATACCAAGGCATAGTCCTTCAGGATCTCTTCCTTCAGTTCGTTCAGGGTGATGGTATCGGGTGTAGGCGTGGATCGGGTCGTTGGCATGCTGTACGGGTACGTTCGTCGCGAAGGTAGGGCTCCGCAGGAAACGGTGCGGTGAGAAACGGCAGTTTTGAAGGACGGTGCGATGGGGTGGGAGGGATGGTGGGCGTGGCACACCGGGGCTAATCAGGATGTTTGCATCCGATTTTGGAGGAGCCGAATTTTTCGGTCACCTTCGCAGCGCGGGAACAGACCCGTAGTGACCATACAACCAATTCAATAAAACAAGGAAACGACATGAAACTTGGTTCCACTCTGATGCCTTTGGGCATCGCCCTGCTGCTGGCCTCTTGCGGTGGTGAATCCCAGGCTCCCGCCACCGACACGGCCAAGCCTGCCGAGCCCGCGGCCGCCACGCCCGCTGCTCCTGCCGGTGAGGTTGCCTACCCGGCCGGCTTCATCACCGCCGAGTCCATCACCCCGCCCGTGGGTGAGGCCATCGATCAAGGCATGGTGGACGAAGCCATGAAGATCTTCAACGCCAAGTGCAAGGCCTGCCACGGCCTCACCGAGGAAAAGGTGGTGGGACCCGGATGGAAGGGTGTGATCCACGAGCGCAAGCCCGAGTGGATCATGAACATGATGTTGCACACGCAGTGGATGGTGGAAAACGACCCCGCCGCCCAGCAGCTGGTGGAGGAGACCAAGACGGTGATGCCCGACCAGGAGCTGACCGAGGCCCAAGCCCGGAACATGCTCGAGCTGATCCGCTCGCTCTGATCCCGGATCATATAGCCATGGAGGCCGGCCCCGCGGGCCGGCCTTTTTTTTAGGCCACTTCCGGCACGCCTTCCTTCTTCTGCATGCTGTGGGCCAACAGGATGATGGTGCCCAAGGGAAGCAGGGCGGAGAAGCCGAAGATGAGCTCGTAATAGGCGGGCATCTTGCCCAGGCCGAACCAGAACATGGCGCCTTGCAGGAACAGGATGGCCTCGCTGATGATCATGCCGCTGGTAAACACCGACAGGCCCACCTTGGCCACGGAGGAGGTGCTGCTGAACTGACGGTTCAGCAAGGCCATGGCGAAGAGCATCATGCTGATGCAGGCCAAGGTGTTGAGGTGGATGAAGCCGATGGTGAGATTGCGCACGGTGAAGGCCATGATGGCCACCTGTGGCACGGCCACGGCGGCCTGCATCACCACCTTCAGGCCCATGCCTGCCAAGGCGTAAGTCACGCAGCGCCAAGCCCATAGCGGCGCCTTCGACATCAGGGTGCGCTGCGCGCTGAAAATGGACCGGGCCGTACGCCACCCCGCCCACAGCTGCAGCACCACCCCCAGCGAGTTCACCGAGTACACCAGCCAATGGCGCTCACTCCAAGCAATGGCCAAGGCGAAGGTGAGGATGACCGAGACCACCCACAGCCGTATGGTGAAGCGGTCCATCACGTAGCGCGCCCCATTGGTCTCGGCCCAGCGGCTCCACAGGGCCAGGCCGCCGAACCAGAACCAGCCGTTGAGCTGGAAATGAAGGTAGAACTGGATGGACCAGTAATAGATCTCGGTGCCGAACTTGCCGGCCTCAATGATGGGCCACATGGCCCATACGCCTATGGTGGAAACATACATCATCACCACGGCCATGCGCACCAGCATGCGGCTGCCGTTCTTGCGCCACGGCTTGGAGACCTTCCAGATGCGCACGCCCAGGAAGTAGCTGGCCAGCATGTGCAGTACCGAAACGGCAATGGTAAAGGCGCCGTAGCTCTGCACCGGGAACCCCAGCAGCATGCCGATGACGGCCGCCTGGGCCAATACCAGCAGGCCCAAACTGGTGCGCGAGGGCCCCTTCGGGGTTTCGTCCTTCAGGATGAACACCACCATGGCGATGAAGGCCCACCCCAGCATGGCCACATGGGAGTGGGCGTTGAGCAGGGCCTTGAACCGGAACAGGGTGATGTCCCAGATGTAATAGCCCCGCAGGAACACCCCGATGATGGCGGCTATGGCGAAGTTGGCCAAGGCGATGTTGAACCAGCGTTTCATGGGCTGCTAAGGTCCGCACAAACCGGGAATGACCATCACTGATCAATCTCATGGGCTGTTCTGATAACCATCAGCCATACCTTCGCCGCGGTCCCGAATTTTGAACCCGTAAAACAAGCAGTTCATGTCAACGAAAAACAGTTCAACGCGCAAAAACATCTTAAAAGGTCTTGGTATGGCATCCGTCATGGCCCTGTTGGTGGCCTGCGGAGGCAGTGAGGCTCCTGCCGGAGGCGGCAATGCCCCGGCTGCCAAGGATGCCACGCCAGCGGCATCCACCCCGCTCCCGGGCATGATCACCGCGGCGGATATCAAGCCGCCCTTGGACGGGGACATCGACCAAGGCATGGTGACCAAGGGCAAGGAGATCTATGAAATGAAGTGCCTGAGCTGCCATACCCTGACGGCCAACCGCGTGGTAGGGCCCGGGTGGGAGGGAATCCTCAAGCAACGCTCGCCGGAGTGGATCATGAACATGATCCTGCACACCGATGCCATGCTGGAAACCGATGCCGAGGCCCAGGCCATGCTCGAGGAGTGCTTGGTGCGCATGCCCAACCAGAACCTCACCACCGAAGAGGCACGTGAGGTGCTCGAATTCATGCGGACCTTGTGATACAGGTACCGGCAGGAAAAGCTTGAAACCGAAAACGATCAAAACAACCAACCAATCCCCGATCAATGAGAAGTATCCCTAAGGCCAGCGTGTTACCGTTGCTGCTTGCGGCCGGTATCACCATGCCGTTGGTCCAGAGCTGCAAGCCGACCAACACCAAGAGCGCCGTTACCGGCGATGCGGCATCAAAGGTTTTCGTGCCGCCCGGCCAGTACGACGAATTCTACAACTTCGTCAGCGGTGGCTTCAGCGGGCAAATGTCCGTGTACGGCCTCCCCTCCGGCCGCATGTTCCGTAACATCCCGGTGTTCTCCGTGGACCCCGAGAGCGGCTATGGCTACAGTGAGGAGACCAAGCCCATGCTGATGACCACGCACGGCTTCATGCCTTGGGACGACTCCCACCACGTGGAGTCCTCGATGACCAACGGCGTGCCCGACGGCCGCTGGATGTTCATCAACGGCAACAACACCCCGCGTGTGGCCTTGATCGACCTGACCACCTTCCGGACCAAGACGATCATCGAGATCCCGAACAGCGCCGGTAACCACAGCTCGCCGTTCATCACCCCGAACAGCGAGTACGTGGTGGCAGGTACCCGTTTCAGCATCCCCATGGGAAGCGACGCCGAGCGCGATGTGCCCATCGATACCTACAAGCAGAACTTCAAGGGCACGGTGTCCTTCATCCACCCCGACGCCGAGACGGGCAAGATGGAGATTGCCTTCCAGATCACCGCCCCGGGCGTCGACTTCGACCTGAGCCACGCCGGCAAGGGCCCCAGCGATGGATGGTTCTTCTTCAGCTGCTACAACACCGAGCGGGCACATACCCTGCTGGAGGTGAACGCCAGCCAGAATGACAAGGACTTCATCATGGCCGTCAACTGGAAGAAGGCCGAGCAGTACGTGAAGGAAGGCAAGGGCAAGAAGGTGCCCGGCAAGCACTACATGAACTGGTGGGACGACAAAACGCACAACGCCATCAGCGAGGTGCGCAACGAAGTGCTGCAGCTGGACCACACCGAGCTCAAGGACCTGCTGTACTTCATGCCCTGCCCCAAGAGCCCGCACGGCTGCGACGTGGACCCCACCGGCAAGTACATCATGGGCAGCGGCAAGCTGGCCGCCCTGATCCCGGTGTTCTCCTTCGACAAGATGATCAAGGCCATCGAGAGCAAAGACTACGAAGGGGAGTTTGACGGCATCCCCGTGCTGAAGTACGAGAGCGTGCTGCACGGTGAGGTGAAGAAGCCCGGCCTCGGGCCCTTGCACACCGAGTTCGACAACAACGGCAACGCATACACCTCCATGTTCGTGAGCAGTGAAATCGTGAAGTGGAACGTGGAGAGCCTGGAGATCCTGGACCGCGTGCCCACCTACTACTCCATCGGCCACCTCTGCGTGCCCGGCGGTGACAGCCAGAAGCCTTGGGGCAAGTACGTGATCGCCTACAACAAGATCACCAAGGACCGCTACCTGCCCACCGGCCCCGAACTGTGCCAGAGCGCCCAGCTCTTCAGCATCGACGGGCCCAAGATGGAGCTCTTGGCCGACTATCCCTCCATCGGTGAGCCGCACTACGCACAGGCCGTGCCTGCCAGCTTGATCAAGGACAAGTCGGTGAAGTTCTTCCGCCTCGAGGACAACAACCACCCCTATGCCACCAAGAGCGAGAAGGATGCCCGCGTGGTGCGCGAAGGCAACAAGGTGCACGTGTACATGACCTGCATCCGCTCGCACTTCGCCCCTGACAACATCGAGGGCATCAAGATGGGTGACGAGGTGTACTTCCACGTGACCAACCTGGAGCAGGACTGGGACGTGCCGCACGGCTTCGCGGTGAAAGGCGCGGCAAATGCCGAACTGCTCATCATGCCGGGCGAGACCCAGACCTTGAAGTGGGTGCCCACCACCGTGGGCGTGAAACCCTTCTATTGCACGGACTTCTGCTCGGCCCTCCACCAGGAGATGCAGGGCTACGCCCGCGTATCCCCGGCCAACAGCAACGTGCCGTTGAGCTTCAACACCAAACACGCCGACGCCGGTCTTTAAGACCCCGAAAGCGATGAACGCAAAGCACCCGGCCCCTGCATCGGATTCCGGTGCAATGGGCCGGGTGCAATGTTTTTAAGAACGGCCATCTGCAAGGGCCGCTGAACCGGAAAAGAACTCGATCATGGGAACAGTAACGATCCCCGCACCTTCGAAAGAATACGCGGAGGCAAGGAAAGAGAAGGTAGAAAACAAAATCACCAGGCCCGAGCAACGGACCACCAAACAATCGATCATGCGCGCCTCATCCCGGATCCTCGTCGCCATTGCGGCATTGGCCATGGGCATCATGCTCTGGCAACCCATCTGGCGGATCGACCTCTGGGCCCCCCAATACCCGGAAGGGCTCACACTTCAGATCTTCCACGACAGCTTCACCGGCAACGTGGACCAGATCAACAACCTGAACCACTACATCGGCATGGCCGAGATCCATAATGACATGTTCCCCGAGTTCGAGATCATGCGGTACGCCATCAGCTTGCTCATCGGCTGGGGCTTGGCCGCCGCCCTGATCGGCCGCCGTTGGGCCTTGGGAACTTGGCTTATCGCACTTTTCGCATTCGTGCTATGGGCCATGTGGGACATGTACTCCTGGGGGTACAAGTACGGCCACGACCTTGATCCGCACGCGGCCATCAAGATCGAAGGCATGGCCTACCAGCCGCCGCTCTTCGGCCACAAGACCCTGCTTAACTTTGAAGCCTGGTCGTTCCCCGACGTGGGCGGCTACGCACTTTTCTTTACGATCCTGATCGCCGGCCTTGTGTTCCTGCGGGCTTGGCTTACGCCCAAAAAAGGGGCTGCATAACGACATGAAGAATTTCCTCATCACGGCCGGTCTGGCCTTGTTGGTCACCAGTTGCTCCGTGGGACAGCCGGAGATCAAGTATGGATCGAGCGAATGTGCACACTGCCGCATGAACGTGGTGGATGCCAAGTTCGGAGCGGCCATCCTCACCACCAAGGGCCGGACCTACGTTTTTGACGCACCGGAGTGCATGGTGCCCTTTGTAGGGCACAACGGCCAGCTGGTGGAAGAGGAGGTGAAAGGCTGGTACGTGTCGGATTTTGCCAGCCCAGGTACCCTCATCGATGCCACCAAGGCCTACTACCTGCATGCCCCCACCCTGAAGAGCCCCATGCGGGGCAATGTGGCCGCCTTCGCCACGGAAGAGGAAAGGAAGGAAGCCAGTCAACACTTTCCTGGTGACCTGCTCAACTGGACGGCTGTCAAGAAAATGTTCGCGGAGGAATGACGGGCCTGCGACCTTGGTGCCGCATGGCGGCGATCGTATCGCTGCTGTGGACAACGGGGCCGCTGACGGCCAAGACATGGACGGTGGATGCGAATGGTGCGCTGAACCGGATCGGCAAGGCCATCGCATCCGCCTCCTCCGGCGATACCATCCGGGTGCTCAAGGGCATCTATAGGGAAGGGATCATCACCGTGGACAAGCCCTTGGCGCTGATCGGGGTGGACCTCCCCGTGATCGATGGCGAAGAGAAGGGGGACGTACTGGTGATCGAGGCGCCCAACGTGCTGGTAACTGGCTTCAAGGTCACGGGCACGCTGGTGAGCAACATCAACGACAATGCCGCCATCAAGGTGAAGAAGGCCGATGATGTGCGGTTGATCGGCAATGTGGTGGAGCATACCTTTTTCGGTATCCATGTGGCCAGCTCCCGCCGCACCCTGATCCAAGGCAATACGGTGACCGGCGACCCCGCCGTGCCGGAAACGCGCCGGGCCAATGCCATCCACCTGTGGCACTGTTCAGATGCCCGGATATTGGACAACCTGGCCACCGATCACCGGGACGGCATTTACTTCGAGTTCGTTGGCGAGAGCCATATAGAAGGCAACCGAAGCCTGCGCAACCTGCGCTACGGGCTGCACTTCATGTTCAGCAACAACGACAGCTACTCCGATAACCACTTCGAGGACAACGGCGCCGGGGTGGCCGTGATGTACAGCAAGTTCGTCGACATGCGCCGCAACCAGTTCATCAGCAACCGCGGGGCAAGCGCCTACGGATTGTTGTTGAAGGAGATCAATGATGTGGTGGTCGACAGCAACCAGTTCGTGGACAATACCACCGCCATCCTGGTCGACGGATGCAACCGGGGCGAGATCAAGGGCAACCTGTTCCGGGCCAACGGCTGGGCTATCCGCCTGTATGCCAACTCCATGGATTGCCGCTTCAACGGCAACAGCTTCGTGGCGAACACCTTCGATATGAGCACCAACGGCAACCCGGTGTACAACAGCTTCAGCGGCAACTATTGGGACCGCTACAAGGGTTACGACCTCAACCGCGACGGGGTCGGTGATGTGCCCTTCAGGCCGCTGAGCCTGTTTGCCATGGTCAACGAGCGCATGCCGTATGCCGTGGTGCTGTCCCGCAGCTTGCTGACCGGACTGATGGACCAAGCCGAAAGGCTGATCCCCAGCATGACCCCCGAGGGGCTGGAGGACGACAAACCCCTGATGAAACAACCTTATGGCACGCGTGATCTTTGAAAATGCCGGCAAACGCTACGGCAAAATGTGGGCGCTGCGCGAGTTCAGCGCAGGCTTTGAGCCGGGTGAGGCCGTTTCGGTGATCGGGCCCAACGGATCGGGCAAGACCACCCTGATCAAATGCCTCCTCGGCCTGGTGCATGCCACCACCGGCACCATCCAAGTGAATGGCCAAAAGGTGGGCAACGACCCCTCGTACCGCCACCAGCTGGGATACATGCCGCAGATATCGCGGTTCCCCAGCGAACTGAAGATCGGGCAACTGATCGACCTCATGGATGATATCCGCGGCAACACGATGGACCGCACCGAAGGGCCCTTGGTGAAGGAACTGGGCGTGGCCACCATGATGGACAAACGACTGGGGACCCTCAGCGGCGGGCAACGCCAGAAGGTGAGCGCCGTGCTGGCCTTCCGATACTCGCCCACAGTACTGGTATTGGATGAACCCACCGCAGGCCTCGATCCGGTGAGCTCCCAGATCTTGCTCTCGGCCGTGCGCGCCATCAAGCGCTCGGGCTGCACGGTGATGATCACCAGCCACCTCATGGAGGAGGTGGAAGCCATGGCCGACCGCATCGCCTACCTGCAGGATGGGCGCCTGCAATTCCTGCAATCACCGGAGGAAATCCTGGGGGTGACGGGCTTGGACCGTCTTTCCAAGGCCATACCCGCCATGTTGACCGCCAAGACCGGAAGCCATGTTGAAAGTCTATAAGTACACCCTCATCGACCTGGCCCGCAACAAATTTGTGGGCGGATGGCTGTTGCTGTTGATGGCCATCAGTTTCGGCCTGTTCCAATTGGAAGACCAGCCCGTGAAGGCCATGCTCAGCCTCTCGCAGGTCCTGCTGGCCTTGGTGCCATTGGTGGCCTCGGTGTTCAGCATCGTGTACATCTACGATGCGCTGGAGTTCACCGAATTGCTCGCGGTGCAGCCCTTGCACCGCGCGAAGATCATGGGAGGCCAAATGCTCGCCTTGGGTACCGCGCTGGTGCTGGGTGCCGTTGTGGGGGCGGGGGTCCCCCTGCTGATCTTCCACCCGGCGGGGGCCTCCGTCACCCTTTTGCTGGCATGCGTCATGCTGACCTTGGTGTTCACGGCCATCGGAGCGCTCATTGCCATCAAGAACCGCGAGAAGGCCCGCGGCGTGGGTTTGGGCTTGGTGGTATGGTTCCTCTTTGTGCTGGTGTACGATGCCATCCTGCTGTGGATCATGTATGCCTTCAGTGAATACCCCATCGAACCGTGGATCGTACCCTTGGCGGCCTTGGATCCCATCGACCTGGGCCGCATCATGGTGATGCTGAAGGTGGACCTGGCCGCCATGATGGGCTATACCGGGGCCATCTACGAGAAGTTCTTCGGAAGCATGATGGGCATATTCTTGGCCTTGGGGGCGCTGGCGGCGTGGGTTGCCGTGCCCTCGGCCTTTGCTTTCCGGGCGTTCCGCCGCAAGGATTTCTGAGTAGCCCTTTCCCCGGCCACGCCTGCCTTTCAAAGAAAGGTAGCAACAATCATGTTCCTGACTGGTGTAGAGGCCGGTCCTTGTTCCATGGCGAGGACCAAGTGCGGAATCCGGCGCCTATATGCGCTTACCCACCTTACCCCACGCCCCCTTCACCCTTTTACACCCCGCTGACAAGAATCAGCTAATAGACTGCTAAGCGGCACTCTATAAAAAAATGGTTAACGGGATTTTTGGGGCACTGAAAACGCGATAACAAAACCGTAAAAAAACACCCGCCATGAAACTGAAGCACCTGACTCCCTTCGCCATGGTCGCCCTGCTCGCTGCATGCGGGGGCGGCGCCACCGAACCTGCCGCTGACCAAGCCGCATCCAGCGTCGGTACCGACCTGACCGTGGGCCAATCCGGCGTTGTGGACGATGAATCACAGCGCAATGTGGTCCAAGTGGCCGTTAGCTCCCCGGATCACAGCACCTTGGTTACTGCGGTGAAGACCGCAGGCTTGGTGGACGCCCTGTCCAACGCTGGCCCCTTCACCGTCTTCGCGCCCACCAACGCCGCCTTTGATGCGCTGCCGGCCGGAACCGTGGATGGCCTGCTCAAGCCGGAGAAGAAGGACGACCTGACGGACATCCTGCAGTACCACGTGGCCGTGGGCGTGTACAGCCCGGAAAACCTGCGCGATGGCCAAGTGCTCGGCATGGTGAACGGCGACAACGTCACCTTCCACGTCAAGGATGGCCAAGTGATGATCAATGATGCCAAAGTGGTGGCCACGGTTCCTGCCGCCAACGGCCTGGTCTGTGTCATCGACAAGGTGATCCTGCCCCAATAAGAGATCCGCAATGCCATCGCCCTTATCCTTGTGGGCATGGTGAAAGTCGGCAAAGGCGTCCAAAAGGGCGCCTTTGCTGTATCCACGCGGGTAACAGGAAGGCTTCGGCGTGGTTATCAACAGGCGTTTTGAGGATAACTTCCGGCGCGTGGCCTCTTGACAGCGATCGTTCATAACGCTGTGGATGATCGACCGAAAAAGTGATCGGCATCATGGATCCTATGGGGGAGCTTTGGCCTTCCCGATCAGCTATGAAAATGTCACACGATAACACCCTCCCACAAGCCGTGCTTTTCGAAGCCGAGACCGAGAAGATGCCCGCCACCCCGATCAGCCACAAACCCATTCTGCCGACCCAGACCTTCACCCAAGAGGAGGCCCTGGCGGCATCGCTTGCGTATTTCAGCAACGACGAGCTGGCGGCCACGACTTGGTTGAACAAATACGCCCTGCGCAACAGCAAGGGCGAACTGCTGGAGCTTACCCCGGAAGGCACGCACATGCGCATGGCGCGTGAGTTCGCCCGGATCGAACGCTCCTATAAGCCGGTGCCCGCCGAAAAGAGGGCCCTGCTATCCACCTATGGCCAAAAGCGCGAGGCCTTGGACGAAGAGCGCATCTTCAAGCTGTTCGACGGATTCCGTGATATCGTGCCCCAAGGGAGCGTGATGGCGTCCTTGGGGGACTATACGCGCCTGGCCTCCCTGTCCAACTGCGTGGTGATTCCCGCGCCGGTGGACAGCTACGGGGGTATTTTCCGCAACGACCAGCAGCTCGCCCAGCTGTTCAAGCGCCGCTGCGGCGTGGGCTTCGACCTGAGCACCCTGCGCCCGGAAGGAGCCGAGGTGAGCAATGCCGCACGCACCAGCACGGGGGCCGTATCGTTCATGGAGCGCTTCAGCAACACCACCCGCGAGGTGGCCCAGAAGGGCAGGAGGGGCGCACTGATGCTCACCATGGACATCGCCCACCCCGACGTGGAGCATTTCATCACCATCAAGCAGGACCTCACCAAGGTTACCGGCGCCAACGTGAGCGTGCGCGTGAGCGATGCCTTCCTGAAGGCCGTTGAAGAGGATGGCGACTACACGCACCAGTGGCCCATCGACAGCCCGAACCCCTCGGTGACCAAGACCGTGAAGGCCCGTCAGCTGTGGGACACGCTGATCAAGTGCGCACACAACACGGCCGAGCCGGGCATCATCTTCTGGGACCGACAGCACAAGTACTCCACTTCCTCCGTGTATCCCGGGTTCAAGAACGAAAGCACCAACCCCTGCGGGGAGATCGCCATGCAGGGCGGGGACAGCTGCCGCCTCATCGCCATCAATTTCTACTCCTTCGTCACCGACCCCTTTACCCCCAAGGCCCGCTTCGACCACAAGCGCCTGGCCGAGGTTACGTACGAGGCACAACGCTTGATGGACGACCTCGTTGACCTGGAGCTGGAGGCCGTGGAGCGGATCCTGCAAAAGATCGACAACGACCCCGAGCCGGATGACGTGAAGCGCGTGGAGCGCGAGACCTGGCAATTGCTCGGCGATACCGGCCGCAAGGGCCGCCGCACGGGATTGGGCTTCACCGGCCTGGCCGATGCCTTGGCCGCCATGAACCTGGCCTACGACAGCGAGGCTGCCGTGGAAGCAGCGAGCCACATCATGCGCACCAAGTGCGAGGCCGAGTTCAACAGCAGCGTCGACATGGCCATCGAGCGCGGCAGCTTCGCCGGCTTCGACCCGGCCGTGGAAAGGACGAGCGAATTCACGGACATGCTGGCGGAGGAGTTGCCCGAGCTGCATGCCCGCATGATCAAGCACGGCCGCCGCAACATCAGCATCAGCACCGTGGCCCCCACCGGCACGCTCAGCCTGCTCACGCGCACCAGCAGCGGCATCGAGCCCGTATACATGCTGGGCTATACCCGCCGCCGCAAGCTGGCACCCAACACGCCAAAGGAGAAGGTCACCTTCACCGATGCCATGGGCGACCAGTGGGAGGAGTTCACCGTGCACCATCCGCGCATCGTGGATTGGATGAAGGCAACGGGCAAGGAGAACGTGGAGGAAAGCCCGTACTTCAAGAGCACCGCGCCCGATATCGACTGGCACCACCGCATCCGCCTGCAGGCAGCCGTGCAGAAGTACACCACGCACAGCATCAGCAGCACCATCAACCTGCCCAGCACCGTTACACCCGAGCTGGTGGGCAACATCTACCGCGAGGCCTGGCACCACAACCTCAAGGGGGTCACCGTGTACCGCGATGGCTCGCGCAGCGGGGTGCTGGTGGCCACCGATGAAAAAAAGACGGATGAGGCACCAACCCACCTGAAGAGGCCGGAAACGTTGGAAGCCGACGTGATCCGGTTCAACAACGAAACCGAGCCGTGGCTCGCCGTGGTGGGCAAGCTCGATGGCAAACCCTACGAGATCTTCACCGGACAGGCCAAGGGCGTGTTCCAACTGCCCAACTGGGTGGAGAAGGGATGGGTGATCAAACGCAAGGACGCCAAGACCAAAAAGAATATCTACGACCTGCAGTACGAGGATAACGAGGGATACCGGGTCACCATCCAAGGCCTCAGCCGCAGCTTCAACAAGGAGTACTGGAACTACGCCATCCTCATCAGCGGCATGCTGCGCCAAGGCGTCTCCGTGCCCCACGTGGTGGACACCGTGGTGAACCTGAACCTCTACGACGCCACGCTGAACACGTGGAAGAACGGCGTGGCGCGAGCGCTCAGCCGCTACATCCCCGATGGCACTAGCGCCAGCGGCCGCAAGTGCAACGACTGCGGCGACAGCGAAGGCGTGTACTACGAGGAAGGCTGCCTGAAGTGCCGCAGCTGCGGAAGCAGCAAGTGCGGATAGGCAACAGCCTCAACGGAATGGACGAAGGCTGCGGACCAAAAGGGACGCAGCCTTCGGCGTTTCATGCGTCACTGCTTCGGCGTGTGCACCTAACACGCCGAAGCAGTCTTTCATCCGCGCCTGCGGCCCATACGTCACAGCGAGGCCTGTGCACCCAGCAGGCCGAAGCTGTCTTTCATCCGCGCCTGCGGCCCATACGTCACAGCGAGGCCTGTGCACCCAGCA
>DAOKZW010000022.1:23771-58267 GCA_035325445.1 Flavobacteriales bacterium
CTGCGGCCCATACGTCACAGCGAGGCCTGTGCACCCAGCAGGCCGAAGCTGTCTTACATCCGCGCCTGCGGCCCATACGTCACAGCGAGGCGTGTGCACCCAACATGCCGAAGCTGTCTTTCATCCGCGCCTGCGGCGCATACGTCACAGCGAGGCTTGTGCACCCAGCAGGCCGAAGCAGTCTTTCATCCGCGCCTGCGGCCCATACGTCACAGCGAGGCCTGTGCACCCAGCAGGCCGAAGCTGTCTTTCATCCGCGCCTGCGGCGCCGTGCCCTGAACGCACCCCGATGTCACTTCAGGCTCACCTGCGGAACAAAGGGAACCACGAGGACGAACGAGTTGCCCAGTCCTACCCACCGCCCAATACCTTCATGGCCGACATTTGCCGTACATGACTGCCAAACAAAAGCTCAAAGCCACCCTTTGGGACATCGCCAACACCCTGTACGGCCAGATGAGCGCGGACGGCAAGAACGACCTGATCCGGGCAATCTCGGGAATCATTGGCTACGCACCACAGGAGCAACCGTGGCCGGGGGAGGATATCTTGGGGACCGCCGAATGAACCTGCTCCCCGACACCTATCTGCCCGCCTACGCCAAGCGACAGCGCCTAACGCTGGAGAAGCATTTGGCGCGCTTGGCCCGCAAAGGTGCCCGAACCGGCGATGCTACCCGGTGGGCCACCATTGCCGGTGCCGTGGCCAGCAGCCAGATCGAGGGCAGCAGGGTTACGCTGGAGGAATTCGTGGAGGCCACCAGTAACGGCAAGCGCCGCTCGCGCGATGTGCAGGAGGTGGAGGATCTGGTGAGCGCCTACGGGGAGGCACAACGCACTGCGCTCAACAAGGCCAGCTTGCTGAAGGCCCACGCCACCCTCGCGGCCACCATCTACAGCAGGAAGGGCTGGGCGCCCGGCGAGTGGCGCACCGGACCTGTGTATGTGGTGGGGAGCAATGCCCAAGGCCGCTACAAGATCTATGAGGGACCGCCCGCCGCCGACGTACCTATACTGATGGACCGGCTGATGCGCGAGGTGAAGACCTTGGACAAAGCTGAACTTTCCCCCACGGAGGCCTTCTACTATGCCGCATCATTGCACCTCCTGTTCGTGAAGATACACCCATTCAACGATGGCAACGGCCGCACCGGGCGCCTTCTGGAAAAGTGGTTCCTCGCGCAGCATGTGGGGCCTGCGGCCTGGCTGGTGAACAGCGAGCTCTACTACCGCAACCACCTGCAGCAGTACTACGATGCCCTAAAGCGTCTGGGGCCGGATTGGGCCACCCTGGCCATGGACCAATGCGTGCCCTTCCTACTGCTGTTGCCCAAGGGCCTCAGGCAGAAATGAAAGCATGGAGCCACGGAAAGGTCCGCGAGACCGACGAATGCACCATGCAAAGGATGAAGGAATACGTGGAGGTGTTCCTGACGGGAATGGTTGCCTGAGGCATCTTCCCCCTATGAACCGCGCTCTACGAACTCCTTACCCATCCCAAACATCTCCCTCACTACCCCACCTCCCGGCCAGGTCCTTTCCTCAAAGTACACCTGTCCCTTCGCATCCACCAATACCACGGTGCTGCACCGCGTACCATAGTTCGGTGTGTGGATGAAGGCAGGGGATGCGGCCCGTTCCATTTCCAAGGGCATCCCGGTGTCGGGCAGTTGGTCGTCAGGGGCGATGGTCCGATCGGCCAGCAGCTGGAAGAGCCCGTCGGTGATGGCTTCCGGAGACTGGTCCAGCAGCGTGTTCATCACGGCCTTGGACTTCACCACCTTGGGCCAAGGCGTATCCAGCAGATGGTTGCTCAGGGCGTGCACGCCGGGTGTGAGCGGTTCGTCGCGGTGGTCGATGTTGTTGTGGTAGCGCAGGGCGTCCAGCGGGCCGTAGATCAGATTGAAGCCGGCATAGGCCGTTGTGCCCGCTGTGTCGATACCTCCTTCCAGGGCCTCGCGCACCAGCGCGCCGCGCGACGGTCCGGGCGGGTAGGACACCCGCATGTTCCGGTAGTTGGTGATGGCCGCGAAACGTCCGCCGCGCGTGATGCCCATCCAAGTGCCGCCGGCCCGCTTGTCGCGCCCGGCGAAGATTTCCGGCGCATCAGGCCAGAAATGGGCGGGCTCCGCCGGTCGGTCCAGGAACTCATCGCGGTTGGCGCCCAAGATCAGCGGGAATGCGGCATGTGCCTTGTAGGCCAGGACGATCAAACACATGTTGCAAAGGTACCCGTGTGCGAAGTGGGCGAGGTCCGCGGCGCGGCATTCCCGCGATGCGGTCGGGGCGGAATTTCCAAAGGCTTGCGGGAACTGTGATATGTGTCAACTTTGCACCCGCATTCAACCAAGGCATCCAATTGTTCCATGAACACCCCCACCGCGCCTGCGGCCCTTGCGCCCGAGGCCAAGACGATGACCGACTATGAGCTGGTGGAGGAGATCCACCGGTTGAAGAAGGAGCGCAATGCCGTGATCCTGGCGCACTACTACCAGCAGCCCGAGATCCAGGAGTTGGCGGACTATGTGGGCGATAGCTTGGGCCTGGCGCAGGCGGCGGACAAGACCCGGGCCGATGTGATCCTGTTCTGCGGGGTCCATTTCATGGCCGAGACCGCGAAGATCCTGAACCCGGACAAGAAGGTGCTGCTGCCCGACCTGAACGCAGGCTGTTCCTTGGCGGACAGCGCGCCGCCGGAAAAGTTCAGGGCCTTCCTGGAGCAGTATCCGGACCATGTGGTGGTGAGCTACATCAATTGCAGCGCCGAGGTGAAAGCTATGAGCGATATCATATGTACGAGCAGCAATGCCGTGCGTGTGGTGCAGAGCATCCCGGCCGGCAAGAAGGTGATCTTCGCCCCGGACAAGCATCTGGGCGCTTATGTGCAGCGGGCCACGGGCCGCGAACTGGTGCTGTGGGACGGGGTATGCGAGGTGCACGTGGACATCAGTCTGGACAAGATGAAGTTCCTTTTGGGCAAGCACCCCGATGCCAAGTTGGTGGCCCACCCGGAATGCCCGCCGCATATTCTGGCCGAAGCCGATTTCGTGGGCAGCACCAGTGCCCTGCTCAACTTCGTGCAGAAGGACCCGGGCCACACCTTCATCGTGGCCACCGAGGGGGGCATCCTGCACAAGATGCGGCAGGCGGTGCCGGACAAAAACCTCATCGCGGCCCCGGCCAACGCCGAAAACTCATGCGCCTGCGCGGAATGCCCCTACATGAAGCTGAATACCCTGGAAAAGCTGTATTCGGCATTGCTCACCGGGCAGCCGGAGATCACCATGGAAGAGCCGGTGCGCCAAGGTGCGCTGCGGTCCATCCGCGCCATGCTGGACCTGGGATGAGCCGGGGTGCGATGGAGGCGGATGTGCTCGTGGTGGGCGGCGGCATAGCCGGCATGGCCTTCGCGGAACGCATGACGGCCCTGAAGCCCGGGGTGTGCATCATCCTGTTGTCCAAGGCCCCGGTGGAGGACAGCAACTCGTACCTCGCCCAAGGGGGCGTGGCGGCGGTGGTGCTCCCCGAGGATTCGGTGGAGGAGCATGTACAGGACACCTTGACCGTTGGCGCCGGGCGCTGCGACCCCCATGTGGTGCGGTTGGTCGTGGAAGAGGGCCCAAAGGCCATTGCCCGCCTGCTGGATGCCGGGGCCCGTTTCGATGCTGATGCCCAAGGACGCCTGCAGCTGGCCCGCGAAGGCGGCCATTCGCAGGCGCGGGTGGTGCACTACCGCGATACCACGGGGGCCGAGATCGTGCGTGTGCTGCGCGACCGGGTGGCCGCCGGGCCGGACATTACGGTGGTGGACCACCAGCATGCGCTGGACCTCCTTGCCGAAGGGGAGGGGATGGATCGGCGTTGCGTGGGGGTGCGCACGCTGGATGACCGGACCGGCAACGTGCGCGAGCTGCGGGCAGGCGCCGTGGTGCTGGCCACCGGCGGCTTGGGCCAAGTGTACCGCCATACCACCAATCCGGTAGCGGCCACCGGCGATGGCATCGTCATGGCCATCAGGGCCGGTGTGCCCCTGCGCGACATGGCTTTCGTCCAATTTCATCCCACGGCGCTGTACGACGAGCAGGGTGGGCCCACCTTCCTGATCAGCGAGGCCGTGCGTGGCGCGGGTGCCCATCTGCTGAGGCTGGACGGCAGTCCCCTCATGCAAGGGATCCACCCCAAGGGGGACCTGGCGCCGCGGAATGTGGTGGCGCGCGAGATCCATCGGGCCATCCTGCAGGATGGAGGGGCGCACGTGTGGCTGGATACCGCACCCATCGGCGTGGCCGCCTTCGCCAAGCTCTTCCCGAACATTGCCAACGTGTGCGGGCAGCGCGGCCTGGTGGGAGGGCGCGACCGTATTCCCGTGATGCCGGCGGCGCACTACAGCTGCGGTGGCATACTGACGGATGATCGTGGCCGGACCGCTTTGGCGGGCCTGTTCGCCTTGGGCGAATGTGCCAGCAGCGGGCTGCATGGCGCGGACCGCTTGGCCTCCAATTCCTTGTTGGAGGCGCTTGTGATGCCGGCCAGGGCGGCGGAAACTTTGGCGGCCGGCCCACGGCACCAGGAAGGGGGCGGTGCCACGGTGCAGGAAGCCGCCTTCCGCATGGAAGGAGACGTGGCCGATGCACAGGCCATGCGGAACGAACTCAAGGACCTGATGACCGCCAAGGCGGGTATCCTCAGGACCATGGGCGACTTGACGGCGGCGCGGGAGCGTTTGGGGGAAATGGATGCCCGATGCCGGGAAGCCCTGGCCCGCAGCCAGCCCGCTTGGGCGTGGGCCCAAGTGCGCAACATGGTCCAGGTGGCCGCCGCCATCGTCGATTCGGCCTTGGGGCAGGCGGGCAATGCCGGGGCGCACTGGTGCGAGGAATGGGCAGGCCGGACCGTGGCCTGAGCAGGAAAAAGAGGGCTCCGGGCGGCGCTGGATGGGGCGGGCCGAAAATGAAGGGCCCATGACAAGCGATCCTGCACCATCTTTGTTCCTTTATACCTCCGCTCCCGGAGTCTTCAAACCGCCTGATGCAGCCATCTTCCCCGCATACGTTCCACATCCCCGTCATGGGGCTGGGCTATACCATCGACACGCCCGTGAAGGTGGCCCACTTCGGTATTTCCTCCGTCATCTCCATCATCGAGGATGAGCTGGTGGAGCGCATGCGCGAATACCACTGCAAGCAGTCCGGCGAGCCCTATACCGAGATCCCCAAGCCCAAGGAGGTCGACCACCGCGCGCAGCGGATCACCGCCTACCTCAACCTGGTGCAGCGCATCGTCAGGCGGAATGCCGAAAAGATCAAGAACGAACCTTTCACCCAAGGGTCCGACAGCAGCAAGTATTTCCTGATGCTGCCCGACCACTCCCCGTTGCGCAAGGAATACCTGCGGATGATGGGCCTGCCGGCGGGGGAGGAGAGGACCGCCCTGGAGGCCAAGTTGCGGGCATCCATGGTGGTGGGGAGCATCGATGTGAACATCATGGCCAAGATCGACCGGACCGTTCACGATAAGCAGGGCCACCCCTTGCCCATGGAATACGCCGAGGGCATGGCGGCATTCAGGGGTTATGCCCTCAGCGAGCTGGATTCATCGATCGTGCTCAGCGCCGGGTACAATCCGCGTATCTACGCCTACATCGCCAGCTTCCCCGACTTCTTCCCGGATGTGAACGGCCACTTGCGCAAGCGCATCATCATCAAGGTGAGCGACCTGCGATCGGCGGCGATCCAAGGAAAGATCTTGGCCAAGAAGGGCATCTGGGTGTCGGAGTTCCGCATTGAATCCGGATTGAACTGCGGTGGACACGCGTTCGCCACCGAAGGGCACCTGCTGGGGCCGGTCCTGGAGGAGTTCAAGGAGAAGCGCGAAGCCCTGAACCAGGAGCTGTTCGAGTTGTGCAACGCATCGCTGGCAGCTGCCGGCAAGCGTCTGCTCCCCAAGGGCATCAGGTCGCGCCTGGCCGTCCAGGGCGGTATCGGCACGGCCGATGAGGACCGTTTCCTGCGGGCCTATTACGGGGTTGACGGAACCGGCTGGGGAAGCCCTTTCCTGCTGGTGCCCGAGGCATCCAATGTGGATGAGCATACGATGGAGCAGATCACGCAGGCCACGCCCGGCGACTACTTCCTCAGCTATGCCTCGCCGCTCGGCATACCGTTCCACAACTTCAGGCCCAGCACGGGCGAGGACCAACGCAAGGCGCGTATCGTGAAGAACAGGCCGGGCAGCCCGTGTTACAAGAAATACCTCTCCACCAACACGGAGTTCACCGAACTGCCCATCTGCACCTCTTCGCGCCAATACCAAGACCTGAAGCTGAAGCAGCTCAAGGCGCATAACCTGGACCCCGAGACCTACGCAAGGGAGGCGGCGCGCATCACGGAGAAGGACTGCCTCTGCGAAGGCTTGGGCGCAAGCGTTTTGGTGAAGGACGGTTTGACCCCTGCCCATAAGCTGGAGGCCGTCACCATCTGCCCCGGGCCCAACTTGGCCTATTTCTCGAAGGTGGTGTCCTTGGCCACCATGCTGGACCACATCTACGGGCGCATCTCGCTGCTCAATGCCAATTACCGGCCCCACCAGTTCATCAATGAACTGAAACTTTATGTGGACTACCTCAAGCGCGAATTTGAACACGTGAAGGAGGCGGCCACGGACAAGCAAAGGCGTTACGTGGAATCGTTCAAGGCCAATCTCCTCAAAGGCATCGGCTACTACGAGGAACTGTCCCCGCAGATCCACCAGCAGGCCAGGGAGAAAATGGACCGTTCAAAGGAGGAGTGGGGGAAATACGCCACCCGGGTGAGGGCCAGGGTGCTGCCCGAGCCGGTCCTGGTCTGAAGGCCCGCCGCCACAGGAGGTCTGTGATCTTGGTCACCATGTGGCCACAGCGTGCCGGCGACCTTTGCGGCGTGCCCGGCAACTGGATGCCGGCATGCCAAAACCAGTAGCACAATGACGCACGATGTGGAAGCCGTTTGGATGGGGAAGATGCAGTTCAACGCGCTCATCATGGGTGAGCATACCGTGGTGATGGATGCCCCGGAACGCGTTGGTGGCGAAGACTTGGGCCCTATCCCGAAGCCGCTGTTCCTGACCTCGCTGGCCGGGTGTACCGGCATGGATGTGGTGGCCATCATGCGCAACCGCAAAAAGCCCTTGGACAAGTTCGAGGTGCGTGTGGCCGGCCAGGTGAGCGAGGACAGGCCGATCCAATACACGAGCGTGCACCTGATCTACGATATGCACGGTGATGCCTCCTTCGAGGAAGAGGCGTTGAAGGCCGTGGAACGGTCGCAGCGCGACCTCTGCGGGGTGAGCGCCATGATCAAGCGGGCCTTGCCGGTGACCTGGGAGGTGCGGTACAATGAAGTGGTGCGTTTCAACAACGCCGTGCAACAGCACGAGTAAGTGGAGGCCTGAGCCGGCCGGCATGTGTTTTTACACGGCCCCCACACAGATGCCGCCTATTCTGTGCACCTTTGGTGCATGAACGCCGAAACGCGATCAACCGGACCCGGTCGGGCCTATCGTTGGGCCACGGCCGGGTTCATGGTATTCTTCGGCCTTATGACCGTTTCGGCGGGAAGCATGGTGCTGTTGGACCTGGGCGTCATGCGGGCCGAGGCCGGCCATTACACCCCGTTGGTGGTGTGGATGAATACACTGGTGGGCATCCTCTACATCGTCGCCGGCGTAGGCTTGTTCAGCACTTCCGGCTGGACACCCAAGGTGTTGCTGCTGGCCTTGGGCCTGATGCTCGTGGCGGTGGTAGGATTTCTCGTGCACGCCACGCAGGGGCTGCCCTATGAACCGCGCACGGCCGCCGTGCTGCCGGTGCGTGTCCTGATCACTGCATTGTTCTACGGGGCAGCCCGTTATTTCAACCGTACCGTTACCCCTGATCGATCAACCACAACATGAAAAAGAAACTCTTTCCGACGATGGCGTTGCTCGCCCTGTTAGGCACCGCATGCAGCCCCGTTGAAGCCCCGCATGACGACCATGCCCACGACCCGGCCGTGGAGAGCCATGAGCAGCATGGTGATGAGACCGGCCACGCCGTGCAATTGGACAATGGCAAGACCTGGGAGGCCAATGCGGAGACGACCCAAGGCATCGAGGCCATGGCCTCGATCGCGGCAGGCTACGATGCGGCCACGGGCGATGGCGTGGTGCTGAAGGAGGAGTTGATGGCCGAGTTCCAGGAGATCTTCGCCAAATGCACCATGACAGGCGAGGCTCACGAACAACTGCACAATTATTTGCTGCCGTTGAAGGGAATGCTGGATGGCCTGGGGGATGAGCCCACCGCGGAGCAACTGGCCGCCCTGCGGGATTACTTGGGTAGCTACGGCAATTTCTTCCACTGAGTAAAGGGCTGCCGTCGGGGCTTCGCAAGGGGCCCCGCCGCAGGCCCCGAACGGCACCATGAGCATCGAAAGAACGGTCCGCGTCACCAAGCGGTTCCATTTTGAAATGGCCCACGCGTTGCGTTGCCACGATGGGCTTTGCGAGCATATCCACGGTCATTCCTACGTGCTGGACGTCACCTTGGAAGGTGAGCCCCGGAAAGAGGACGAGCACCCGAAGAACGGGATGGTCATTGATTTTTCGGAGTTGAAGGCCTTGGTGAACGAGGCCGTTGTGACGCACTACGACCACGCCTTGGTGCTGCATGAGAAGGACCGGGGGCAGGTGGCCGCCGGGGCCGCCGCCGGGGGCTTGTTCGGCCGCACGCGGTACACCCCATGGCAACCCTCCTGCGAGAATGTGCTGCTGGACATCGTGGAGCGCCTGCGGCAAGCCTTGCCCGCTGCGGGCATGCTGTATGCCGTCCGCTTGCAGGAAACCGCCACCAGTTGGGCCGAGTGGGGCCGTAGCTGATCAATGGTTCCCGTTGCCCGGTGGCGGCGCCGGGGGGTCAGAGATTGGCCAACTTCTCCAACCGGCGCCGGTCGCTGATGCGGATGTCGCGCCCCTGGGTGTTGATCAACCCTTCATCCTTCAGGTCGGTGAGGCAGCGGATCAGCGATTCGGTGGCGGTGCCCACAATGGCGGCCAGGTCGTCGCGGCTGATGCGCACACCCAGGTCGGAGGACTGCCCCTCGCTGAACCGGTCGTGCAGTTGCAGCAGGGCCTGTGCCACCCGTTCGCGCACGCTGGCATAGGCCAAGTGCAGCAGCCGCTCCTGTTTTTCGCCCATTTCCTGCGACAACATGCGGATGAAGCGCATGGACACGTCGCGGTCGCGGTACAATAGCCGCAGGAGGTCTTCACGCGGCACCAGGGCCACCTCGCTTTCCTCCATGGCCTCGGCCGTTTCGGTGGCGTGTCCACCTTCCAGCAGGCCCAAATACCCGATGAAGTCGCCCGGTATGTGGAGCCCGGTCACGAATTCCTTGCCATCGTTGTTCACCTTGAAGGTGCGCACCTTGCCGGATACGAGGAACGGTACGTTGCGCAACTCATCGCCTTCATGGAAGAGGATGCCTTTGCGCTCGATCATGCGCGACTTGCGGTCTTTGCTCAGGTCCTCCAACGCGGCCACGCCGCGTGCCTGCTCCATGAAATCGTTCAGGCCGTTCAGTGTGCGGTCGAAGCCTTTCCGGAAGAGGTCGCTGCGGCGCAGGCGTCCTTCAATGGCGTTGAGCAGCTCGCTCTCCTCGAAGGGCTTGGTCAGGTAATCGTCGGCACCCAGTTCCATGCCGCGCCGCACGTCACTGCGTTCGGCCTTTGCGCTCAGGAAAATGAACGGGATCTCGGCGGTTTCGGGTGAACGGCCCAGCATGTGCAGCACCCCGTATCCGTCCAGGTCGGGCATCATGATGTCGCACAGCACCAGATCCGGCATTTCCTTCCGTGCCCGGTCAACGCCCTGCTTGCCGTTGGCGGCCTTCAGCACGCGGTAGTGGGCCAGCTCCAATATCTCGGCCGTGTTTTCGCGCACGTCGGCGTCGTCCTCTATCAGTAGTATGGTCTTCATGGTTCGATCTGTTTGCCAGGTACGCGCATGGTGAAGGTGCTCCCCTTGTCGTTGTTGCCGGCGTATTTGATCTCGCCCCGCATCATGTCCATGTACCGCTGCACCAGGTGCAGGCCCAGGCCCGTGCCCTGCGTGGTCATGGCATTTTGTGCCCGGAAGAAGGGCTCGAACAGGTGTTCCTGCTCCTCCGGCGGGATCCCGATTCCCCGGTCGATCACCACCACATGGAGGATGTTGCCCCGGATGGCGGTGCGCAAGATGATCGGGCTGTTCTCCGGCGAGTATTTGATGGCGTTGGTCAGGAGATTCGTCATCGCATTCACCAACATGTACCTGTCAAGGATGATGGTGCGCTCTTCGGTGTCATGGTCATACTCCAAGGCTTGGCCGGCCTTGGCCCCGCCGCGGAGCTCCTCGATCAGCCCGATGCAGAGGTGCACGATGTCGAGCTCTTCCGGATGGGCCGAGATGTCGCCTTGGCCGATGCGCTCAAAGGAGAGGAAGTCGTTGAGGATGGCCGTCAGGTCACGAACCTTGCCGCGGATGCGTTCCACGTGCTTGGAGACCTTGTCCCATTCGCCATGGTCCGCGTACCGGGCGATCAGGTCGGCGGAACCCATGATGGTGCTGAGCGGGGTGCGGAATTCGTGGGAGGCCATGGAGACGAAGCGCGACTTCAGCGCGTTCAGCTCTTTTTCCCGCTCGTAGGCGATCTCAATGGCCCGGGCCCCCTTGGCCAGTTCGGCGGTACGCTCCTCCACCCGCTTTTCCAGTTCGGCATTGCTGCGCTGCAGCGCCTCCTCCGCACGCCTCCTTTCGCTGATGTCCGTTACGAGCCCCATCACGAACAGCTCGCCATCCACCGAGAAATGGTTCAACCCCACCTCCACGGGGAAGACGGAGCCGTCCTTCCGTTGCCCGTTCAGCTGCAGCCCGATGCCCATGTGGCGTTTCACCGGGTTGGCGTTGTACCCGTCCCGGTGCTTGGCATGGGCTTTCCGGAAACCATCGGGCAGCAGGTCTTCTATGGAATGGCCCAGGAGCTCGCCTTCACCATAGCCGAACAGCTCCAGCAGCCGCGGGTTGTGCATGCGGATGGCACCGGTGCGGTCCACCAGCACCAGTCCCTCGGAGGCGGTGGTGAACAACAGGTCGCGCACTTGGGCGAGCTTGACCGGATTTACGTTGGATTCCCCGTGCACCATCTGCAAGGGGGTGAAGTTAGAAGGTTTCAACATCCCCTCGGGAGGCTGTTCAAGCTGCGCCCTCGTTCTCGGTCCCGGGCTGTCCGGTGCATCCATGCACGACTACACGTTGCTTTGGCCTGCGGCCTGTCCGGCACCCGATAGCGAGGCGCGCCCTGTGCGTTCATCATACACGCGCCAACGTCGGATGGGACGTGCATACAGGTTGAGGGTGATGGCCCTTCCGGCACCTGTGTTGGTATGCCGGTGGATGCAGTTCTTGGTGGCCATGTAGGCCACTTGGCCGGGGACCAGCTGGCGCCGCCCTTGGCGTGTTACACCGCCGTCGGGGGCTATCTTGAAGCGTTCCTCCTGCACGGTCCCCACCAAGGGCTTGATCCACGCTGTTTGGCTGTCGTAGTCATGGATGCTGGTGCCTTGGCCCGGCTCATAACAGATGAGCAGCAGCTCGTGCTGGGGCGTGCGGTGCAGGCATTGGCGGGTATAGTGGCGCGAGTTCCACTGCCCCAACGGCGCCAAGTCCTCGGGCGCCATGGAAAAGCGCAGCAGGGCATCGGTGTAGCCCGCTGCATTGGGCTCCCGGTCGATCGTGCGGATGAGCTCCTCGATGGAGGTGATCAAGCCGGTGCTCGGGTTATTATCGGGCGGCAAAGCCATCGTCCAAGATTATGGGAAGCAAAAAGTGTGGCTCCTGACCTTCATCAGGAAGGGGTCTGACATTGGGCGTTCCATACGCGGGCAGGTCCTTAAATTTGTGAACAACGAAAACCCACCATGCTGCACGTACTCCTTCCCACCGACTACAGCGACAATAGCTTCCATGCCGCCTTGTATGCTGCCCACCTGCTTGGCAGGGATGGGGTGGAGTACACCTTGGTCCACACCTATCTGGATGCCGACCCCTCCATTTCCTCTTGGACCGGCATGGCCGAAGAGCTGTATAAGGCAGCCTTGGACGGCATGCGGGAGTGGGAGTCCCGGATCAAGGCGGCGGAAGTATTCCAAGGTGCCACCATCCGGTCGGAGGTCATCTATGGTCCGTTGCCGGCCCTGTTGAACGAGATGGGGGCGCAACACGGCGCCGACCTGGTGGTGATGGGCACCTTGGGGCATTCGGGGGCCGGCGTGCTGGGCAGCAACGCCGTGGCGGTGGTGAAGCACAGCAAGTTTCCGGTGCTGGTGGTGCCCAACAAGGCCAAGCTGCAGCAAGTCAGGCGGATCCTCTTTGCCGACGACCAGCGCGGGGTGGACGCAGCGGACATGCAGGTGTTGGTGGACCTGGCGCGCCAAACGGCCTCAGAAGTGGTGTTGGCGCATGTGCTGCGCACGGGAGACGAGATGCCCAACGCCGACCTCATTGCCCGTTTCGACGACCTGTTCAAGGACATACCTCACCGGTTCGTGGCCGAAGAGGGAAAAGATGCGGCCAGCGCCATCGATTTCCTGGCGGCCCGGGAGGAAGCCGATATGATCGCCGTGATGCACCGCCACATGAGCTTCTTCGAGGGGCTGTTCCGCTCCAGCACCGCCAAGCGCTTGACGTTGTATTCGGACATGCCGCTGCTGGTGCTGCTGGATCGTGACACCTGGTAACCGAGGGGACGATACGGATCATGCCCCTGCCGGCCCACTGACCAATACCTTCTTCCAAGATGCGATTGATCCTCCCTACGGACTTCAGTGAAAACGCTTTCCAGGCCGCGGTATACACGGCGCGCCTGTTGGGTGTAAAGGATACCGGTTACACCTTGCTGCATACCTGGTTCGATCCGGACCCCTCCTTGGGCACGTGGGCGCGCGTGGGCACAGGCCTGCACCAAGCTGCCATGGATGGCATGCGTGCTTGGGAAATGCGTGTCCGCGAAGCGGATGCTTTTGCCGGTGCCGATATCCAGGCCGAGGTGATCCATGGCCCGTGCACCAAGGTGGTGGAGGCGCTGGCGAAGGAGCGCAAGGCGGACCTCGTCGCCATGGGCAGCCTTGGCCAAACGGGCCTTGGCTTCCTGGGCAGCAACGCGGCGGCCATGGTGCGCAACGGCCACGTGCCGGTGCTGGTGGTACCCGCCAAGGCGCACCTGGGCGGCATGGCGCGCATCCTGTTCGCCGATGATCGCCGAGGAGCATCGTCCGCCGAGCTGGGCCTGCTGTTGCACTTGGCGCGGCTTACGGGGGCGGAGATCGTGGTGGCCCATGTGGGGCGTGATGGTACCGGTGCCGAAAGCCGGTTGGATGAGGCCGTGTTCGGAGGGGTTGCGCACCGCCATGTACAAGCGGAGGGCAAGGATGTGGCCAGCGTGCTGGACGGCATGGCGGTTGATGAGAAGGCCGGCATGATCGCCGTGCTGCACCGCGACAAGGGCTTCCTCGAAGGGCTTTTCCACGGCAGCACCAGCAAGCAGATGGCCTTGCAGGCGGGCCTGCCGTTATTGGTCTTGCAGGAAGCCGCACGCTGAAGCCGCTCCCTCAGGGCAGGAAGCGCGCGCTGATCTCCGGCGTGGGCACCATGCAGGTGGCACGCTTGCCGAACCATCGGTAGCGCTTGCGGGCCACCAGGTCGTACACCGGGTCGCGCAGGAAGCGCGGCACCACCATGAAGGCGTAGGCCATGGGCCAGGCGCCGGACAGGTCGCGCGCCACGTTCAGGGCCGCCGTGCTGCGCTCCAGGGGCCTGCCTTTCCTCCAATAGATGAAGGTGCTGCTGGTGGATGCCTCCCGGCCCAGCAGTTGGTGTGCCGCGGCCGATTGCAGCGTTGCAAACCGGAAGCGCCCGCGACGGTCGCGGCGGATGACGAACCGCACCAGTGCATTGCACAGGTTGCACACGCCATCGAACAGGAGGAGATGGTCCGGCAAGGGATGCGCTTCCTCCTGCACGGACATCAGGGCTGGTTGGTCTTGGCCAACACCCCGCACAGGTGCCACAGCAGGCGGGCGCCCACGTTGGCATCCCAGTCGCCCTCGGGCCCGGGGGTCACCTCCACCAGGTCGAACCCGATGATGGTGCGGCCGCTGGCGGCCAGGCGGGACAACAGGTAGGTGGCTTCCTCGAAAGCGAAGCCCCCCGGCACGGGCGTGCCGGTATGGGGGCATAGCGAGGGGTCCAGCGCGTCAATATCGAAGCTGATGTGCACCTTCCCGGGCAGCTGTCCGATGATGGTGTCGCATTGCTTCTTCCAGGTCGCCCCTTCGAATTGCTCCGCCCGCAACGCGGCGCTGCGATGGATGCGTACGCGCAGTTCCTCCTTGGCGAACACGCGGGCCTCTTCCTCGCAGAAGTCGCGGATGCCCACCGACACGATATTCTCCACGCCTTCCAGCTGGAGGGCGTTGTACATGATGCTGGCGTGGCTTCCGGTGAAGCCTTCGTAGGCCTGCCGAAGGTCCAGGTGGGCATCGAGGTGCAGGATGCCGAAACTGCCGTGCCTTTCCGCCAAGGCCCGGTACATGCCCAGCGGGGTGCTGTGGTCGCCGCCCACCAAGCCCACCAGCTTGCCTTGGTCCATCCAGTGGCCGGTGCGCTGTTCCACCCATTCGTCCATCACCGCGCTCTCTTCATTGATCAGTTGCAGCGCTTTGGCGGCACGGTCTTTCTTCACCTTGCCGCCTCCGTTCACCAGCACGTCGATCACCAAGGCGGCCTCCTTCTTCAATGCATCGCTTTGCTCCAGCAGCGCGCCGGGTATGTCGTCCATGCTGATGCCGCGCTTCCACAGGTCCGCGAACTCCGGGTGGAAAAGGTCCACTTGGAAAGAGGCATCCAGGATGGCTTGCGGCCCGTGTGCGGTACCTCCTCCGTAGCTCGTGGTCACTTCCCAGGGCACGGGTACCAGTACGATGTCGCTTTCCTCGGCGGTGAAAGGCAGTCCATAGATGCCCGCATTCACGTCGCCAGGGGTGTTGGGGTCGAAATTCTTGATCTTGTCTTGCTTGCTCATGCCGGGTGGGGGTGGAATGGGCGCGAAGGTCGGCATTGCCGGGGGATATGAAGCAGGCGGCCCGGGCGAAATGCCCGGGCCGTTGCTGGCCGAACGAACAACCTATCCCCTCGTTGCGTTCGTGCCGGATGGGGTTTATGGGCGGATGAGGTTGCCCAAGAAGTGTACCAGGTTGGGGAAGGAGGGAACGGGAACCGTGGCCAACGGCAGGCCGATGGGTGGCCCGGCGGCAGCCTCGGGGCCCTGGTCGGCGTGGTCGCCGGCCGGTGGCGGTTGGCTGCCCGCCCGTACCAGCCCCCCGGTCGTCATGATCCATGTTCCATCGGTCAGGTCAAGGTCGGGTTGGAGGTCGTCCACATCCGGGCCGGTCCAATTGGAGAGCAGGCCCCGCGTGCCGGGGGTGAAGCGTATGCGCCCGCCCAAAGGCACCTGCACCATGTACTTCACGCGTTGGGCGCGTATGCGGTCGGCTTTCGGAAAGGTATAGTGCGCCGGAAGCGAGAGGGTGTCGTTGTGCCAAGCGAAGGAATGGGCGATGTGTTCGGCGCGGGCCTGCGCATCCGGGGCGGTGGCCCCGCGGGCCATGCGGCGGGTTACCAGATGGAAGGAGCTGTCGGGGCTCAATTCCACCCCCAGCCGCGCCAGATTGAATTGGATGGAGTCGCCGTCCACCTCGATCAGATTGGAGTTGAACTGGGGTGAGTTGGAGAAACCCCAGTAGTAATGGTAGCGGGTAGCGGCAGCCTTGCTGTTGATCGTCAAGGTGCCTTGCGCCGGGTAGGGCAGGGCCACGCTGGTTTCGGCTGCTCCCTTGCCGCGGAAATCCATGCCCAGCCGCATACCGGTCCACGTGGCCACGGCCAAGGCCATGATGAAGGCGACGGTGAGCGTGGCCCCCAGCCAGCGCGGCGTGCGCACGCGGAACAGCAGCCACAGGGCGGCCAGCAGGAGCAGGAGGACGGGGAGCAGGCAGAGGGCGACGGCCGCCACGGTGAAGCTGATGGATGAAGGGGCATCCGGAAAGATGAGGCCGGCCATGCCCATCAGGCCGGAGCCTCCCGTGTACGAGCTGCCGGACCATGCGGCGGCCCCGCCCACCAAGGCGCTGATCAAGGAAAGGCCCAGGATGACCGAGATGAAGAGCAGCACGATCCCGAGCACCTTGCCGAACAGGTCGAGCAGGCGGAGCCCCGCGCTGCGGGTCTGGTAGGCGGCCTGGTAGCCTTGCTGCTTGTATTTGCGCCCCATGTCCTTGGCCTCGCTGGCCACCTTTTCGGCACCGGTCTTGAATCGTTCGGCCCCTTCCTCGAACATGCGCTTGATATTGTCCACGGTGACGGGTTCGCCGTGCATTTCCAGTTTTTCGGCGGCCGTGCCCGCCTCGGGCACCAAGGCCCACATCACCAGGTACACCAGTATGGGCGAGCCCCAACCACCGATCAGGATGATCAGGAAGGCGATGCGGTACCACAAGGGGTCGTGGCCGAAGTAGGCGGCCACGCCGCTGAGCACGCCGCCGATCCAGCGGTCGTCCGGGTTGCGGAACAGGCGCTTGTGCTTGCGGCCTTGGCGGAATTGCCCCCATGCCGTTTGGGGCTCGGCTGCGGGCTCCGGGTCGCTGTCCACGTAGTCTTCCGGCTGGCCCATCACCTGGATCACGTGCTCCACATCATCCAAGGAAACGGCCTGCCTGCCTTGCAAACGCTCCAGGAAGAGCTCGGCTATGCGGGCTTCGATGTCGGCCATGATCTCCTCCGCCTCGGCGCTTCCGCTGAACTTGGCCCGGATGTTGGCCAAGTACCGCTGCAGCTGGTCGTAGGCGTCCTCCTCGATGTGGAAAACGGTGCCGTTGAGGTTGGCGGTGAATGTCTTTTTCATTGCGCGGGGTTGTTGCGTGTAGCTTTTTTCACGGCTTGGACCAGTTCATCCCAAGTGTCGTCCAGCTCTTTCAGGAATTTGCGGCCCAAGGGGGTCAGCTTATAGTATTTGCGGGGAGGGCCCGATCGGCTTTCCTCCCACCGGTAGGAGAGGTAGCCGGCGTCCTTCAGGCGCGTGAGCAACGGGTAGAGCGTGCCCTCCACCACGATCAGCTTCGCATCCTTCAGGTTGGCGATCACGTCCGAAGGGTACATCTCGCCTGTTGCCAGAATGGAAAGGATACAGTACTCCAGCACGCCTTTCCGCATCTGGGCCTTGGTGTTTTCCACTTTCATCGCTGCTGCCTGTTGCCTACCGCCGGCCGGTAGATGACGATGCAAATATATGGGCATCGAACAGAACTATGCAATGCAAGGTACATGATAATGACGAGCGGTCGGTGGAGGGTGATGAATGGCGGTGGAGCAAAAGGGAAAGGGCCGCCGGAGGCAGCCCTTTCCATGGGTTGGCGCGCTGGAAGGTTAGTCCAGCATCAGTTTGCGTGTCACCGTGCCTTGGTCGAAGGTGAGGGTAACGAAGTAGGACCCGGCCTTCAGTCCGTTGCGTTGCAGGGTGAACTCGCTGTTATCCACGTTCTGCACGTGTACACGGCGACCGTTCACGTCATACACCTCGGCCATGCGGATCACGGCATTCGCGCTGGTCACGCGCACTTGGTCGTGGGCGGGGTTGGGGAAGAGGTCCACACCGATGGCGATGGGGTCACTTTCGCTGATGCCCACCAAGCTGCAGGGGCCCAGTTGGAGGGCGCATACCAAGCGGGGGCTCATGTAGCCCATGATGGTGTCGATATATGCCCGGCCCTTGCCAGCGCTCATGTTGGGGTTGCTGGCCTGGCTGGCCATGCCGGCGGTGATGGGCGGGGGGCCCGGAGAGATCACCGTGGAGGCCAGTGCGCCGGTGGGGTCCCACCATTGCCACGGGCCGGCTTCTTCCAAGGTTCCGGGGCTTTGCGCGGGCCAGTTGGGCGTTACCATGGCATACAGGCCTTCGTTGTTGGTGTTGATGTGCACGGTCGTATTGCCGTGGGCCTGGTTGGTGTTGTACAGCGAGCGGGCACGGTCGGTGTAGGGGTCGCCGTTGGGCAGGGTGGCGAAGCTGGCATTGTTGCCGTAGGCATTCACGAACTCCATGAACACATTGCTGCCGTTCACATCCACCACCTGCTCGCCGGTAGTGGGCACGATCACGATGCCGTTCCCGAAGGGTGCAAAGGGGTCGAATACGGTCTGGAAGGAGATCATGGGCACATCGCCCTGGGCCAGCCAGCTGGTATCGGCCAAGGCACCACCGGCGTTCACGCAGAAGTTGATGTCGCTGTTTTGGCCGTTGGGGCGGTACAGCGTAAGGGCACCGTTGAAGCCTTCAATGTTGCCCACCTTCACGGTATCCACGTAGCTGATGGTAGGCTGGAAGGGGTTGGGCAGGAATTTCTCGATGAACAGCTCCTCGGGGCGGTCAAGGGTGGCGGTGGCCAAGGTGATATAGCCGCCTGTTCCCTCGCCGTACAGGATGATCTTGTTGGGGTCTATGGCATAGGTGTTGGCCCCGGCGGCATCGGCCTTCAGGGTGCGCACGCATTGCTTCACGTCGTGGATGGCCCGGTAGATGGCATTGAGCAGGGTGCCCCGGCGGATCTCCAGTGTGGATCCCAGCGGGTTCCAGCCGCCGCGGTAGCTCATGCTCACGGCCACATAGCCCCGGCGGGCCATCCGGGAGCACACCTCCACGGCGCTGCTGTCCTTGCGGGTGCCCAAGGGGCTGCCGTTCATGGGCGGCGGCAGTGCGTTGCCGGTGTGCACATAGATGAAGACCGGGCGGGCGGTCTCCGTGTCCGCGCTCTGCGACGGCTGGTAGATGTCCATCTTCAGGTTGGTCACCTTCAGCGCCGTGCTGGCATCGGTGGGGTCGAAGTAGGCTGCCGGGATGGGGTTGCCCAAGGTTACGGCCGTTTGTAGCTCAAGGGCATTGGTTCCCACGGCTGTCGCGTTGTCCAAGTTGGATGTGAGGAAGTCGATGTTGGTGCCGAAGGTGATGTCGCTGGTCACCGTCACCTGGGCCGGTGTGAAGACCTCGTTCAGGTACCGGTCCTGGGCCTGCGCGGCCAGTGCCAAGGCCGCCACGGGGATGGCGAGGCGTAGTCGTTTGCTCATGTGGGTTTTCATTTTGGTTGTCGAAAGTTATGGTTTTCAGCGCTTGTTGAACTCGTAGCTGAGTTGCAGGTAGGCCAGCCGCCCGATCCGGGGGCCGCCGTACACGAGGTACACGTTGTTGTTCAGCATGTGGTCCAGGCGGTCGGCCTTGTCCACTGCCTTGTCAAAAAGCGGCACCACGCCGAGCAGGTTGCTCGTCCCCAGCTTCACGTTGAGGTGTTGCTTGGGGAACTGCACGTTCACCTGCGCATCCAGCATGTCGTAGGTGGCAATGGGGCCGGTGAATTGCGGCGAGCCCTCGAAGACGTAGCCCTGCACATATTTCCAGCTCACCCCGTAGCCAAGCCGCTTCAGCTCGGTGAAGGGGATCTTGCGGTCGCGGGCGCTTATGCCGGCGTTGAATTTGTTCTCCGGCGTGTTGAAGGCCGGGATGATGGGGTCGTCCTCGCCGGAAATGAGCTTGTTGTAGCTGTAGTTGAAGGTGTAGGTAAGCTTGGGCCGGTACCAGGTGAGCCCGGCATTGATGCCCCGGGTGACCACCCCTGAGGTGGCATTGGCGGCCAAGCGGTACGCCTGCAGCCGCTGGGGTATCGCCGTGGGCGTTTGAAAATCGGCGTGCAGGCCGATGATGTAGCCGATGAAATCCGTATACCAGCTGTTGTACGCGCTGACATCGAGGTACACCGCTTCCCAATGGGTGCCCCGATAGCCCACCTCAATGCTTTTCACCTGCTCGGGGCGCAGGCGGTCCACATGGAAGTAATCGAGGTTGTCGATGTGCGGCTGCTCCTTGCTGCGGTACACGTCGAAGCTCTCCAGTGTGAACATGGAATCGCGCCCGGCCTCGAACTGGCCGTCCACGTTGCCGAGCAGCAGTGCGCGCCCCACGTTGTAGAAGAGGTACTGGTCGGCCAGCGTGGGGTTGCGTATGGCGCTGCTGAAGCTGAGCCGCCATACATGCGCCGAGGTGTTGGCGTACACGAAGGAGAGCGCGGGGGAGAGCAGGGGCTTGAAGTTCTCGTTCTTGTCCATCCGCAGGGTGGCCGTGCCGGTCAGGCGGTCGTCGAGGAACTTCTTCTCCAGGCCGGCCACCAGGCCGAACTCGCTGTTGCGGATGCGCACGTCCGCCGTATCGCGGAAGATGGTGCCCGCACTGTTGGGCAGGTATTGGCGGAAGTTGCCGCCCACGGTGATCTCGCCGAAGGCGGGCTTGAACTTGTACTCGCCCATGGCATGGGCCAGCACGCTGCGGTCGTAGAAGAGGGATCCACCTTCGGTGAAGCGCTTGCCGGTGATCTCCTTGAACTTGTCGTTGAATCGTGTGGTTCCTGGCTGATAGAAGGGGTCCAGAAAGGCTGTGTTCAGATTGTTGGTATAATTCTCGGCTTGTTGGTGGAAATCTTGAAAAACAGATAGGTTGTCGATTATGAATTGATCTTGCCACGCAATCCAGTCGGCTTGACTCCATCCCATGCCAATAGCCTGACCTATTGTGATATATCCGGGAAGTGCACGTACCAGTGGCGTGATAACCGCGCCCCAGTAATTGGTGTATTCAAAGTTCCATCCGTTTTGCCCTCCAGTGATTCCGGCTGCATCTTGCAACCGAAGAGCGGTGGTATAGATGTCGTAGGTCTTGCCGGCATCCTCATGGGTCACGTAGGCGCGCGCGAACCATTTGCCTTCCTGGCGCACCTCCAAGCGGTGCTGGAAGAACTGGATGTCCTTGAGGCGATAGCGGTTATCCCCTTGGTACACGGTGCTACCCGTGGAGAAGTTGCTGCCGATGGTCAGTTCCAGGCTGTCGGTGAACCGGTGGTGGAGCGAGGCCCCGAGCTTCAGGTTCTGCGTCCCGTAGTCCACCAGTTCGCTTTCCTTGTAGCCAGTGCGCATGAACTTTCCTAGACCGGGAAAACCAAGTTTTCCTGATGGTGTATTGTAGTTATTGTTCACCGTTACATCCTCATCCCCATAGATGTTCACAGCATCAAAGCGGCCGGGGTTGTTGAGGCCCGTGGGGCTGTTCTCGGTGGGGTTGTAGTTGTCGGCCCACCAGTCGTCGGCGCGCAGGGCGAAGGCATTCAGCTTATAGGCCCAGTTGCGCTTGCCGGTGCTGTCGCCGATCACTTCGGCCCAGCGTACGGCGGCCTCCAGCATGTTGCGCTCACCGCCCTTCACGCTCACGCTCAGCCCGGGGAAGTTCCAGGGGCTCTTGGTGGTCATGTTGATCACCCCGTTGAAGGCGCCCGGTCCATAGTAGGCGGTGCTGGCCCCTGCGATCACGTCCACTTTCAGCACGTCGAGGTCGCTGGCCCCGAGGAAATTGCCGAGCGAGAAGTTGAGGCCGGGGCTTTGGTTGTCCACCCCGTCGATGAGCTGCAGGCTGCGCACGGGGCTGGTGCTGTTGAAGCCGCGGGTGTTGATCACCTTGAACCCGAAGCTGGCCGCGGTCATGTCCACGCCCTTGAGGTTGCCGAGGCTTTCGTAGAAGTCGCCGCTGGCCACTTCCTTGATCCCGATGAGGTCCATGGTCTCCACCGTCATGGGGGCCTGCTTCTGCTTGTCGCTGATGCGTTCGCGGACCACTTCGGCATCCTTCAGCTGTACCGCGTCAGGGGGCATGTTCACCCGTACGGGCTTGTCCAGGGAATTGATGGGCAGCTCCTGCGGCACATAGCCGAAGTATACCACGGACAGGGTGAAGGGGGGGAGCTTCTCCACGGTCAGGTTGAAGCGCCCGTCCAGGTCGGTCACGGTGCCTCCAGGCATATCCTTCACTTTCACCACGGCGCCGATGATGGGCTCGCCGTTGGCAGCGTCATGTACGGAGCCTTTCAATTTCAGGGCTTGGGCCCCGGCGGTGGCGCAAAGGAGGAAGCCGAGAAGAGGAAGAAGGACCCGGATGGATTTCAGGACCATGAAAGAGGGGGGGGACGGTGTTGGGGAGCCAATATAGCGGAATGGCCGACCGTCGATGATTAGGCGTGCATACTTTTTTCCCCAAGCACGAAAACGGGGCGACGGTGGTGATGGGGCCCCCGCGTACATTGCCGCCATCCAAGTTTCCACCGAATGACCGGATTCAAGCGTTCGCTGACCTTGCTCGATGCCGTGATGCTGGTGTCCGGCTCCATGATCGGCAGCGGCATCTTTATTGTCAGCGCCGACATGATGCGGCAACTGGGCTCCCCGGCGTGGATGATCACGGCCTGGGTGGTCTCCGGCATCATGACCGTATTTGCGGCCTTGAGCTATGGCGAGCTGGCGGCCATGATGCCCAAGGCGGGCGGGCAGTACGTGTACATTCAGCGGGCGTTCGGCAAGCTGCCGGCGTTCCTCTATGGCTGGTCGGCCTTCACGGTCATCCAAACAGGCCTGATCGCGGCGGTGGGCGTGGCCTTCGCCAAGTACACGGGGGTCTTTCTGCCGGCGTTCGGGGAAGACCGCATCGTGGCGGACCTGGGCTTCCTGCGGGTGAACGCCTCGCAGCTCTTGGCCATCGCCAGCATCGTGCTCCTCACATGGTTCAACTCGCGCGGCATCCGCAATGGCAAGCTGCTGCAAACCTCGTTCACCATGGCGAAGATCGTGGCCCTGTTGGTGCTGATCGTGCTGGGCCTGTGGGCAGGCATCGGCTCCGGGGTGCTCACACGGAACTTCAGCGTGGGCTGGGAGGCCTTCCGCCTGGTACCGGGGGGCGATGGGGCGGAAACACAAGTTCCCTTGGCGGGCTTGGCCCTGATGTCGGCCTTCTCGGTGGCTTTGGTGGGTTCGCTGTTCAGCAGCGATGCGTGGAACAATGTCACCTTCATCGCCGGCGAGGTGAACCGCCCGCAACGGAACATCCCTTTGGGCATGCTGCTGGGCACGGGCGTGGTCACCGGGTTGTACATCCTGGCCAACCTGGCCTACCTGGCGTTGCTCCCGGTGGTGGATATCCAGCATGCGGTGGCCGACCGTGTGGGGGCGGCCGCTGCCGGGGTCATCTTCGGCACCCCCGGTGCGCTCATTATGGCGGGCCTGATCATGGTCAGCACCTTCGGGTGCAACAACGGCCTGATCCTTTCCGGGGCCCGGCTGTACTATGCCATGGCACGGGACGGGCTTTTCTTCCGGAAGGCCGGCCGCCTGAACCAGGCAGCCGTGCCCGGCTTTGCCCTATGGACCCAATGCATCTGGGCTTCGCTGCTTTGCCTGAGCGGCCGCTACGGCGACCTGCTGGAGTACACCATGTTCGCCTCCGTGCTCTTCTACATCGTTACCATTGCCGGGCTGTTTGTGCTCCGCGTGAAGGAGCCGGCCACGGAGCGCCCTTACCGGGTGTGGGGTTACCCGGTGCTTCCGGCGCTGTACATGGCGGCGGCGGCCGCTTTCTGCATCAGCTTGCTGGTGAGCAAGCCATTCTATGCCGGCATGGGCCTGGGCATCGTGGCGCTGGGGGCGGTGGTGTACCTGGTGGCTCCGGGTGGTGGGGCCGCCCTACCGGCCGATGCCGAGGAGGGGGCCTGACCGTTGCGCCGTTCTGGCCGGTGAACTGCCCGGGTGTCGTGTTTACAGGCTTTTGTAGTTTCCGAAGCTGAACGGGCATGTCTGGCACGATATCTGCCTGTTCGGTGGCAAGCAAACCTTAAACCCAAACAGCCGCGTCGGCTCCAAGACGAACACCAACATGAAAAACCTGATGATGGGAATGGCACTGGCGGTATTTGTTGCCGGTGCGGCGAATGCGCAGGATGCACCGCGCAAGACCATGGACGAGCGCGCCATGATGACCACGGAGCGCATGGTGAAGGAACTGGGCCTGGATGAGAAGCAGGCGGAGAAGGTGAAGTCGATCAATGCGCGCTACGCGGAGAAGATGGAGGCGATGCAGGCAGGGCGCCAAGATGAAGTGCGGGGTCGCAACGAAAAGCGCGATGCCCTGCGGAAGGAGCACATGGAAGAGCTGAAGGAGGTGCTGACGGAGGAGCAGTACAAGAAGCTGCAGGAGCGCCAGGAGGAGATGCGCGAGAAGCGCATGGAAAACCGGGAGAACCGGCCGATGCAGAAGCGGGAGGGCCTGAACCGGGCGCCTGCGCAGCAAGGGAAGGCACAATAAAGGTGGCCGCATCAAAAAGCCCCGGCCGCTTGCGGTCCGGGGCTTTTTGATGCGGCCTTGCGGAACGTACCTTTCCCCGGCCGGCAACCAATAACCAAACACACACCCATGCCTTTGTCCATCACTTTCCATGGCGCTGCCGGCATGGTCACCGGCAGCAAACATTTGCTCGACCTGCCCGATGGGCGGCGCATCCTGCTGGACTGCGGCATGTTCCAAGGCGAAGGCCCGGCCAGCAACGCGCTGAACCGGCGCTTCGGCTTCGATCCGGCTTCCATTGACGTGCTTGTGCTTTCACATGCCCACATTGACCACAGCGGGCTCATCCCGCGCATGGTGGCCGAAGGCTTCAAGGGCCCCATCTATGCCACGGAGGCCACGGCTGACCTGGCCAAGATCCTGCTGATGGACAGCGCCTACATCCAGCAAAGCGACTTCCATTACGACGCGAAGCGGGCCCGCCGGCAGCATGCGGCGATGACGGAGATCGGCCCGTTGTACAGCGCGCCGGACGTGGAGGTGGCGATGGAGCAATTCCGGGTGGTGCCTTACGATACGCCCACCACGATCCTGCCGGGCGTTACCCTCACCTTTATCGATGCAGGCCACATCTTGGGCAGCGCTTCGGTGCACCTGACGGTGGCAGGCAAGGAAGGGGTGAAGCGGATCACGTTCAGCGGTGATGTGGGCCGCTACGTGGACCGCTTGGTGCCCCCGCCCAAGCCATTCCCGCAGGCGGATGTGATCATCTGCGAGAGCACATACGGCGACCGCGACCACCCCGCCGCCGTGGGCGCTGAGGAAGAGCTGCTGGGCCACGTGCAGAAAGTATGCGTCGAGCGGGCGGGCCGCCTGATCATCCCGGCGTTCAGCGTGGGGCGCACCCAGGAGATCCTGCACTCACTGAACAAGTTCTTCAACGAAGGACGGCTTCCTCGCGTGCCGGTCTTCGTTGACAGCCCGCTTTCCATCAGCGCCACGGGCATTTACCGGAAGCATTCGGGGCTGTTGCGCCCCGAGATCCAAAAGGAGCTGGAGAGCGACACGGACGTGTTCGGTTTCCCCGGCGTGGAGTTCGTGCGTGAGGCGGCGCGGAGCAAGGAACTGAACACCCGGAAGGGGGCCAGTATCACCATTGCCGCCAGCGGCATGATGGACGCGGGACGCATCCGGCACCATTTGTTCCATGGCCTGCCGCAGGCCAACAACGCGGTGCTGATCGTGGGCTTCTGCGCGCCCGGCACCTTTGGCGAGCGGTTGCTGCATAGGCCCGCCACGGTATCCATGTATGGCGAGGAGGTGCCCGTGCGTGCGGAGATCCTCACCATGGAGAGCTACAGTGCCCATGGCGACCGCACCGAGTTGTTGCAATGGATCGGCTGCCAGGATCCGGCGCTCGTCAAGCGCCTGTTCCTGGTCCATGGGGTGGGCAGCGCCCGCGAAGGCCTGCGCGACCTCTTGGCCGACCGGGGCTTCAGGCGGATCGATCTGCCCGATCTGGATCAGCGGTTCGAGATCTAAGGCCCGGCTCAGCCCCGGAACTCCATGGCCATCTTCAAGCCTTCGGGCAGGGCCGGCAGCTTGCGACGCTCGAAGAGGAAGCTGCCGAGGTCGGCGATCTCGTTGAACACGTAGTGGTGGTCCATGGCGCCCCGCAGGTAGTTCTTGCCGGTGCTGCCGCCGGTGCCTACGCGCAGGCCGATCATGCGGTGCACCATGTCGATGTGGCGGGCACGCCAACGCGCCATGCTGCTGTCCAGGATCACCAGTGAGTCGAGGAAGCGGAAGGCTTGCTGGAACATGGGCTCGTCGCGGAACAACATGATGAACAAGGCGCTGCGGGCGGCGGCGGGGGAGAAGTGGCGGGTGGCCGAACCTTCCGAGAAGATCTCCTTCCACAGTTGGGCGTTGCCTTCCTCGCCCTTCACCAAGGAGCCTACATACAGGTTTTCCAGCTGATCGAAGAACTGGGCTTCGCCGGGCCAGTATTCTTCCTTCAGGAAAGGCATGCGCTCCAGCCAGGCGTTCACCAGCTCGCGCAGGGTGCGCTTGCTTTCCAAAGCCTCTATCTGCGCCTTGTGCTCGGGCTTCAGCTGGCTGGTGTAGTACTGCTTGCCAAATCGGTCCTCCATGCGAAGGCCCAAGCGGGCCTCCAGGATCTTGAACTGCAGGCTTTGGAAGCCGCTGGCCGGCCGCAGGATGTCACGGAAGTCGAGGAAATCCAGCGGGGTCATTGTGTCCAGTATGCCAAGCTGCTTCACCAGCAGGTCCAGGATGGTGTTCACGCGGTGCATCCGGTGTACGGCGATGTTCAGCTCGCCGCCGTTGTCGTCCACGTGCTGGTCCTCGAAAATGTGGATGATGCTGCCCACTTCGTGCAGGAGCTGTTTGAACCACAGCTCATAGGCTTGGTGTATCACGATGAAGAGCATTTCGTCGTGGGCGGGTGTGCCCAGCTTGTTGCTCTCCGGTTCCTGTGCATTGAGGATCTTGTCCAATTGCAGATATTCGGGATAGTACACGTTGCTCATGGCCTTGTTTGGATATCGTTTGTGCCAAATGTAGGCTGCGTGCGGATCGGATGGCCTCCGGGCACGGCCTACATTTGATGGCATGGAAAGGAGAAGCACCCTGCTGGTGGCAGCCTTGCTGCTGTGCATCGCTGCCTTCGGGCAGGCCATTGACACGCTGCAGCTGTCCCGGAGCATCGACGAGAATGATGCCGATGCCGTGTATGAGCTGCCCATGTTGCAGGAGATGCCTGAATTCCCGGGCGGGATGGAGGCCCTGTACCGATACTTGGGGGAGAATATCCACTATCCCGATCTGGCGGTGCAGGAGGGCGCGGAAGGGAAGGTCTTTGTGCAGTTCGTCATTGGCAAGGATGGCACCATCCAGGACGTGCAGGTGATCCGGGGCGTTCGGCCGGACCTGGATGCGGAGGCGATGCGTGGCGTTCAGGAAATGCCTGCCTGGTCGCCGGGCAGGTTGGACGGTGAGCGCGTCAAGGTGCGCTTCACGCTACCAGTTTCCTTCAAGCTGTAAGTCCATTCCCCCCAAGCAAAACGGCCCGCATGCGGGCCGTTTTGCTTGGGAGGGGGCGGGGTAGGTCTCACTGCACCGTCTTCACGGACTTGATTTCCTGCCCTTCCTTGGTACGCGTTCCGGCGGCTGTCTGCAGTTGTTGCCATTTCCGGTATTGCTCCTCCGTCAATGCCTGCTCCAGGGCCTTGTTCATCTCGGCCAGCTCGGCGGCCTTGTCCAAGCTCTGTCCCGCCTCCGCCCGTTTCTCGCGGTTGGTCAGCGCCTTCTCCATGTACCGCGTGTTGATCTCCCCCACCTTTTCGGCCTGTTCCGGGGTCAGGTTGAGTTCCTGCGTCATCCGGTCCGTCAACTCCCGCGCGTACTTGGCGGCATCCAGGCCTTCGCCTTTCGTTTGGGCATAGGTGCCGGCGGTCATGGCCATGGCCAACGCCGCTGTCAAAATCCACTTCATGGTCTTGTTGGTTTGATGCAGCCAATTTACGGCAATGTCCCCGTCAATGGCCGCGGTTGTTGCAGAAGGCGGTGGTCAGGCGAAGATGTTGTTCAACAGGGCTGCCAAGCGGATCCCTCCCTTGAGCAGTTGCTCCTGCACCAGCGGCCAGTGCTCGTACTGGTATTCGTAGGAGAGGTTCTCCCCGGTCTTGTCCGGATAGATGCGTGGCCGGATGCCCACGTTCTCCTGGGCCCATTCGGCCACGTTGCCCCGGCTCCACCCGGCGATCTGTTCCTTGGTGGCATGATCCAGGCTCCGGGCCAGTTCGGTGTAGCTGAGCAGGCTGCCGTCCACCAGGCTTTCGTCCCATACGTGGTGCAGGTTGGTGCCCTTCTTGAACCATTGTACTTGGAAGGAGTTGCCGCCACGGTCATCGCCGTTGCCCACATGCAGGGGTTGGTGCAGGTCGCCCACCAGATGGATCAGGACCTTCAGGCAGAAGGTTTCCTGCTCGTCCGAAAGCGTATCGCTCTTCAAGGCGGCCACCATCCGCCCGATGGCCTCCACCACGTCGCCATTCGGGTTCTTTTCGGCCTGCTCGTAGGTGCTGCCGTCAGGTATGGTCACCCAGTGCCAGTCGCGCATGTGGTCATAGGAGCGGTCGCTCTTGATATCGTCCATCCAAGTGGCCACCAAGGCCATGGAGGAGGTGCCGAGTATGCGCTGCACGTGTTTGCGGGCCTTCTTGGTCAAGTGCTGCTCCGCTATCTCGCCCACCACGCGGTGGCCGGTACGTCCCCAGCCGAAGGCGGTGGCCGGTTGCAGCACCAACAGGGCAAGCAGGAGTCTTAAGGTCTTCATGGTGCAAGGTTAGTTCTTCGTTAGCCTTGCCGTATGCCTGCCGCGCCGGGCATCGGGGCAAGTGTGGCGTAAATTCCCCATGCGGGCCGGCCCGGAAAATGAGGGCTGGGCGCTACAGGGCGGGCTGGACGGCACCGTGGAGGACCTGTGGTGCCGTCGGCACACTCTTCGATCCATGGAACCACGGAACCAAGCAACTACGGCATCATGGCAAACGGAAAAGACAATACACGGCCTTCAGGGGATCGGGGGAAAGCTGCGCCGAAGGAGCATGGACGCATCGGCAAGTGGATCAGGCGTGCACAAGCCATTGTGGGTGTTCGCACGCCCGGCGTACGCAAGAGGCGCGGTATGTGCGAGGCTGCGGAGCGCAAGGCACGGCGCGAGCTGCCGCCCACGGCCGGCCCCGATGAACCAGCAGGCCGGGCGTGATGGGCAGTACGGATGGGCGTGGCCGTCGATCGTGCCGGGGTCAGTCCTCCTCCTCCCGTTCGATACGCTCCGATACCTCGGGCTCCGTCCGGGGTTCGGGCCGTTGATTCTTGGCTTCCACGGTCAAGGTGGCGTGCGGCACCAAGCGGAGGCGCTCCTTGGGGATAAGCTTGCCCGTGGCCCGACAGATGCCGTATTCGCCGGTGCGTATCCGGCCCAAGGCGGCCTTCAGCTGGCTGATGAATTTCTCCTGGCGCACCACGGAGCGCGTCAGGTCCTCCCGTTCCATCAAGGCGGAGGCGTCCTCCAGCCCTTCGTGTGAGGAATAGGTGTCGTCCGTGGTATTGGCGGACAGGCGGAGCAATGAGTCCCTGTTCAGTTGCAAGGTTTCTTCCGCCTGTGCGAGCTTGGCGTGGATCAACTCTTCAAACTCCTTCAGTTCCTCGGGCGAATAACGTGGCTTGCCCGTGCTTTCGATGGTCGTTCCCATGGCGGTGCAAAGGAACGAAGCTTTTGCCATTCGTGCCGTGCCGATGCCGGTGCCTTGATGCCCTGGCCGGGGCATTCTCGCCGCTTGCACGCTGGTGCTGCACGGGCGGCCGGGGTGTGTATTCCACGGTTGCCATGCCGGCAAGTGGTGCCTGGCGTTGCGGAGGCCGGGCGGTATGATGTTTGGGCGCCCGACCGCATTATGAACAAGGCGATCGGTATGGCCCTGTTGATAACAGGGGTGCTCATGGTGGTCTGCGGCACATTGGTGGCGGCGGCACCTGCGGCTGCGGTGGATGCCGCTGAAGGGGTGGTGAACGTGCGTCTCTTCCTGGGCGGTGGCTTGGCCATGGCCGTGGTGGGGGCGTTGGTGTATATGCACGTACGGTTGGCGCCTCCGGGCAAGTTGATGACCCGGCGCGGGGAGGAGCACCGCGGCGACCGTTCCTGAAAAAGCGCGGATCAGGCCGGCAGCATCTCCGTAGCCACGTCGATGGCCCCGGTGAGTGTGCGGTGTATGGGACAGCGGTTGGCGATCTGCAGCAGCCGGTCGCGCTGCTCGGCGGTGAGGGCACCCGTGAAATGCACGGTGCGCTTGATGTGCGTGGTGTCGAAAGAGTCGCCGTGCTCAATGCTCACGTGCGTGTCCACGGCCTCCAGGGGCCACCCCTTGCGGTCGGCATACATGCGCACGGTGGCGTTGGTGCACGCGCCCAGCGCGGCGATCAGCAGCTCATGCGGGTTGGATCCGAGGCCCTCGCCCCCGTTCGTGGGCGGCTCGTCGGCTATCAGCAGTTGGCTGGCGGTGCGTATCTCGGTGCGGTAATGTTCGCGGCCGATGTGTGCTTGGATGGAAAACATCATGGGTGTCGGGATGGGAATTGTTCGCCCGGCAACGGGATCGGGTCGTGCTCCCCGGGGGGCATGGCGAAACCCAGGTTGCGCCAGCGCTCCTTCGCCGCATCGATCATGGCCTGTTCCGTGGCTACGAAGTTCCAATGGATAATGCGTTCCTCCGGAAAAGGTTCGCCACCAAACAGATAAATGGTGGTGCCGGCCTTCATGTGGAACCCGCACTGTGTGGCATCCTTGGCCACCAGGATCTGCTTGGGCCCGAAGGCTTCTCCTTCCGCCTGCACCTCGCCATCCAGGATATAGAGCCCGCTTTCGCCGTAGAGCCCGTTGCCCAAGCGCACCTGGTGGTCCGTGGTGGCATGGATCTCCAGCAAGTAGAGCTTGCTGAATACGGGGACGGGCGAGCGGCGGCCCATCACTTCACCGGCGATGAGCTTGTACCGGGCGCCGTCGGTTTCCCATGCGGGAAGGTCCCTGGCCTCTACATGATGGAAGCTGGGGCCGGTCTCCTCGTCCGCCTTGGGCAGGGCTACCCAGATCTGCAGGCCGTGCATGGTGTGTGGCACGTTGCGCAGGCGTTCGGGCGTTCGCTCGCTGTGCACCAGGCCGCGCCCGGCGGTCATCCAGTTCACCGCCCCCGGGGTGATCTCCACTTCGGTGCCCAACCCGTCGCGGTGCATCATGCTCCCCTCAAACAGGTAGGTCAATGTGCTGAGCCCGATATGCGGGTGCGGCCCGATGTCGATGTTCTCGTGGTCGTTCAAAGCCACGGGCCCCATGTGGTCGATGAAGATGAACGGCCCCACCATCCGCTTGCTGTGGAAGGGGAGGAGGCGCCCCACCAAAAAGTTGCCCACTTGGCGCGGGCGTTCCATGATGATCGTTCCGAAGTTGGACATGCGGTGAAGATACGGGCCACCGGTGTGGGTTGCGCTGGTCCGGGGCCAGCCCCATCAGAACTTCAACCGCAGCTCCAGCTTCAGGTCGCTGCGGTCGGGCCCATAGATCTCATCCATGCCCGAACCGATGGATTCCCGGTCGGTGTACATGGTGATACCATACCGTGCCCACAGGTCCACCCCGCGCCTCACCCGCCACCGCACCATGGTGTACCATTTCATGCCGCGGCCTGAAATGGGCGGCAGGCTGAACACGCCTGGCACGTCCGATTCGAAGGCATAAAGGCGGGCATCGTAGCTGTCGGTGGCGAACAACATGACCCTTCCGGTGAACTGCAGGCTGCCGCGCATGGGCCGGTGGATGATGTCCTGGTACAGCATGAAGCCATGTTGCACCAGGCCGTCGCCGCGCTGATAGTCCACATGCTCCACGCGGGTGCGCAGGGTCACTCCCCTGGACACCTTGTAGCTGGCATTGAAACGGTAATTGTCCTGCCGCGCATCCACCAAGGCCAGCACTCCGCCCAGGGCTTCGTCGCCGTTCCGCGGCTTCACCTGTCGCCGGTATTTCACGTAGAGCTGCGTGCCCCTTGATGGGGCCCAAGTGAGCTGCCCAAGCGTTTCAAAACCGTGGCTGGGTGCATTGGTCTGGAAGCGGAGCCAAGGGAAGGCGAACTGGTCGTAGTAGGCATTGAACAGCCACTTCTTGTTGGGCCTCAGTTCAATCCCGGTGTACAGTCCTTTTTCATTCCATGGGTTGGATCCCTCCGCGAAGGCGCTGCTGTACAGGCCGTGGAAGTCGCGCTGCAGATTGCGGTACAGCATGGCCAGTGAGAGGCGCTTATCCAAGGCCACCAGCACGCCGGTAAGCCCCGCCATGCCGCCTTGGGCGCTGCGGGCCACTTCGCCGAACCAGATGGTGTTGCGGTAGGGCACATTCCAGTCAAGTCCGTATGTGGTGTTGCCTTTTCCTTGGAATTCGAATTGGTTGTAGGGATAGACGCGCGTCTTCACCAATTCATGCCCGAAGTTGACCTGCGCGGCGGTGGCCCCCAGTGTGTATCCCTTGCCGCGGTAGGCCAAATGGCCCCCACAAATGAACTCCTCAATGGCACCTTTCTTGGCCAATTCGCGATAGGTGCGGTGGTAGCCGTCTTCTTGGAAGGAGCTGAAGGAGACCAGGCTGGCATCGCCGCCGAAGGTCGTGTCGGTGTCGGCCACCACGTTGGCGTCGTACTTCTTTTTGCTCACGAAGGCTGTTCCCTCCAATCGCTTGCCCAGGCCGAGGGTGGCCCCGGCACCCCGCAGGAAGCGGTTCTCATTCACGCTGGTGTATGGGGTGAGCCCTTGGGCGTTCTTGGTGATGTTCATGGTATAGGCCGACTTTCTGGCGAAGCTGAGCCCGCTGGAAAAGGTGAGGCCTTGGCCGAATTGGGCTTGGTAGTCGCCCAGTGCCACGGCCTTGAAGGGCCCTATGTCCCGCATGAACAGGTGGGCGGAGTAGAAGTCGAAGCCTTGCTTCTGTGTGCCCTTGAAGAACTCCTCGCCCTCATCCTTTTCGGCGGTGATGCCGAAACTGAGGTTGCGCCGGTATTGGAAGCGGTACCGGCTGTACACTTTCCAGGGGCTTCCCAGGTACACCTTGTTGTTCAGCCGGAGCGAGTCCATCACTGCGGGGTTGCCCACATCGGGCAGCGGCTTCCCGCTGGGGTATTGGTATGGTTTGCCAAAGGGGTCGCGCCCCAGGAAGCCCCTCTTCTGCTCCAGGTTGATCTGCGTGCGCACCAACACCTCATGCTTGCCTTGCCGCAGCATCACCTTCAGCGGGGTGCGCGACCGGCCTTCGCCGCTGATGACCACGAAGGGTCGGATCATTTCCAAGATGGCCATGTCCATTCCGTCCACGGCCTGCAACTCATAGATGCTGATGAACTTCCCGTGCTTGGCCCTGTGTTGGAGGATGGCATTCACCTGCAGGTCCGACAGCAGGTACAGCGAGCCAAGCTCCATGGCATTGGTACGGTTCAGGTCGATGGGGTCGTTGAAGCGGTCCATCAGCAGTTCGTACAGTTCCGCCAGGTCCACATCGCTGTCGTCGCCGAGTTGTTCGGCGAGGTCCGAAACGCGCTGCTCGATCAGTTCGCGCAATTCCGGCGTTATCTCTTGGGCGTGCGCCGTGAACATGCCGCCGGCCATGGCCAGGAGGGCCAGCAACAGGAGCCGCCTCATTTGAAGCGGTAGCTAAGGTTCACCATGGGGGTCAGGCCCAGCTGGGTGCGCATCACGGCTGCCAGGTCCAGGTCCAGCTGCCCCATAACCAGGCCCACCCCGAAGTGGGCCTTGGCGGGGCCGCTGCTCACGCCGGTCCGCAGGAACAGGGCATGGGCGGGCCGGTATTCGATGCCGGCATGGTATTGCTCCTGCCGGTCGATGTCCTTGGTCACCTCGCCGGTCAGCGTCACGCGTTCATTGAAGGTGTAGCCGAGGCCGGCCCCCAGCACCGTGGGCATGCGCTCCTCGTACGGGCCGCCGAGCTTGGCGCGGTTGGGGTTGTACAGGTGGGCGCCGATCCATAGCTTTTCCGTGATGCGGGCCTGCAAGCCCAATTCGGCCGAGATGGCCCCGGTGCTTCCGTAGCCCTCACCCAACCGGATGTTGAAGTAATCCAGTTGCACGCCGGCCCGCCATCCCTCGCCGAGCTCCATGGCGTAGGCCAGGCCGAATGTGCGTTGCGCGTACAGGTTGTTGCCGAAAGAACTGGCGCTGATGGCGAACACGCCCTTGCCAACGGGCAACGCGGCGGCCAAGCCCTGCATGGCCATGTCGGGCGATAGCCAGTGCTGTTGGTAGAAGGCGCCCGCCACCGGGCCTTCCAACCCGGCCAAGCCGGCCTGGTTGCCGCTCACGCACCAGAGGTCTTTCAGGGTGAGGGCGGCGTTGCCCATGCCGGCGAACCGGGCGCCCGAAGGCAGGGGTTCACCACCGGCAAGCGCCAAGGCGGGCAGGAGCAGGCAGGCCAGAAGGATACCGGGTATGCGCATCGGCCCGAAAGTATGCAGTGCCGCGAAATAGGGCGGACCAAGGGGCAGGGCAAACGCATCTAAAGTTGTAGGACCTTCAAGAGATAATCGTTATCCCACCCGGCCTTGAGCCTCTTGGACTT
>DAOKZW010000023.1:0-10118 GCA_035325445.1 Flavobacteriales bacterium
AAACCAAGCCGCCTCCGGAAGACCTCACAAGATGTAGTTCGCCGGATGCTTACTTCTCATCTTCCGGGTCAAATGCCAAACCACTGACCTCAGGTTGCCTATGTTCATCGTCGGCATCAAGATATACACGACGCGGATGGGGCACCTCTTCCCAAGTATCCATGACATCTTGTGCGTTAGGCCCATCAATGTTGGTATTGCGCATGATCCTTGACTGCCAAGCCCAGTTCCGAATACCCGTGTACAGATGATTGCTATTGGCCGGGTTGGACATGATCCACCAAATCATTTCATTGTTCCAGTCATACAGCCCTTGAGACTGACGAGTGAGATTGTAGTTATGCGCAAAATCGCTAATCATTTCCCGCGTGTTTCCTTTGTCAAATGACCGCCAGACCTCATTTTCATAGTTACCAATTGGATCGGCGGGCGGGATACCCTGTATGAGTACCTGTTCAGTGCCATACAAATGATCTGTATTGCGCCTATTAAGCGCTGCCCTCGCGTAATACTGAGTTCTAATCGACCAAGCCTGATCCGCTGAACTAATCGCGGTTTCGGCATGGTCATATCTCCACCAATATGACTTTAAAGTTGATGGCTGAACCTGGGTGGCATTATATACGTTGTTCGCATCCTTTGGGTTAATAATTACCATGGTGCCATCACCACCGCCCAACAAGCCCCAATCCGGATCCCATCCAGTGCTGTATGGGGTTCGAGTTATGATTTCTCCATCGTGATATAACCCCAATGCGATGTAGTCGGGCTTGTTCTGAGAGGTGGACATGGACCAAATCTCGGCAACCCCCAATCCATCACTTTTGCTTTCACAATTCGTTGTTCCTCCATTAATGGTAAGCTTGTCGATTCCGCCATGGTGGGCCACCCACATTATATCCGGCTGTAAAGGGCTGCCTGCCACATTCTCAACATCCACATGTGTGGGATGAATAAGGCTAAACACGCCATTTGTGTATCGGCGCATATATATATCGTGGGAAACAAATACAGTATTCGGATCCGAAGGGTCTACTCCAAAGCCGTTGCCCGCTCCAAACCCAGTTGTAAAACCAGTGGCTACATCCGTCCAGGCATCCGTCCCCGTATCATAAGCCTTGACCCAAGAATTGCTACTCCTTAAGGCCAGGCAGTAGAACGTGCCCGGTGCGGCAGCACTGGTTTCAACCGTGGCGAAGGAAATCGTTTCATCAATGGCCGGATGATTGATAATTTCAGACCATGTAGCCCCGTTGTCAGTTGATTTCATGAAGCGCCAAATTCTCTTCGCTTGCCCAGATACGGTCACAGTATACATAACTGAGGCACATAGCGTATTTGTCGGATTTTGGGGATCATAGGGTAAGTATTCGATATCATAGAACCGGTGATCCGGAACCACGGACCCCGTTGGGTATGCGGTAAAAATTGAATTTGGAGTATTGGCGGTCACGAATGACCAGGAAGGCATGGCAGATGCCGGATTATCAGAATAGTAAAGCCCATTGTCGGTTGCAATGAATAGGCGATGGTCATTCCCGATTTCTTTTTGGTCAAAAATGATCTTATTGATCCGGGTATTGGGACCATTGAGATTGGAATAGTCCGCGATAGGGGTCAAATCCCAGTTTTCAGGTCCATCGGAAGTGCGGTATACCCCACCAACATATGAAATCCTTCTGTCGTAGCTCGAAACGGCATACCATTGGTTCGTTGTGTTCGGATAATATGTGGCGCCACTGCATCCGCTATGTGGCCAGTGCGTGTCGCTTCCTGCATTCTGCCATTGGTTGGCAGCATCAGTCGTGTAGAAAAGGCCCCCTGAAGTGCTCGCACAAAGAATGTGGTCAGGGTTTACTGTTGAAATACTAATCTCATTCCGTATCGGACCGATCCCCATCATGGTCCCACTTTTCCTGGTTGGGCCTATTTCCAACCACGGGCTAACATCATTTGACCGCGAGGTGCTTCCAACATGCCTTTGTCGGTCTGCATAGTTCTTTGTTATTTGATCGTAGAATTCGAAATCACCGCTGGGCGACAAGCGCCCTTCCCACTTATTGAACCACTTCTGGAACTCCGCATACTCCCCTCCTTCATGGTAGAAGATGGAATCCGGAGTAACAGCGTGAAGGGAATCGAAATAAGCCTGCTTGGCATAATAAAGCTGATACAGCGGACCTGATGGAACCATGGAGGGCTGCGCGGACCCTTCAACCACTACCCCCGCAAGTATTATTACCAGCAGGCCAATGCGTATGGAACGTGCAGGTTTCATGGCCCTCACCGTTGAGACGCTTCCAAGGCCCGCAAACGCCGCTCTAGCTGCAGGATGTACAGCGCCTGTTCCTCCAACGCCTTCAACAGGCGTGCCTGCATATCACCCAGTTCCACACCGCCCTCTGCTTCCAGTTGTGCCGCGGAAGGGATGCCCGGCAAGTGCCGCTTTTCCTGCAGATGCCGCCGGAATTCGTCCAGGGGTAGCAGTGCATATTCCGGGGCGAAGACGTAGTCCGGCCATGCTCCCAGCTTCACTTGCACATCGCGTGTGGCGATGCCTCCTTCCACGAAGAGGAGGTAATCGCTGTTGCTGACCGGGATGGTGCCGATGCCCACCTTGCCGTTGGCGGCAATGCGCATGCGCTCCGCCCCATTGGTGAAGATGCGCAGGTACTCGTTGTTCAAGGTACCCAATATCGGTCTTTCGTCCTGGGCGCACAGATAGCTGAAATCGTTGCCGTGTACCCGCCAATAGGGCACGCCATCCCCTTCGCCCCCGGTGCAAGGGGGTGGCTGTAGGATCTCCGCCAAGGCATAGGACATGCCGCCGCCGCGGAGGGTGCCAAGGCTGTCGCGGTACAGGATGCCGTAGGTGGTGTCGGCGCCCCATATTGCTATATCCCCGTTGGCCTTCAGGCGCAGGCGCTCCAGCCCGTTGCTCTTGAGCACGAAGTCCTGGTTGTCGCTGGTGCCGATGTAGTGGCTTACCGGGGTGCTGCCGGCATTGCCGGTCATGCTCCAGTCGTTGCGGGCCGGCCCGCGTAAGTATATGGTGGTGTTGGCCCCCGCGCAGTTGTTGGCGTCGGTCACGGTAATCTTATAGTCTTTCGCTGCCAGGTTGTAGCGGTAGATGCCCGTGGGGCCGTCGCTCCAGTTTATGGTGAACGGGGCGGCACCGCCCGTCACCATCACGGCGGCATTCCCGTTGGCGCACTCGAAGCAGCTGATGTTGTACCCGTTGGCATACTCGTACACGTCCACGTCCAGCTTCATGTCCAGGGGTTGCTCCAAGGTGGTCTCCAGGGTCACGGTCTGTGCATCCTGGTCGGTTACCTCCACCCGGTAATAGCCGGCGGCCAGGTCCTGGATGGTGGCCGTGGCGGCCCCGTTGCTCCACCTGTAGGTGTAAGGCGGCGCACCGCCGGTGGCGTTCACGGTGATCCAGCCGTTTTTCATGCCGAAGCAGCTGACCTGGTACCCGTTGTAGTTGCTTACCTGCAGGGTGGCCTGCAAGGGATCGGCTGCATGGGCCGCTGTCGCGGCGGTCAAAAGAAGCAAGAGGACCAGGCCGAAGGCCCCCAAGGAAACAGCGCCGTGCCGGGTGCATTCATGTTCCCCATGGGCGGAAGCGGTTATTTGGCGCGGGGGGGGGTAAAGCGAAGAAACATGGGACGGGGTTTTGGGTACGACTGAACAAATAGAATGAATTTATCCGAAATTTGATGTGCATTATTTGCACGTCGTGTGCAAATAATGCACACGAGATCCGTTGTGTGAAGAGCCCGCCGCCATGCCTTATTTGAATATACGTTCCCTGCGCCTGCAGAAGGGGCTCCGCGAGGCCGACGTGGCCGGGGCGCTGGGCATGTCGCGCAGCGCATACAGCCGCCTGGAGTGCGGGCAAACGAGGATGGACCTGGACCGGCTGGTGGGCATTGCCAAGGTGCTGGGCGTGGCGCCGTGGGAATTGCTGATGCCGGACGGGGAGTCCATGATGGCCGACGACCTTTTGGGGCAGGTGGTCCGGGGCACGGCCGGCCGGTTGCCGGAAGAAGTGCTGGTGCGGTTGGTGCGGCTTCATGCCGCCCAGCAGGCGGAGCTGCGGCTGCTGCGGGAACGCCATGCACGCACGGCGCGGAGGGTGGCCCGGTTGTTCGGACTTTGAGCAACGAGGGGCACGGAAAGGGTAAGCTACCCCCTCACCGTATACACCACGGCATCCACCGCCCCGGCAATAGGGGGGTGTTCCTTGACCAGCCTTACGGTCCAGGTGAAGCCATGCGGCCACTGTGCCTGCAGGGCTTCCAGGATGCGGGCCGCCACGTGCTCGATCAGGTGGGAGCGGATGGCCATTTGTTCCAGCACGATGGCGGTCACCCGGCCGTAGTCGATGGTGTCGGCAAGCTTGTCGGTGCGTTCGGCGCGGGCCAGATCGCCTTCCACGGCCACGTCCACCTGGTAGTGCCCGCCGATGCGGCCTTCCTCGCTGAGACAGCCGTGGTAGGCGTACACGCGGATCCCCTTTACCTCGATCAGGCCCATCCTTCGCAGATCTGCAGCCCGGCCTTCAGGCGGGCGATCACTTCCTCCTTGCCCAGCAGGGCGCTCACGTCGAACATGCCGGGGCCCTGCATGCGCCCCGCAACGAACAGCCGGTAGAGCGGCATCAACTGGCCCATCTTCATCCCGTGTTCCTGCAGCACGGCGTTCAGCGCCTCCTCCAGTGCGGCCGGCGTGAAGGACGATAGTGCCTCCACCTTGGCGATGAACGCGGACATGGCCGCATCGGATCCGGCCTTCCAGCGCTTGCGCAGCTCGGCCATGCCCTCCTCATTGTCCTTCAGCGGCGAGCCCTCGGTGAAGAGGTACAGGCCTTCGAGCATGTCGTCCACGAAGGTGGCGCGCTCCTTCAGCAGGGCGGCCGCGGCGGTGGCCTTTTCCGCCGTGGTGGCGATCCCCATTCCGGCAAGCCGTTGCTGCAGCTGCGCACCCAGTTCGGCATCCGGCCGCAGGCGCAGGTATTGCTGGTTGAACCACTTGGTCTTTTCCGGGTCGAAGCGGGCGCCGCCCTTGTGCACGCGCTCCAGGTCGAAGAGCCGAACCAGCTCGTCCATGGACATGATCTCCTGCTCGGTGCCGGGGTTCCAGCCCAGCAGGGCCAGCATGTTCACGAAGGCCTCGGGGTAGTAGCCGCGCTCGCGGTAGCCCATGCTTTTCTCGCCGCTGGCGGGATCTTGCCAATCCAGCGGGAACACGGGGAAGCCCAGGCGGTCGCCATCGCGCTTGCTGAGCTTGCCGTTGCCGTCAGGCTTCAGGATCAAAGGCAGGTGGGCGAAGGCGGGCCGCTCCCAGCCGAAGGCCTCGTAGAGCAGCACGTGCAGCGGTGCGCTGGGCAGCCACTCCTCACCGCGGATCACGTGGGTGATCTGCATCAGGTGGTCGTCCACGATGTTGGCCAAGTGGTACGTGGGCATGCCGTCGCTCTTGTACAGCACCTTGTCGTCGATGTTGGAGCTGTGCACGGTGACCCATCCGCGGATCACGTCCTCGAAGCGCACCTCGGCTTGGCGCGGCACCTTCAGGCGTATCACATGTTCGTCGCCCCGGGCCAGCCGCTCCTGCACCTCGGCGGCGCCCAGCGTGAGGCTGTTGCGCATGTGCTCGCGCGTGACTGCGTTGTAGGCGGGCGAGGCCACGCCGGCGGCCTTCAGGCGCTCACGCATGGCCTCCAGCTCCTCGGCCGTATCGAAGGCGTAGTAGGCCTTGTCCTCCTTCACCAGCCGCTCGGCATACTCGCGGTACAGGTGCTTGCGGTCGCTCTGGCGGTAGGGGCCGTGCGGTCCGCCGTCCCAGGGGCTTTCATCAGGCTTCAGGCCGCACCATTCCAAGGCCTCGCGGATGTATTCCTCGGCGCCCGGCACAAAGCGTGCCTGGTCGGTATCCTCGATGCGCAGCAGGAACTGCCCGCCGTGCTTGCGGGCAAAGAGGTAGTTGTACAGGGCGGTGCGCACACCGCCCATGTGCAAGGGGCCGGTGGGGCTGGGGGCGAAACGGACTCGTACGGACATGTTGCTCCACCCGCACGACGCACCAAGGAGCCCAACGGGGCAGTGCCGCGTTCGCTACGGGGCTGCGAAAATAGCGGAGGTCTTGCCGATCAGACCTGCACCCCCTTCTCCACGATGCGTTTCCACTCGGGATTCTTGCGTAGGTAGTCGGTAACGAACCCGCACATGGGCACCAGCTTCAGCTTGTTCTCCTCGATGTGCCTGAACACCCGTTCCACCAATTCCGCTCCCACGCCCTTGTCTGCCAACGATTTGGGGACCTTGGCGCAGGTGAGGAACATTTTGGTGCCGTTCAACTCGTACTCCAGTTTGACCATCCGTCCCTCCACTTCCATCTCGAATTGGCGGGAGCTTTCATCATTGGTCATCGGGATCTCACTGATATCCATCATGGTGCGGGTGACAATGCCTTTGGGCGAAAGCTGAGCGTTCAACACGCTGAACGTGTGCAAAGATACGAAACACGGCAGGGGGAAGCCGCCGCCCGTGCCAAGCCCTTGCGCGGGCGGGGTTGCCATGCGGACCTTTGCGCCCCATGGTGGCCCCGGCGACAGGAAGAGGAACGAAGGTCTTGCGCCGGGCGATCATCGCCCTTGCGGCGGTGCTGCTCCTGCTGGCCACGGTCGCCTTCCTTGTGCCCTACCTGCTGAAGGAGTATATCGAGAAGCACAGCGTGGAGTGGATCGGCCGCCGGATCACCATCGAGCGCATCGTGCTCAACCCCTTCACCTTCACCTATGGCGTGGATGGCCTGGTGTGCCGCGAGCCCGGAAGCGAGGAGGTGTTCGTGTCCTGGAAAAGGGTATCGGTGAAAAGCGACCTCTGGGCCGGCTTCCGGGAACGGCACTGGCGCTTCCACCGGTTGCGCATCCATGAGCCCTACGTCCACATCGTGCAGCACGGCGACCGCTTCAACTTCAGCGACCTCCTGGAAATGGGCCATGACGCGCCGGCCGACACCTCGGACACGGACCCCGTGCTGTTCAGCATGGAGGACATCGTGCTGAACGGCGGGCGCATCGTGTATGCCAGCGATATCCTGAAGACACCGTTAAGCCTTTCCGGCCTGCATGCCGATTGTTCGCGCATCACCTCCGCATCGGCCCGGATGGATTTCCTGCTCGGGTTCGTGTTGGACCAGGGCGGGGCCGTGGATGGCGGCTTCAGCATCGATACGGAGAAGAACCGCTATGCCATCCACGCGCAGCTGAAGGAGCTCGCCCTGCCGCCCCTGCTGCCCTACCTGCAGGATTTTATGCATGCCGGTGCGCTGAAGGGTGCCTTGGACCTGCGGCTCGACCTGAGCGACAGCTGGGCCGACACCACCTCCCTGGCCGTCAGCGGCGACCTGCTGATCAACGGTTTCCAAGTGGCGGACAACACCGGCGGGACGCTGTTGGCCTTCGACGAGGGCCGGGTGGTGCTGGACACGCTCAATGCCAAGGACCGATCCTTCAAGGCCAGCCGGGTGTCCGTGCGGGGGCTTGCCACGCACTACCGGCAGTGGGCCGACGGCAGCAACACATGGACCAAGGCGCTGAAGCTGGAAACCACCACGGGCAACGACGGGACCACCACCACGCTGGCCGCGGACCCCGCCAACATCTTCGTGCTGCTGGCCGACTATATCCGCCTGCTCGGCCAAGAGTTCGTGGCCAACGAATACACGGCCGACAGCCTGCTCCTCACCGATGCCACCGTGGACTTCGAGGACTTCACCTCGGAGAAACCTTTCCGGTACCGGCTTGATCAGGTGGACATCCGCAGCAGCCGCATCACCACCGCCGCCGGCACCGCCAACTTCACTGCTTCGGCGCGGCTCAATCAGCGCGGAAGGCTCACCAGCACCTTCCGGTTCGACCCGAAGGATTTCCGAAATGTGGTGGTGGACCTCCAGGTGCAGGACCTGCGGCTCACCGACATGGACCCGTACAGCCGTTGGTATGCCGCGCACCCCATCACCTCCGGGAAACTGGACTACAACACCTCCACGTCCATTCAAGAGGGCCGGATCGATAGCCGGAACCAGTTGCGGGCGGACGACCTGCGCTTCGGCAAGAAGACCGATGTGCACGACACGGGCATCTACATCCTGCCCCTGCGCTTGGGGGCATCGCTGTTGCGCGACGTGCATGGCAAGATCGACCTGGACATCCCGGTGACCGGCGACCTGCGCGACCCCGAGTTCAAGCCCTGGCCCATTGTGTGGCAGGTGTTGAAGAACCTGGTGGTGAAGGCGGCCGCCGCGCCCGTGAAGCTGGTGGGCGGGCTCTTCGGCGCCAAGGAGGATGAGAACGTGGAGGAGGTGCGTTTCGCCCCGTTGTCGGCCGCCATCACCAAGGAACAGCGCCGTCCGTTGGACGCCTTGGCCGCCCTGCTAAAGGAGAAACCCGAGCTGGACGCTGCCCTGGTGCCCGTTGCGGATGTGCGGGAGGAAGCGGAGGAGTGGGCGGCCTGGCAAATGAAGATGCGCTTCAAGGGCCTGGAGGCGCCGCTTGGCAAGGATGACAGCCTGCGCGTCGCGAACCTCAGCCTGCGGGACAGCGCTTTCGCGGCCTTCCTGAACGACCTGACCCCGGCCACGGCCGGGCAGCACGAACGGGCGCGCTGCCTGGCGGCCGTTGGCGCGGACAAGGCCGATGCCGCCGTGCAAGCCTTGGAAACGGCCAGGCGCGAGGCAGTTGCGGCGTACTTGGACAAGATCGGTGCGCCGAAGGAGCGCATCACCTTCCGGCCGGGCACGGCGGAGGAGATCCGCGGCCATGCCGGTGCCCCGGGCTTCCGCTTCATCGTGGATGTGCGCGACGGCGAGCATGGTGACATGACCCCCTGAGGGCCCGTGGCGCGGATCGCCGCGCCGGGTACATTCGCGGCACACACAGGGCAATGCAGCAAAGGCCGTCAACCCCGGTGCGCGTGGCAGAGGTGCGCAATGGCAGGGACCTGCGCCGCTACATCCACCTGCCCGAAAACCTGCCGGGCCAAAGGCCCAACTACGTGCCGCCCGTGTGGGCCGACGAAAGGGCCTTCCACGACCCGCGCCGGAACAAGGCCTTGAACGATTGCGCCGTGGTGCGCTTCCTGGCCTGGCAGGGCGACCGCTGCGTGGGCCGCATCATGGGCATCGTGCACCACAAGCACAACCGGGACCACGGCGAACGGACGGCGCGCTTCTACCAGCTCGATTTGATCGACGATGCTGCGGTGGCCGCCGCCCTGCTGCATGCCGTGGAACAATGGGCCCGTGCACAGGGCATGGACCGCATCATCGGCCCGTTCGGGCTGAGCGACAAGGATCCGCAAGGCGCACAGGTGGAGGGCTTCGACCACCTGCCCGTGGTGGCCACGCCCACCAATCCGGGGTTCCTGCCACGCCACATCGAGGCATGCGGCTACACGAAATTCTCGGATGCGGTGGCCTACAACACCCCCATCCCCGACCAGATGCCGCCCGTGTACCGGCGCGTGGCCGAGCGCTTGGCGGCCTCCGGCGAGTTCCGCACCGTGCCCATCCATTCGCGGCGCACGCTGAAACCGTGGGTGGTGCCCGTGTTCCGCCTGGTGAACGAAACCTACAAGGACCTGTTGGGCTTCACTCCCTTGGACGAGGCGGAAATGAAGAAGCTCGCCGCCCAGTACATGCCCGTGCTGGACCCGCACCTGGTGAAGGTGCTGGTAGACCATCGCAATGAGCCGGTGGCCTTCGTGGTGGCCATACCGGACATGAGCGAAGGGCTGCGCAAGGCGCGCGGCCGCCTCTTCCCCTTCGGCTTCCTCCACCTGCTGCGCGGCATGCGCCGCTCCCGGCAACTGGACCTGCTGCTGGGCGCCGTGCTTCCGCACCTGCAGGGCCGCGGACTCACCTGCCTGCTGGCGAACGAGCTGCTGGGCACCGCCAAGGCAAGGGGGTTCATCCACATGGACAGCCACCTGATCCTCGAGACCAACCACCGCATGCGAGCTGAGGTGGAGCGCTTGGGAGGCACCGTGTGGAAGCGGTACCGCGTGTACGCGAAGGGAATCGACGCGCAGCGGTAGCCTGCGACATTA